>JAFGSF010000035.1 GCA_016934745.1 Candidatus Aminicenantota bacterium | reverse complement strand
TGCGTCAGCGCCAGGCGCACTCGAGTTCGGGACGCTTCCCGGAGCTCGGCACGGCCGGCAACCTGCCCAGCGGCGAGGCCTACATCGTGCCCTACGAGGGCGAAGTGGATGGAGCGAGCCTGACCGCCGGCACGCTGCCGGTCGAAATCGACGGCGAGGTGGTCCTGTTCACCATCCAGGCCAACCGCGCCGTTACTGTGCAAGGCGACGGGCCGCAGGCCCAGGCCGAGCGCGCCCACCTGGCCGCCGAGCCGGCCTACGGCAACATGGCCGAGCTGGGCTTCGGCGTGCTGGCCGACTTCGGCCTGGAGCCGATCGGCGAGATCCTGCTCGACGAGAAATTGGGCCTGCACATTGCCTTCGGGCGCAGTGACCATTTCGGCGGGGCCGTGGCTCCCAAAGATTTTTCCTCGGCGGCGGCGGTCATCCATCTCGACCGCATCTACATCCCGGGAGTCATGCCGCGTATTTTGGTGCGCACGGTCAGCCTGGGTTATGGCGACGGCCGTAACGAAACCGTCATGGCCAACGGCGCCTACACCATTTTTTAAGCGATAAAAACCTCTGGAGTTTGCATCCTGCAAAATGTGGATAGTTCTGTCTTATTTAGTGGCGGGCGGCAGCAAGGTCAGGATTTCGTAACCGTCCGCGGTCACCCGGTAGGTGTCCTCGATGCGCACGCCCAGGTCCCAGTAAGCCGGATCGGTCTTGGCCCCGGCCGGGATGTAGACGCCCGGTTCCAGGGTGATGACCATGTTCGCCGCCAGCACCTTGGGCGTGGGGTCGTGGACGTCGATGCCCACGCCATGGCCCACGCCGTGGTTGAAGTATTTGCCAAAACCTTCTTTGGCGATCACATTTCGAGCTGCGCCATTTAGCTGGTGCATGGTCACCCCCGGTTTCAGTATCCGTTCGGCTGCGGCCTTGGCTGCGGTTACCAGGTCCAGTAATTTTTGCTGTGCCGGCGTGCAGCTACCCGCGATCGGAAAGGTGCGGGTCATGTCGGATGCATAGCCGTGGTTCATGCAGCCGATGTCAACCACCAGGAACCCTTTTTGCAGCCGGGCGTTGTTGCGGCTGTAATGGGGCAGGGTGGCATTGGCCCCCGATCCGACGATCGGCTCAAAAGATGGGACAGGACAGCCGTGGCTGCGAAAAGTCGCCAGGATGGCTTCCTGAATTTCCTCCTCATTGACGCCGGGGCGGGCCAAGGCCGGCACCTTTTCCATGGCCAGGGCTGCGACCTGGCCGGCGCGGCGCAGGCGGGCGATTTCATCCTCATCTTTCACCATGCGGCGTTGATCGATCGATCGCCCCTGGGCGCGGCCCATGATCAGGACGGCCAGACGATTCAAGATTGAATGGCGCGCTGCCAACATGGCCAGCGGCCGGGCGCGGCCGGTCAGGTAGAACACGCGCGCCGAAGAAAATTCGATCGTGGGAGCCGTCAGTATTTCCAGGCGGTGTTTATGTACTGCGTCGTCGGCGGATGCGGATGGAGCGAAAAACACCAGCAGCAGCCACACGCCGGCTACGGCCGTGGCCCATGTCCGTCCAACGCGCAGGATTTCAACGGTTGAACGCCGGACTGGCGGGTGGAACTGCCCGCGCTGGCGGCGACGGTTCAGGTCATAAAACTGCCATAGGCAGGCCAGGAAGACCGGTACGGCCAGCCGGGAGAAAGTCAGGGTGAACGGGGCGGTCCAGGCCAACAGGGCAACGCCCATGACCGGAGCCAACAGCGCGACCATCGCCCGTGGCCACAGGGCTCCGGCCACAGCACCAAGGAGTGCCCCAAGCAGGGCTAGCTGCGGCCGGAAGGCGAAGCTGCCCGAAAAATAGACGTAACTGAACCACAACAAGGGTAGCGGCAGCAGGCAGGCCAGCGCCATGGTCAGGCGCGGCAGCCGATCATGAAGCCATTGCCATGCAGTGAAGAGGATCATGGCCGTCAGCAAAGCCAATAGGTAGTTCGTTTTGGCCAATCGTGACAGGGCGATTCCCAGCGACACCAGCAGCCAGAACAGGGAGTTTGTGAAGCGCGGCAAGCGCTGACCGAGAACGAGAAGAAAGACACCCAGCAGGGCCGTCGCCAATTTGAACAGATCGAGGAGCCAGCTTGATTCAACCGCCAATCCAAAGGCCATGTTCCCTCCTGAAATGGTTTATACGCATCGGGGCGGATTTTGTTCGTATTGACTTCGATCGGGAAGTCCAGCAAAATAATGGCATGAGAAGAATCGCTTTTCCCGTTGTTTGGCTCGGCCTGCTGATGCTCCATCTCGCTGCCTGGGCGCAGGCGCCGGACACCCATGTCGTGCTGCTGGGAACCGGGACGCCCAATCCCGTTCCCGAACGCATGGGGCCGGCGGTTGCCGTCGTTTCCAGCGGACGCGTATATCTGGTCGATTGCGGCGTGGGGGTGGTGCGGCGCGCGGTGCAGGCGGGTTTCGAGGCGAAACACCTCGTCCGCGTCTTTGTTACCCACTTGCATTCCGACCACACCCTGGGCTATCCCGACCTTATCTTCACCTCCGGTGTGATGGGTCGCCAGGAGCCGCTGCTGGCCTTCGGACCCCCGGGGCTGCGCGCCATGACGTCCCGCCTCCTGAAGGCGTGGAAGCAGGACCTGGAGGTGAGACTGCACGGCGGCGAACCCAGCAAACCATCCGCTTATGTGATCAAGCCTGTCGAAATCAAGGCCGGGGAGGTCTACCGTGACCATCTCCTGAGGGTGATCGCCTTTCCGGTCAGCCACGGCGCCTGGAAGCATGCCTATGGTTTTCGCTTTGAAGCCAGAGACAAGATCATCGTCATCAGCGGTGACACGACCTTCAACGAAACGTTGATCGCGATGGCCAGGGGCTGCGATATTTTGATCCATGAAGTGTATTGTCAGGCTGGCTGGGAAAAGCGGTCTCCCGATTGGCAGCGCTATCATGGCGCCTACCATACGTCTGCCATTGACCTGGGTCGCCTGGCGGCCGTTGTCCGGCCTAAAAAACTGGTTCTTTATCACCAGCTGCTTATGGGCGCTACTCCCGAACAGATGCTGGCTGAGATTCGTGTCAATTACGCCGGCGAAACCATCTACGGCAATGACCTTGACGTGATCCGTTAGAAACTACTTCGCTAAATCGATTTTTGCCCGGATAACACATTGTCCGTTTTGGAACAGTGAATGTCCGAAAACGAGCAGTAGAAATGGCTATAAAGTGCAATTAAATTTCTTTAACGCCTATAAGGCTTGATTTTATTGTTGCGGAAGACTTTGGCATTATATTTGCTTATTTTGAACGGAGGCGAGCATGAAAAAAATCATTTTACTATTTTTAATATTACTGATTTCCCTCTCTTTCCTGGTCGGTCAAAATGCCAGCGTTGCAGATGACGATCGCGCCGCGATAGCCCGGGCAGCGCACGATTACGTCGAAGGGTATTATGATGGCGACGACAAGCGCATGAAACGGGCACTCAGCCCGAGCTTGAGCAAACGCGGACTTGTCTTTTCTGCACGCAGCGGCGCTGCGTATCTGCAACAAATGAACACTGAGACCCTGATCGAAGCGGCGCGGGCAGGCTGGGGCAAATTGCCGGCCGAACAGCGGCAGATCGATTACCAACTGCTGGAAATCGGCACCCACGCGGCTTCGGCGCGCATTTTCACCGCCAAGTTCAAGGATTACCTTCATTTGACCAAGCAGAACGGCGAATGGCGCATCGTCAATGTGCTTTGGCGGCTGCCGGTTGAAAAGGAGGCTGTGAATAAAGAAAACGAAAAGGAGACCATCCGCATGCGGCTCGAGGAATTCCGCGAAGCATTGCGCCAGGGAAATTACGAGCGGGTGGAGCAAATCCTTCACCCGGCCCTGGTGTTCCATTCCCTGAATGAAACGCCCGAACCTGGAAAATCCATGCTGCTGGAGCGCAATGCCGACTACTTCATCGACCGCACCCGTGCCCTGGCCATGGGAACCATTCCCGATTTCAGGATCAGCGTCGAAGATGTTTGCGAGGACATTGCCGCGGCCAGGATAACGATGGCCAACGCGGTCATGTTCCTGCACCTGGCCAGGCAAAACAACGAATGGCGCATCGTCAACATCCTGCAGGAGCAGACTGCTTCTGCTGCTGCCGGCGTCCAGCCGGCTGCGCTCGGCAGCAAGATGTCCGATTTCACCATGGCCAGTGTCCAGGGCAAGAATGTTTCTATCGCCGGCTTGCGCGGCAAGAACGTGCTGATCATCTTCCCCCGCGGCCGGGTCGGCGACCATTGGTGCCAGGTCTGCCATTACCAGTATGCCGAGTTGGCCGAACTTGAAAAGCGGCTGCAGCTCAGAAAAAAATACAATCTCGAAATCATTTTTGTCCTGCCCTATGACCGGGCTACCCTTGAACACTGGGTTGAAATTTTTCCCGAGCAGATGGCCGTAATCGAAAAATGGAAAAACCCGGGCGATCCGGCCAAGATCAGCCTCGGCGCCAAGCGCTGGATGGAAACCGTCCGGCTCCATTTCCCGAAGAAATTCGTTTTTAAAGCGGGTAATATTCCGACTCCCTTTCCGATCCTGATCGACGGAGAACGTACGGTTTCCCGCGGTTTGGATTTGTTTACCCTGGCCTGGGACAACAGCAAGGTCGAGCAGAACATCCCCGCTGTCTATCTACTTGACTCCCGGGGCACTGTGCGTTTCAAATACGTCAGCCAAAACACCCTGGACCGGCCGGATGGCGATTATTTGCTCGAGGTTCTCAAAAAATTCACCACCAGGTAACCGCCGTCACGGGCAATCCAATCTAAAGTAGCTTTATGGGAATGAACAGCAGCGATTTTAAAATAAAAAAAAAGCTCTACAAACAGACACTACGACCGATGGGGATCTTCCAGATAAAAAATTTGTCCAATGGTAAAGTATACATCGGCCGGGCCATGGATCTGAACGGAAAGCTCAACAGCGAGAAATTCCAGCTCAAGAACAACATGCACGTGAACAAAGATCTGCAAAGCGATTTCAACGTCCTGGGCGAGGAGAAATTCGCCTTTGAGAGCCTGGACTACCTGACAGCCAGGGAAAAGCCCGATTATGATTATGGCCATGACCTGCAAACGCTCGAAGCCATGTGGCTGGAGAAGCTGCAGCCATTTGGAGAAAGGGGTTACCATGTGAAGAAACCCGCTTGATTTTCCCGACTGCAATGACTAAAATGCGTCCAGAAAGAAACAGAGGGAGAAACTTAAAACATTGGCTTCAAATTCACTAAGGGGTGTGTAAATGATATTTAGAAAGAACTGTACGCGGGTGGCTATTTGGACAATCATGATCATTTTATTGGGGATCATAACCGGATGTGCTCCGGTTTATGTTCCCAATACCTTGAACGTTCCACTTCTGGGAGAAAAAGGGCAGGCCAATGTGGCGGCAACCGCCGGTGTTTCAGGAGTCGATTTGCAGGGAGCGTACGCTTTCGCCAAGCAAATGGCCGGCATGTTCAATCTCTCGTATATGGCGAAAGACAAGGACAATTACAACAATCATTTTTTTCTGGAGGGAGGGATCGGATATTTCCTCAAGATGGGCAAATCCGGACGGTTTGATTGCTATGCAGGGTATGGTTGGGGGCGCGCCGAAGCGACTACCAATAATGATACATTGCACCCCCGGAGCGACTACCATCGTTTTTTCATCCAGCCCAGCATCGGGATCGTTACGAATTATTTCGATGGCGCTTTTTCACTGCGTGTGGCCTATGTCAATTTTTACAACACCTTGCACTTTTCCGGACAGAGTAAAGTGTTTTTAGAACCGGTGCTGACAGGAAAATTTGGTTCCAAATCCCTTCGTTTCATTTGCCAGTTCGGGCTTTCCCTGCCCATGAGTAAAATTATCGAATTAGAGGATTCTTTTGAACCAATCATTCTCAATCTTGGTTTGCAATACAGCCTGCGAAAAAATCATTAATTCCTTGTGGCAATCATGGCGGGCATTCTCCACAGTAGGAGCGGAAGAGGGATGTGCTGAGATAGCGTTCGCCGCGATCGGGCAAGATGGTAACCAGGGTTCGGCCCGGGAAATCGCGGGCTATTTTCCATGAACCGGCAAGAGCGGCGCCGCTGGAGATTCCGGTGAAAATCCCGGCCCGCAAGGCCAGGAGCCGACTGACTGCAAAGGCTTCCTCGTCATCAACGCTGACAATTCCGTCGAGGCGGCTGCGGTTAAATATCGGCGGCACGCGCGATTCGGTCAGGTTTTTCAACCCCTGGATTTTATGGCCGACCGTCGGTTCGACGCCGAATATTTTAACATTTGGTTGCACTTCCCGCAGGTAAGCGCCGACTCCCATCAGGGTGCCGCCGGTACCGATACCGGCCACGATAATGTCCACGGTTCTTCCAGTCTGCCTGAAGATTTCCGGTCCCGTTGTCTCGTAGTGGGCCCGGATATTGACTGCATTGCTGAACTGGTCGGGCCTGAAGTAGCGTTGCGGGTCGCTGTCCTGCAGTGTGCTGGCGCGGTGGATGGCGCCATCGGTGCCTGCTGCGGCTCTAGTCAGCTCTAAATCGGCTCCGAACGCAGTGATGATGGCCCGGCGTTCCTTGGAAACACCGGCCGGCATAATGATGCGCAGACGGTAGCCCAGGGCGGCGCAGATCATGGCCAGGGCAATGCCGGTATTTCCAGAAGTCGCTTCCAGAATGATTTTATTTGCGTTCAACAAGCCCTTTTGTTCGGCATGGCGGATCATGCAAAGAGCCGGCCGGTCCTTGATTGACCCTCCGGGATTGCAGCCTTCAATCTTGGCAAAAATACGGGTATCGGCTGGAAGTGCATGCAGTTCACTGATATCCACCAGCGGCGTATTGCCTATGGCGGACAATATATTTTTCATGGTTTTTTTCTCCTGAAATAAATGGAATCATCCCCAAAAAAACGGATCCATTGATTGAGAAAAAGGTTTTAGCGGGCGGCGTGCAGCCCGCAACAGAAGCAGCAGAAATTTTTTGTCTTTGGAGAAAGCCTGGATATAGTTCTGCTGCCGGGGAACATCATGTTTTTATCATAGCATATTTGCGCTTGGCAATCAAAATGGATTAGCGGTCATCGCGCCGGGAAGGTTCCGGTTTTGGATCAGTGGCTTTCCAGGAATTTGTCACGGCAGGCGTTAGAACAGAAGTACAGGGTTATTCCCTTATGTGTAGCGGTCACGGCCAAGCTGGCAGGGACATAGGTGCCGCAGACCGGGTCCTGTTTCATTTCCTCGACCGTTTGTTCACCGGGAGGAGCCGGCTTTTTCTTCTGCTTTGATTTATCGTCCCTCCAGATCCACTTGAATATCGAATACACGATCAGGACCAATAGGACTAAATTTAAAAATGCCATCCTATTTCATCAACTCCTGGCGCGAAAAATCCCGCCCCATGGCAAATTCAGACCAATCAAAGGGGTAACGCCCGTCCAGGATGATCTCGCTGACATAACGGCCGATAGCCGGAGCGAACATGAAGCCGTGGCCGCTCATGCCATTGGCCACGAAGAAGCCGTCAACATCGGTCTTGTCAATGAAAGGACTGCCGTCCGGCGTCATTGAATAACAACCGCCCCAGTGGCGGATGACCCTGGCCGTGGCGAGTTCCGGCACCAGGCGTGCCGTACGCCTGGACATTTCCACCAGGAATTCCAATGACGATTCGGTGATGATACCCGGCTTGTTGGGTATCGGGCTGTAGCAGCCGATGACCTGGCCGTTGTTGCGCTGGTAAAAGTAGCAACCATCAGTGCGGTAATCGACCACCATGGTCGCAAACAAGGGCGGAACGCGGTCAGTAATGAAAGCCTCATGTTCTTCGGGGGCAATGGGGAGTTCCAAGCCGGCCATTTTGCCTACCTCCTGCGCCCACGGCCCGGCCGCGTTTAAAATAACGGGCGCATAAAAGATATCCCCATTCACGGTTTTAACACCCGTCACAGCGGTTTTATTGACTATGATTTCGCTTACTTCGCAGAAAAAAAGTACTTGTGAATGGAGTTTTCTAATCTCCTGGATGTAACCTTCGATAACCTTGAATGGATAGGCCTGGCCGTCTTCTGGCGAGAAGACTCCACCCAGGAGCCCGGTGGGATTCAATGGCGGAGCGATTTTCATACAGGCGGATGCATCCAGGATTTCAACGGCCAAGCCCAGGCTTTTTTGCAGGGGCAGGATGGACTTGAATGTTTCCAACCGCTTGGCATCATGCGCCAGAAACAGGTAGCCGCCTTCGAAATACTCTACTGAAAAACCGAATTCTTTCCGCATCAGGCGGAACTGGCGCACGCTTTCGCGCATTAAGCGGATGGCCCCCGGTGTTGAGAATTGCTGGCGGATGCCGCCGATGCAACGGCCGGTGGAACCGGAACCCGGATATTTTTTTTCGAGCAGTATAACTTTCTGGCCGCGCTTGGACAGGTGGTAAGCTGATGCCAGTCCGATGATACCGCCACCGATGACAATAGCGTCAGCTGCCGAGTTCATGCACTCAGCCGATGTTTTTCATCGACCCGAGCAACTCGAGAGAAATAACGTGCTTTTGGATCTCATTGGTGCCTTCGTAAATTTGCAGCAGCTTGGCGTCGCGCATCATTTTTTCGACCGGATATTCTTTCATGTAGCCGTAGCCGCCGAAAAGCTGGACGGCATCGACCGTGACCTTCATGGCCACATCGGTGGCCATGACTTTGGCCATGGCCGACTCTTTCGAGGCTTTCATTCCATGGTCCAGCATCCAGGCAGAACGGTAGACCATCAGCCGTGCCGCATCGATTTCGGTGGCCATCTCGGCCAGTTTGAAGGCATTGTGCTGAAAGGATGCGATGGGGCGTCCGAACTGAACGCGGCTCTGCGAGTATTTGAGCGCTTCTTCGAAGGCGGCGCGAGCTACACCGACTCCTCCTGCCCCAACGGCGGGTCGGGCGTAATCAAGCGTTTTCATGGCGATAATAAATCCCATGCCTTCCCTTTTTAATAGGTTCTTGGCCGGGACTTTGACTTCATCAAAAAAAATTTCAGCTGTATTGGAGGCTCGGTGTCCCATCTTGTTCTCGTGCTTGCCAACCGTAATGCCCGGCAGGTCCATCGGTACGATGAATGCAGAAAGGCCTCGAGCACCACGGTTTTTATCGGTGGATGCGAAAACTACACCCAGTTTTGAAACACCGGCGTTGGTGATAAATGTCTTGGAGCCGTTGATCACGTAAACATCACCCTGGCGTACCGCCGTGGTTTGAATCGCCGAATTATCCGAGCCGGCTTCCTTTTCAGTCAGGGCGAAACATGCGAAAACCATTTCCTTGGTCAGTGGCACCAGGAACTCTTTTTTCTGTTCATCGCTGCCGAATAAAACAATCGGCGTGGTGGCCAGGGTATTGGCCATGATCGACGTGTACATGCCGGCGCAGCCCCAGGCGAGTTCTTCGCAGACAATGGCATTGATCAGGGCCGAAAATCCGGCCCCTTCGTATTCGGTCGGGATTCCCGAAGTCAAAAAACCGGCCGCGAAAGCTTTTTTCATTATTTCGAAAGGGAATTCGTTTTTTTCGTCATACTCCCGGGCATTGGGGCGTATTTCCTTTTCGGCAAATTTGTGGGTTTCCTCTTTGAAAGCCAGGTGTTCTTCATTCAGTGCGAAATCCATTTTTTTCTCCTTAAATTTTAATGGTCTTGATCTCGTTCAATATTTCAATGGCGCTTTGAAATCTTTGCTCGCGTTTCTTTTCCATGCATTTTTCAATGATGTAGCATAATTTGTCAGGAATATCGGTGCGGTATTTTTTTATTGCCGGCACGGGATCAAAGAGATGCTGATAAAAAATATTTTCCCCCTTAAAAGGAACATGCCCGGTGGTCATATGAAACAGGGTAGTACCGGAAGAATAAATATCGGTACGGTGATCAACTGGAATGCCTTGGATCTGCTCCGGGGACATGTAATAGGGGGTACCGGTTATGACACCGCTTTCACCCTTTTTTTGGTCGCCCAGGATCACGGCCAGGCCGAAATCCATGATTTTTATTTCTTTTTGCTTGGTAATCATGATGTTGTGAGGCTTGATATCTCGGTGAATGATGCCCTTGCGATGGGAATAATCCAGTGCCTTGAAAAGCTTGATGGCAATGAAAACGATTTGTGAGGGGGAAAAAACCTTTTTCCGGCGAATCAGGCTCATGAAGTTTTCGCCTTCGATGAATTCCATGGAAATGAAGTAATCATCCTTGATCTGACCGACATCGTAAACCGTGACGATATTGGCTTGCGTCAAGGATGCTGTGGAACGGGCTTCGGAAAAAAACCTTTCCAGGTTGCGTTTATCGGTGACCAGTGTCTTGTTTAATATTTTCAGGGCAACGATGCGCTTCAAGACAGTGTCTTCGGCTTTGAACACGACCCCCATACCGCCCTCGCCGATTTTTTCGATAATCCGGTAGCGTTCACTGGAATCTTCGCTGATCAGGTCCATTTCCTTGTATTTTTGGATCAGGTTTTCGACTTCCTTTATTTTTTGGTGCACATCTTTGAAGGAATAGTCTTCGGTGAGGATCATTTGATATATTTCAAATGCTTTCTTGAAATTGCCAGCATTTTCATAGGCTTGACCCAGTACATAGAACCATTCAATGTTGGTTTTATTGATCGGGTGGTTTCCGAGCAGTTTTTCGATTTTTTCAATAACCAACTGCGGTTTGCGGTTTTTTAAGAAAATATTGGCCATCAAGGTAATCGCGCTCTGGAAATCCGGGGAATCGACGGGTACTTGCTGGAAATTGGCCAGGGCGCGGCGGTCGTCATCGACCTTGATGAAGGCATTGCCGGCCTTGAAATACTCCTGGGCATTTTCATAGAGTTCTCCGGCTTTTTGAAATTTGCCGAATTTAAATGAAATATTGGCTGCACTTTTCCATTCGCGGCCCATTTCAAACATTTTGGCCGCTTCTTCTTCGTTGCCGTCCTTGAGATAATTATCGGCGGCGCCGAGAAAATTTTGGTTCATGAAAAAGCAGTGGGCGGCCTTGGAGTATTTTTTGTCCCACTCAAAAAGTTCGGCTGCCCGGGTATAATCCTCGCCCTTCAGAAACCACTCGGCGGCTTCCAAGGTAGTGCCCTTGGCAAAGGCGCTCTCGCCGCGCAACAGGTAAGCGATTTTAAACTGATTCATTTGCTCGTAGATTTCGGCGGCTTTTAGCGGCAATTGGGCTTTTTCATAATTCTGGGCGGCATCGGTGAATTTTTTCATTTTCAGGGCGATTTCAGCGGCTTTTTCATATTTTCTGTACTTGTACAAAAGGTCGTAAGCTTTTTCCAACTCATTGAGCTGGGTGTATAATTCCACGGCCTTGAGCAGTTCCTGTTCCAGTTCCTTTGTGCTTTGATAACCGACCGATGCATCAAAACTGGTAATGAACCATTTTTCAAAATTAGCGGCTGCTTTTTTCATATTGCCGCCTTTTTCGTAAATATAGGCCGCTTTTTTATAGAAGCCTTTTTTTTCGTAGATCTGGGCGGCTTTTTCGTAACGTTCGTAGTTATAGTAAAGTTCAGCCGCCTCCTGAAAACGATTACTGTTTTCGAGAACGACTCCGGCGGCCTCAACATTTTTTCGCTTGAGCAGCAGCTTGATCAGGTTATCACTATTGCCGCTTCTTTTATAGATTTCTATGGCTTCGCTTTCCTTGTTCAGTTTTTCCAGCAATGCGCCCATGTATTCGTATTCCTGGCCTTCCTCATAGACCTGCAAGGCCTTCTTGAATTCGCCGATTTCCTCGTATATTTGACCGGCTTTAAAAAACATATTCTGTTTAATGGCTCTTTTAGCGCTCCGGTCCATATAGGCTTTTTTAAAAAGCAGATAAAAAAAAGCTTCGAAAAAAGATTTGTTTTGGAAGGCGGAGACTTTTGCCGTTTTTAGAACCTGATAGATGATTTTTAAAATCAACATCAGGGCTGCTACGACAATTAGTAATTTGACCAGAGGATTGCTTTCAATAAAATTCAGTATTTCATCCATGATTTCGGAAAAAGTATAGCAAATCCTGATTGAAAAATCAATTTAAATTGACATGCCGTTAGATTATTTATATAATCTCTGCCAGATCAAGCACGCGGAGCACATGATGGATACTCATTTCGGACAATATGAACGGCTGAGCCAGTTTTTTGCGATTTTTTCCCCGGATTTCAAGTTTGAAAAACGCGATTTCAACAAAGAAAATGCCGATTTGTTGCTCAGACAGACTGTTTATATCATGGATGGCTTGTTCAAGGCCGAAAACCTGGCTCAAAAAAAGAATTTCCAATTGGCTGCAGGCAAATCTTTTTTCACTAACGATATTTTTCAATACCTGGAAAACATCATAGCTTTTTTGCAGATTTTCAATACTCAGGTTCTGGGCATGAGTAAAACCGAGCGCCAGACCATGGGCTTTATCCTGGAAAATGTACGTGATTACCTGAAAAATGAAAAACTCCAACCTGACGATAAGCTGAAGAAAAGCCTTTTTAACGATTATAAATTCTGGATTGAGAACCTGTTCAAGCTTATTGATAAAAAGATCAGCGGAACCGTAGCAGTACGCCAGAATCCAGTCAATAAAAAACACATTTCTGCCGGCGGTTTTTTGACCACCGAATTGGTTTATGCGAATTCCACCCAGAATTTCAGCCTGGCGCCTTTTTTTATCATGAGTGATGGTCATATCCTTGGCTTGACGCGGCTTGATGCCAATGGTTTAATCTACAACAACTTGGACGATGGCCGAGAACAGGTTGTCGATAATGACGGCTTATTTCAGCAAGTCAGTGAATTCTATCTGGCCAATTTCTGTTTTAGCGATCTGGAAATTTTGCAACCGCGGTTAAAACATATTGATAACGGTTTGCATGGCAAGTGGCGTTCCATCGAGGCGGCTTACCGGAAGCAGCAATTAAAACTGTTTGCTGAAAGCCTGCTGATGCTTGAAGAGGCTGGTTTTGAAGATTTCAATTTGCCGTTGATATACCTTTTGCAGATAAAAAATCTGGCCAATTTGAACCGGGGCCTGGAAATGAAGCGTCTTTTGCAGAAATTTTTGCTTTTTTATCCATTTTACGCCGAAGGGCATGAAATGTTGGGTGACGTATATTGGCAGGAAGAGAATATGGAGCTGGCTTTGAGTTTTTATGAAAAAGCATTGTTGATCACACAAAGTAAAAGCCTGGGTGAGAAAATAAAAAAAATAAGGGAATTGTTTGACAAGGGTAAAAGCAAGCCCGAGATCCAGAAAAACGACGCTTTTTTTGACATCACCGAAACCGTCATCCGCAAGGAAGAAATGATTATCGGCCGCAGCAAGGAACTCCGCCAGATGATTGAGATCTTGATATCCAATTCCAAGAGAAACCTGCTTTTGATCGGTGAAAGGGGCGTCGGGAAATCGGCCCTGATCCGGTTGCTTGCCCAAAAAATCATTTTTGATGAAGTGCCATCGGCATTGAAGGGGAAAAAAATCAAGGAAATAAATTTTGTTTCCCTGCTCACGGGATCCAAGTATCGCGGACAGTTTGAAGAAAAAGTCCTGAAACTTTTGCAGGAATTCAAATCTCAGAACTCCATCCTGGTGCTTGAGGATATTCATTTGATGATGTCCACCGGCGCGGCCCGGGGAACATCATTGGACCTGGTTAACATCCTGAAAAATTTTCTTCGTGACAATTCCATCCAGGTGATCGCTACTACGGATTATGAGGAATATAAAAATTCCATTGAAAAAGACAATTCTCTACTGGGCTATTTTCAGAAGATTATTGTCAACGAACTCTCTCCGGAGGGGTCTCGAAAAATCCTAAAAAATCTGGTTCATGCGGCTGCCAGCGAGGATAATCTTTTGGTTGCCAATGAGATCATCGAAGACATCGTCGAAAGTGCCAAAAGGGATATCCGGGAAAGAAAATTGCCCGATTCGGCTATCATGATCTTGGAGAGGTGCATTGCCAAAGTCAAGTTGAAAAATATTGCCGTCCCATCCGGGCCGCACCGGGTCGAGGAGGCGGATGTGGTCGAAGTTCTGACCGATATCGGTAATCTCCCCGAAACCAATATTTCCATTTCTTTGAAAAATCGTCTACTCGCCTTGTCGGCCAATATTCTAAAAAGAATTGTCGGCCAGGATGAAGCGATCGCCAAGATGGTTTCCTCGGTGATCACATCCAAATTGGGCTATGATGTCAAAAAGAACCGCCCGCATGGCGTTTTCATGTTTATTGGACCCACCGGAGTGGGAAAAACAGAAACAGCCATCGCCTTGAGCGAAGCATTGTACGGCAGCCAGGATTACCTGATTCGCATCGACATGTCGGAATACATGGAGAAATTCACCTATTCACGCTTTGTCGGAGCGGCTCCAGGCTATGTCGGCTACTATGATGCCAACCAGTTGACCGACAAGGTGCGCCAGAATCCTTACTCGATCATCCTGCTCGATGAGATTGAAAAGGCCGATGCGCAGCTGCTGAATATCTTTTTGCAGGTGTTCGATGCCGGCCGCCTGACCGATGCGCGCGGCAATGTGATCGATTTTTCCAAGACCACCATTATCATGACCTCCAATATCGGCACGGCATTGTTTTCCAAGTCTAACATGGGCTATAAAAGCAACCTGGAAGGGGCCCAGGTTTCCCGACTGACCCTGATCAAATCCTTGAAAAAATATTTCTCCCCTGAATTCCTCAACCGCATCGATGAAATCATTATTTTCAAGCACTTACATGATAACGACATCAAGGGCATCATCGACATCCATCTCCGCGAAATTCGCCGTGACCTGGAGCGACAGGGCAAGGAACTGCTCATCGGTGATGACGTGCTGGCTTTTATTGCCCATAAAGGCTATTCGGGCGAATACGGGGCGCGCAACCTGACCCGGGTCATGAAAAAGGAATTGCTCGAAAAGATCGCATTCCTGTCCCTAGAAAAAGAATGGATCGACGCACGCTTCCTGGTCTGCCGCTTGCGTGACGACGCAATTGAAATCGCTCTCGAAGCGGCCGATTCCACGATCCAATCATTGCCACTGCTCATTGATGAAACCGAAAGCAAGCGGGACAGTCACTGATTGATCAAGCGACCTTAAATTTACTATTATGTATAGCCTTCCAGTAATTGCAGGTATTCAGCCGGGGCGTCATGGATGGAGATGCCGATATTGCTGGAATTTTGAGTGGATATCGTCTTGTTGATCCAGCGGATGTCGCCGTGCAAATCAATGGTTTTATCACCGATTTTCAATTTGATTGAAACCGCCTGATTTTTCGGGGTTGAGCTCATGGAAATTTGAATTCCGCCCTGGGAAACATCCACAATGATTGCCGGTCTTTCCTCCAGGCTGGAAAGAATTCTTTTTTTTACACGTTTTTCCTTTCTTTTTTCCATCATCCGCCTCCAGCAGATTCGGTTTGCCACCCATCCGCCTGCTGCCGAGCATTATAATGTATTTACTTTTTTTTTGCAATATGAAAGGCCCGGGATCGACTGCCGATACCGTCGGCCAGCAACAGGAAGGCGGCGATCAGCACGACTAGGCATCCTCCGGGGAGAAGAATCAGCGCCGGCTTGACGAAAATATGGCCGCGACCGGCATCGATCATTTGTCCCAATGTGGGAGAACGCGGGTCAAGCCCCAGGCCGAGAAAACTCAGGCTCGATTCGAGCAATATGACCCCGGCCATGCCCAGCACGGCCTGGGTCCGCAGCAGGGGGAACAGTAAAGGTGCCATGTGCCTGAAAGCGATGTGCCATGCCGAAGCATTAAAGCTTCTGGCGGCTCGGATGAATTCCTTGTCCTTGGTTTTCAAGACTTCCCCACGCACCAGCCGGGAGAATGTGGCCCAGCCGGTTAAGACCAGAGCTAAAATCAAATTAAAAATACCGGTTCCCCAAAAAGCCATCAGGGCCATTGATAAAAGAATCCCTGGAAAGGCCAGGATGAGATCGGCGCTACGCATGATGCAGGTATTCGTGAAACCACCCCGCCAGGCGGCCATGAAACCCAGCAGGGCGCCCATAGCTGCGGATATGAGAACAGCCGCCAAAGCAATGGCCAGAGAAAAGAGAATTCCGAAGGCCAGACAGGAAAAAACATCTCGCCCCAGGGCATCGGTGCCCAGGATATGTCCGGGTGAAGGTGCTTTCAAACGTTGGTGGATATCCATCCGCAAGCTGAACCCGTTGAACAGCGTCCCTACCGTGATGGCCATGGTTATCGCGGCGAGCAGGGCGATACCCAGTTTTAGATGCGCTCTGTTGTTAAAAAGGGTCATGGCGGATTCTGGGATCAATAAAAGGATATGACAAGTCCACGAGCAGGTTAAGCAGAAGGTACAAGGCCGTCATAAAAAGGGCAACCCCCTGTATCATGGGGATATCTCTTTGGCGAATGGCCGTGATAAGCAGTGTGCCGATTCCCGGCCAGGAAAAGACATTTTCAATGACGATGGTTCCGCTCAGCAGTGCTCCGAGCTGCAGCCCCATGATGGTGGTGATGGGAACCATGGCATTTTTTAAAATATGCCGAAAAAAAATTTGAAATTCAGAGAGACCCTTGGATTTCGCCAATATGACATAAGGTTGCCCGATTTCTCCAGACACGGCGGCATGAATGATGCGTGTCAAGGAAGCGCTGAGGGATATGGTCAACGTTGCTGCCGGCAGGACCAGATATGTGAATCCGCCGCTACCGGATATGGGTAAGAATTTTAAACGTACCGAAAATATTATAATCAGAAAAATTCCCAACAAGAAACCGGGCACAGCCAGTCCGATGGCGGAAATAACCATGCTGATTGTATTCCAGACGCTGTCTTTTTTCAAAGCGGCCAGGATGCCGAGCGGGAAAGAGATCAGTATGGACATGAGCATGGCGGTGACAGCCAGGATGGCGGTGTTGGGGAAATATTTCATGATGGTATTCACAACTGGCTTGCGGTCAATGATAGATTCGCCAAGATCCAGCAAAAACAATTTTTTTGCAAAGTGGGCGTATTGTTCGGCCAAGGGTTGATCCAGTTTCAGGGAGCGGTTTAAGCGCATAACATCTTCGGAGCTGGGCATTTTGCCCAGCAGGGCCACTACCGGATCACCGGGGATGGTGTGGGCCAGAAGAAAAACCAGGCTGCCGGCAGCCCACAGGGAAAAAAAGAACGTTACTGTTTTTTTCAGCAAAAAAGCTTTCATTTATTAATATGGTGCTTTTTAAGCATATTGAAAAGCACCATGCGACTGATTCCAAGTTTTTCGGCGGTTTTATTTTTATTCCAGCGGGTCTCGTTCAGCGTGTTAAGCAGCAATGAACATTCGAAATTTTGCCGGGCATTTTTTAAACTGAATTTCTTTTTTTCCGTGCCGGGCAAATGTTCCAAGTCGGGATTAAACGTAATCAGTTTTTTGATTTTGGATTCCAATTCGCGCACGTTTCCCGGGAAGCAATCGTTTTGAAACATATCAACGATGTCCTGCAATTTCAAAGGATCTATTTTTTGATAACCAAATTTATTTAAAAAATATGCAACCAACAGCGGAATGTCTTCCCGCCTTTCCCGCAGGGGGGGGATTTGGATGGTCAGGTCCTGCAAGCGGTAAAACAAATCTTCGCGGAACTGGCCGGCCATGATTAGTTCTTCCAGGTTTTTATTGCAGGCTGAAATCAGGCGGACATCGATTTGAATGTTTTTGTTTTCACCCAAACGGCGTATTTCCTTTTCCTGCAGAACCCGCAGCATTTTGGCCTGAAGGTTCATTGGCAAATCGGCGATTTCATCCAAAAAAAAGGTGCCGCGATCAGCTGCTTCCAGCAAGCCGACGCGGTTTTCGCCTGCGCCGCTAAAAGCTCCTTTTTTAAATCCGAACAGTTCGGCTTCCAGCAGGGTTTCGGGCAGTGCCGCCGCATTGACTGAAATAAAAGGTTGGCTGACTCTGGGACTGAGCTGGTGGACGGCGCGGGCTACCAGCTCTTTGCCGCTGCCGCTTTCGCCGGTAATCAGCAAGGAAAAATCAACTTTGCTGATCTGGGCGATCTGGCGTTTCATTTCACTTATTTTTAGAGAGTTTCCAATGATAAAGTCAAGTTTTTCGTGAATTTGGTATTCGTTTGTAAAATAATTTTGAAAAAGAATTGCGAATTTATTCAAAATGTCCTTGTTCCTTTCAAAAAAGTTCTGAAAATACGATTCCTTGTCCTTGAAGGCTATGACCATGCTGGCCCTCAAAGTCTCACTGAGCGGCCATGGAATCATTTTAATGCTGGCGAAAGGAAAGAAATATTTTTCCTGGCTGTTGAATTTTGATTTGATTTCAGCGAGATGGAAATTCTGATTTTCAGGATTTCGGTGCAGGTAGCCGATCATTTCCTCCGCCAGTTCTTTGAAAAGGTTTGAATTGGAAAATTTGAACAGCAGGCGTTCTTTTTCATAGACATGCATGGCCAGCCAATCCACCTTCAGTTTTTTATTGATCTCATATGAAAAACTGTTGAAAAAATCTTCAGGGAGCCGCCACTGCCTGTGGTTTTCCACCAAGCGGGCGTCGTCAAAAAGGCAGCCATGGTTTTTACTGTCATCTAGATGGGCGCGCCAGTGATCGATTTTTTCCGATATCTTCCTTTTGTTTAATGAGAAAAAGTCGTACATGGCCAAAAAGTTTTCTTTGGTCATGCGGTCCATGTGTTCATTCTCGTCGGCCAAGAGAAAGTAGAGATACCAGTACTCATAATAAAAATAATTCTTTGATTTCCCGGACAATTCCTGGGAAATCGTCTTGAACGTGTCGAGCCATTCCGCTCTCTGAAATTTTTTCAGCAACACGGCCATGGCGGCGAATTTTGTTTTTTTTGATTGCATGGCGGCGAGTTGTTTGAGCATTGCCGATTCCTGGCCTGGATCGAGGTTATGGTCGCGGAGTTGGCAGATATTCCAGAAAATGTTTTGGTCCGCGTTCAAATGGTTGATTCCGGGAGTTTGCGTATCCAGTGTCCGTGAATCCAAGAAAAATATATTGCATTTCAGGAAAATGCATTCGGCAAGCCCCTTGTTGTTGCCGATTTTTTGGAATATTTTCGTGGCTTGCCCGATGAGCTTCAGGGCGTGGTCGTTGTCCAGCCTCAGGTATGCAAGGTAGGCCCAATTCAAATAGTCAATGGCGCAGGAAACGGGTAATTTCTTTTCTTCGCTGCGGGACAGGACATGGTGCAGAAGATTTTCAGCTTCCTTCCATTTGCCCTCGTGGATAAAAATAGTGATCAGGTTTGAATGTACCAGCATGATTCCATCATTGTTTTTTTCTTTTTCAAATAGTTTTAGAGCTTTTTGGTACCAGCTTTCGGCTTGGAAATCATCATCATTTTCCAGGTACAGGTTGCCCAAATCAACCGCTGTGAAAGCAGAGTTCAATCTGAAGCCTTCAGTTTCGCTTCGTATGAATATGGTTTTATACATGGATTCGGCAGCCGAAAAAGAGCCCTTTTCTCTTTGCAGTTTTGCCAGTTGGTTTTGAATTTCAATTTCCTCACGGCAGCAGCCTTGGGTATGGAAATAACTCAATGACGAGTCCAGCTGGGAGCGGGCTTTGGCAAAATTCCCGTTATAGATATTCCGGTCACTGAATTGGATCATGGCCAAGCTGTGGAAATAGGGATCTTTGATTTTTTTTGCAAAGGCATCCGCTTTCTTAGATTCGGAAAATTTTTCAAGAGAAACAAAATTCAGGTAAAGCCATTCGTCGACATATGCTTCGGGAACTTGTCTGAGACCGGCTAGAAGCTGCCCGAGTTTTTGATATTCTTTTCTGCGCAAGGCCACGTGGGCTGATTTCAGCCGGGTCAGCACCGCACGCGGATCGGCATGGTCGTGGAGGACCCATTCGGCCAGATTGAGCGAATTGTTCCGGATAAGGATCTCGAGAAAATGGATGATGATTCTTTGATCGCTCGCGAGCTGAGGAAGGTGTCGGATAATCAGGTCGCACGTCGGACTGGAAGCGATTTCCCCGGAACCTTGCTTGGCATGAATTTCCAGATATCGCTCCAACGCCGGCAGATTTTCACTGGCAATGCAATGGCTGATGGTAATATAAGGCCAATCTGTTCTGGAGGCCATCAGTGCGAGCAATAATTTTTTTTCAGCCGTTGAGACGACGGGAATATTGCCCGGAACGCACAGTGAAAAAAAATTCCGGTTTTCCCGTATATATTTCTTTTTCAGCAAGGCCTTTATCCGCACTGCGCTTCCGGGACTATCTAGAATGTATGCCACCGCAGTGGGAACCGGCGCTTCAATGATTCTGAATATTTTCAGTAATTCAATTTCTTGCTTTTTCAGCTTGCTCTGCTTCTGAGTCGGGGGGATGGGGGCAATTTTTTTTTGCAATGGATTGCTTGGATTTTCATTCAATTCAAGGTCGCAATCAAAGTGCAGTGCATCATTGAGAAGAATGATGGTCAGGTCGGTGATGTCTCCCGATTCAAGTAAAAACCTGAGAAATTGGCCGTCTGCTTTCCCTTCCAAACCATCAATCACCATGATGACTTTTTGAAAAGCCGATTGCTTCAGGTAAAGACTAAATTCCCGAACTAGGCTGGTGGTATTCTTTTTTGCGGATATCCGGTCATTGCAAAAATCCGCAAAAAAATCGTTCATGGATATTTTATCTGCGGCAATCCTGATAAACAAAATTTCCTCGGAATCCAAATTGTGAAAAAGGGTGTTTTGGATGATTTTTGCCTGCAACGGCATTTTGGTGTTGATTTTTATTTTAAGATTGGCACTGGATTTGATGCCAATCATGGAATGGGAATGAAGCATATTCGAGGCAAAATCATCATTGCGGAACAAATAGCCCGGAGGTGTCGGGTGAGTTGTTTGCTGGTTTTGATTTTTTTGAAAATCGTGATAATTACTTTTATTTAAAAAACGCAAGTATGGGTTTTTTTTAAAAAGAGGAATAAATGCAGCGGCATCGGGAAATTTTTCCATCGTCAAATTCCAACCGAAACGCAAAATTGTTCCAGGTAAAATCTGGAATTTATTGAAATCAATAAAATCCATGTCCCATTCCTGGGCGGCATGCAGAAAATCCAGATATTGCCGGAATAGGCTTTTAACCTGGACTTCGTTTTGCTTGCCTATGGCGTTGTCGTTGTTGGCCAGGAATGGTTGCGTTATGATGTTGATTTCAAAATTATTTTCTCGGAAGTCGATGATATTCTGCATGTGATTAGAATGAAAGTTGAAGATCTTTTTTATTTTCAGCAGATTGTCCCGAGTATTGGCTACGGTGATCCGATTTAATTTTTCGTTCTGCCAATGATCGAAGGTGTAATTGTCGCGGTCTGAAAAACGGCGGAGCAATTCGGATACATGCATGGAACGGAACCTCTCTCGTCAAACCTGTCGAGCCATAGTATTTCTATTAGGGTCGTTTTGTCAAGCGGCGATGGTTTTCAGGCTTGAATTTGGGGGGGGGATTCTAACGGAAGATTTGAAAATTAACTAATAGAAAAGTCTGTCAGCGGCCAAGGTCGATAAGTGCCGTGTCAATTTTCGTGGCCAGGGCCGCCAGGGCAGCCAGGGTTTCGGGTTGGGATTCATAGGTGCTTACTGAGACGCAATAGGCTTGCCGGAGAAACAAAATTTGATAGTCATCCAGTACGCAGGTTGTACCGTAGACGGCCTGCCTGGTCATGCCCTTGGTGATTTCGACAAACACCGCGGCTGCTCCGGCAGGGTCGTTCATCTTGTAGATCTCCACCCGGGCCTCATGGGCATCCCCGGCGTAGTCCTGAACGACCAAACGGTCAAAGCCGAACTGGTGGTAAAGCTCGGCGCCGCCGTTGATATGCTGATAAAGTGCTGCGCCGGTGAACAGGCGTTCCTGCCCATGGCGTTGCCAGCCGGGGGGGCAGCCATCGGCTGGCAGCAGGTTGAAAAGGGGATCGCCTCCAGTAGACAGCAGCCAGGCTATGGTAAGTATCGTCCTCAGTGCCATGAACATGATCTTTTACCGCTTAGCCCAGGACGGTTTTTCGAATTTCGATCGGACGCCCTTTGTGGGCACCCAAGCCCAGGTTTTCCGCAACAGCCAGTCCGTAATGCCTTTTTCTGACTGTATCAGCCTTATCCGCAGGCAACCGGCCCGTCTCAATCTGCTTGGCAAGAAGCACGTCAAAACCGACACTGTCCATGGCTACCGGGTCGGTTGCAACATAGAGCCGTTCCAAGGGCCATACAAATTGCGGTGCCGGTACCGGGCCCCGGTCATATTGTCCGCGCAAACCGTCCATGATGTTCAACACCACCTTGTCGCGCAAGGGCGGGAAAGCGCATACCTCGGAAATGAATCTTTCAATAAAAAAATGACCGCGCGGGCAATTGGTCGTCACGCCGAAGGCCAGGTTCTTTAGCGCCATGGTGATGAATGGTCCGCCGTGGTGCTTGAAAGATGGGATGTTGATCACCTTGTCGACGCCGCCGGCGCTGCCACTCTGGGTCAGGATGCGCGGGAAATAGCTTTTGGTGCCGCCATGGAACATTTCCTCCAGGTAGTTCTGCTCGTCCGGGAGCGTGACGTCGGCTTCGTAAAAGACGTTTTCATCCCAGCGTTCAAAACCACCTGGCGTATTTTTCCCGTCCTTGACGATGAACCAGTTCAACAGGTAGGCTTCTACGCCGGGGTGCACTTTTTCGGGTATGTAGGTCTGAGCGTGCTCGTCGTTGAAGCGGTGCCAGACCAGCATGTCCCGGCGAGGGATGCCGGCACTCTCCAGCCCATCGACCACGGCACCGATTACATCCCAGGTCACGCCGCTGACCTTGTGTCCGACCGGATTGAACTTGATGCCGACGCGCTCGCCGGGGGAGACGAAGCAGCGCCAGGCATCGCGGGGATCCTTTTCGCCGGTCAGGGAACTCAGCCCCGCCGCCAGCATGCGTTTAGCCGCTCCGGCAGCCGGTTGCTGCCCGTTCATCGAACCGGGTTGATGCACCTCGGCGACAATGGCTGGAAAGAACCCGGGCATGGAGCAACCGGTTTTAGGTTGGCAAAGGGCCACGTGCACATTGCTTTTTATGCTGAGTGGGTCGGGCCTCGGCGTGCGTTGAGCTTGCTGGGAAAAACCTTTCCGGGGTATCAACCCTGCCGCCAATGCCGCGCCGGTTGCCGTCAGGAAACTGCGGCGATTCATGCTGCAATTTTTAGAATGTGAATGGTCTTTTTTATTTTTCATCGCCGATCTCCTCTAAGTGGATTTGCCGATCGGATTATCTTAAAGGCCAAGCAACTCGCTACGGGCCATGGCCCTGCCAGCAGCATGACCCCAACATGCTGGAGTCTTACTGATCTGCAGACAAAGGCAGGACCGATCCGGCTTGGCTAAATTATTTTTACTCGATGTTGGCGCTGACGACGGATGCCAGCTGCATCATATCGATGGTTTGCCCGAGCTGCAGGTTGGTGAAATTGGTAACCTTTCCAGTAGATTTGCTGGTTACCTTGGTATTATTGAAAAGCTTGATAAGTTTTTCATCGGCAACGATGAATTTTCCCGCGCCTTCCGGTTTGCCATTGACAGTTTTTGCTTGGAGCTTTTTTGCTTTAATGTGGTCCCAGAGCTTCTGCGTGATTTCCAAGCGAGGCAGTTCGCTGGCTCCGCAAAATGCCGCCAGATCCGCTTTCAGTTTCACCGGTTTTTTCAAGCCTTTTTCATTCATGATAGTTTCCTCCGCGAATATTTTAAATTAAATTATAGCACAGAACATGGCGCCAAGGGATCGGGCGGCAAAAAAAAATCGCAGAAATTTATTTCCCTTTAATTTCATCATAGATTTCTTTAATATCACGATATTTGGGATCCTTACTTAAAATTTCGGCAGCCAATTTTTTAGCATAAAGATAATCTTCTTTAAGCCTGGCGGTCAGGATCAGTTCATATTTAACGGCCTTGTAGTCATCATCTTTACGATCGTGGCTTTCCAATGCCTTCTCAAACCAGTTGATGGATTCTTCGAACATGCCCTGATCGCGAAAGCAAATGCCCAGAAGGCCGGCCGCGTCAAAAAATTTCAAAGGATGCTTGGAGGCGATCAGGAACTCGTGAATGGCCTCTTCGATCAGTCCCATTTCTTTATAGGCGATCCCCAAATTGTAGCGTGTATCATAGTCTTCCTGGCCGATTTTTTCATCCACTCCCTTCTGGAAGGCCTGAAAAATTTCCATCATGTTTTTTTCAACTGTTGAAGTACGTTGTTTTTGCAGTTCATCTATCCAATATTTTATGGCATCCAACTCATCGCCGGCAATTTTTTCGGTTTCATAATATTCCTCTTCTTCAAGAAAAACGTTCTCGCTTTTAAAAATATCTACTTCGCTTTCTGCCAATTCGTTTTCATCGATGTCCTTGAACGGGGACTCGCTACTGGAAGCGCCTTCATCGCTGGTAAAAATATCGTCAATGTCAAAAAGATCGGCGCTGGACCCCAGATAGTTTTTATCAGCACTTCTGGCCTTTTCCTTTGGGGGAGGCTCTGGGTTACGATTGCTTTCCAGATCGGGCATGATCGGTTCGGGTTCATTTTCCAATACGCGTTCAATTTCAATTTTAAAGGGAATGTCGTCCATTTCTGAAAAATCAGGGGCGGCATTTTTTGTTTCCGGCTTCATCAGGACGTTGTCCAGGTCAATGCCGATTTTGGAATCTTCAAATTTTTGAAGAATATCGCTTTCCATGGCGATGGATGACGTGATTTCTATCGGTTCGGTTTTACCGGTTTTCAGCTTGATGGAATCGGTTTTGTCGGGCTGAATTCCTTTGGATTTCTTAATCCGTTCGATCCGGGACGCTATTTCCTTGCTGCCCGGGAATTCTTTTTGCAGTCGATCCAGGATTTTTTCAGCGTTGGCATAATATCCTTCGCTGATATAAAAATCGAGTTCCGCCAAATGGGAAGACAATCCTTTCTTTATTCCGCTATCGGATTTAATTTGAACACTGTCTTCGCCCTTCAGGAGAAATATGTCATCTTCTTCCCCTTTCAATTCAATACTTTCTATTTCATCCATGCCGCCGGGGTGCTGCAGTTCGTTAATTTGTTCGATCATTTCGGCATGATCAAAATCGATTTCGATATTGGTTCTTTCGTGAACGCTTAAATCGAGCAAGCGCTCGTCGTTTGGTTTCAGTTTGGTCAATTTATCGGAAAGCAGTTTGTATGCTTCGTCGTTATTTTCATTTTTGTAAATCTGGAGCAGTTCAATCCCCTCATTGAGCAGAGATTCAATGTCGTTATTCATCTGGTATACATCGAACAGCTTGACTCGAATATCAATGTTATGCGGAAAAGCGTTCTGGGCGGTTTTCAACAGGTCGATCGCTTTTTTAAAATCGTTCTTTCGCAAAGCCAGTTCGGCGTTGCTTAATTGAAATTGAATGAAATCTCGTTCCTGGTTACCGTCTGCTATTTCGTCTTGAGATTCTCCCGTCAATTTGGCCAGCTGTTCCTGATAGGCAAACGGTGAATCGGACAATTCAATCAATTCCTTGAGTGCAGCAATCAGCTCGGAATGCATTTTTTTTTGCTCATAAATCGGCAGCAGGGATTCATACATCGCGATCAAGCTGCTGGTTTTTTTTGTTGCCTTGAAAATGGACGCCAGCTTGTTCAGTGCGGGCAGGTAGGTGTTATTGGAGGTGATGATAAAACGCAGCAGTGAATTGGCCTCGTCATATTTTTCTTTTTCAATGAAACGGTCGATGGTGGGCAAAAAAAGCTGGTAGGCTTTTTCGAATTCCTCCCGTTGCAAATATACTTTGCCTAATTTCATGATCACTTCGGTTTCATTGGGATCAATTTCGGCGATTTTTTTATAGATTTGTTCGGCTTCGGCGATGAGGTTGTTTTTAAAATAGAGTTCACCCAGGATTTTCAACAAAGTCAAATGTTTGTATATTTCTTCGCCCAAATTTTTGAGCATTTGAATGGCCTTGTTGGCGTTGCCCTGGCTGATATAACAGGAAATCAATTTTTCGAAAATTTTCAGATGTTTTACTTTGGTGTATGTTTGCAGCAAGAGCTCTTCGGCTTGAGCATACTCCTTTTTTTTTATCAACAGATCGCTGGCGGTGAGGTATTCGCTGATTGCATCATCCTTCATGTCTTCGCGCAGATAGTTGTCAGCCAGCAATATGCGCATTTTGGTATTGCCGCGATCGAATTCAAGGATTTTCCTGTATATCCCCAGAGCCTTTCTCTGGTTGTTCTGCCGCTTGTATTCCTCGGCCATTTCAAGATAGATCTGTTTGGCCTCGATGATTAATCCTTGTTTGGTGTATAGATCGGCCAGCTTGATGGATATGGATTCGTTCTGGGGCGCAATGCGGGTAATGCGCCTGTACATGGCTATGGCTTTGGTAAAAAAACCTTCTTTAAGATAAAAATCGGAAATCCATTCAAATTGCTTGATGGCATCGGGGAGCTTGTTTAATTTTAAATACAAATCGCCAATGATCCGGCGAATTTCGAGATCATCGGGCTTGAGCTCGATTAATTTTTGGTATTCTTTAATGGCTGCTTCAATTTTTCCCTGTTTGAACAGTTTCTCTGCCTGCTGCGCGATTTTTAATCGGTTATCACTAGCCATTTTTTATACTAAATAATATCTAAAAAAACATTCACCCCGCCAATATAATAGCATATTTTTATTTTTATTGGTAGGATACCCATGTCGGTGACATAATCCGAATCCGGGAAAAATAAAATTGCCATGGGTCCTATGAATATTGACGGATTTTTCAGTGAATGAGCCGCCGCGATTTCAAGATTACGCACTACCTGAGTTCTTTTAATCGTGATGCCTTGCCTTTCAGTTTTCTCAAATAGTATAATTTGGCTCTGCGAACCTTGGTATGTTTCTTGACTTCTATTTTTTGCACCAACTTGGAATTCAACGGAAAAATTCTTTCCACGGCGATTCCAAATGAATTCTTGCGAACAGTAATGGTTTTGGCAATGCCCGCATTTTTTATGGCGATAACCGTGCCTTCATAAATCTGTATCCTTTCCTTGCCCGCTTCGATGACCCGGTAGTAGACTTTCAATTCGTCTCCCGGCCTTGTTTCGGGGATATCGTCACGCAATTCCTGAAAAGGATGCATATTCTTTTTTTCAGCCGGATTCAGCGGGCTTGTTTCCTGGATTGGCTTATTGGGGGCGGCGGCAGCCGGTTTTTTTTTGATTTTTGGTTTTTCGGCTGATGCAACTTTACTTTTTTTCTTTTCTTCTGACATATTTGGTCTCCTAAAATGGCAGTAACTTGAATAATGCTGTATTGTACTATTTTTTTAGCTATTTTTCAAGAATAAATTAATCCATAACGCAAATCTTCTAATTTTATTGGGGAAAAAGAAAAGAGACGCCTGTACAGGCGTCTCTTTTTAACTCAATCAGGTTTCAGTCGTTAAAAGCGATACGTAATGCCGATATTGGGCACCAGGATGTTCATGCCGTGGGTCCCGGGCATGACCCCGGTCATGGGCGATTCGACATCCTTGCCCATGAGGTATTCCAGGCAAACACTCAGACAGAGTTTTTCGGTTTTGTAGCCAAAACCAAAGGTAACCACATTGTAGGTGATTTCGGGAAGTAAAATACTCAAGGTTTCGGCAGGAGAGGGCGATGGGTCATAATAGTATCCGGCCCGCAGGGCGAATTTGGAAGATAACGCATATTCCAGTCCGAAACGATACTGAATGGTGTTTTTCCATTCCAATTCCAGTTTTCCACCGGCAGCAAAAATACTTTGCCAAACGGCATTGTCATAGACGGCTTCGATGGCCTGGATTTTTTCCCATTGGGTAAATTGCAGGTCGAAGTTGAGTGTCAGCTTGTCGATGGGCTTGAAGGATATTCCCAGACCAGCCCAGAGCGGCCAGGTGGCCTTGCGTTCGATGCCGCTTTCGGTCGGAGTTCCGGGGTAGGACATTTGAAGAAACGTGTTGCTGGCAATGTCATTTTTAGCATCGCCCTTGAAGGTGATGCTCACCGGCGTGCGCACCGTCAGACCGATGCTTAACTTGTCTATCGGCTTCACCATTAAACCAAAGGTGGCGCCGAATCCCCAGGCCGTGGTATTCTCTTCGTATTGTTCAGCATACTTGAAATCGAACACTCCGGGGATGGTTACGCGAAATGTCGCCGGTTTCTGGAGTTTCATGAATGCGTAATTGACATTCAATGTGGCACCGACTGAGAACATATCGTTGAGCTTGTAGGAAACGACCGGCGAGATGCTGACCACGCCGATCATGCTTTTCCAGAGCAGCTCATTCCCCGCATTGCCTTCGGTGATGCCGTAAGTCAACGGTGCCAACTGGTTGGCATCCCAACTGGCTCCGGAGCCGGCGGGAACATAAGCGGCGATGCCGACAAGCAGTTTTTCATTGAGGGGTTTGAAATAGCCGATGGCCCCGGAGGGATACATCCCCGCCTTGGTTTTGGCGTCGATACCGTATGTAGGAAAGGAATAGGTGCCGCTGGGTATCAAGACAGTGCCGAAAAGCGAAATGTTGGATTTTTTCATCTGGCTCAGGCCGGCCGGGTTCCAGAAAACAGCACTGTAATCATCGGCCTGGCCGATGAAAGCGCCGCCCATGGCGATGGCCTTGCTGCCCACGCCGTTGAGGTTCAGGCCATTGGCAGACAGAAACATTCCACTGCAGACGATCAAGGCGACGGTTAATAAAAATCGTGCATTCTTCCTCGCTTCTTTCATTTTTCCTCCCAAAAATTAGTTTAAAAAAAACAATAATATATTCAAAATAAAAAGTCAACTGTTTTGCCAATATGGAATATCCAGGACGATTTTTCCGTATACCCCGTCATAGCCCGGGATACGGCGGATGCGGTTTTCACGCATGGCCTGAATGGCTACGGCCAGTAATTCATCGCTTTTAGAAATTTCCTCGACTGCCAGGTGCTGCAAAATATTGAATTCCGTACCGAAACGATCGAGCAAAGAGAAATAATAGCGGTCAACTTTTTTCGAACCGGTTCCGCAGTGGCAAATTTGAGCCAGGAGCTGTTTCAAGGGTATTTGATAGACAAAAGGAATCCGCGGTTCCCGGGATTGGTCGGCGAGTTCCTGGGCGCGGTTCAGCACTCCCAGGGTCAATGCTTTGCCGCAGACAGGGCATATGCCTTTCATTTTGCGGGTTTCGCCTGGTGACAATGAGACCCCACAGTGGCGATGGCCGTCATAATGATATTTTCCTTCTTCGGGAAAAAATTCGATGGTTTTAACGATGCGTCCGTCACGGATGGTCCGGGCGATGCCGGAATAAGTCAGTTCGCAATCGAGTTCATTGGCTTCGCGGCCCAGGTTGGCGGCCGAATGGGAGTCAGAATTCGACAGGAATGTCAGATGCTGCAGTGACGAAACCGCTGCTAGCATGGGCGGATCGGCCGACAACCCGGTTTCCACCGCATAAATATGGGGGGTATAATCCTGGAAACATTCTTCAATACTGTTAAAACCGGACTTGGATCCCAGCAGCGAAAACCATGGGGTCCAGATATGCGCCGGGATGATCATGACCTGGCCATCAATATCCAGGATTTCGGCACTCAGATCGCGGGCTGAAATCCCCAGTATCGGGCGGCCGTCCGCTTTCAGGTTGAAACGTTGCCCGAGGCGGGAATTGATTTTTTCCACCGCGGTCAGTGACGGCGCCAGGAGCAACAGGTGAACTTTCCGGACCTTGTCATGTTGTTTGTAGATCAGCGATATTTCCGCACTGAGTATGAAAAAGATCTTTGCCCGAGCTTTTTTCATGGAATATAGCCCCTGGGCGCTTTCCTTGAGTTCACTTTTAAGACAGTTGAACCAGAGTGGATGGGTGAAATCACCGCAGCCTAAAACGGTGATTCCCTTGATCGCGGCCCAGGCGGCCAGTTGCGGCAGGTCCAGGCTCTTTGAGGTGCTGCGCGAATAGCGCGAATGGATATGAAAGTCCGCGTAAAAACTCATTGGACAATATTGAATATATATATTGATTGCCCATGCTTCATGGCCTGATGGCAAACAGAGCAAATTCTTCCAATCATCTTTTTTCTCCGGACTGGGGCATTGCGGCCTGGTCAGTTTTTTTATATAAATGCAAATATCCGCAACTGAAAACCGGGCTATATTTTGGTGAAAGCCTCAGGCTGGCATCGAGTTCTTGCAGCTGGGCTGCCGACATGGGCCAAGGGTTCAGCCGCAGGTGCAGCAGGATGTATTCCGCTTCGCCGGTTGCAGGCAGCATGAAGATCGCTTTGCGTTTGGCTATATGGGGAATGAGCGCTGACTGCGCGGCCAGAGAGGCAGCGGCGGGAATTTGGAGCAGGCAGCCCTTGACGCTGGGGTATTCATGGATGAATTGATATTTCCCTGGAGTGAAAAGATTCCATTTGAAATTGCTCAGGTTTACGAGCACGATGAGCACCACCAGCCATTGCCAGCAGGGCCTCATGGTCCCATGAGCTTTGTCTGCGGCTTTGTGCAGGCGCTGCCAGGTCAGCAGCAAGGCCAGGAATAAAAAGGGGATTAGGGCCGCACCGTAATGAAGACCGAAAGAGGCCATCGTCGGGATGCGGCTGCCCCAGCCTATCGCCAGGGGTGGCAGGAGCAGCAGCGCCGCCGATGAGCCGAGGGGCATGCAGAGCAGGGGCAGGAAATAATTGGCCAAATGGCCGAGGTTGGCAATAGGCTTCAGGTCTTTCAACAACTGCAGAGGCCGGGCCAGGGCGTGTTTGAAAATTTCCAGCGGTGTATGACCGTAATCCCGCCATTTGCTGATAAATTCGTATGTCTGCCCGACCTGGACCTGGCCGCGGAAAAAGGGGATGAACACGGCAAATGTCAGCAGGATATACAGGGCGCTCCCCAGCATAGCCCAAGCCGCGGATTTTTTCCATTCTTTTTTCCTTGCCAGCCAGAGGCAGTAAAAAAAAGTATAAACGGCAAAATCTTCCTTGATCGCCAGGGCCAGGAATATCGACAAAAAAAACAGTGTTTTTTTATTGCGGATGGCTAAAAAATAGTAACTGGCAAAAATGAACAGCGGGTAAAACATTTCGGGATGGAAGTCATACATCAAGCCGGTGAGTAAAGGCCGGTAGGTCAGAAAAACAAATGCCGCCGCTACGGCAATCTTGCGATCTGGGAATTTGTGTTTGGCGATCAGGTACAGGGGGATGGCAGCCAGGCCGACCGCCAGTACTTGAATGTACAGCAGGAACAGCGGGCCCTTGAAAACCAGGTATAGCGGAACCAGGAAAAAAAGAACCGGGGTGAAATGGATGGCCAGATGGCTGCCCCAACCGAAGTAATGGAAAGGCTCGGCCATGATGTCCCCTTTTAAAGTGCTGGACATGGCGTAGTCGAAAATGGAAAGGTCCCAGGCGCTGGTGGCGAAGGAAAAATGCTGGGCTGTGCACAGTAGGGAAAACAGCAGCGACCAAGCCAGTAAAAAATTGCAGAAAAAAAGGTTTTGCCGGTAAAAAGCTGTGATTCTTCCCCGATGCATATCAGAAATTATTTTGATATCAGGCTCCTACGTTGTGAATTTTATGCAGTCTCAGCATGGAAGTCAATAGATCAATTTTTAATAACTACTTCTGTCAATGGTGATTTTCCACAACAAAATTTTTCCCCAGGGGTACCTTGTCAGTCCTCATCCGAACAAATTCCGGATACCCGTTGCGAAAGACATATGCACCTTGGATATTGTCCAATGGTTTTTGCGGGTCTGGGACGATTCGGCCGGAGATGACCCCCGCCACATACTCTCCGGCCCGTTTCCATGGCTGTAGATTTATATGCAGGCAAACCGCTTGAGCTGCCATCATGATCGTGATAAAAACCATCGCGGCGACTTTCTTGGTCTTCAGCATTCCCGCCAGGCCGCTTCCAGCCAAAACAATTCCCCAGCCCAACGCCGAAAAATATAGGTAGCGGGAATTCTGGAGATCCGCCATGATATGAAGCATTCGGTAGACCGGCAGGATCCCGGCAAAAATCAGGGCGATCCCCAAAGCCGTCCGCCGCTGCGACTGCATACGCAAAAAGGGTGGAAACACAATCACGGTGATGGTCACGACCAGTACCATTTTTGTGATGGCAAGAGGCTCCAAGACCGCCTGATTCCAGGGGAACGAGAAGAGCCGGAAGGGGGTAATGAAGAAATTTTTGGCCATATAGAGATTGGGAAACGCCAAGAATTCTGCAGGAACCGTTGCGAAATTCTGTCTAAGTACCAAATAGAGCATGACCAGCAGGCCTAGAAACATGTAGGCGGTTTTTTGTCTCACTCCCCTAGAAAAACCATAAATGGCATAATCGCACAACGGGATGACGATCAGCAAGCAAACAGCTGTTTCCTTGGAGAGCAAAGCTGCCGCCCAACACAATGAAGCCGCAAAAACCGCCGGCCAGGTCAACGTTCGGCGCGAAGTGAGGAACTGGAGCCCCAGCAAGGCAAAAAAGACCCACAGCAGTTCCTGCAAACCGGACACCCACACTACCGCTTCAGACTGTAGCGGGTTGAGTAAAAACATGATGAAAATGAAATACGCGGAGCGAAAATCGGAACAAATTCGCCGGCCCAGCTGGAATACCAGCAGACTGCAGCTGATATGAAGCAGAAAACCGAGCAGATGAAACCAGCCGGGATCGAATCCGGCCAGTTTCCCGAGACCAAAAAACACGGCGTGAAAGAGGGGCCGGAAAAATTGCCCGGGGGCCAAAATGCCGGCCGGAGTCAATAGCCTGGAAATGAATACGTAATCGTCGCTCAGGAAGGGCAGTTGCATAAGCGGCAGGTATAAGGCCGACCAAAGCAAAACGGGCAAGGCCACCAGCAGCCATCGAACTGATGGCGATGCGGGAATTGGTTCCCCTGGCCTGGACTTCGGAATAAAGCAACTACGCCAGATGCTTGCCAGGAAAAAAACAATGAACGCTGATTCCAGCCGGTATTCACGGTTTCCTGCCCAGAAACCGTAGACCATGACGGCATTGAAAAAAAACCAACCGCCTGAAACGACCCACAGCCAAAAGGCTGTTTTCTCAAGCAGACAACGCTTTGGGATGAATTCACTCCCCTTAGGATTGCAGGAAGGTCTTGTTGACATTATTCTCCCAAATGGGGGTCCAATTCCTTTCGCCCAGCGCAGATGAACATCCAGGCCGCCGTATAGAGAACGATGGCGCAGACCATCCACTTGAGCAAGGTCAGCGGCAGGGATTTCACGATGAAAGCGGCCAGAAATACGCCCATGACACCCGCGATCGTCAAGGCCAGCGCCGCTTTGCGGTCGTAGGCGTCCTCCTTGACGAAACGGGCGCTGCCGGCGGCCATCAGCATGGCCGTGGCGGTCATCATGATCGGGAAGGCGGTCAACGGGTGCATGCCCAGTGCGTAGACCATGGCCATGCAGGGCGCGTAAAAACCGACGCCGATGGTTTGCAAGGCGCCGAAAATAAAGCTGACCATGACCGCGATAGCCAGCTTCCAACCCGTTAAACCGAACGCTTCGCCACCCAGCGGCAGGAACTGCAGCAACCCGGCCAGGATGATCAGGGCGACGGCGGTGAGGCCGATTCCCATTCCGAACTGGATCCTGGGGCGAGACATTCTGGCCACCACGCCGGCGCCCAGCACGGCCCCGATCGGCGCGGCCAGCGACAGTGAGACCAGGGTGAACGGATCGACTTTGACGGCGGTCATGAAAATGAACGCCTGAGTGACCGTGGGCATGGTGTTGCCGACGTTCATTGTCCCCGGAATAATCCGGTCGTCAACCAGTTTGAAAAATTTGAAAATGGAAGTCTGCTGGGCAAAACTGCCGATACCCAGGGTATCGAAAAAATTGGTAATGAATCCGGTGCCCAGCAGCATGCTCCAGGGGCGGGTTGAAAATGTCCGCTTTTGCTTCAGGGCGTCGGCCAGGTAGTAGCAGCCAAACCCGGTCGTCAGCAGGCCGAGGACGGATTTCAATATGAGTGTCATCAGCGAATTCTAGGCAGTTTTATAATAAAAGTCAATCCGGGTTTATCTGCGACTGCCCAAGAAAGTTCGCTAATGTCGCCGCTTGATTTAAAGCTGGTAAAAAGGTAAAGTTAATTTTTGGACAATAAACATGGCCAGAACAAAAAAAAATTCGAATCCCTACATGGCCCATGACCTGGAAACCATTGCCCGGCGGGCGATGCGTGAAAAAGGTCTGCTCACAGATTTTCCCGTCGCTGCCCTGCGCCAGGCGAAGAACTGCCGGGATTTGGGGGCGAAAGTGGAAAAATCTGAGCGCCTGACCGATCTGCGCGATTTGCCCTGGACTTCCATCGACAATGATGATTCGCTGGACCTGGACCAGCTGGAAATCGTCTTCATGAAGGATAATGAATACCGATTGCTGGTGGCCGTGGCTGACGTGGAGACCTTCGTTGCTGTCAATTCCCCGATCGACGTGGCCGCCAAGGCCAATACGACCTCCGTGTATACCGGAGTTAAAACCTTCCCTATGCTTCCCGATCGGCTTTCATTCAACCTGACCTCACTGCTGGCAAGCAGGGATCGTCGCGCCATGGTGACGGAAATGCGCATCGCGTCCGATGGTCATATTGCCGGCAGTCGGATCTTCCCGGCCCTGGTACGGAACCAGGCCAAGCTTTGCTATGACGCCGTTGCCGATTGGCTGGAAAACAAGGCTGAAGTTCCCGAGCAGCTGGCACAAAGCAAGGATCTTCGTCTCCAGGTGCAGGTTCAGGACCGCCTGGCCCGGATCCTGCGCCGGAAACGCATGGCGGCCGGGGCCTTGGAATTTGACACCCTGGATACCCGCATCGAGATGGCCGCCAGCGGTCGGGTAAAACGGATCATCAGCCGCCGCCAGAACCGGGCCGAAAGGATCATCGAAGAACTGATGGTGGCCTGCAATGCTTCAACGGCTGCTTTTTTGGCAGCCAGGGGTCTGCCGGTCTTCAGCCGGGTGGTGCGCGAACCCGAGCGTTGGCCGCGGATCGTCGAGCTGGCTGCCGGCTATCATTCCCGTCTGCCCAAGGAGCCCGATGCCAAGGCCTTGTCCGGTTTTTTACGCAAGGCGCGTCAGGCCAAGCCGGACGCCTTCACCGACCTGTCCCTGGCCGTGATCAAGCTGATCGGCCGCGGCGAATACCATGTCCTGCCCGGGGGGAGGATTCCGGAAGGCCATTTCGGCCTGGCCCTGAATCATTACGCCCACTCGACCGCTCCCAACCGGCGCTATCCCGACCTGCTGACCCAGCGCTTGCTTAAAACTGCCCTGGTCAGAAATAAAAAAAATGCCTATTCCTTGTCGGAACTGCAGTCCATGGCCCGCCATTGCACCCAGCAGGAGGATGCGGCCAACAAGGTGGAACGCCAGGTTAAAAAGTGCGCCGCCGCCGAACTTCTGCAAGAAAAAGTTGGCATGATATTTTCCGCGCTGGTCACGGGAAGTTCCGACAAGGGCATCTGGGTGCGGATCAAGAATCCCCCGGTCGAAGGCAAGCTATTACACGGCACCGCGAGGATTCGGGTTGGCGACCGTTTGCGCGTCAGGCTGCTGGCTACGGATGTGGAGAAAGGCTTTATCGACTTTACCCGCGTCTGAACTAGACTGCGGCCGCAAAAATATTCAGCCCACCTGGGGCGGTTGCGTTGCCGGGATGCTGGCCTCGGGTTCTTTGTTGAATGTGAAAGAAAAGGCGAAAAGCAGCAATCCCACCACGCAGACGGCGCCGGCAACAGCGATGACCGGAGCCACTAAGTGACGGGTGAAAATGAGGGCAATGCCTTGCATATGGTCGCCAACGACATTGTTCCATTCCAGCCAATGGGGCGAATATTTGACCGGATGGAAATTCGTGGACCAGGGAATGATCTGCTTGAGCAAAGTAGCCATGCCAAGTGCCAAACCGCCGCCGATCAGGGTAACTCCACCGCTCCAGCGGAAGAAATGGGATTTCGAACGGGCAGCGATCAGGGCCCCGATGATGATCAAAACGGCCGGTATCAGGAAAAGCAGGTAAGTGAACGACATCACGACCTTGGCGACATTGACCTTGCGATTGGGCAGGCCGCTGTTCTTGAAAAAATCGACCTGGTCGGGAATATCGCGGGAGAGCTCGTTGCGGATGGATGCGACCGCATCGATGCTGACGGTGCCTTCGGGCCGGCAGGGAGGCAGATCGTCGCCGCGCTCCGAATATTGGATCTTCTCCTTCCATAACTCGGCCTGTTCAGGAGTGCAGACCGGGAGTTTTTCAACGACCTGCAAGAGGTAGCGCTCCATGGCCGGGTGGTTCAATGCCTGTTTCAGCGGGCGCAAATCAAGCCAGACATTCCTGGCTTCGGTCCTGCCGTTCAATATATCGCCGACCGTGCTCAGGGTTCCCGAAAGTTCTTTTTGCAGCCAACTATTCAGACCGGTTTCCTCCAGTAGTTCCTTGGGAGACTGAGCCACTCCGGCTGCTGCCTGCAGCCAGATCCGGCTCTCGGGGTGCATGTCGATATTTTCGTCTTTTGCCGCCAACAGAACCCCGTCCACGAGATTGGGGATTTCGGCGATAATTTCCTGGGGAAGTTCACTCAGCATTTTTTGTGAAACCACGGCCTGAGTCAGGCCAACGGCCCAAATAATGCCGAAAAGTGCCGGAATGGCAAAAAAGATCATGATCAGCAAGCCAAGGATGGTGCGTGTTTGGTTCATGATGATTCTCCTTTCATGTCACTTAATATAACGAAAAAAAACTGGTAAAGTTCTTTGCTTGTTTAATCCAGAATCGGTATGATTCCTTCGTCGTAAGGGCATTTTTACTGCATTAGCGGTCCAGGGAGAACCCCGCCGATAAAAATCCCACCCAGTGCTTAAGTGAAAAAGGAGCCGTGATCCCGAATCCCGCTTTTTTCAATGGGATAACTCCTTCACTATAGGTGTCTGAATAGCGTAAAACTTGTCCTTTCAGTTTGCGGCCGACTGCTTTGTGCATGGTCTTGCTGATAACGAGCAGGCCGAAGGGGATATCGTATTTTCCGCACCAATAGGTATTGCGATAATCCCGGTAGGTCGCTCCCCATAGTGCTTGCGTCAGGCCACGAATTTTATCTTTATCCAGCGGCCCCGAAAAAGCGGCCCGGGCGATACGTCGGTCTTGTTCGGTTCCCAGAACGTGCGCCTTTTCATCCTCGCCGAAGGGACTGTTGTTGAAGTCGCGGCCGTAGTGGTTGGCATCGGCCGAGATCAGGAAAAAGATGTCCCGGCCCGGCTGCAGGTTTTTTCCCCTGATGTAGGCGGCTAAGACCGAGGCCAGGCGTTCGGCAAGTTCGTTCATCTTTTCCCAGGGCATGGCCGTGACCATGATCGGGGTAATTTTAATGTCAGGATTGTTGAACTGCAGAAAAGGCAGCAAGGCTTCGATCGAATGCTCCAGGGCGTGAGCTTGGTTGCTGATCAGGTAATCAACGCGGGGCAACTTATTTTTAATCCATTCTCGCAAAGGAGAAATTTCAACGTTTCCGCCCAGTCCTGCCCAGGAAGTGTACTCGTCCAGGATCAGAACATTTTGCGGATCGCCGATTTCCTTGCGCACGGTGCCGTGGGTGACGCCGAAAATAACCACTTCCCGGGTGCGCAATTCTTTAAACAGGGGATAGTAGACACGTCCGGCGTACAAATAATCATCGTGCGGTGAAATGCCGGCCACCAGGTTGTCGATCGCCACCGTGTGGCGGTCATTCGCGGCCAGATAATCCATCAGCCGTTTCATCTGCGGCCGCTGCCAGCAGAAGCCGATGTCATCCCGGACCGGGCGCTTGTCCTGGCCGGGGACCAACAGGAACAGGGAAAACAGAATAAAAAGCGCGATTTGTTTCATGGGATGATTGTATGCCCGGAGGAAGAAAAATGCAAAGGCAGGGAGTAGGGGCGTTCCGCTGGAACGCCCTGCATATCCTCATTCGATCGGCATCGGCAAGTCCAGGGCGACCCGCCGGGTCGCCCCTACTTCAGGATGGCGCCAACGGGAGTGTCCTCGGGCAGGATGGGGATATAGGGACGATTGCCGGCGTCGGAAGCGGCCAGGATCATCCCCTGCGAAAGGATACCGCGTAACTTGGCCGGCTTCAGGTTCTTGACGATGATGATCTTGCGGCCGACCAAGTCTTCGGGTTTGTAGAACAGGGCGATGCCGGCTACCAGCGTACGCGTGCCGTCGCCGGTATCGATTGTCAGCTTCAGCAGCTTGTCGGCCTTCTCCACCTTCTCCGCTTCCAGCACCCGGGCCACGACCATTTTTACTTTTTTGAAATCTTCGATCTCGATTACGCCCTCGGCGACCGACGCGCTTTCCCCTTGGGGGGTTGGCGGAACAATTTCTGTTTCAGCGAAAAAAACCTTGCTCTCAACCCGCGGAAAGAGCTGTTCCCCCTGGGTGATGGTGAATTTTTCAGGCAGGTTTTTCCAGCCCAGTTCAAAGGAGGCATGGTTGAAAATCCGGTGTACTTTGGCGGCTGTTTCGGGCAGTACCGGCGCGAGCAGGGTATTGATGCTGATAATCGCCCTGGCCAGTGTTTTCAGAACTCCTTCCAGCCTAGGCAAGCTTTCCTGCGTCTTGGCCAGGTTCCAGGGTTGGGCATCGACAATATAGCGGTTCAACTGGTTGATGTATGCAAAGATATCTTCCAGGCCGCGGTTGAACTGGTACTGATCGAAATACTCCAATACACGCGGTTCAAGCTCAAGGTACTGTTGGCGGATCGTTTCCTCTTTTTCCGAATACTGGGCTTTCAGGCTGAATGCGTTATTGAAATATTTTTCAATCATGCCGGTGGTGCGCGAGACCAGGTTGGCCCAGTCGTTGGTCAGGTCGGTGTTGATGCGGTTGATGAAACCTTCATGCGAGAAATTGCCGTCGGCGCCGATAGACGCTTCGCGCATCAGGAAATAGCGGATGGCGTCGGCGCTGAAGTACTTGAGCAGGATATGGGGGTCGAGGACATTGCCGCTGGATTTGGACATTTTCTTTTCGTCCTTGAGCCACCAGCCGTGGATCAATTCTTTTTTCGGCAGCGGCAGGCCGGCGGCCATTAAAAAGGCAGGCCAGTAGACGGCGTGGTACTTGAGGATGTCCTTGGCCATGACATGCAGGTCGGCCGGCCAATAGGTGCCGAAACGTTCGCTCTCTTCCAGATAGTCGATGGCGGTGATGTAGTTCGACAGGGCGTCGAACCAGACATAGATCGTCTGCTGCGGGTCGCCGGGAACCGGGATGCCCCACTTGACCGTGGAGCGGGTAACGCTCAGGTCACGCAGCCCCATCTTGACGAACGAGACCACTTCGTTCATCCGGGTTTGCGGCGTGACGAATTCGGGATTTTCCGCGTAGAACTTCAGTAGCCGGTCGCCGTAGGCCGACAAACGGAAAAAGTAGCATTTTTCCTTGACGCGGTTGTCGGTGGGACGCCCGCAATCGGGACAGGTGCGCATGCCGCCGGCCGTCTCCTCGACACTGTCGGAAATGAAATTTTCGCAGGAGATGCAATAGTGGCCGGCATACTCGCCGAGGTAGATGTCGCCCTTCTCCATGACCCGGGAAAATATCTTTTGAACGCCCTTGACGTGAACCTCGTCAGTGGTGCGGATGAACGAATCGTATTCGATGTTCAGGGTGCTCCACAATTGCTTGAATTGCTCGACCATGGCATCGGCCAGCCCCTTGGGCGTAAGCCCCTGCTTGGCGGCACTGCGTTCGATCTTCTGGCCGTGCTCGTCGGTGCCGGTCAGGAACAACACTTGGTAGCCGCAAAGTTTTTTATAGCGCGAGATCACGTCAGCCATGACCGTGGTGTAGGCATGGCCGATATGCGGAATATCATTGACGTAGTAAATTGGCGTGGTCAAGTAAAATTTCGACATTTTGGTCTCCTGTAGCCTGGATGCAGAGACTCATTATAGCATAAAATTCCCCCGCCATGAATTTTTTTAATGCCGGCCGGGCGGTTTTTTACTAAAAACTGATTTTCAGCGGCTTGGTATCTTCTTTTTTACTGTGTTTTTCGGATTCGGCAGCATTTTTTCGATTGGAATCGTTTTCCATGGCCCCATTTTCCTGCAGGGGTTGTAATTCCGTCTGTCCGCTAATTTTAGCGGCTTCTTTCCATAGCTCGAGCAATTGCTTTTCTAGGGTGTTCATCACGTCGCCATTTTCTCCATCGATTTCTTTTTTGGCCCTTTTGATCAGTTGGGCGCATCGATTTTTAATTTCGTCAGGCAGCGTTTTGTTTTTGCTGATCTGGTCCAAGGCATATATCTGGTTGATCAGCTTGTTTTTCTTGACGATATTTTCCTTTTTTTTCAAGTCCAATGCTGATAATTTTTTCGCTTCTTCCTTGAGTTTCTCCACTTCATCCTTGCTGAGCAGGCCGGATTGGGTGATCAGGATCTCTTTTTTATTCTTACTGGAAAGATCAATGGCCCCGACCTTGAGCATGCCGTTGACATTGATGTTGAAGGTCACTTCAATGCGGGGAACGCCGCGCGGGGCTGGTTTGATGGTCAGCAGGGTGAATTTCCCTAAAAATTTGTTTTCCTCGGCGATTTCTCTTTCTCCCTGGAATATTTGAATGTCCACTTCGGTCTGATTATCCTCGACGGTTGAAAAAATCAAGCTGCGGCTGACTGGAATCGTGGTGTTGGCATTGATGATTCGTGTGAATGCGCCACCGTAAGTCTTGACTCCCAGGGCCAGCGGCGTGACATCCAGGAGCAGGATGTCTTTGCTTTCTCCCTTGATGATGGAACCTTGCGTGGCGGCTCCCATGGCCACGATTTCGTCCGGGTTAACCTTGCGGTTGGGTTCCTTTTTGAAAAAATCCCTGACTTTTTGCTGGACGTAGGGGATGCGGGTCGAGCCGCCCACCAGCAGGAACTCGTCAATATCGCTGATTCGCAAATTGGCATTGTGCAAGGCCCGCCCACAAATCTCCAAGGTTTGCTCGATCTCATTTTTAACCAGGTTTTCAAATTCGCTTTTGCGCAGGTATTTGATCAGGTGCAGCGGTCCATCTTCGGATTCAGTGATAAACGGCAGGTTGATTTCACATTCGTCAATGGCTGACAGTTCAATCTTGGCGTTTTCCGCGGCCTCGCGGATACGCTGCATGGCCGCTTTGTCGTTGGCCAGGTTGATATGATTTTCCGCCGCGAATTCCCTGATCAGCTTCTGGGTCAAGGCGATGTCAAAGTTGTTGCCTCCCAAATGGGTGTTGCCGGCCGTAGCCAGTACTTTTATGACTCCGTTTTGCACATCCAGAACCGATATGTCGATGGTGCCGCCGCCGAAATCATAGACAATGAGCTTGGCTTTTTTTTTCAGATCGCCCGAATAAGCCAGAGAAGCGGCCGTGGGTTCGTTAATGATGCGTTTAACATCCAATCCGGCAATCGCACCGGCATCCTTGGTGGCCTGACGTTGGGAGTCATTGAAATAAGCGGGAACGGTAATGATCACGCCATCGATGGGGTCACTCAGGTAACGATCGGCCGCATCTTTCAGCTTGCGCAGGATCATGGCGGAAATTTCTTCCGGGGAATATATCTGGTTATTGACTTCGATACGCAACAGGTCATCTCCGTACTTGATGATATGAAAGGAAAATTCTTTCAAGTAGGGTTCGACTTCGGAGTATTTTTTACCCATCAGGGTTTTAACCGACGCAATCGTGTTCAAGGGATTGGTGATCATCTGGCTCTTGGCGGGCTGACCGACCAGCTTTTCGCCGGTTGCCGTGAAAGCCACTATGGACGGCAGCAATCGGTGGCCTTCCGGAGTCAGAATCATCTCCGGTATATTGCCTTCCAGGTGAGCGATGGCCGACTTGGTGGTACCTAGATCAATGCCAAGTATTTTCCCCATTTGCATTTTTTTTAACATACAATAACTGCAAAGTCAACGGGATGATGGTCATGAAACTTATTCCGAAGCTTGACTAATTTCAATTTTTGCGCTATGATTTTTACAATGCCGGGATAGCTCAGTTGGTAGAGCAGTGGACTGAAAATCCGCGTGTCCTTGGTTCGATTCCGAGTCCCGGCATTTAACTTGACTC
>JAFGSF010000034.1 GCA_016934745.1 Candidatus Aminicenantota bacterium | reverse complement strand
CCTCCCTGGTATTCTGACTTGGGGATCAGAGCGCTGTTCTTACTTGACTTTGAAGGAAATCCCGGCCAAAGCGCTGGGGCTGTTCCAGTATTTGCCGACCAGGCCGAAGTTAACCCGCAGAAAAGCGCTCATCTTCTTGGAAAACCAATAGCGGGCGCCGGTGAACGGAGCGGCATACAGACCCGAATCCGTCGCATCCGGACCAACGTAATAGGTCGTATGGAAAATGGCAAAACCCAGCGCTAGCCCGGCAAAGGCGTCGAGCTTGGGTACCTTCAGCCAGGTGAAGTGGTAGTAACCGTCGACGGTGGGGGCGATAACACTAGAATGCGACCAGAAATAGCTCAGCAGCGAAACGCCGATGCCGAAGTTCTTGAGCATGGCGTATTCGCCGCTAATAGCGAATTGGGCGGCCCAGCGGTTTAATCCGACCTGGGGGGTGACATAGAAACTGCCCTTCTGGAATGTATCCGATTTGCTGTCAAAGGAGCCAATCACCTTGGTGGCGGCGGTTAGTGTCGATACCCCCAGCAGAAGCACCAATGCAATCAACATGATTTTTTTAATATTCATTTTTTCCTCCACAATACCGATAATGCCACATTAAAAACAAAAAGTCAAACCGGTTTTCAATTTATTCCCCGCTCATGGCCGCCGCCAGGGGTTTGAGTTCCGGGATACTTTCGCAAACGATCTTCAGTGCCGCAGTAATGGGAACGGCCAAGCACATTCCGACCACCCCCCAGAGCCAGCCCCAGAATATCAGAGACAGGAGGAGAATAATTGGCGACAAGGCCAGGCTCTTGCCCATGACCTGGGGTTCGAACACATTGCCCATCACGAAATTCATGATCATCAGCCCGGCCGTGATCACCAGCAATCGCAGACAAAATCCATATTTGAGGAAAGCGAACATTACCGGAAAAAGCGTCGCCACCAATGAACCAAAGGTCGGGATGAAATTTAAAAAAAAAGTAAGCAGGGCCGAAAAAATGACGAAATCAACCCCGCCCACAAGCAGGATTAAAGCCGCCAACGCCGCAGTAATAAAGCTCGTCATGGTTTTAATGAACAGATAGTGCTGGACCCTGGCGTCGATGGCGGCCATGATGCGTAGCAATTCATCGCCTCGTTCCCGGGACAACGCCCTGGCTATACGAGAGACCATCGGTACTTTTTCGCCAAGCATGAACATCAACAGCAGGAGCACCAGCAGTAAATTACCGATAAAGTTGGTAAAATTGCCCATGGTTCCCGAAACTATTGCCGTGATCTGTCGAGGGTCAAAAGTTTTCTCCCAGTCGATATTGGCCAGATACTGTTCCACATCGATAATCGGCAGCTTCAAGGAAGCCAGAGTCCCCTTGATTAGGCGAACGATCTTTTCACTGTAGGCCGGGAAATTATCGACAAAGGACGATGCCCCATTGAATATCAGCAGCCCAAACAGAGAAAGAGTGCTGAAAATGACCAGCAGAACACCAAACATGACCAGGGTTTTTGGAATATGCAATGCCAATAATTTATGTACCGTTCCATTCAGCATGAAAAAGAAAAACAACGCGATGAAAAAAGGAATAAAAATCTGACGCAATTCCTTCAAAACGAAAATTAAAAAAATCGTGGTAAGAAAAGCAAAAAATACCTTCAGAAACAGAAGTCCGCCTTCGGCTCTACCCGCCATAGTTTTCCATTTCACCTTCTACTTCAACTATTTCATTGCGTTTAAACAATACATAATTGATAATTAGTTCATATTTGTAATAATAATAAACTTTTGCTTTTTCACTGATTTCAGAATAAATTTCCAAAGGTTTCAGCGATCTTTTCGCCAGCACCTGGATGACAATTTCCCTGATCTTTTCATCAGTAAGAGCTGCGCCGCGAAAGATGCCCATTTCATCAAAAATTTCCTTTTTAATCTGTTTTTTATCGATAGTGCCCGCTGCATACTTAAAGGCCATTAAACCTGCAAAAACCAGCATACAGAACAAAATAATGCTCATGAGTGTTATTTTCCCTTGTTTCAAATCCCTTACCTCCTTGCTATATTTTTAGCAGTTTCCCGCTTCAGGCTAGCATTTTTTTGGTTATCGGGCCAATTTCGGCCGGGTTTTCCACGACGCATACACCGTTCTTTCTCAATATCTCCATTTTTTCAAAAGCCGTCCCCTTACCACCGGCAATGATTGCCCCGGCATGGCCCATGCGTCTTCCGGGCGGGGCGGTTTGCCCGGCGATGAATGCCAGCACAGGCTTGGCATACTCTTTGCCGATATATTCAGCCGCCTGCTCTTCCAGTGAGCCGCCGATCTCTCCGATCATGACCACCGCCTTGGTTTGCCTATCGTGCTTGAACATCTGCAGCGCATCGACAAAAGTGGTGCCGATAATAGGATCGCCACCGATACCAATGCACGTGGACTGCCCCAGTCCCTGGCTGGTAATCTGGTTTACAGCCAGATAAGTCAGGGTTCCCGATCGGGAAATAATGCCAACATGTCCCTGGTGGTGAATTCGCGAAGGCATGATCCCGACCTTGCACTTGCCGGGAGAAATGATACCCGGGCAATTTGGCCCGATCAGGCGTGAAGCGGTGGTGCGGATGAAATTTCTGACCTTGAGCATATCCAGTACCGGGATACCTTCACTGATGCAAATGATCAAGCCAATGCCAGCCAGTGCCGCCTCCACGATGGCATCGGCGGCAAACTGGGCCGGAACGAATATAATTGACGTATCCGCCCCAACGTCCTTGACCGCATCCTCAACCGTATTGAAAACAGGCATTCCCAGATGAGTTTGCCCGCCCTTGCCCGGAGTGACACCGCCAACGACATGGGTTCCATAGGCGATCATCTGACTGGCGTGAAAAGTGCCTTCACGACCGGTAAAGCCCTGAATAACTACTCGCGTCTTCTTATCAACCAAGATGGACATGATCAATCTCCCTTGGCCAGTTCGACTGCCCGGCGCACTGCATCGGTCAGTTCGCTCTCGATGATGAAATCCAATTGGGAATCGCGTAAAATGCGCAGACCTTCCTTTTCGTTGGTGCCAACCAGGCGAATGATGATGGGAATTTTAACCGCCATGCCCGTGAGTGCCAGCACAATGCCGTTGGCCACCAGATCGGTGCGCACGATGCCGCCAAAAATATTGACCAGAACGGCACGAACTTTTTGATCGGCTAAAAGAATCTTGAAAGCTTCCTTGACTCGTTCCGCTGACGTGCCCCCGCCGACATCGAGGAAATTGGCCGGCTCGCCCCCATAATACTTGATAATATCCATCGTGGCCATGGCCAAACCGGCGCCGTTGACCATGCAGCCTATTTGGCCATCCAGGCGGATATAATTCAATTCATATTTTGATGCTTCCACTTCCAGCGGTTCTTCTTCATCCAAATCTCGCCAGGCCGCTATGTCAGGGTGGCGGAAGAGGGCGTTGTCATCAAAATTAATTTTGGCATCCAGGGCCATCACCTCGTCCGCAGCGGTCACAATCAGGGGGTTGATTTCCACCAGCGACATGTCCGAATCAATGAAAAGTTTATAGAGGTTGCGCAGTAATTGTGTAAAATTCTTTCGCTGAATTTTATTTAAGCCAAGCTTGAAGGCCAAGTTGCGGATATGGCAATCTGACAATCCGGTGACTGGATGAACATGCTGCTTGTGAATTGCCTGCGGATTTTCCCGGGCCACTTCCTCGATTTCCATTCCACCCTGCGCGGAAGCGACAATGACCGGCAATTCTTTTTCGCGGTCAATGATGATGGCCAGGTACAGTTCACGGCTGATGTTCAAGCCTTGCTCGATCAGCAGTTTTCTGACCAACTTGCCCTGCGGACCGGTTTGGCGGGTGATCAAGGTCATTCCAAGAACTTCGCCGATATACTTTTCAGCATCGGAGCGATGGCGCGCCAGCTTGATGCCCCCGGCTTTTCCCCGGCCGCCGGCATGGACCTGAGCTTTAATCACGCATGGATAACCCACTTTTTCGGCAACCTCCAGCGCCTGGGGCGCTGTCGAAGCCATATCGCCGTTAGGCACCGGAACCTGGTAATTCCTGAAAAGAACCTTGGCTTGATATTCATGAATTTTCACAAATTAACTCCTATTTTCTTTCGTAGAGTTTGCGTCCCTCTTCATAAATGTCTCCGCCATGCATGTCGTTTATTACTTGGGCCGGGAAATTTTCCACTGCCAGCTTCCGGATTGCTTCGGGCCCCAACTCAGGATAGGCGATGACTTCTGCTTTCTTGATACTTTTAGAAATCAGGGCGGCCGCGCCGCCGGTCACGGCCAGATACACGGCTTTGAATTTTTTTAATGCCTCCTTGACTTCGGCATTTCGCGATCCTTTACCGATCGAAGCTTTCAATCCCAGCTCGTACAGCTTGGGTGCAAATGCATCCATGCGGTAGCTGGTAGTCGGTCCAGCCGAACCGATCGGTTTGCCAGGCCTGGCCGGAGTCGGGCCCACATAAAATATGATTTGCCCTTGCAGGGAAAAAGGAAGTTCCTGGCCATTCTGGATCAAATCAAACAGTTTCTTATGAGCGGCATCACGGCCGGTGAAAATGGTACCGTTGATGAATACATTGTCTCCGGCTTTTAATCCGGCGATCACGTCATCGCTCAAAGGCGTAGTAAGAGTTTTTACTTGTGTCAAGAGAACCTCCTAATCCAGCATCGCTGGATAAGAACCTCGTAAAATAAATTTTAACACAAAAAGCACAAAAATATATTTTTAGGTTCTAAATGGCTTTTTGAAAAACCTTGTAATTACCGAATTCATCAATGATCTTAATGAACAACACCCGGGATCCCGTTTTATGGGCCAGTGTCAAGGCGAATTTTTCACTTTTTGAATCCATGATCATATCATCGGGAAAAACAGGCAGCCATTCCTTGCCGTCCAGGGAATAACTGACCATAGCAAGCATGGAACTTTCATCATTGGCCGTAAAACTGACATTGCCGCTGCCGACTGTAAATCCAGCCAGGACTGGCGCCGTGGAGTCGATGACAAAAGGAGCAGAAATCTTGGTCACTGTCTTGATTGAAGCCGGTGTATTGTCCATGGCGTCATTACCCTGAACCTTTAAAATATACGTGCCGTCCTCGAGTAGCTCGGTATCAAGATACAGCCAATTTTCCTGAAATTTTTCGCGGAAGGACACCCAATCTCCTGACGGGAATTTTTTTAAAAATAAGTTGAATTGCAGAAGATCCTGGTTGGGATCGGATGCGCTCCAGCTGACATGCAAATACTTCTTGGGAGGTTTGCTGTCGGGGACCGGCGCTTTTTCCGCCGCTTTTCGAATGACGACCTGGCTGATTTGGGGTTGCAGGTTATTTTCCAAATAATAAATCCGATAACCGTTCAAATAGGGCGTTTCGCTGGGATTTGCCGAATTAAGGACGATCTTGGTTTGCAGGAAACGATAGCCATTTAAATTGATATAGGAATTTTTCGGATCACTGAATGGCGCCGACCAGCTTGTCCACGATCTATCGGGATTATCCGAATTTCCCAATCGTACCGACAAGGAAACCGTGGTTTGTTTTGTCAGATCGACATCCCAGATAATCCTGCCGAAGCGGGATTGGATACCGGCATCTAAAATATCAGAAAAATAAGTTCCCGATGTATTGAGACCATCTTCAACTCCGATGATGGCTGCGTTATTGTTGGTCACCATTACATAGCCTTTGTTGCCGGCTACGATTTTATATACCTGGGCCGCCTCGCTTTCATATACTTGGGAAAAATCACCCGCTTTGTTTACGCGGTACACCCGGCCGGAATTGCCGGTGCCGACAATGACCGCCTTGCTGGCCGGATCGAAAAACAGGGCATAAACGAATTCTTCAGTTGAAGACCAAATAGATTCCACGGTGCCATCGGGCTGCAGGCAATACAAAATGCTTTTTTCCTTGAGCTTGTCTTCTTCCTCAATGGTCTTTTTTGAAAAAAGCGGTCCGATTTCAATTTCCTTGGATGTTTTGCGGGTCATAGAGCTCCTCACCGCGCAAAAATAGATGTTTCCTTCGTTATCGGCGGTGATACCCTTGACCTCCTCCAATGGAGAATCAAATAGCGCCCGGGTCTTTCGATTTTTGATTTCATACAGTATTCCCCGGTCACCGCTACCGGCGAGAATGGAATTGTCCGTGCCGATATAGAGACTGGAAATATGCGAATCCTCGGCCGTGAAAATATTATCTACTTCACCGGTTTTTCGGATGCTGTACACGGCACCGGTATTGCCCATGGCACAAATGATGTTGCCTTGCATGTCTTCTTTCAGATCCCAAATGAATTTTTCTTCTGGGTTGAAAAGCTCACTGACCTTGTTGTCTTTAGTGATCCGCAGAACCTTGCCGTTGGGTGAGGTGCCGGCAATCACATCCCCATTGCCGGCAACCAGCAGGGCATAGACATCAGGCTGTTCGGCCTTGAAAATCATTTCTACCTTGCCGGCGCCGTTGATTTTATAAACCGCAGCATTGTGGCCCGTCCCCAGATAAAGGTCGCCGTTTTTTCCCATGGCCGCGGAAAAATAAAATTCCTCGGCCGGGCCAGACCAGTTTTTTGTCTTGGGCCCAAGCAGCAGTCTGCCCTCACTGTCGGCGCTGACATTCTGGAAATTTCCCTTTTGGAAATTATTGAATTCATTCTGCATGAATTGTTTGACCTTGACCGCGTGCAACCCGATTGCCAGGAAAATAATAATAAAAAAAGCGCATGCTTTATGATTCATTTTTCCTCTCTTTGATAGATAATTTAAATATCTTCTTTCCGCTTACGGCCGCGGGAATTTCATACTGATATTCAGCGATGGTCGAAACCTGCACATTCGACTGATCCTTGGAAATGGAATTATAAAGCAGAACATTGCTGATACTGGGAGGCAGGTAGGAATATTCAAAACCACTGATAAAAAGTCCCTGTGAGGGAACAAAGATTTTCAGGTAAATGCGGTTGTTCTTGCGTATATTGTTAATGGCCCGGATCAGGGAATTCAACTTGGAAGGGAAATACACGCTCTTCATGAACTTGGTATCAAATTCACTGACTTCCTTGGCGTCAGCAGCCATCAGATAAAAAACAGATCCCGGTTTCAGGCTGGGGGCCTTGATGGTCACTTGTTCTTCAAAATTATCACCCTTTTCATTTTTTAAATACAGCCGGATAGCTATCGGTTCTCCGGGCAGGTAAGCATTTTTATCGATCAGCACATTTTCCAAGGCAGCATTTTTAATGGCTTCACGGCCGCTGATTTCAAAATCCATTTTCTGGATTTTAATGCTTTTTTCCTTGTTGTTCATTAAAAAATAGTTTATCACCATTACCAGTGTGGAAAATTCATCACACGCCGATGTGCCGCTGAAAAGGTCTTCTAAAACCACATTGGCTTCGTTTTCAATAAATATTTTTCCCCTGATGGCGATGGATTGAAAACCGAATTCCTGATACTCTGCCAACAGGGCGTTCAGCAGCGACATATAGGTCAGGGTGGGTGTCAGGAGCGGATGACTGATCAACTCCAGGTTAAATATTTTATTGCGATTCTTTAAAAATATCTTCAAGGGGATCATGTAGGGGGTTTTCCCCAATTCGCCCTGAACGCCGGAAAAACGATCCTGCTGCACGGCACCCACCATATTCCGGGTCACAGCCAACTTGAAAGAGTTCTCGTATGATGGAATCAGGGAAATGATTTCCGCCCGATGCAGAGGAAAATCCACAGTACCCAAATTAAAAAAAGGATGGCCGAAGACGTAGACTTTATTGCCGTCGACATGGGTCACCGTGCCGGTGGCAGCATATAGCGCATCGCCGCGGATCAGGGGAATGGATACGGCATCGGCCGGCTGAACGGTGAACACTTCATCCTTGAGCTTCTTTTTATTGAAGTCCTTAGCGATACTCAGGTTTTGCAGTGGAACGAACACGTCCTGAAGAATAGTAACCGCTTCAGGGATAAACCCGCGGCTATTTGAAAAAAGCTTGATTGGCATCATACTTTTGGCCGGAGAAAAATTCATCCGGCTGACAAGCTGATTGCGAATCATCCCGGCAACCCGTTCGATGCTTTCCTTTTTGAAATCAATCTTGATATCAGAAATCTCCACATTGGCCACCGGGGTGCTGTATTCGGAAGTTTTCAGAATATCTTCGATGGGTGTGATTCCGGCAATCGGCTTTTTCATAAAATTGCTCAAGCCATAGGATACGGAACCGATCAGTTTCCCGTCTATGTAAGCCGGGCTGCCGCTCATACCGGCGATGACGCCGCCATCGGTCAACTCTGGCGCAAACAGCTCGGCAATGATCATGTTTTTATCTGAAACAAACTTGTCGAGAATGCCCAGCACTTTGAATTTGAAGGTTTCAATGGTGCTGCCCTTGAAAATGGTCTGGCCCTCCCCTTCCATTCCGGGTTTGATTTCCGATAGTTTCATGAATTCCATGGCCGGCAACAGGCACGTGACACCGAGCCAGAAGATCAGTAGGATATTTTTTTTCATTGCTGCTCCAAATATCGGCGGCCGTTCAACAGTTTACATAAGCAAAATTCATCAGCGACTGCCAGTATTTTGTTTTCCGTCATTCCTTTTTCCAAGTGCAACTAAAATAAAATCAAATCATAATCAAAAACCAATAAAAAATCAAGAAAATTATTGCTCCGAGCGAGGGAATTACCGTCGATCCGAGTGAATAATGGTTTCAGCACGATCTTCCTGGCTTGAAACTTCAATTTCATTAGAATGCAAATTTAAAAGTAATTCCCGGCCTTTGGTCGTACCGGCACCCTTTCTGGATATCTGCGCCGAATTTTTAAACCGGATGATGTTTTTAGTGAAACTCCAATGCAAGCTGCCGGATTTCCCTGACAGATCCTTTTTATTGAAAGTCACATGGTCCCGGGCCAAAATATTTTCCAAACGATTCGCCTGTTCAAAACATAATTCAATCTGGCGTCCGGTCAGAGTATTTTCAGCGTGATTGAGGCTGGCATTGCCGACAACCATGATTCTGCGCCCCGGCGTATCGAAAGAAATTGTCTGGCCGCGCAAAATCACCAACTCATTTTCATTGATGAACTTCAAGTTTACATTCTCACTGAATGCCATGAGGTTTTTGCGACTATTGTAAAACATGTCACCGGCATGCAGTTCCAGCTCATCCTGGAAAAGCTTTACTTTCTCCCGGAAACGTATGGTGTGGCCCCGATCGGCCATCTCCATGACGGATGCAGTGATGAACAGGGGCTTGCTTGACAAAAGCACATTTTTTTGCCCCGGCCATATTGTTGCCTTGACGCCTTGTGAGGAATTCAGCAGCCTTTTCCTGGTGTGAACCAGAAAATGGCTGGAGTTGAATATGTTTTTTTTGCTGAATATGGCGGCATCCTTCCCGGTGATATCAATCAGAAAACGCCCGACATCATAGGTGATGAAATCAGCCGTCCCCTTGAGATCATCCGTACTGAACTCGCAGTGGTCGTCGGCTTTGATCTGTGTGAGCTGCCCATCGGCGGAATACAATGCGAATAACGAATCGCCGCTCAGAGAAATATTATCCCGACCGCGATTGGTCAAGGTGCCCCGGGAACGCACGTGCACTTTTTCCAGGGTTTGACTTTCAGGGCGCAAATAGATTTCAATCTTATCGGATGCGATCCGGCCCTTGTTTTTTTTGTCTTCCAAGGTTATTTTGCCGGAGCCCGTGACACTGATGTGCTGCAGGCGGCCAGCGGAATCATAGGTGATAAAAATAAGATCGGCGCTGATTTCTTTGCTTTGCGCGGCACCAATCTCTGAACTCTCATGCATATTGAAAAAACAATTTCCTGAAACAAACGCCGTCTGGAGACTGGCAAAGTCCCGGTCGAACTGTAAGGAAAGCCAATCGCCGCTGACGGTGGCGCCGCCACCGGCCAGTTCACCCTTGTTTTGAAAAATGATCAAGTTGCTTTTTTTTATCACCCAGAGAGTTTGCGCATAAAACGCGCACGGCTGACCGTTTTTCATCAGGGTTCCCCTGGTTTCAAAAAGCTTCAGAATGCCCTGATCCAGGAAGTATTCCAACCCGGCTGCGGCCGTGCCGCTTATATTTTGAACTTCATAATCCACCTTTTCAGCGCTCGTAAGCAACTCACGGTTCTTTAAGGTAAAGCTTTGGCTGGAAAGCGAGAAGTCGCTGGAATAAATTCGCGCCCGGTCACTAATTTCAAAATCATGCAAGTTATTGCTGATGATTCCCGATTCCGCAGCCACCTGGATATCCTTTTCCAGTTTGTCAGTCTTGAAAATTGTCGCCGTGATTTTTTTCACCCGCATCCGTTCATTCTTGTATTGGCGTGATTCCCGGCATTTGACCTCCATTCGTTTTTGATTGCTTTTATCAAAATCAAGATAAGTCAGATTTACCCCATCGACTGCCGTATTGACGATTTTGGACGGACCTACGCCCTTTTTATTCCAAAGTAAAAAAAGCATGGCCATGACCAGAATCAATAGAACTCCGCTCGCCAGCAGCCAGGACCGACGATTACTTGCGTTTTTTAATTTCATTTCCAGACAGGTATTTGCTCAGGTCTTCTATCAGCATGCGGTTGAGAATTTTCGCACCGGCGCGTGAAAGGTGAGAATTAGTTTTCCCATAACCTCCATCAATAAAATATTCGGTATTTTTAAGGTCAAACTTTTTAAACGAATTGTAATTCAGAAAATGAATGTTGGCGAATTTTCTTTGGTACAATTTGAAGGCCCGCAGGAATTGCCTGTGGAACTTGTTGGACCGATACGTACCCTCGTATTCGGGCAGGGAGACCAGCAGCACCGTCACCTGGTCGCGATGCAATTCTTCCATCAAGCGGGAAAAATAAACACCTTCCTGCCCCGGATATGAAAAGAAAAAAAACTTGTCATATTCAGGCGGTTCTTGGGAAACCACATCCCCCATGTTTACCAAACCCAGATAGTTTTCCATGAGAACATGGTTCTGCTCAATCTGCGAGTGTTCAACCCGGTTGAGATTTTTTTGCAAATTATTCAGCATGGAGTTCAAGAAGTTGTCGATCTTGTTTTTATTGGCCAAGAGCATAGATATGCCGCGGTCATAATAAAGGGAGTCAATCACGTCCACATTGAACCTTTGCATCCAGCTCCTTGAAGAAGTGATATTGTACATGAAATAATCAACCCCATAAATAACCATCCGGGGGATACCCATGTGTTTCTTGTATTCCTGATAAAAATAGTAGTTATACATCGGTCCTTTGCCGATAAATGCCTCCTTGAAGGCCCGGATGCCGAGCAGATTCCAGAAATAAAAAGGATGGATCCCGTCATACGTGTGCGAAGAGCCTAAGATCAGAATTTTGTAATCGCTTTTTTTGCTGATCATGGCAAATTTGTCTTTTAATGAATAAGTAGTATTTTGTCTGTAAAAAGCCGATTCCATCTCTTTGATCAATAAAAAAAACAAGCGGTCGAATAACAAAAGCAGCATTACAAAAACAAGCAGTTCGAAAACCACCTTTTTATATTGCTTTTTAAAATTGCAAATAAATGAATTCATTGGAATAGTCCATGGCCAATATGACCAGCAGACAACAAAAAATAGCAAATGCAGCCATTTTGACCGGCTTGGGGAAACGCTGCCAAAACACCAGGCGATCCCTGTTTTTTATAAAATACTCGAAAACCAAAAAGAACAGCAGCAAAATCAAATTATAATAAAAATGCACGCTGCTATCTTCTGGGAACTGCAATTTTATGTGACCGATATAGGTCCAAGCGTGATCGAAAGAAGAGGCGCGAAAAAAGATCCAGGCAAAGGAAACCAGGTTGAAGGTTATAAAAATACTCCAGGCGGAATGGAGTCTCGGCCAATGATGCAAACCGATTTTTTTTGCTATTTTTTTGCGCAGCCTTTTACTGGCATAAGCAACCATCTGATATATTCCATATAAAGCTCCCCAGATGACAAATGTCCAGCCGGCCCCATGCCACAATCCGCCCAGCAGCATGGTTAATAAAATGCCGACTGAATACCCCCAGGTCTCCGCCTTGACGGCCAGCAGTTTTTCGCTTTTGATCCTTCTCATGGAAGCATAAGCCAGAGGCAGGAACAGATAATCCCGCAGCCAGCTGGAAAGGGAAATATGCCAGCGGCTCCAGAACTCGGAGATGCTTTTTGAGAAATAGGGGAAATCAAAATTCTTCATGGACTCAAAACCGAGGATCCTGGCGACGCCAATGGCGATATCGCTGTATCCGGAAAAATCACAATAAATCTGGAAAGCATAAAAATAAACGGCAAAAATCAGGTACACGTCCTGCCCCTGGGGACTACGAAACACCTGTGTCACAAACCAAACCAAACGGTCGGCGATAACTATTTTTTTGAACAGACCCCAAACTATCAATCTGGAGCCCGAAGTGATCCTCTCCCAATCAAAATAAACAGGCGCTCTCAATTGCGGGATCAAGCGCGCGGCCCGGTCAATCGGCCCGGCCAGCAATTGCGGGAAAAAAGATACGTACAAGGCATAGATGCCCAGGTGCTTTTCAGCGGGAATGCGCTGATGATACACATCGATCAGGTAACTGACCATCCGGAACGTGAAAAATGAAATACCAATCGGCAGGACAATATGCAGGGCCGACTTCATCGGCTGATGGCGCAGATATCCTTGCAGGTCAAGGAAGGTTTGCCAGAACAGTTGCAGATATTTAAAAACGAACAGCAAACCCAGGGTGACCGTCAGTCCGGACCAGAAAAAAAATTTCTTTTGGCGCGGCGTGCGCACCGCCACCATGGCCCGGGCGGTAAAATAAGTAACCAGAGTGGGGAAGGCCAGCAACAGCACGTAATCTTTTTTCCAATGACCGTAAAAAAAATAGCTGGCCAGCAACAAGAAAAGCCATTTGAACTTTTGTGGAATGAAAAAATACAATGCAAAAATAACGACAAAAAATTCCCAAAAAACTATGGAATGGAATAGCATTTCTTTTATTTATATATCCTATTCCGTTGGTCCTGTCAAATGAACGGAGCACGGCCACTGCGGGCAAAAACAATCATAAAATCAGATGTCAGCCGACAGTTTCAGGGTCCGAGATGGATTAATTCCTGTTCCTGGCTGAATTCCTCCAAGCGTTCGAGGTTGTTTTTTTCAAGGTCCAGCAATTTGTAATGCCCCATTTCCATCATCGAAAAATACAGGAGCAGATTTTTTTTCTCGGAATCATCATTAAAAAGCTCGGCTAACTGCAGATAAAAATCGTGCGCGGCCTGTTCGGATTTCATGGCCTGGGCAATGATCTCACTGAGCGGTACCTGTTCATCGCTGATGTGAATTTCGGGCAATGGAACCACCGGGTGCTCAGGGACGATGATTTCACGATCGGGAAAGCGCTGGTGAAAAATGTTTTCCAATGCCTGCCGGTGTTTCCCCTCCTCCATGGCGAGAAAATTCATTCGTTCCTGCAAAAAAGCGTTTTTAACCTGCAAAGCCAGCCGCGCATAGATCTCCTGACTGCTGATTTCACTCTTAACTGCGGTCAGCAGCAGGTCTGCCAATGCAAATTTTGACAAATCCATTTTTTCCATGTCTGTCTCCTTGGCAATCAATAATTCTCAACAAATAATTCAAAGTATTCCTGGGGATGTCCGCATACCGGGCATAGGTCCGGGGCTTGGTCGGCCTCGACAATCATCCCGCAGACGCGGCATTTCCAGGAAACTTTTTTTTCCTTGCGAAAAACCTTTTTCTGCTTGATGTTTTCAAGCAGCTTGCGGTAACGAGCTTCGTGCCTTTTTTCCACCGTGGCAATACCGCGAAAGGTCAAGGCAACTTCAGGGAAACCTTCTTTATCGGCCGTGCAGGCGAAGCCGCTATACAAGCTGGACCACTCCTCCTGTTCACCGTTGGCGGCATATTCCAGGTTATTGATGGTCGTGTCCAGGCCGACGGGATACGCCGCATTGATTTCCACCGCCTCACCGTCCATGGCCGCAACCAGGTGTTTGTAAAATAGTTTCGCATGCATGCGCTCGTTCTCGGCCGTTTCCAAAAAAATTTCCTCTATCTGTTTATAGCCTTCTTTTCCGGCAGTCTTGGCGTAAAAAGTGTAACGCATCCTTGCTTGCGATTCGCCGGCAAAGGCCTTCATCAGATTCTGGGCAGTTTGACTTCCCTTAAGATTTTTCATGGTTTAACCTCCTGGCTCATTTTAGCCGTTTTTGGTTCAAAGTCAAGGCACTGGAACTAGGATTAAACGATGTCGCCACGGCCCAGAACCGACAATAATTCATCCAGGTCGGCACCGGGGCGAATGATCTCGGGCGGTGTTGTCGAGACATCGACCACCGTCGATCCAAGCGAAGGGGGAAGAACACCGCCATCGATCAACAGATCGATACCTGGAAATTCGACGGCAATTCGGGCCGGGTCGTTCAACGGCGGTTGGCCGCTGCGATTGACCGACGTACTGATCAGGGGCAGGTTGATTTCTTGTATCAGCTGCAACAACCCGGGCAGGCCGGGTAAGCGAATGCCGATTTTGGCGCAGTTTTTTAAAAGCCTGCGGTCGATGGCGGGGTTGGCCGTAAACAAAAAAGTGAATTTTCCAGGAAGCAGCTTCTGCAGCCGCAAATAAAAAACTTCCGCAATATCTGCCGCCAGTGACTCGAGCATGGCCATGGAACCCACCGCGACTGAATAAGGCTGATCATTCCGGTTTTTCAAACGGTCAATTTTTGCCGACACAGCCAGGGAATAAAAATTCCCGCCCAGTCCGTACAGCGTGTCGGTTGGATAGGCAATCACTCCATCATGTAAAAAACAATCACGGAAACTGCTGAAATTGGCTGCAGAATGGATGTCGGAAAACGGAATCACAATCATGGATAAAGGAGAAACGGCCGGATCGATTCGCCATAAGCTGAAAGTTCATGCTCGATATCTGCCCGGATTGCGGAAAAAACCAAGTTTTTTTCAATGGCCTTGCGGATCACGTCAGAACCGCAGATCATGTCGATGGGCAAACGGTCAAATTCAAATTCGTAAGGCGGCGACTGCCAGCGAAAATCATCCGGGTGCCATTGGCTGGCCAGGCGAATCAACTCATAATAAACGGCAAAGCTGCGGAAGCTCAATCGGTCCACGACTCGAATTAAAAGTCCGCGGCATACCTGGCCGGCAAATTTTGAAAATTCAGGCTTGAAAAAAACTGGAATAAATGATGCCCCGGGCAGCTGCAAATTTGTCAACTCGGCACAGAGCCGGAAATGATCAAGAAAGGGGCTGCCGACAAATTCAAACGGCCGGGTCGTACCCCGTCCTTCTGACAGATTGGTGCCTTCCAGGAGAACGGCTCCCGGGTAAACCAGTGCCGCAGCCAAGGAAGGCATATTGGGTGACGGGTACGTCCAGATACCGGTGAAGAAATCCCGGCGGCGCCAATTTCTAGCCTTAACCACGGTCAATTGCACATCAAGACTGTAGTAACTCAAGGCATAAGACAAGTACTCGCCGACGCTCAATGCATGGCGCATGGGCACAGGCAATGCCCCGACGATGCCGAAGTACTCACGGCGGCAGAGTGGGCCCTCCGTTTGGCAACCGTTCAGCGGATTGGGGCGGTCCAGGACGATGACCTCGATACCGCGCCCGCTCAGCCAACGCATGAGCAGCACCAGGTGGTTCACAAAGGTATAGACGCGGGTGCCGACATCAAAAATATCGACCACCAGGGCATCGATCCCCTCCAGCCAACTTTCCTCAGGCAGCAAGGACCGGCCGTAGAGGCTGCGGATGTCCACGTTCAATTCCGGCCAGGCCTGAGACGGTGACAGGATCATGTTATCCTGCTTGTCGACAAAAAAACCATGCTGCAACGACCAGATGGCCCGCAAATTTTTACCGGCCAGTTGCCGCACCACCTGGTAAACGGGGAGCCCACCGGCATCCACGTTTGCGCTGCCGCTTGCCAGAACCAGGGACTTGTTTCCCGATATTTTTTTGAATATCTTTGGCAGGGCATCGATGCCGGTTATTATTTTGACCACGATCGTCTCCGCCATCCAAGTATAACAAAAGCTGCACAAAGTCAAGCCGGATGACGTATACTGCCTTGCGCTGCGGGCCGATTTCTGTTATAATTTTTTCTAGAACCTTTTGGCTATCCAAGGCTCTCATCCAGTTCCGCTGGGTTATGGAGGATGATGTGTATAATTTAAACGGCATAGACAGCAAATTCAGACTGGCCATTTTGGTCGCCCGCCGGGCCAAGCAACTCATCGGCGGCGCCAAAAAAAAAATCGATTTCAAGGCCGAGAATGTTTTAACCATAGCCATGGAGGAATTCAAGCAGGGGAAAATTGATTTTGACGTTCTGAACCAGGAATCAAACCTGCTCAATGAAGAAAACCTGGAACATGCGGCCGAACCGGCGGCAGAAAACGAGAGTGAAATCGAAGTAGATCTGGAAGTCATTGGTGAAGAGAGCCAGCCGCAACTCGAATCCTGAACGAACGTTCTTGAATGAACACCGTCATCCGTTCGCCCAACTGGATCGGCGACGGGATCATGGCCTTGCCCGCCATCCGGGCATTTAAAGAATTCTTCCCCGCCGACCGTCTCACCATCGTGGCCAAGCATTATCTGGCCGACATATTTCTGAACATCAGCGAAATCGACCATGTCATCGACATTCCCGACCGCTGGTCTGCACCTGCATATCTGGCCCATGTGATCCATATCAAAGACATGCACTTTGAACGCGGCATCCTTTTTACCAATTCTTTTTCTTCAGCCCTGTTTTTCCGTCTGGCCGGAATACATTCTCTCAGCGGATACGATCGCGATGCGCGCGGATGGCTGCTCATGGATAAAATTCCCAATCGCACCGACAACCAGCACCACCAGTTCTACTATCTAAGAATCATTGAACACCTGGCCGGGCAAAAAATAGCACATCCTTTCCCGTCCGACCTGATTGTAGACGATGCTGAAAAATCCCGGGCCAGGAATCTGTTATCCGGGCTGGGAATCGCCTCCGGCCGTGACCTGCTGGCAATCGCTCCGGCCGCAGCCTACGGCGATGCGAAAACATGGCTGCCGGAACGTTTCCGTGAAGTGATCATGGCCTGGCAGGCATCATACCCGGAAGCGGACATATTGCTGCTCGGTTCTCAGGGTGAAAAAAATAAAATTGAGCGCATTTTGGCCAGCTTGCCCGGGCGCATCCATAATCTGGCCGGACGCCTGACCTTGCGTGAAACCATCATCATCCTGGCCCATTGCCGCCTGGTTATCTGCAATGACTCCGGGCTCATGCATGTCGCTTCCAGCCTGAATGTCCCCTTGCTGGCTATCTTCGGACCTACCGACTCCACCCAGACTTCGCCGCTGGGAAATAATTTCCGTTTGCTGCACCACGGCGCCGACTGCGCTCCCTGCCGGCACCGCGAATGCCCGACCGACCATCGCTGCATGGCAGCCATATCCAGCAACGAAGTTCTGACCGCGGCCGAGGCTCTGTGGAATCTTCCTGGGATCAGGAAAAATTAAAATGACAAAAGCCGTGTTCTTGGATCGCGACGGCAGCACAAATCATCCGCCTATCCTGGCGGATCTGATTTGTCTGTCTCGCAGGGGCAGCACAAATCATCCGCCTATCCTGGCGGAT
>JAFGSF010000033.1 GCA_016934745.1 Candidatus Aminicenantota bacterium | reverse complement strand
GAGGAATGATGACGCAACTCGAAAATGCCAAAAATGGAATTATAACCGGGGAAATGGCGACGGTCGCAGCCCGGGAAAAACTGGACAGTGAAAAACTGCGCGGCGCTGTCGCTGACGGACTGGTGGTGATTCCCGCCAACTGCAAGCACCAGAACCTCGAGCCAATCGGCATCGGCCGTGGCCTGAAGACCAAGATCAATGCCAATATCGGTACTTCCGCTGATTTCAGCAGCATGGATGATGAAGTACGGAAACTGCGAACCGTTCTTGACTGCGGCTGTGACACGGTCATGGACTTGAGCACCGGAGGCGATATCGGTGCCATTCGTCGCGGCCTGCTGGCGCAATCCACCATTCCTTTCGGCAACGTGCCGGTTTACGAAATGGTGGTCGAAGCGCCGCGCCATGGCGAAACATTCGTTTCCCTGGATGCGACACAGATGTTAGACACCATCCGCCGCCAAGCCGAAGACGGTGTCGATTTCATGACCATCCATGCCGGTCTCACCCTGAAGGCTGTTGAAAAATTGAAAAAAAAACCGCGCACGGCCGGCATAGTATCGCGCGGCGGTTCGTTGTTGACCGGCTGGATGCTGCACAACGGCAAAGAGAATCCTTTTTTTGAACACTATGACAGGCTGCTGGCCATTGCGCATGAGTTCGATGTCACCCTTTCCCTGGGGGACGGCATGCGACCCGGGTCACTGGCCGACGGCAGTGACTGGGCCCAACTGGAAGAATTGCTGACCCTGGGAGAACTGGTCCAGCGTGCACGTCACGCCGGTGTTCAGGTCATGGTCGAGGGACCGGGCCATTTGCCGATTCAGCAGATCGAGATGAATATCCGGCTGCAGAAGGAAGTGTGCGACGGGGCGCCTTTTTATGTCCTTGGACCGGTGGTCACCGATGTGGCTCCCGGCTATGACCACATCACGGCCGCCATCGGCAGCGCCCTGGCCGGGTCCGCCGGTGCCGACTTCTTGTGCTACGTGACTCCGTCCGAACACCTGGGCCTGCCCGACGTTCAGGATGTGCGCGAGGGCATCATGGCTTCGCGCATCGCCGCCCATGCGGCCGATATTGCCAAGGGCCTGGCCGGCGCCCTGGATTGGGACCGACGCATGGCTGAAGCGCGCTGCCGGCTGGATTGGGCCGAGCAGGAAAAACTGTGCATCGATCCCCAAAAATTCAAGGCCGTGAGGGAACGACGCGGTTCCCGGACCGAAGCCTGCTCCATGTGCGGTGAATTTTGCGTATACCAGGTCCTGAAAAACTTCAAATTATGAAAACTGAAATGTCCATGACCTTTTTCGGCGTACGCGGCAGTTATCCCGTGCCCGGTCGAACTACACATCGTTATGGCGGCAACACCTCCAGCCTGCTCTTTGAAATTGGAAGCCAGGCTGTTCTTTTTGATGCCGGAACGGGAATACTCCAGGCCGGGCGTTACCTCCATCAGCGCTATCCGGAAGGCGGCCGGATCCACTTGTTTCTTTCCCATCTGCATATTGATCATATTCAAGGCCTGCCCTTTTTCATGCCGTTGTATAATCCGCGCCTGGAAATTGTCGTCCATTGCCTGGAAAGCTCCGGCAGCAATTCCCAACAAGCCATCGAAGCCCTTTTTTTACCGCCCTATTCGCCGATCACCCTGAAAGGCATCAAGGCCAAGCTCACTTTCCGGCCGCTGGCCATGGCCCACGCAAAAAATTTTGTTGCCATCGAACCGGGCGTCGTGGTGTCCTATGTCAAGCATGATTCCCACCCCCGCTTGGGAGTGATCATCTACCAGCTGGCCCATGACGGCCGACGCGTCGTCTATGCCACCGATGTTGAAAGTCCCGATGGGTTTGAGGCTGCCATCTGCCGTTTCATTCATGGAGCCGACATACTGATCCATGATGCCCAGTACCTGGACGCAGATTATATCAATGCCGGCAACTCCAAAAAAGGGTATGGGCACAGCACGGTTTCCATGGCGGTGCGCAACGCCAGGCAGTGTGCGATAAAAAAATTGTTTTTATTTCATTTTAATCCCGAGTATGGTGACCAGCAGCTGGAGGACATGCTACTGCAGGCCAGGCTCAAGTTCAAAAATACATACCTGGCCCAAGAATTAAAAAAAATAAAAATAAGGAGATAAACATGTCCGGACATTCCAAATGGAGCTCAATTAAACATAAGAAGGCCGCCACGGATGCCAAGCGCGGCAAGATCTTCACTCGCTTTATCCGCGAGCTGACCATTGCGGCCCGCTCCGGCGGCGGCGACCCCGAGGCCAATTCGCGGCTGCGCCATGCCATCGATGGGGCGCGGGCGGCCAACATGCCCAGCGACAACATCAAGAAGGCCATTCAGCGCGGCACCGGCGAACTGGAGGGAGTCAATTACGAGGAATTTTCCTACGAGGGATACGGGCCCGGGGGCGTAGCCATACTCGCCGACGTCCAGACCGATAATAAAAACCGCACCGTTTCCGAGGTGCGCCATGTCTTCGAGAAATACAACGGCAACCTGGGTCAGCAGGGCTGCGTGTCCTGGATGTTCACGCGTAAAGGGGTGATCCTGGTCCCGCAATCGGCCATCGGTGAGGACGAGTTGATGGAGATCGTCATCGAGAACGGCGGCGAGGACATGGTCAAAGAAGGTTCATCCTACGAGATTACCACGGCCACCGAGGATTTCGACAAGGTGCACGAGGCATTGAAGGCCAAGGAAATTCCCATCGAGTCGGCCGAGCTATCCAAGGTCCCGTCTACCTACATCAAGCTGGAAGGCAAACAGGCCGAACAGATGCTCAAGCTGTACGACAAGCTTGAGGAACTGGACGATATCCAAAACGTCTGGGCCAACTTCAACATCGACGATGAACTAATCGAGCAATTCAACAAAGGCTGATGCTGATTTTGGGGATGGATCCCGGTTCGCTGAGTTTCGGCATCGGATTGCTGAAAAAAGATCGAAACCAATTCGCTTATCTTTATTCCGAAGTGATCAAACTGAAAGAGAAAGATTTTGTCAACCGCATGCAGACGCTCTGGACCAGGCTGAACCAGCTTACGGAACGGTTTGCCATAGACGAAGCGGCCATGGAAGAAGGTTTTTTGGGTAAAAATATCCGCTCCATGTCTCTGCTATCCATGGTGCGTGGCGTGGCCATGGCCGCATTACTGCAGCGCGGCGTGCCGCTGCGTCTCTACTCCCCGCGCGAAGTCAAGCTGGCCTTGACCGGCTACGGCAACGCCGAAAAATCGCAGCTCGCTAAAATGGCGGCCCTGGTCCTGGATATCCGTGATAAAAAACTGGGCCTGGATGAAAGCGACGCCCTGGCCGTGGCCTATTGCCATGGAGTCCAGCGCCGATGATCGCGGCCGTGCGCGGTAAAATCATCGCCTCGGCTCCGGGGTATATATCCGTGGACAGTGGCACGGGGATCATCCTGCACGTGCTGGTTCCTGTATCCGCCTATGCGCAGTTGCGCGCAGACCAGGATGTCATGCTGCACACGGTTTTAAAGATCAAGGACGAGGATGTGTTTATTTACGGATTTCCCCAGCTCCAGGAAAAAGCGCTTTTTGAAAAATTGATCGCGGTTTCCGGGATCGGTCCAAAAATCGCCATGTCGTGTATTTCAGCCCTGGCCTTCGATGAGTGGATCGCCGCCATCGCTGCCGCCGATGTAACCAGGATCAGTTCCATCCCGGGGATCGGTAAAAAAACGGCCCAACGTCTCATTTTGGAATTGACCGGAAAACTCGGATTTTCCCATGACATTCCCGATGCCCATGCCCAGCTGCGCTCCGACTTGATCTCCGGCCTGGCCAATCTCGGCTACCCGCTCAAGGGAGCCCGCGAAACTGTCAACCGGGTCCTGAAGGAAAATTCGTCCACGGCCGGTTTCGAAGCGCTCTTTAAAACCATCATGAAAAAGATGAAGCCATGAATCCCGAAAACATCACCAATCCGCTTGAAAAAAGCGATGATATCGGGATTGAACAAAACCTGCGGCCAGCCCGGCTGCGGGAGTTCACCGGTCAGAAACAAAAAATAGCCAATTTGAAAACCTACATCCAGGGAGCGCGCCAACGCGGTGAGGCCCTGGATCACGTGCTGCTGCACGGCCCGCCCGGTTTGGGCAAAACCACCCTGGCCCATATCGCGGCCGCGGAAATGGGGACGGGAATCAAATGCACGTCGGGCCCTGTCCTGGAGAAAAAAGGCGATATCATCGCCATCCTGAGCGATATGGAAATGCATGAGGTGCTGTTCATCGACGAGATCCACCGCTTGCGCACGGCGCTGGAGGAAATTCTTTACAAGGCCATGGAGGATTTTCAGGTGGATGTGCTGATCGGCCAGGGACCCGGGGCCAAGACCGTTTCCTTGCATATCAATCCCTTCACCCTGGTCGGGGCCACCACCCGGGCCGGACTCCTTTCCAATCCGCTGCGCAACCGTTTCGGCATTACCTTTCACCTTGATTTTTATAACCTCGATGACCTGTCCGAAATCATCCGCCGCAGTGCCGGCATCCTCGGTATCCGCATTGACGCCACGGCGACCGCTGCCGTAGCCGGCCGCTCACGCGGCACGCCGCGCATCGCCAACCGCTTGCTGCGCCGGCTGCGTGATTTTGCCCAGCTCCAGGGCAAGGATATCGTCGATTTGGAAGCGGCAGAAGCGGCTTTCCAGGCTCTGGAAGTCGATGAGGCCGGTTTTGACGAAGTGGACCGCAAGATACTGCTGACCATCATCGATAATTTCAACGGCGGTCCGGTCGGGATTTCCACCCTGGCCACGTCGGTGCAGGAAGAAAAAAACACCCTCGAAGACATCTACGAACCCTACCTGATGCAGGAAGGTTTCCTGCAGATCACCGCGCGCGGCCGCCTAGCCACCGACAAGGCATTCCGCTATTTCCATAAAAAAAACCGAGCCCCGCAAAAGCCGTTGTTTTAAATTCATTTGACCCGGGCCGTATTTTTCGGCAAAAAATCTGCACTGTTGTTTTTATGCAACCTTGCGGCTCGTTTTTTCGTTAAATAATCATGAGGCGATCATGAATACGGGCTGGAGGTTGATCATAATGAAAAAAAACAGGAAGCCGCATTGGCAGCTATTCTTTCTGATTTTGCTTTGGGCGCTGGTGACGCCGGCCGCGGATGCCGCTGCTCCCGTGCCGATATACAGAACAACTGCGCCGCCGCTCATTGACGGCAAACTGGACGACGCCCTGTGGCAAAACGCCACGCGCTTCGAAAATTTCGTCACCTTCAAACCCGATTACGGCAAACCGACCTCGGAAAAAACGATGGTCATGGTGGCCTATGACCGGAAATACATTTATTTCGCCTTTGACTGCCTGGACAGCGAACCCGCCAAGATAAAAGCCGCCATGGCCAAGCGTGACGGCATCGACATGGACGACTGGATTGGCGTGGTCCTGGATACATTCGGCGACCAGCAAGGCGGCTACCTTTTCGAGGTCAACCCGCTGGGCGTGCAGTTGGACGGTAAAATCAACGCCGACGGCAACGGCGATGCCAGTTTCGATACGATCTGGGAAAGCAAGGGTTACATCAACGGCAAAGGCTACAGCGCCGAGATCGCCGTGCCTTTCAAGAGTCTGCGTTATCCTTTTAAAAAGAAGATCACCATGGGCTTGCTGGTCTCGCGCTATATTGGCCGCAAGTCTGAACAGACGAGCTTCCCGGAACTTGATCCCGAGGGCGGGGCTATCATGACCCAGGCCCAGAAGATCGAGTTGAGCGATGTCAAGTTCGAGCGCCCGGTGGAATTTATTCCGGCCCTGACCTATGACCAGGACAGCAGCCACAGTGAGGGAACCATGGGATCGACCGGAAAGCACACCGATTTCAGCCTGACCGGCAAACTGGGTCTCACGTCCAACCTGACCCTGGATGCCACCTATAATCCCGATTTCAGCCAGGTTGAAGCCGATGCCGGCCAGGTCGACGTCAACCTGCGCTATTCGATCTATTATTCTGAAAAGCGGCCTTTTTTTCTCGAGGGCATGGAAAATTTCAATTTCGCCACCGCCATGGAAGCCAATACCATCGGAGCAATTGTTTATACTCGAACCATCACCGATCCGCTGCTGGGTATAAAACTGACCGGGAAGATCGGCAGCCAGAACATCCTTTCAGGGATATTCTCCCTGGATGCATATCCGGGTGACCTGGCGGCCGAGGCAGGCGATCTCGACCTGGCCGGACGCAACGCCTCATTCTCAATCCTGCGTTACAAACGCCAGATGCACAAGGACAGTTATGTGGGCGGTTTCTTCACCAACCGCAGTTTTGCCGACGCGGGCAACAGTGTGGCCGGCATCGACGGCCGTTGGCGGCTGAACAATACCAGTTTATTTGAGTACAGTTTTTTCAAGTCCTTCAGCCGCGAAGCCGATGCCGACTCGGGAAGCCAGGGCCATTCCCTGGGTTTGCGCTACAATTTTGGCAACCGGCATTGGAACATCGATGTCGGCCTTTTCGACCTGAGCAACGATTTCCGCATCGATACCGGCTACGTGACCCGCACCGGCATCACCATGGCGCCGGTATTCGTCATGTATACTTTCTTCCCCAAGTCCAATTTTTTCCAAAATATCGACACGTTCTGGTGGAGCTATCACACCCGGGACAAGGAAAGTGAGTTGTTTGAAACTTACAACCATCTGGTGCTGCGCGTCGGCATGCCGCGCCAGTCTCAATTCCGTTTCGACGCCATCCTGGGCAACGAGGTTTTTGCCGGCCAGCGTTTCAGCGTGAGCGGCTGGCGCGTCCGGGGCTATACGCAGCTCTACAAACAATTGTACTTTGAAGGCGGTTTTAGGCATTCCAACCGCATCAATTACGATCCCGAAGATCCGTATCAGGGAACGGGATACACGGCCGACTTGTTCCTGCTCTTCCAGCCTTTCGATAAACTGAGCACTTCCCTGGGAGTCAGCTATTACGATTTTTACCGTTCCAGAGACAAGGAAAAGATCTATGACTATACCATTTGGCGCAACCGCACCACCTTCCAGCTCAATCGCTACCTTTTCGTCCGCGCCATCATCGAGTACAACCAGTACTGGAAAAAAATCAACGCCGATTTCCTGGCTTCGTTCACCTATATTCCGGGAACCGTCATCTACCTCGGCTACGGCTCGATCCACGAGAAGATGAAATGGAGCCACGAGGACCACGAGTATTTCCCTTCCGACGATTACCTGCAGACTCGAAAGAGCTTCTTTTTCAAGGCGTCGTATCTGTGGCGATTATAAAGCAGAAGGTCTTGGTATAAGGCGAAAGGTGCAAGGTGTAAGGCAAGAGAACTTCTCGGAATTCTTGCATGACACTGTTTTCAGCGTTTCTTACCCTACACCTTATACCTTAAACCTTACACCGAGTCATTGCTTTACTATTTCATTCCACTCGCCTATAATCCAACCATGGATCTCGAACAGAAATGCCTGCACGATATCATCCGCCTGGCCCTGGCCGAAGACCGTGTTGAAGCCGATGTGACCACCGTCTCGCTGCTGGACTTCGATGGACCGGCCCGGGCCGAAGTGCGTGCCAAAGCGGACGGCATCATCTCCGGAACCGGCGTATTTCAGCAAACCATGCAGGCGGTGGACTTGGCCCTGCAGATCATGGTGGTCCAGGCTGACGGCAGTTCCGTACGGCCCGGAGACCTGGTGTTAAAGGTAGAGGGAATGGAAAGTTCGATCCTGAAAGGCGAACGCGCGGCATTGAATTTTTTGCAGCGCTTGAGCGGCGTGGCCACCCTGACCCGGCAGTACGTCGAACTTCTCAAGCCTTACCGTGCCGTTTTGCTGGACACGCGCAAGACGACGCCGGGCATGCGCTACCTGGAAAAAAAGGCCGTGCGCGACGGCGGGGGCCGCAACCACCGGATGAACCTGGAGGACATGGCCATGGTCAAGGACAATCATATCCGCATGGCCGGCGGCATTGCCCCGGCCGTGGCCGCGGTACGCCGGGCTTTCCCCGGGAAAAAAATTGAAGTGGAAGTGAAAAACATACCCGAATGCGAGGAGGCCTTGGACCTGGACGTCGACATGATCATGCTGGATAATTTTCCGTTGGACCAGGTGGGCCGGGCCGTTGCCCTGAACCGAGGTCGCGCCAAGCTAGAAATATCGGGCAACGTCAACCTGGAGAACATAACCGGAAAAGCGGCGACGGGTGTGGATTTCATTTCTATCGGCGCCTTGACCCATTCATTCCGCTCCCTGGATCTGAGTTTGAATATCGTGAGGTCATGAATGAAAGACTATCTGGAAACCGATGTGCTGATCATCGGCGGCGGCATCGCCGGCGCCACGGCCGCCCTGACCCTGGCGGAAAAAGGAATCGATGTGCTCATGGTTTCCAAGGGCAAGGATTACACCCGCAGCAACACCTACTATGCCCAGGGCGGCATCGCCGCCCTGCCCGAAGACGAGCCGGCCGATCTTTTTGTCAACGACATCATCAAGAGCGGCGATGAACTCAATTACCGTCCGGCCGTCAGCCAGGCGGTCGCCGATTCGCAGCGCCTGGTGCGGGATATATTGATCAACAAGCTGCACGTGCCTTTTTCAAAAAACGGCGACGAGTTCGACCTGGCCAAGGAAGGCGGCCATTCTTCGCGCCGGGTGCTCAATGTCCGCGATATGACCGGGCGCGTTATTCAGGACAAGTTTAATGAATACCTGTGCACGCTGCCGAAATTGACCATGCTCTTCCAGCATACGGCCGTCGACCTGTTGAGCTATCCCCACCATTCGCTGAACCCGGTGCGCACCTACGAGGAGCCCCGGATCATCGGCGCCTATGTCCTTGATCAGAAAAGCAAGAAGATAGCCCGTGTGTTCGCCAGAAAAGTGGTCCTGGCCACCGGAGGCTTGAGCAGTCTTTACTTGCATTCGACCAATCCCGAAGAAGCGGTCGGCAACGGCATCGCCATGGCCTACCGCGCCGGGGCGCGCCTGGCCAACCTGGAATACGTCCAGTTCCATCCCACCTCCCTCTTTCACCGGGAAGCCGACAGTTTCCTGATTTCCGAGGCCGTGCGCGGCGAGGGTGCCCGGCTGATGAACCTCAAGGGCGAGTATTTCATGGAAAAATATTCACCGCTCAAGGATTTGGCCCCGCGCGATGAAGTGTCGCGGGCCATATACGAGGAGATGATCAAGAACGGCAATGATTATGCGTTACTCGACTTGGCTTCGTTTGCCAAGATCAATATCCGCGAGCGCTTCCCGACCATTTTCCAGACCTGCCTGAAATTTGGCATTAACATCGAGGAAAAACCCATCCCGGTCGTTCCGGCCGCCCATTACAGCTGCGGCGGTGTGCTGAGCAACCTGAACGGGCGCAGCAGCATCTGCAACCTGTACGCCATCGGCGAGGTTTCGGCCACGGGCGTACACGGAGCCAACCGCCTGGCCTCGGTTTCGCTGCTGGAAGCCCTGGTCTGGGGCGTCAAGGCTGCCGAGGACATTGTCACGGTCATCAACGACGACAAGGATCCCTATGTCATCGCCGAGGTTCCCGAGTGGAAGTATCCCTATCCCAAGGAAAAACTCGACCCGGCCCTGGTCTGGCAGGACCTGGTGACCATCAAGACCATCATGTGGAATTACAACGGCATCATCCGCACGGTCAAGCGCCTGGAGCGGGCCAAGGCCGACCTTGAATACCTGAAGCACCGCATCGAGAAATTCTACCAGCAGGTCGAGATGGGCAACCGCATCATCACCCTGCGCGACAGCGTGCAGGCCGCTCTACTGATCGTCGAAGCGGCCCTGCGCAACCGCGTCTCGCGCGGGGCCCATTTCATCAAGGCTGAAAAAAGCTGAAAAACAAGACATCGGCATCCAGGCTCGAATGGTTGCGGCAGTACTAAAAAGCAAATTCTTTTACAGCAGGAAGAAGGATGATTGAAAAAGTGAAAATCAGGGCAGTCCGGTCAGGTCGGGAGATGCGGGAATTCGTGTTTTTCCCGGAAAAGCTCTACTGCGGCGACTCGAACTGGGTGCCGCCGTTGTGGAGTGACGAGCTTAAATCTTATCACGGCGAACATAATCCCATTCTGAGCAACTCCGATTTTACCCTGCTGCTGGCCCGGCGCGGCGACAGGGTCGTCGGTCGCAACCTGGTCTACGTCGACCGCGCCTTCAACGCCTACTACAAGTCGACCATCGGATTTTTCGGTGCTTTCGAATGCCTGGACGACCCGGAAGTTTCCGCTATACTGCTGGATGAAAGCGAGGACTGGTTGCGGCAACGGGGCATGACCGCCGTGCGCGGCCCGATCCATCCGGTGGCCGAGAGCTGGGGATTTTTGTTGCAGGGCTATGATTCGCCGCCCGTTTTCATGGCCCCGTACAATCCGCCCTATTACCACGGCCTGGTTTCAAGCCGGGGCTATGCCAAGGTCAAGGACCTGCTGGCCTACGAAGCCGACGCCGGCAGCGGCTACCGCATTCCCGATCGTTTCAGCCGCTTCTGCCGGACATTAAGCGACCGTAACCCAAGGCTGACGGTGCGGCGCATCGATCCGCGGCGGCTGCAGCGCGATGCCGAATACATCTGGGAGATATCCAACATTTCGCTGAAAAGCAACTGGGGCTACGTGCCGCTGGACCGCAAGGTCCTACAGGACATGATCGCCAAACTGAAGCCGGTTCTCGATCCCGATGCCGTCTGGCTGGCTTTCGACGGTGGGCGCGCGGTTGGCTACTGCCTGGGTTTTCCCGACATGAACACCATCCTGGCCAGGATCCGCGGCCGGTTGCTGCCGTTCGGTTTCCTGCACCTGCTAGCCGGCATCAAAAAGATCCGCCGCTACCGACTCTTCGGGCTGGCGGTGCTGCCCGAATACCAGAACCGCGGCCTCGATGTCCTGCTCTATGTCAGTCTGCACGACGCCCTGGTACCGCGGCGCATCCGGCTGGAGGCCAACTACATCCTCGAGGATAATTTCAAGATCCGCAACCCGCTGGAGAAAATGGACTTGCGGTTGACTAAAACCTATCGCATCTATGAAAAAGCTCTTTCCTGAAAATATCTGCTATGATGGGGGAAGGTTGCTAAGCTTTAGTCTTCCAGTTCCAGCGCGGCCAGGAAAGCTTCCTGGGGGATGTCGATCTTGCCGATGCGCTTCATGCGCTTCTTGCCTTTTTTCTGCTTTTCCAGCAGCTTCATCTTGCGCGAGATGTCTCCGCCATAGCATTTGGCTAAAACGTTTTTGCGCAGGGCCTTGACCACGGTCTTGGCGATCACACGCTTGTTGATGGCCGCCTGGATGACGACTTCGAAGAGTTGGCGGGGGATGACGGCCTTCATCTTACTGGTCAGCAGGTTGCCGATGGTATAGGCCTTGTCCTTGTGAACGATGACCGCCAACGCGTCGATCACCTGCTGGTTGATCAGGATGTCGAGCTTGATCAGCGGCGACTCACGGTAGTCTTTCAATTCGTAGTCGAAGGAGGCGTATCCCTGTGAGAGCGACTTGAGCTTGTTGAAAAAATCGTACAGCACTTCGGCCAGCGGCAGGTCGTAGGTCAGATAAACCCGTTGCGGGCCGATGTACTCCATTTTTTTATGAACCCCGCGCCGGGTCTGCAGCAATTTCAGGATATTGCCCAGGAATTCGTCGGGGGTGATGATGATGGCTTCGATATACGGTTCTTCGATCTTGTTGTAAAATTGCGGGCTGGGGAGTTGGGCCGGTGATTCGATCTCGTAGACTTCATTCTTGTTCGAGGTGATACGGTAGCGAACCGAGGGGGCGCTGGTGATGATTGACAGGAAGTATTCGCGTTCCAAACGCTCCTGGATGATCTCCTTGTGCAGCAATCCCAAAAAACCGCAGCGGAAACCGATGCCCAGGGCCGGAGACGATTCGGGTTCGAAGGTGAGAGAGGAATCGTTGAGGGTCAATTTTTCGATGGCCTCGCGCAATTCCTCGTGGCTGGTACCCTCGGAAGGGTAGAAGCCGGCGAAAACCATGGGCAAGGGTTCCTTGAAGCCGGGCAGGGAGGCCACTCCGCTCTCCCTGGACAAGGTCACGGTGTCGCCGATCTTGACTTCGGAGATCTTCTTGATGCTGGCGATGATATAGCCGACTTCGCCGGCTTCTAGGCTGTCCAGCGGTTTGGGTTTCGGGGTATTGACCCCGACTTCGTTTATTTCATATTCAGCATTATTGGATAGGAACTTGATCTTGTCTCCCTTTTTCATGACCCCGTCGATGATCTTGATCAGGATGATCACGCCGCGGTAGGCATCGAACCAAGAATCAAAAATCAGGGCTTGCAAAGGTTTGTGCGCGTCTCCGGACGGCGGCGGAATGCGCTCGATGATCGCGGGGATGATCTGCTCGATGTTCAGCCCGGTCTTGGCCGAGACCAGCAGCGCCTCCTGGCGGGGGATGCCCAGTATGTTCTCCATCTGGTCCAGGGATTTGTCCAGCTCGTTGTTGGGCAGGTCAATCTTGTTCATGACCGGGATCAGGGTCAGGTCGTTTTCCATGGCCAGGTAGGTGTTGGCCACGGTCTGGGCTTCCACCCCCTGCGTGGAATCGATGACCAGCAGGGCTCCTTCGCAGGCAGCCAGGGAGCGCGATACTTCATAGGTGAAATCGATGTGACCCGGGGTGTCGATCAGGTTCAGCAAATACTCCTGTCCCTGGGCATTACGGTACTCCAGGCGCACGAAATGCGATTTGATGGTAATGCCGCGTTCGCGCTCCAGATCCATCGAGTCCAGTACCTGCTGCTGCATGTCACGCTTGGCGATGGAGTGGGTGATTTCCAACAGGCGGTCGGAAAGGGTGGTTTTGCCATGGTCGATATGGGCGATGATGGAGAAATTACGGATATTTTTCATTCACACACCGCGCCTGTCCTCACTTCACGCCTTTGACGGCATATTCGCAGGCTGAAAAAAGCAGTTGGTTCAAGCGGTCGACGTTGCCATTGAAAGTCAGGGCCAGCGGATTATCAGGAGCCATCGCGCGCAGTTTTTCGTTTTCCGGTTCCGCCGTAAAAATGATTTCCACTGCCGAAAAACCGGAACTGGACAACAGGTAGCGCATGTATTCGGGGTGCAGGGGTTGCTGGTGGGTGGGATCGAGAAAATAAATGCGGCTCAAGGCGAAAAGCGACAGCGGGTTGATTGTTTCCAGTAGCAGTGGCGAACCGTGGCGCAACACGCGGAATGATTCACTGATGACCCGGCGCAGGTACTCGGGTTGAAAATGCTCGATCACTTGCGAAGAAAAAATACCGTCCAAGGACTCGGCCGCGCGGTTTTTCAAAAAAAGCAGGGCGTCCGCTTGATAACATTCCAGTCCCTTTTCGGCGGCGATTTCGAGCATGGAAGCGGACAAGTCAATTCCCAGTCCCTGGTGGCCGCTAGCGGCGAGCAATTCCAGGAATTCGCCGCGGCCGCAGCCGATATCGAGGATTTCATGACGGCCCGCGAACAGCGGCAGGTATTTTTGCAGGCGCGTTTCAATTTGTTCGCGGCTGCCGCGAAAACGCTGTTCGAAATCAGCGTACTGGATGGGGGACAGCTGTTCCTTGACGGCGCGCAGCCCGGCGGCGGCCTGGCCGGCGTTTTTTTCATCCAGCGAGTCCAGCAAGCGGTCCAGCCTGTTTTCCAGGCCGACAAAATGACTCAGCAGGGTTTTAAGGTTGGAATATTCGGCCTCGAGTTTTTCAATTTTCCACTGCAGCGACTTGAAGACCGTGGTGGAATGGTTGTTGGCGTAAGCATCCCATTCCTTGTCCTGGGCCGTGGTATAGGCAGCCAGGGCGCTGTGCAATTTCTGCAATTTCGCCCGGACCAGCGGACGCTTTTTCCTGACCAGGCCCATGGTTTCAATGGCCCCGGCCAGCTCGTAGAAACTTGTTTTCAGCTCTTCCTGCCGGCTTTTACGCTGCTCGACAAGTGCTTCAATTAGCCTGATCATCCTTGTGTTCTGATTCGTCCTTGCCTTCGCCCTTGATGGCGTTCTTGAAATTCTTGATGCCTTGTCCCAGGCCCTTGCCCAGCTCCGGCAGTTTTTTACCGCCGAAGAGCAAAGCGATCACGACGACGATGAGAAGGATTTCCCAAATGCCAAGACTTCCAAACATGGTGGTCTCCTTATCCTGCATTATATGTGGTAAAGCATTTGCCGTCAAGGGGAATGGACCGCATGAAAGATTTAAAAATAAATAGATTGTAGGGGTTCAATACGAGATAATGGCCTAACGAATGTAGGGATTCAATAAAAGATCTTCCAAGGTCATATTGACTTTAAGGACAGTCGCTACGTTCGATCTAGAATTAGACCCAATGCAGATATCCGATTGCATTTTAAATTTTTATTGCTTATAGTGGAGAAAAAAAGGAGGCCACTATGACCGAACTGAACCCCCAGGTTCCGCGCATTCCCTATTTTAAAAACGACCCGCTGATCGTACTGCTTCTGGGTTTTTTTACCTGCGGCCTCTACCTGATCTACTGGAACCTGAAAATGGCCGAGGTTATCAACGCCGTGGTGGAACGGGAGGCGATCAGCCCGTTGATCGCCATATTTTCGGGATGCTGCTTCCCGGTCAACCTGTATTTCTATTACCTGGTCGGCCAAAACCTGGAGGTGATCGGCCGCAAGGTGAAAAATCCCAGCCTGCAGGACAAATCGGTGCTGCTGCTGGTGCTGGGCTTCTTCGCGCCCATGGTATCGGCCATGGTCATTCAAGGTGAAATTAACAAGCTTTATAACTGAGAGCCGGAACAGTTTCTTCTGGCCGCGACTACTGGCGCTGGTATTGCTGTCCGGAAGCCTGCTGCTGCCGCTTTTGGCTTTCGACTGGGTCACCTCCCCGCAGGCCATCGTCTTGTGTCCGCTGCGGGCCGTGACCGGCATTCCCTGCCCTTCCTGCGGCTTGACCCGCGCCCTGGCCCACCTGGAGCGCGGGCACTGGTCCCAGGCTCTGGAATTCCATCCTTTCTCGCCCCTGCTCTTCCTCCTGGCGTTGACCCTGATCATCCTGTTGCTTCTGGAGCTGGCGACCCATCAGACCATTATTGTCAATCCCCTAAAAAATAAGCGCAGCATATACTATTTGTTTATCACGGTCGTTATTTTCCAGGTCGTCCGCACGGTGATCTTCTTTGCCCATGGCGGCTGGGCAATCTTCTGGCACGAAAATATCTTTGCCCGCCTCTGGGCGTTGGTAAAAATGGTTTTTTGTTGACTTTTTCTCGGTTTTCAGGTATCTATTTTTAAAAGAACTATCAGGAGGCAAATATGAATCTAGTTGAAAGGGCAAAAAAAATTTTATTGTCACCGGCCAAGGAATGGGAAGTGATCAAGGGTGAAAACCTGACCATTGTAGACATGTTCACCAAGTATGCCATGATCCTGGCCGCCATCCCGGCTGTGGCCGGCTTCATCGGCTATAGCGTGATCGGCATATCCTACGGCTTCGGAACTTTCCGTGTTCCTATCGGCACCTCACTGGTGTGGGCGATTATGCAATACATTCTATCACTGGGCGGCGTATTCCTGATCGCCTTCATCATGGATATCCTGGCGCCCACGTTCGGCTGCAGCAAAAACCTGGTCGCCGCAGTCAAGATCGTGGTCTTTTCATACACCGCGGCCTGGGTGGCGGGTATTTTGAATATTATCCCCTCCCTGGGAATTTTGGTCGGCATTGCCAGTATCTATTCGCTGTACCTGATGTACATGGGCATGAAGATTGTAAAGGATGTTCCCAATGATAAAATGGTCGGCTATTTCGTGGTGACCATCATCGCCGCAGTGGTGGTTTTTGTGGTGATCGGCGTGGTCGTCAGTGCTGTGGCTTTCGGCAACATGTCTGCCCTGGGTGGGTTCCGGACTTTTTAAAACCGGGCCTGTCTGTCCAGGCCAGTTAAAAACAGCCGGCCTGGAGGTTTAATTTCCGCTAATAATCAGCGTCTGTGATCGTTTTTTTCATCGGGGCCGGTTTGAGGCCGGTCCGGATGAAATTAATCCGCTCTTCTATCGTCAATATCTTCTAAGAAAAATTGGTGCGGATTGATTGCTTTCAGGTTTTTTTTCTCATAGAATATCGGAATGGCTAAAAAGAAAGAAAAAACCAGACCGCCCTTGAACCGCATCGATGCCATCGCCGACCGCGTGGCCATCACCGACCTGCAGGGCAGGATCATCGATGTCAACCAGGCCATGTTGATCTTTCACAACCGGCGTCGCGACGAAATCATCGGCCGTAATTTCCTGGACATGGTCTTGGAAGAGGACCGCGACATGATCCGGCAGTGTTTTACCGACACGATCGAACGCGGTTTTTCCAATACCGTGGAGTACCGCAGCCTTAATTCCAGCGGCGAAGTGGTCTATTCCGAAGTCAATGCCCTGACCATCCGCGACGCCAGCGGCCATCCATTTGAAGCCGTGGCGGTGATTCGCGACGTCTCGCATCGCAAGGCCGTGGAAAGTCGACTGGCCGAAAGCGAAGAAATGTACCGCAACCTGATCGAAAATATCCGCGAGGCAGTTTATAAGATTGATGAAAACGGGCTCATCCGCTTCATCAGCAGCGGCATTGAACGCATCAGTGGCTACAAGCCCAACGAACTGGTCGGCGCTCATTTCAGTGATTTCATCTTTCGGGATGATTTGAGTCATATCCAGGAGCAATTTGCCAAACTAATGAAAAGTATCCTGGAATCCGATGAATACCGGATCATTTGCAAGAACGGTGAGATCCGCTGGATATCATCATCCAGTCGTCCCGTTTTCGCGAACGGGAAATTTATCGGCATCCATGGTATCCTGACCGACATCCATGAGCGCAAGATCGCCCAGCAAGCCTTGCAAAGCCAGCAGGAACTGCTGCAGCAGGCCCAGAAAATGGAGGCCATCGGCACGCTGGCTTCCGGTATTGCCCATGATTTCAACAACCTGTTGATGGGCATCCAGGGTCGCGCTTCCCTGTTGCTCATGGAAAGTGACTGCAGCCGCCCGGAATATGGGCATCTCAAAGGCATTGAGCAGTACATTAAAAGCGCTGCCGAACTCACCCAACAGCTGTTGGGCCTGGCCCGGGGCGGTAAATACGAAGTCGTGCCCACCGATCTGAACGCCCTGGTGCAGAATAGCATCGACATATTCGGACGGACCAAAAAGGAGATCAAGATATTCACCATGCTGGATCCTGAACTCAGGGTGGTCGAAGTGGACCGCACCCAGATTGAGCAGGTGCTGTTGAACCTCCTGGTCAACGCCTGGCAGGCCATGCCGGAAGGCGGAGATATCTCTGTCACGACGCAGAATGTCGATCTGCGTGAAGGGGACGCACGTATTTTCCAGCTTCAGTCGGGTCATTTTGTCAGGCTCGGGGTCAGTGATTCCGGTATCGGTATGGACGAGTCGACCAAGAGCCGCATTTTCGACCCCTTTTTCACCACCAAGGAGATGGGGCGCGGCACCGGGTTGGGCCTGGCCTCGGCCTACGGCATCGTAAAAAACCACGGCGGCATTATTACTGTTTACAGTGAAAAAGACAGCGGCAGTATCTTTCATGTCTATTTGCCGGCATCGGAAAAAAACGTCGAGACGATTAATGAAACCGTTGCGCAAGTGCCCGGGGGCAGTGAAACCATTCTGCTGATCGATGATGAAGATATGATCCTCGACGTGGCTCGGCAGATGCTGCTCAGCCTGGGTTACCGAGTGTTGACTGCCAACAGCGGCGGGCCGGCCTTGGGCATCTTTCGTAAGAACCATGCCCACATCGACCTGGTCATCCTGGACATGATCATGCCGTTGATGAGCGGCAGCAAAGTATTCGAAGGCCTGAAAGGGATCGATCCTGCCGTGCGGGTTCTGTTGTCCAGTGGATACAGTATTAACGGCCAGGCCATGGATATCCTGGCCCGCGGCTGCCGGGGCTTCATCCAGAAACCTTTTACCCTCATGGAACTGGCATTGAAGATTCGTGAGGTTTTGAACGCCTGACTTTTGTGATTGACCGGGCGGTGGTTTTCTGTTAAAAAGAATGGATGATAATTGAACAGTTTCTGCCTAACTTGCATGATGGCGACGCGGTCGGCAATTCGACCTTGGCCCTGCATCGGTTCCTTCTTTCCCGCGGCGTCGAGAGCCGGATTATCGCCATGGATTGCGACCCCGCTGTCCGGGACCAGGCGACCTTGTTCAGTGACTACCACCTCGATCCAGGCGCCCTGAAAATCCTCCATTTTGCCATTCCATCGCCGCTCAGCGATTTTTTCCTGGGACTGCAGGGAAAAAAGGTCATGATCTACCACAACATCACGCCGAGCTATTTTTTCGCCGGCTATTCCGACGACCTGGTGCGCATCACCGCGGCCGGGCGGGAGCAATTGAAAAAGCTTGATCAATGCTTTGACTTGGCGGTTGGGGATTCGACCTATAATGCCAAGGAGTTGCGCGAGTTGGGTTTTGCCAATGTGCATGTTTTTCCACTGCTGGTCAATCTGCAGGATTATGACCATCCGATCAACGGGGCTTACGCGGATTTATTGAAAAACGAGAGAAAAAACATCGTGTTTGCCGGCCGCGTTTCTCCAAACAAGAAAATTGAGGATTTAATCAAAACGGTTTTTTTCTACAAAAAATATATCTCTCCTGCCGTACGCTTGATTATCGCAGGCAATACCGGTTCGCTGCCGAAGTATACCATCGCCCTGCAGAATTTGGCTTCGCGCTTCCATCTGACCAGCGAAGATGTTTTTTTCACCGGGCATCTTCCACTGGATGAATTCCTGGCCGTATACCGGTCGGCCGATGTGTTTTTGTCCATGAGCGAACATGAAGGCTTTTGTTTGCCATTGCTGGAAAGTTGTTATTTCAAGGTGCCGGTTGTCGCCTTCGATGCCGCGGCCGTGGCTGAAACCCTGGACGGTGCGGGATTACTATTCCGGGACAAGGCTCCCGCCCTGGCGGCCGGATTGGTCGAACAAGTATTGGAAAAAGAGCCGCTACGCCGGCAGTTGCAGGTCAAGGCCGTGGAGCGAATCGGCCGTTACCGTCTCCAGGCCGATCCGGACATCCTGTTGTCCATGTTGAAGCAGTTGTGAGGATCTGCATGCTCACCATTGGCTTCGTGGTTCAGCGCTATGGCAAGGATGTGATCGGCGGATCGGAATCCTTGGCCCGCGACTTGGCGGAAAAATTGGTGAGGCAAGGTTTTCGGATCATTGTGTATACTTCCTGTGCGCGTGATTATCTCACTTGGCGCAATGAGTATGCGGCCGGGGAATCAATTCTGCACGGGGTGATCATCCGCCGCTTTCCGGTTCAGCGCGAACGGGACATCGATGATTTTAACCGTTTTTCCGATCAGTTTTTTGCCGCTGCCCCTGCGGATCGCGACGAACAGAAATGGCTGGAAGCGCAAGGGCCTTTTTGTCCGGATTTAATCGAGGCATTGGCCTGCGAACAAAAGACCATCGACTTATTTTTCTTTTTTACCTACCTGTATTATCCAACCGTTATGGGCAGCAGCGCTGTTCACAAACCCGTGGTCTTGTTCCCCACCGCGCACGACGAAGCGCCGATCTACCTGGCGGCGATGCGTCACGTGTTCAAGCGCCCCCAGGCCTTGTTTTTTCTGACCCGGGCGGAAATGGAGCTCACCGAGCGGTTGTTCTCGCCGCCCGGTTCCATGCGCCTGGTTCGCACCGGCGTTGATATTCCCGACAATGTTTCAGAGAAATCCTTTCGGGCCAGGTTCCTGCTGGTCGCTCCCTATTTGTTGTATGCCGGGCGCATCGAAAAAGGCAAAGGGCTGGAGTCGGTATTTGAATATTACCGGGCCATCAAGGAAGAGGCGTACGTCGAGCTGCTGCTGATCGGCAAGAAGCTGATGGATGTTCCCGCCATCCAGGGTCTGAAATACCTGGGTTATGTCAGCGAAGCGGAAAAAGCGGCCGCTTTCAAGGGCGCCCTGTTCTCTGTGCAGCCGTCGCCGCTGGAAAGCCTTTCTATCACTACGCTGGAATCCTTCGCGGTAGCGACGCCCGTGTTGGTCAACCGCCGCTGTCCAGCCCTGTTGGAGCATGTCGAGGCTTCCGGCGCTGGCATGGCCTACGACGGCCGGGACGAATTCCTGGCCGGATTCCGGCACATGTACCGCTGGCCGGCCCTGTGCCGGCGCATGGGGCGCCAGGGCCTGGAATACGTGCAGAAGTACTATTCCTGGGAGGCGGTGCTAACTGAGATCAAAAAAGGCATAGGCGAAGTGCTGGAGCTATAAACTAAACGGGAAAAGAATGTTATTGGATCAGGGCTTGGTGTAGGGTTTACGGTATACGGTTTACGGAAAGATAAGAATCCAAATGGCAAGGTTTCTTGGCTTTCACCGTCCACCTTACACCGTCTACCGTATACCGATTCCCTGATATCGTTAAAGGTCGATGGGGTGAACGCTACATCCCCGCCGACATCATCTTGATGAATTCGGCGTTGGACTTGGTCTTGGCCAGTTTTTCCACCAGCAGTTCCATGGCCTCGACTTCCGACATTTGCGAAAGCACCTTGCGCAGGACCCAAATCTTGCTCAATTCATCGCGCTCGATCAGCAGCTCTTCCTTGCGCGTGCCGGAGCGGAACAGGTCGATGGCCGGAAAGACGCGCTTGTCCACCAGCCGGCGGTCGAGGTTGATCTCCATGTTGCCGGTTCCTTTGAATTCTTCAAAAATAACTTCATCCATGCGGCTGCCGGTATCGACCAGCGCCGTGGCCAGGATGGTCAAGCTGCCCCCCCCTTCGATGTTCCTGGCGGCGCCGAAGAATTTTTTCGGCTTGTTCAAGGCGTTGGCGTCGATGCCCCCTGAAAGTACCTTGCCTGAAGAGGGGGTGATGGCGTTGTGGGCCCGGGCTAAACGGGTGATGGAATCGAGGAGAATGACCACGTCCTTGCCCATTTCAACCATGCGCTTGGCTTTCTCCAGAACGATATCGGCCACCTTGGTGTGGCGCAGCGGGATTTCGTCGAAAGTGGAGGCGATGACTTCACCCTTGACATTGCGGCTCATATCGGTGACTTCCTCGGGCCTTTCGTCGATCAGTAGAACAATCAGATTGATTTCGGGGTGATTGATTTCGATTGACTTGGCGATGCTCTGCAGAATCATGGTTTTGCCGGTGCGCGGAGCGGCGACGATCAGGCCGCGCTGCCCTTTGCCGAGCGGAGTCAGCAGGTTCATGACCCGGCCCGAATTGTTGTCCGGCCCGGTTTCCAGGTTGATTTTTTCATTGGGGTATAGGGGGGTCAATTTTTCAAAGCGGACATTGCGCCGTTTTTCGGTCACCGTTTCAGGATCTTCGAAGTTCACGGCTTCCACGGTCAACAGGGCGAAATATTTCTCGCCGGTCTTGGGCGGGCGCACAGAACCGGAGACCGTGTCTCCGGTGCGCATATCAAATTTGTTCACCTGCGATGGCGAAACATAAATATCTTCCGGGCTGGTCAGGTAAGAATATTCCTGGAAACGCAAAAAACCGTAGCCCTCACTGTGCACTTCGATGACTCCTTCAGCGAACAGTTTGCCATTGGCGCGAGCCTGACAGTCAAGGATCTTGAAAAATAGGGAATTTTTATCATTAATGTCCGTGTCAGTGATTTCCATTTCCTTGACTACTTTTTTTAGTTCCATCGGTTTCATGTTTTGCAGGTCTTTTAAAGAATACATTTTCACTCCTTTATGGCTTCATTTATATATTTCCAAATTTCATTCTTTCCTGTTGCTGATTTAATTGAGAAGGAAATAGCATGCAATCCGAAATTTCTGTGAAGTTGCGTGACAAGATTTTTTTGTTGCGAAAATGGGATTTTATCACTCTTGGTCAGGATTGTCAAGATGGGAAATTCTTTTTTTATAATTTGATCCAGGGTGTCCAGGTCCGGCGGCAGGAAGCCCCGCCGAGAGTCAATGAGCAAAACGGCCAGGCGAACATTTCTCACGGTTTGTAAAAAATCGCTGATCAGTTTTCTTACCCGTGCACTTTCGCTTTTGGCGACCCTGGCAAACCCGTAACCGGGCATGTCGGTGAACAGTAATTGATCGTCGATCAGGTAATAATTAATGCTCAAGGTTTTTCCCGGTCTGGAACTGGTCTTGGCTAATTTTTGCTGCAATATGGCATTGATCAGAGAGGACTTGCCGACGTTGGAGCGTCCGAAAAAGAGTATTTTCGGCCGCTCATCGTCCGGGAGCTGGCTTTGATTGAAGAAAGTCCCGGCAAGTCTTGTTTTTTTTATGTTCATTTTGAAAAAAATAGCTTACTGTAAATTAGCCTCTTGAAACGGCCGGATGACCTTGCTCTGGATGTTTTTTATCTTGATCGGATTTTCCAGGACGATATCCAGAAGTTCATCCATGCTATGAACGGGAAAGATACGGATATCGTTTTTAAGTTCATCGGGGATATCTTCTAGAAAATCTTTTTCATTTTCCGACGGAATCAGAATATTCTTAATGCCGTAGCGGTGGGCGGCGATGATTTTTTCCTTGATACCGCCGACCGGGAGGATCTTGCCGCGCAGGGTGATTTCTCCGGTCATGGCATAATCGGATTTGACCGCAATGCCGGTCAGCAGCGAAATCAATGAAACAGCCAGCGTCACTCCGGCGGAGGGTCCTTCTTTGGGCACGGCGCCTTCGGGAATATGCAGGTGAATGTCGTAGTTTTTTAGTCCTTCGGTATCCATCTCCAGTTCAAAAAGCTTCAACTTGGTATAGCTGAAAGCCGCCGAAGAAGATTCTTTCATCACTTCACCCAGGCGGCCGGTGAGGATCAATTCGCCCTTGCCTCTCAGCATCCGGGCTTCTACCATTAATATATCTCCGCCGGCAGCGGTCCAGGCCAGGCCGATGGCTACACCGACCTCGTTGTTGAGGAATATCTTCTGGCTGCTGAACTTGGGGATGCCCAGATATTTCCGCAGCAGGGGCTGGTCAATGGTGATGGCCTTTTTATCCTTGATGCTCTTCCCTTGTTCAATGATCGTGCGGGCGGTTTTTCTCATGATGACGGCGATTTCGCGTTCCAGGTTACGCACCCCGGCCTCGCGGGTATAATCGTTGATTATTTTCAACAGGATGTCATCGCTGATCTGGATTTCATCCACTGCAAAGCCGTTTTTTTCAGCCTGTTTCTTCAGCAAAAAGAATTTAGCGATTTGCAGCTTCTCTCTTTCAGTATAACCCGGCAGTTCGATGACTTCCATGCGATCCAGCAGGGCCGGAGGGATGGCATCGGAAAAATTAGCGGTGGTAATGAAAAAAACCTGGGAAAGGTTGATTTCCAGGTCCAGGTAATGATCAACGAATTCGCTGTTCTGCTCTGGATCGAGAGCTTCCAAAAGTGCCGAGGCCGGATCACCGCGAAAATCGGAATTCAACTTGTCGATTTCATCGAGCAAAAACACCGGATTCATACTGCCGGCCTTTTTCAAGCCCTTGATGATTTGTCCCGGATAGGAACCAATGTAAGTGCGGCGGTGTCCGCGGATTTCCGCTTCGTCCTTGACGCCGCCCAGCGACATGCGCACGAATTTTCGGTCCAAGGCCCGGGCGATGGATTTGGAAAGAGAACTTTTCCCCACGCCTGGAGGCCCAACAAAGCAAATGATTTCCCCTTCTGCTTTTTTGACCAGCAGGCGAACGGCCAGGTAATCCAAAATCCTTTCCTTGACTTTACGCAACCCGTAATGGTCTTCGTCGAGGATTTTGGCGGCACGCTTGATGTCTTTGTTTTCCTTTTTAAACTTGTTCCAGGGAATGGCCAGTATCCAATCCAGATAGTATCGGGAAACCGTACTTTCAGCCGAATATGGCGGCATGGCCGCCAGTCGTTCCAATTCCTCGTCGGCCCTGACTTTGACGTACTCGGGAAGACGGCCTGCTGCGATTTTCTTTTTATAATCGTCGTATGCGCTTTCCTGCCCGTCTTCACGCTTCAAATTGGGTTCCAGTTCACGCTGGCTCCTGAGCAGCAGGACTTCTTTTTTCAATATGTTGAAAACGCGGACACTGCGGTTATAGGAATTCAATTCTTCAAGCAGGGTCTGCTTGATTTTTAAGGGGATATTGATGATGGAAATAATGATGTCCGAGGCGTCGGCAAGCTGGCTAGGTTTGAGGCGGGTCATGATTCCCGGCAGCCGGACCCTTTTTAAATTGATATATTCTTCGAACAGGGCGATCAGGTTGCGAGAAAGCTCCAACAGGTCCTTGCCGCTTTCATTCACATCTTCCAGGATGCTCAGTTGGACGAGGTAAAAATCATCGCTTCCGCTGTAGCGCAGTATTTGCCCTCTTTTCAAACCTTGGACGACCAAACGGAAACTGCCATTGTTCTGTTCAACCGATTTTTCAATTTTGGCAATAGTGCCGATTTCGTAAATTTCTTCAATGGCCGGCGCTTCACTGACCTGGTTTTTCTGGGCGGCCAGGAAAATGTAGCTACCGTACTGGGCATGCGAAGCCTTTAGGGCATTAACGGATTTGTCACGGCCAACCAGGATGGGTACGATCACGTTGGGGAAGGCTACCAACTCCCGTAATGGGATCAGGGGCAGGATCAATTCCTTGGCGTTCAGGCGATCCATTTTTTATCTTTGAGAAAATTTCCGTCGATCAGGACTTTGCTGATCGAGTCCTTCTTGGAAGGAATTTCAAACATCAGGTCAAGCATGATCTCTTCAAAAATGGCGCGCAAACCCCTGGCCCCCACACCACGGGCTATGGCCTGCTCGGTAATTTTTCCCAGGGCTTCTGTTGAGAATTCCAGATCGACTCCATCCATTTTGAACAGGGCTTTGAATTGCTTGGTAATGGCGTCCTTGGGTTCAAGCAAAATGCGGTTCAACTGTTCCTTGTCCAGTTCATTGAGGATGCCGACCACGGAGAAGCGTCCGACAAGCTCGGGAATCAGGCCGTACTTGATCAGGTCTTCGGTCTGGACGTGCTCAAAAATATCAGCCCGGAAGTGGCGTCCCTTGTCCTTGGAAGCGTTGAAACCGATCAGGTTTTTTTTCAGTCGCCGCTGGATGATTTTTTCCAGACCGACGAAGGCTCCACCGGCAATGAAAAGTATGTTCCGGGTATCGATTTTCAAGAACTCCTGATACGGATGTTTGCGCCCTCCCAGGGGCGGAACGCTGGCCACCGTACCTTCGACGATTTTGAGCAATGCTTGCTGAACGCCTTCCCCGGAGACGTCACGGGTAATGGAAGGATTTTCACTTTTTCTGGCTATTTTATCAAGTTCGTCGATATACACAATACCTTTTTCGGTCAGTTCCTTGTTTTCGCCGGCCGCCTGATACAGTTTCAACAGGATGTTTTCCACGTCCTCACCCACGTATCCCGCTTCGGTCAAGGTGGTGGCATCGGCCATGGCAAAAGGAACGTCCAGTGTTTTGGCCAATGTTTCGGCCAGAAGGGTTTTGCCGGTGCCGGTCGGGCCGATCAGCAGGACATTGCTCTTGCGGATATCCACTTTAGACAAATTCTGATTATGGCTGATCCTTTTGTAGTGGTTGTAAACGGCTACGGACAGCTTTTTTTTGGCGGCTTCCTGGGAGATGATGTACTCGTCCAGCTTGCCCTTGATCTCGACCGGCGTCAGGAGTTTGAATTTTTTTCCACTGATCGGCGATTTCGGCGCTTCGCTGCCGCTGAAAATCAGGTTGTACGCGGTTTTGGTGCATTCATCACAGATATACACGCCGGGACCGGCAATCAATTTCATGGCCCGGGACTGGGGGATGCCGCAAAAGCTGCAGCGGGCTTCTTTTTCTTCCTTCATATCAAACCTTTTTTTTCTCCTTCTTCCGGTCGTTGATTACCGAGTCGATAATGCCGTATTTCAGGGCCTCATCGGCGGACATGATGAAATCCCGTTCGATATCCGCAGCAATTTTATCGGTTTTCTGCCCGCTGTGTCCGGCAAGGATTTCAATTACTTTGTCTTTAATTTTGCGGATCTCTTCGGCCTGGATTAAAATATCTGTGGCCTGGCCTTCAAATCCTCCCAAAGGCTGGTGGATGACGATCTTGGAGTTGGGCAGGGCGAAGCGTTTGCCTTTGGTGCCGGCGGACAACAGGATGGCGGCCATGGAAGCCGCCTGGCCGATACAGATGGTTACCACGTCGTTTTTGATGAAACGCATGGTGTCATAGATAGCCATTCCGGAGCTGATGATGCCGCCCGGAGAATTGATGTACAGCGATACGTCTTTTTCAGGATCATCGGCTTCCAGAAAAAGCAACTGGGCGATAATGACGTTGGCCACATTGTCATCGATGGCCGAGCCAAGAAAAATGACCCCGTCCTTAAGGAGCCGGGAATAGATATCGTATGCCCTTTCGACATTTCCCGTCTGCTCAATAACCATTGGGATGAGTGGCATGTTAAACCTCTTTAATTTTTATTTTATCCTTGATGAATTCGTTGATCTTGATGCTGATCAGATGGTCTTTCAATTCGTCCAGTTTTTTGTTCTCTTGGTAATATTTTTTTATTTCCTTCTCCGGCAGTGAATGATGTTTGGCCAGGTGGGCGAATTCCTTTTCAATATCTTCATTGGAAACATCCAGGTGATATTGCTGGCGTATCTGCTCCAGGATCAAAGACAAGCGGACCGACTGTTCAGCCTGGGAAAGCAGCATTTCCTTCAGCTTGGCTTTTTCCTCTTCATTTTTAAAATTCAATGGCCGCTTGTTTTTCGTAAGCTGGCGGGCGGCTTCCTGTTCGACCAGCGATCGTGGTACGGGAAACGAGCTGGATGCCAACAACTGCTCATATATCTTGTCCAAGATTTGCTCTTCTTTTTGATGTGTTTGCCGGTGTTCGTACTCTTCTTTCAATTTGCTTTTGAAATCCTCCACGCTTTTCAATCCGAGCGATTTCAAGAAATTTTCGTCCAATTCCGGTTTTTTCAATTCAAAAATGGACTTGACATCCAATTGGTGTTCAATTTTTTTTCCGTTCCAGGCTTTTTTGGCTGCGTTCGCCGGATAAGTTCTCTGGATGGAAAATTTGTCTCCGATTTTTTTCCCAAGCAGTTCTTCATATAAATCACTGATTTCGGCTTTGTTTTCTTTTTTCATCATGAAGTACGATTCCTGGCGCGGCCATTTCCTTTTACTGGCCAAATCGGTGGATTGCGCCAGTAAAAGGACCAGATCATCATCCTGGATAGGACGGCCCTGGACCGGCTGCGATTTCTTGTTGGCTTCCAGAATCAAACTGATCTGCTTGGCTTCATCGAAAGGCTCGCCCTTGAGTGCGGAGCGGGGGATTTTGACCTGAAGCTTTTCAAGATCGGGGAGCTGGATATCGGGCAGCACTTCGACGGCGATATCGGCCACGAAGCCCTGCCCATCCGGGTGCTCTATTTTTTCGACAACCGGTTCACTGGCGATGTTGATTTTATCTTTTTCAATGCGCTCGAAAGCCAGCTTGCTGACGGCTTGCTGAATAATTTCTTCTTGTAAGGCCTGTTTGTGGACTTTTTTTACCACCTCAATGGGGACCTTTCCCTGGCGGAAGCCGGGCATTTTCATTTTCTGGCTGTATTGAACGGCCAAGGCGTTGATTTCCCGGTCGAAATCTTCCACTGCCATCGATATCTGAAAACGCTGTACAAGCAGGTTTGCATCTTTGATTTTATCCACTTCGGGCTGGTCGGATCCTATTTTATGAGGCATTTTTTCATTGACTGGTTGTTCCTGGCTGTCTTTTTCGTGATCCATGGTGATGTCTCCTGAATGGGTGATGCGAATCTTACTTACCCAGCTGCGCTGGATAAGTAACTTAGAAAACAAATTATCTTAGTTTATTTTCTAGGATAATTTGCTTTAAGTTACTTAACTTTATCAAAAAAGCGATCTTTTGTCAAATTTTCAAGCTGGTGATATCCATGCTGATTTGCTTGGCCAGGGATCGGCTGGAGTCAAATTTTATTTCCGATCTTATTTTACTGATGAATAAAATGGTCACTTTTTTCCCATAAATCATCCGTTTGAAACCGGGAATATGGGTTTCAATTTTAATCGGAACGGATTGAGCAAAGGAAAAAGTTGGGGCAAAACCGATATTGGTCACTGACGGCAAGCGCTGTTTGCCAATGACCGTTTGGGTATGGAATACGCCGGCGGGTAGAATTTGGTTGGCGGTGGAGACATTGATGGTCGGGAAACCGATCTTTGTACCTCGTCCGGCGCCTTTTTCCACAAGACCTTCGATGGCATACGGATGGCCCAACATGCGGTTAGCTTCTGAAATTGCTCCGGCGGCCAGTTTTTTCCGAATTTCAGAACTGGCGATGCGCAGGCCGCCGCTGCGTATGACCGGGGTGCGAATGATTTTAAACGGCGTGATGGCCGCCTGGCGGCGCAAAAAAGCCGGATCGCCTTCACGATTGCGGCCGCAATGGAAATCATGACCGATGATCAGCGATTTCATTTGCAGCTTTTCGATCAGGATATCGTTGATAAAAGAGGCGGCCGGGCAGTCGGCCACGCTGGCAAAATCAATAAAAAAAAGGTAATCCGGCTGCAGGCGGCGTAAAATTTCCCGGCGTTGCGAATCGGTGCTGATGACCTGGATGGGTTGTTTAAAAAATATCCGGGGATGGGGATGGAAGGTGAAGATAACTGACCGCAATCCTTCGTGGCGGGCTGTCTTAAACAAGGCTTCCACTATTTTTTTATGCCCGGCATGAAAACCATCAAAATTGCCGATGGCCACAGCGCTGGCTCCACTGGTTTTCTCCAGTCGGGTCCTAAATTTCATATGGTTTAACGAACCGGCGGCGTTATGCGCAGGTATTGTTCATAGAATTGTGTTTTCAGCAATTTGTTGTTGTTTTGAATGGGCCGCAATGGCGTAAAAAAAGTCAACAGCAGAGAAAGGGCCAGCATGGCCAGGAAAAAATTAAACAGTCGTTTAAGCTTCAAATTATTGATGGAGTGGAGATCGGCAGCCAGCTTTCTTTCCTCAATTTCCTGGATTTCAGTTTTTTCCTTCTTCTTCATCAGGCCTTTATTGAATAGATTGAACAGTTTCTTGTATATCTTGTACTCGGTAAACAGGCCCATTTCCACGAGGTCTTTGACCTTATTTTTTCCATTGATATACTTGAGCAGGTTCAGTTCGATATCGGAAAGAAAAATGGTTTTATTGTCTTGAGAACTCCGGTCGTCATCAAATTCGGATACCAGTTCGATTTTTTTGTTGCCTAAAAAAACCGGTTCGAACACAATATCTTCATTGGGAATGACTTTTTTAATCAAGGGCCACTCGTCGAGCATCTGGACTCCTTCCATGATCAGGGTGTCGACGGCGATCGGATTGAGCAGCCTCAGGTCATTGTTGAGATGATCCAGGATTTTAAAATTATAATCACCTTTTTTCCAATTGAATAGAGACAGGACGATCTGGATGGCCTGGATTTTAAGCATTTCAGGAATGATGTTCTCATCGATCAAGCCCATGCCGATTAATATTTCGCCCACTTTCTGATTGGTTCTCTTTTGAATGGCCAGGGCTCTTTGCAGCATTTCTTCACTGATGATTTCCTGCTTGACACACACATGGCCGACTCGCATTTCCAGTTTTTTTGGAAAAGCGTCAATGCCGACGATGCTGCCGTCTTCAAAAATAAGGGTGACAAAACCTTCCAGGCTGTTAAAGGTCAGGATGCCCGTTTTTTTCTGCAGGGAAATAAGCTGGAGTATATCGGGAACTTTGAATTCTCTGAGAGTTCCTTTAAAAGCCATGATTTTCTCCGCGCAGTGAATAAATATTAATGACCAGATAAAAAATGATGGCCATCATACCGATAAAATTGATGAACATGGGGATCGTGCCGAAGAAATTCTTGAAAGTCAGGGCACTGAAGAGGTAAAAACCGAATACATTGAAGAAAACAAGGAAAGTTGAAGTGAAAACAAGGTTTTTATTTTTGAAATTCATGCAAAATCCAGGAATGGCCAGGGAAGCAATCATGCTGAAGTAGTATTTGAATCTGGATTTGCGGTTGATTTCCTTTTCCTTGATTATCTTGGCTTCAAGAAAAATCGGGTCTTTGATTAAAAACAACTGGTAGCAATCCTCGCACAGGGCGTGGGATTGTTCGACCGATTTTTTTTTAATTATTTTTGCACATTTATTGCAGAAAGTGCTTTGCCCTAAATTAGGCAGCAGCCTTTTTAATAGTGAAATATAGACAAACATGAACAGACAAGCCAACAGTATCGGGAATTTAAAAAATTCAACGAGGATGTTGAGCGAAAAATTCAAGATATTGAAATTTTTCCGGGAAAAATTCAAAAGCCTTTTCCAGAGAATAGTTTCAGGAATTTTGACGGCTTGCAGGACCGTTATTTTGTCCCGATAAATTTGAATTTCAGGATAATTTTTCAGGTAAAATTCAATTGATTCCGGGTTGTCATTTTTTAACAGGGCCAGGGTGAAATTTTTTAAAGTCACCTTGTTTTGATCATCCAAGCTCAGCGATTGACGGTAGAATTGAATACTCTGGCCGAAATTCCCCTTTTTAAAATAAGTATTTCCCAGCAGGTTGAACTTCAGGATTGATTTGAAATTGTTACGGGTGGAGTGCAATATGTCCAGCGCCGTATCCAATTGGTGCTGGTTGTAATAGGCGCAGGCTTGCATGACCTTCAACTCATTGTCAAACTTGCTATAGCTTGTTTCCGGATAAAGGTGACCGGCGAATACATTTTTTATGGTCTGGAAACCGGGGCTTTGCAGGCTTTTTTCCAGATAATTGTTGATACTGCCGATGAGTGTCATGAACAGGATGATAGCCACGATGCGCTTGATATTGAGCCGTTCATCATGGTCAAAATAAACCCACATGAAACCGCAGAACAGAAAAGGATAGTATCCCCAACCACCCAAAAACAGCAGCGGCCAGAGCAAAAGGATCAGCAGGATTATGAGTTTTTTTGTCTCGAATCGGGTATTTCCCCCCAGGATGAAATCGTGAGTGACCAATTTAAAATACTTGAGGAACATCACGGCGATGGTCAGATAAAAAAGCAGCAGGCTGGAAAAAAAAAGAATGTTAAAAAAATTATTCAGCAACAGGAATGAGGCGCTGAAATCTTCTATAACCAGGCTCAATTGCCTACCGATATTTTTAAAATTCCACAACGGATTTCCCTTCAGCCTGTAAATTTTTTGCAGTTTGTTGAATAGGGGCCAGTTTTCCCGGGGAGAAAGCTGAAGAATTTTTTGATAAAAGGCTTGAGCCAGCGGAAAGTTCCTTTTTTGGAAATAGCGGTCGCCCAATTCATTCAACTTTTTCAGCAGCTCGGCCTTTTCGGCGGGGGACAGTTCGAGCACATTTATTTCGGCCAAGTTCTCCATGACGGCGGGGATATCAGCGCTTGAATCGCAAATATAGATCTTTTTGAGGTTGCTCCAGGGGTTGGTGGCTGCCATGGAGAAAGAACCGAACAGCACCAAACCGACCAGGAAAAAAACAATTTTTTTAGTCATGAGTAGAATGTGATTTTTTGGCTATTACTTTTTGCAGGTTTTCCAGGGTTTCACTGAGAAAAGCGGCTTCCTCCGCCAGCAAATTGCCCCGGGTTTTTAGTTTCAACTCTGCCAGCAGGTCGACAAAAAATCTGGCACCATCAATATTGACGGTTTTTTCCCCTCCCAGTGGGTCTGGGATTTCTCCCAGATGGATCATGCCTTGAGTGGCCAAAAGAATGACTATGGCGCGAATGTCGCGTTTTTCCGGATATCTTTTGTTTTGGCCCATAATTATTTTTAGAAAAATATAATAGCATAAGCAAATTGTTTCTTCAACCAGTCCCTTGATCTCAAGATCGATTCCAGCTATGATGTTTCCTATTTGCCGTATTCTGAGGAAAAAAGATGAAAGAATTCAATAAATTATTGAAGATCATGGCCAGGCTTCGTCATCCTCAGCGTGGATGTCCCTGGGATCTGGCGCAGAGTCCGCAGACCTTGAAAGAGTATATCCTCGAAGAAGCCCATGAGTTGATTGAAGCTATTGACAGCGGCCGGGATGAAAAAATTATGGAGGAATTGGGTGATGTCCTGTTGCAAATTGTTTTTTTGGCCCGCCTGGCCGAGGAGAAGAATAAATTCTCTATCCGGGATGTGATCGCGACCATCAACGAAAAACTGGTCCGCCGCCATCCGCACATCTTTGCTCGGGCACGGGTTCATGGGGCCGAAGAAGTCCGGGCCAATTGGGAAAAGATAAAAATGGCCGAAAAGAGCAAGCCAAGCGTCATTTCTGACTATCCTTCGACCATGCCTTCCCTGTTGCTTGCCAACCGCATCGCTTCGCAGGCCTCCGGAGTCGGTTTTGATTGGGATGATGCCGAAAAAGCCTGTAGTAAAATAGACGAGGAAATAGAAGAATTACGTACAGAAATCCGCGCCGGTCGGACCCACGAGGCCGAAAATGAAATCGGCGACCTGCTTTTCGCCGTGGCCAACGTGGCCCGGCTTTTAAAAATCAATCCAGAATTCGCTCTGGCGAGAACCAATAAAAAATTCACCAGCCGTTTTCGCTTTATTGAAAGCGAACTGAAAAAGCAGGGTCGGGACGTCCACCAGGCCACGCTGCAGGAAATGGACGAACTGTGGCAGCGATCCAAGGCCGAGCGGGACAAGTCGTAACCGTTCGTCCGGTGCTTACACTAACACTATCACTTCTTTCAGAACTTCGGAAGGGTTATTGCTCGATTTCACCGAAATCGTTGGGCGTCAGTGAATTGAACCAATTGTCGATTTTTTCTTCGCCGCTAAGAAAACTGGAAAAAACGTCGGCAAAGATAGATGTTTCCAAAATTTGTCGGGAAACGTAAATTTTAATTCCATTTTTCAAGGCCAGGGCCACGGCATCAGAAGGACGGCAATCTATGGTCAAAATTTTATCGTCTTTTTTGAGGACCAATTCGGCATAATATGTGTTTTCGATGATATCGGTAATGATGACCTTGATCAATTCCGCCTGCAGGTTGTCCATGATGCATTTTATCAGGTCATGAGCCATGGGCCGGGGAGAGGGAATGTTCTCCAATTCCAGGGCGATGGAATTGGCTTCGGACATTCCGATCCAGATGGGGATGATTTTTTTATCGCTTTCTGCTTTCAGCACCATGACCGGGGACTTCGATATTTGATCCATGATGATGCCCACAATGGTGACTTCGACGATTTTTTCCATATTTTGATATGTTTTATATAGTATTAAAATCGGGATTTGTCAATTCCGGAAATTGCAAAGCAAATCACTGCTATGATGGTGGATTATGACCTGCGGTTGACTACGGTGGCGCGGTCGTCGCCACTGATCATCGGCTCAGCGAAGCGGATGTTGAAATATCCTGCCACCTTGAAAGACAGGGGGTATTGCTTTCCCTTGTGCAACGGCAAGAAATCGCCATCGCTGCCGGCAGCCAAACGCCGGCATCCGCTGACATTGGCCATGACCGGAAGTTCAATGGCATCGATCCGGGTCGTTGCAGCCGGTCGGCGGTCCAGGTATTTTTTGAGCGCTTCGGCTTCTTCAAGGCTGAACTGTTCGTTCAGGTATTCTTCGGGGAAAGTCCGTTCTTTTTCGTTCAACTGGGCATAATCCTGGATTGCGGCCGCAAAAGGCACAAGCGGCTTTTTTCTTTCCAGGACGAACCAGTCGATCTTGACTTCTTCGTAACGCGTGCCTTGGTGTTGGAAATTCCGGACTAGGGAATGAACACTGAATATGGGGCTCACGGCTCCTCCTGTGGCGGATTATAAATAAGCAAAATGAAAAAATTCATGCGAGTTTCAAGCCAGGTTTTTCAGGTATTCGGTCATCAGGCGCACACCGAAGCCGGTCGCTCCCTCAACGCCAAGCCATGGACCGGGCCGGCTCAGGAAAGCAGTGCCGGCAATATCGATGTGGGCGAAGGGTGTTTTGCCGACGAATTCCTGCAGGAAGAGTCCGGCTTTGATGGACGACGCGCCATGGTAATTGGCATTTTTCAGGTCGGCGATCTTGGCGGTGATGTCCTTGCGGTATTCGCTGAAAAGAGGCAGTTCCCACAGCAATTCTCCGCAGGCATCGGCGGCCTGGAGCAATGCGGTTCGCAATTTTTTGTTGCGGCACATCAATCCGGCTATGCCGTCGCCCAGGGCGGTGACGACGGCGCCGGTCAGAGTGGAGAATTCGATGATGGCGTCCGGCCTCTGGCGGCTGGCCATGATCAGGGCGTCGGCCAGGATCAATCGGCCCTCGGCGTCGGTATTGACGATTTCAACCGTTTTTTTATTGGCATAAGTGATGATGTCCCCGGGTTTATAGGCTTGGCTGCCGGGCATGTTCTCGGCCAGTGCCGCCCAGGCCGTGACTTTCACCGGCAGGCGCAGCCAGGCGACGTTTTTCATGACAGCCAGGACAACGGCCGCTCCGGCCATGTCGCATTTCATTTCTTCCATGCTGTTTCCCGGTTTCAGGTTCAAGCCGCCGGCATCGAACGTGATGCCCTTGCCAACCAGGCTGACGCTGTGCGAGAATTTTTCGGGAACATATTCCAGCGAGATCAATGCCGGCGAACAAGCGGCGGCGGCTCCGACTGCCAAAAGGCCATTCAGGCCGTTTTCGACCAGTCCGCTTTTCCTGAAAACTTGAATGACCAGATGGTGCTCCGCGGCCAGGTCGCTGGCAGTTTGCACCATAGTGTCGGGAGTGATCCGGGATGGAATCTCGTTGACCAGGTCGCGGCAGAACACCACGCAGCGGTCGGTCGTTTCCGCGGCATTCAGCGCGGCGGCCGGCCAGGGAGATTTTCCGCGCCGAACCAGGTCAAGCCTCTGTACGGGTTTGCTTTTTTTTCTCAGATAGCGGTCGAAGCGATAATTATTCAGATGCAGATAGTCGATCAGATTGAGTAAAAAGCCTGGGGAAATATGGGTGTCGTTGCTCAAATAGAGCTGGACCCGGCGGATGTGTTTTTCACGCAGACGGGACATGATCAGGCAAGCAAGCTTGCGGGCGTCAGTTTTACGGTCAGTCCCTCCGGCAGCAATCAGCAGAAACAATCGCCGACTGGACAGGGAATTGCAGAACAGTGCTTCTCCATCCCTGCCAAGGATCTTTTTTTGCTGCAATAGTTTTTGCAGTTCCGGGAATTCCACGCCGATAGCCGCACGGGAAAGCCCGCGGAACAGGGGGATGACGATGACTCCATGGGGATTGGAAAGCAACCGATTGATTTTTTTGATCTTCATGTTCTCTCCGCCTTGTTTTCGTGAAAATGGTCGAATCCCAGGCGCGGAATACGGATTGGCCGTCCATTTTCCCGGACCCGCAATGATTGTTGGGCGGTCATTCTGCCGATGATGCGATAGGCAATTTTCGTTTTTTGCAGGAGAATTTCCTTGCGGGGCGACACCGCAAACAGCAGTTGGTAGTCTTCACCGCCGGCCAGGACAAGGTCTTTTTCGGATAAATGGTATTGCCGGCACACTTTCTTGAAGGTCGGTGAGACCGGAATTTTCTCATAGTCGATCTCGGCCCCGGTCCCGGAAGCTTTGAGCATTCGGGAAAGATCGAGCAGCAGACCGTCGGAGATGTCAATCATGGCATTGACGAATCCGGCCAGGACCAGGCCTTTTTGGCATTGAGGAATGACCTGCTTGTGCTTGCGGATGAAGGGTGAGGTCGTTTCACCCTGCAAAAGCATCTGCAGCCCCAGTGCCGATTCACCGACCGGGCCGGTGACGGCGATCCAATCTCCCGGCCGGGCGCCTCGGCGCAGGATCGGTTTTTGACTCTGGCCGACAATGGCGATGGCGATGAACATTTTTTCCGAACGTGAGTAGTCGCCGCCGGCCAATTCGACATTCCATTTTCGGCAGCCTCGCTTCAAGCCGGTGAAGAAAAGGCGCAGGTCGGCAGCGGATAAGCGTCCGGGAAAGCCGAGGTTCAGATAAAAGTACTGGGCTCGTCCGCCCATGGCGGCAATATCGGAAATATTCGCCGCCAGGGCTTTCTGGGCCAGTTGCTGCTGCGAGACATCGCTCAGCCGGAAATGAACATCTTCGATCAGCATATCACTGCTGACTAGCTGAAAGCGCTTGCCGGAGCGAACCACCGACGCGTCGTCACCGATTCCCAATCCGTGGCTGAACGGAAATTTTTTTTTCAGGGCGGCGACAAATTCCAGTTCGTCCATTAAAATATTTTTTTACTTAGCGCCGCGTTCACGGCATCCTTGAAATCGGAGACGAATATGAAGTTCATGGCATGGATGAGCCCGTCCTTCAATTCACTCAGGTCTTTTTTATTTTTCTCGGGCATGATGATGGTGCGGATTCCGGCGCGGCGAGCCGCCAACACTTTTTCCTTGATGCCGCCGACCGGCAATACCTTGCCGCGCAGGGTGATTTCTCCGGTCATGGCGATTTCACGGTTTACCGCGATGCCGGTAAAAGCCGATATCAAGGCAGTGGCCAGTGTAATGCCGGCCGAAGGGCCGTCTTTGGGAATGCCGCCTTCGGGAATATGGATGTGAATGTCCTGCTTTTCAAATAATTCAGGCGCCAGCTGTAGCTGGCTGGCCAGGGCTTTGATCAAACTCAGGGCGGCGCTGGCCGACTCCTTCATGACGTCACCCAGGGAACCGGTCAGAATCAGCGTTCCCTTGCCGGGAATCAGTTTGACCTCGATGAAAAGAATGTCACCCCCGTATGGGGTCCAGGCCATGCCGGTAGCGACGCCGATCGTGTTTTCTTCCAACAACTGGTCGCGGAACAGTTTGGGTACTCCGGCATATTTTTCCAGGTTGCGGATGGTGATTTTATAAAGCTTCTTCTCGCCCAGGGCGATCTTGTGAGCCACCTTGCGGCAGATGGCGCCGATTTCCCTTTCCAGGTTGCGCACACCCGCTTCCCGGGTATAGAGGGCGATGATGTTTTTCAGGGCTCCGGGGGTAAAATCGATCCAATGTGAGCTTAAGCCGTTGGCTTCAATCTGACGCGGGATCAGGTGGCGGCGGGCGATTTCGATTTTTTCCTCTTCGGTGTAGCCGTGGATCTCGATAACTTCCATGCGGTCGCGAAATGCCGGTTGGATCGGCTCGATCAGGTTGGCCGTGGTAATGAACAACACCTTGGAGAGGTCATACGGTACGCCCAAATAATGGTCGGTGAAAGTGTTGTTTTGTTCCGGATCCAAAACTTCCAGCAGGGCCGAAGATGGGTCGCCACGGAAATCCATGCCGATCTTGTCCACTTCGTCCATCATGAACACCGGGTTGTCCGAGCCGGCATTTTTCAATTCCTGGATTATTTTGCCCGGTAGGGCCCCGACGTAGGTGCGGCGGTGACCGCGAATTTCGGCCTCATCGTGAACTCCGCCCAGTGAAATACGCACGAATTTTTTATTCAAGGCTCGGGCGATGGATTTACCCAGGGACGTTTTGCCCACACCGGGCGGGCCGACAAAGCACAGAATCGGCCCATGGGTTTTGGTGCTCAACTTCCTGACGCTCAGATATTCGAGGATCCTTTCCTTGACTTTATCAAGGCCGAAATGGTCATGGTTCAAGATGGCTTTGGCCCGTTTCAGGTTCATGTTGTCTTTGCTGGAAATCCCCCAGGGCAGTTCGAACATCCAGTCCAGATAGGTCCGGATCACCGAACTTTCAGCCGATTCCGGATGCATTTTTTTCAGGCGCTCGATGTTTTTTTCAGTTTCCTTGCGTGCGGCTTCGGGCATCTTGGCTGCTTCCAGCTTTTTCAGGTAGCCGTTGATTTCATCGGCATTTTCGCCTTCCTCGCCAAGCTCCTTCTTAATGGCTTTTAATTGCTGGCGCAAGAAATATTCTTTCTGGTTCTTGTCCATCTCGCCCTGAGCCTTGACATTGATCTGGTTTTGAATGCTGAGCATCTCGATTTCATAATTCAAGAATTCATGCACCTTGCCCAGGCGTTTCATCGAATTCGCTTCTTCCAGGATGCGCTGCGAATCCGGGATTTTCAATTCCAGGTTGGCGGCGATGATGTCCGCCAGCTTTCCCGGTTCTTCGATGTTTTCGGCAATGATCAGGATTTCGTTGGAAATCGATTTTCCCAGCTTGCCGGCTTGTTCGAATTTTTGGCGAACGTTTTTTATCATGGCCTTGTCTTCCAGCGTCAGGATGGTCGGCTCGTCATCTTCCAACGGCACGATTTCGGCCTGCATGATCTTGCCGTCGTCGATCAGGTGCCGTACCTTGACTCTGGATATGCCCTGGACCAGAACCCGCATGCGTCCGTCGGGAAGCTTGAGCATGCGGACGATCAGGGCCACGGTTCCGAATTGATACAGTTGGTCTTCAGTCGGTTCCTCGACGTTCATGTCTTTTTGGGTAAGCAACAGGATCAGGCGATCGGAATTCAGGGAGGAGTCCACGGCTTTTTTGGATTTGCTTCGGCCGACATAAAGCGGGACGATCATGTAAGGGAAGACCACGATGTCGCGCAGAACCAAGACCGGCAGGGTTTCCGGAATTTTTATCTTTTCCAGTTTTTCTTCCTGTTCCTGCTTGGCGGGAATATTTTTTTGTTCTTCGGCCATGGGTTACCTCGTCATTTGATTTTCACCGAGACTTCAGCCATGATTTTTTTGCTGATCTCGATGTACAGAATGCCATTTTCCATGTGGGACTTTATTTTGCTGGTGTCCAGTGGAAAATCGATGACAATTTTCTTGTAAAATGTCCCGAACTCCCTTTCAAACAAGTAATAGGTCACGAGGGCCTGGTCCAGCCGAGGCTGTTTTTTAACGCCCTTGAAGATCAGTTCCTGGTTGTTGAGCAGGGTGATGCTGACATCATCTTTATCGACGCCGGGAAGCTCCATTTCAATGATCAGGGAATCCTGGGTCTCCAGGATATTGGTGTTGGGCTTCCAGTCAATGTGAGTGCTGATGCCCGACGGAAAATTTTTACTGATCTCAATTTCAAAAAAAGGATAATTTCTCTTTGCCACTCACTCCTCCTTTTTTAAAAGGCTGTGCAGTTCGGTCAGGAACTCCTGCAAACTTTTAAATTCCAAGTAAACAGAGGCAAAACGGACGTAGGCCACCTTATCCATTGATTTCAGTTTTTCCATGATCATTTCCCCGATTTTAACGGAATGCACTTCGCGGTCCGATCCGGAGAAAAATTCCTCGATCTGGCTGGCCAGCTGTTCAATCTGCTTGGTTTGCACCGGGCGTTTTTCCATGGCCCGGTACAGGCCCTTCCTGATCTTGTCCAAATCGAACGGTTCGCGCCTGCCGTCCTTTTTCACGACCATCAGCGGGATATTCTCGATTTTTTCGTAGGTGGTGAATCGTTTGCCGCAGCTCAGACACTCACGGCGGCGCCGGATGTAAAGGCCATCCTTGCTTTCCCGGGTTTCAATCACCTTGTCGGCGATTTTAGCGCATTGTGGACAGTTCATCTCTTTTACTCAAATTAGCAACAATTTTAAAATTGAGTCCTTCGTGCCAGAAAGCGAGCAAACCCAGTGCGATCGGCATCAGCAATAGCAAAAAATGAAAAAAAATGGTGAAGGCCACCGCCGTCTTCGCGTCGACGCCAAACAAACCGGTCAGGGCGTATTTTGAAGCTAAATCCAGGCTTCCGGCCATGCCCGGAGTGGGAATGGCCGCGGCCATGAAAATGACTGCCAGGAACGGGATGGTCGCAGGCAAATCCAGGCTTACGCCGGAAAATCCCTGCATCAGCAGCCAGTAAGAAAAAAGAATGATGCCCCAATGCAGCAAGGACAAGCAGCATATTTTAAGGATGCCGGCCCAGCCCAGGTTCAGGTTCAGGGCCTTGATGAAATGGATGGCAAAAGCGGCAATTTTTTCGCGAAAACGGGCTGGCAATGCCTTGGCCAGGATGTGAATGAGTCGCTCGGTTCTGGGCAGGAATTTCTTGGTGTTGGCCATGGTGATCACGAAAAAAATCATTAAGATCACCGGCAAAAGCAGCAGAGCCAGAGTTTTCAATTTGAACAATATCGGTGACGGTGTTCCCACGCCCAGGGCGAGATAAAAGAGCAGCATGACCAGGACGACCAGTAGATCGAACAGGCGTTCATTGATAATGGTGGCGATGGCCTGGCTTTTTTTGATTTTTTCTTTTTCGGCCAGCATAACCGGCCGGGCCACTTCTCCCAAACGGCCCGGCAGCAGGTAGGAAACCATGAATCCGATCAGGGTGAAATTCAGCAGGCTGCTGAAGGCGATTTTTCTTTTGAAAGGGCTCAGCAGCACTCCCCATCGAGTGGCGCGGACATAATATTGCGGGAGCGCCAGCAGAAGAAAAAGCAACGGATACAGAAGCGGAATGGCCAGCCATATTTTTTTTATCTCGTGAAAATCGATGCGCTTTAAAAATAAATAGACGAATAAGGCTGACAGAACGGTGATGAGCGATATTTTCCAGAATTTCATTTTCATGCCATATTAATATTTTTTACCCACCATGTCAATTTTGTTATCAGCTGCGAGCTCGGTGCGGCCTAGGCGCCGTACTCGGGCAGAAAGATGGTCAATGTCGTGCGAACGCTTTTTTCTGCATCAATTTCAATCCAACCGGCGCTCTCCTCGATGATCTCCTTCACCGTGGTCAATCCCAGACCGGTCCCTTTTTCCCCCTTAGTGGTGAAATAGGGTTCAAAAATCTTGCTGATGATCTTGGCTTCGATACCGGTGCCGTTATCGGATATCTGGGTGCGGATATGATTTTTTCCTTCTTTTGAAATAAAAATGCGGTCCACCGTGATGCTAATCCGCCCTTTTTCGCGCTGGGCGGCCCAGATGGCGTCTTTGGCATTGATCAACACATTGAATAAGGCCAGCAGTAGTTTTTCCTTGTTGATGAGAACCGTCAAGGTGCTGTCCACGAAAACGGTTTCAACATCGATTCTTTTAAACACTGTTTTCCCCAGCAGGTTCAGCACCGTTTCGACGGCTTCGGCCACGTTCACGATCTCTTTTTTCAATTTTTCTTTTTTGGAAAAATCCAGAATGTCCTTGCCTAAATTGAATGCGCGCACGGCCACATCTTCGATCCGCTGGGTGCGTTTGAAATTGGGATGGCTCGCGTCTACTTCCTTTTTGAGCATGCTGATATGGCCCAGCAAACTGGTCATCAGGTTATTGAATTCATGGGTGAAGCGGCTGAGTAGTTCTCCCAGTGTTCCAAGTTTTTTGGCGTGCAGCAGTTTTTCTTCCAATTCGAATTTTTCGCTGATATCCTCTATTTGCAGCACCTCGGCTGGCGCTCCGGGCAAGGGGATTTTGTAAAGGGTTAGGTGCAGGACTTTTTCACTGCCGTCGGCCTGGAGCACTGAAAAACTGTTGTAAAAACAGGGTTTGCCGCTCAGCAACACTTTAAAATAGTCTTCCTTGATTGGTTTGAATGCCGGCAGCATATTGAAAAATTGTTTTTCCTTGAGCGTGGCCAGGGGGTGTTCGAGGAGTTTTTCGGCCGCCGGGTTCATGGCGATCACTTCGGCGTTTTCGTTGCCGATAATGATCGCGGACGGCGAATGTTCGATGATCTTTTCGAAAAATTGCTGCAGCTCCCTGATTTCGTTGCGCTGGATTTTGAGCGAATCGGACATTTTATTCAAGACAGCAGCCAATTCGCCAATCTCGTCTTTGGATTCGAGCGTCATATGGATGTCGTAATTGCCACCGGCAATGGCTTCCACGCCATGGGCCAGCTTGACGATGGGTGACGTCAGCCTTCGGCCCAGAAATATGCTGGTCAGGATGACGAAAAATCCGATCAGCAGCGATGAGGTGAGCAGGCTGGCGATACTGACCTGCTTGGCTTCTAAAATATTTTCAATGTTGACGGCCACAAAAATTTCTCCGACCTTCTGCTTCCGATAATCTTCCACTGCAAATGCATCGATCAGATACCTGTCGCCGCCCTGCTGGAATCGGACCATTTCATTGGGATTGGCCGTGGCTGTCGGCGGGAAAACCATTTCTCCGTTGCTGTCGGTCACGGTGGAAGTGATCGGATGGTCCAGGCCATAGACCAAAATATCGGTTTTCGATTTTTCCTTGATTTGGCCGGTGAATTCCAAATTGAAAGGAATTTCCAGTAGCAGGAATCCCTTGATTACGAAAGTATCCGGGTTGATGATCGGAGATATGGCGGCCATGCAAAGGTTGCTGCCGACCAGAAAAATCCCGGCTTCCCGGATCAGCGGGTCTCTTTTTTTGTTTAAAAAAGTGATTTGATCCAGGTTGCTTTCTGTAATGAAACTTTTCGAAGAATTGTCATGGCTGAGAACGATTTTTTCCGTGGGGTCGAGTATTTTGATGTTGATATTGGAAAAAAAGAAATTTTTGAATTCCAAGGCCATGGCCAGGTCATCCAGGTTGTCCGTGCTTTCAATGATTTCCTTCAATTCAGACAGGAAAAGCGCTTTGCGTACAAGGTCACCTAGATTCTCCAGGAAAATGCTTTCCGCCATTTTCTTGGCAGCGGTAATTTCCTCCCGGGCCATTTTTTTGTAGCGGTTGGAAATGGAAATGATCGAAAAATTCAAGGAAATGGCCATCGAAAGAATGGCGATGAATATCAGGGACAGGAGAAGCTTGGTTTTGATTTTCATTTCAGGAAAAGGTCAATCAAGAAAAGTTTCCCCAGCGGATCTGACTTCACACCACCGATCTTCTGATTGAAAATAATGACCCGTTTTTCCTGGTACATGGGAATGACCAATCCGTCGGTAATGGCGATGCGATCAATTTTGAAGTACAGGGCTTGTCGTTTTTGTACGTCACGTTCACGGCGAGCCGCTTTCAATAGATCTTCAAGATCCCGGCGCCTGGCGCTGGCAATGTTGGCAAAACCGTTTTTTTGCAATTGCTCGGAAAACAGTGGAAATATCATGCTGTCGGGATCGGGAAAATCGGCGATCCAGCCTGAATAGGCCAGGTCATAGTCGCCCTGAGCAATCCGGGCCGAGTATGCATGGGGATCCATGCGGGTGAGTCGCAACTTGATGCCGACCTGTTTCAGGTTTCGGGCATATAAGGAAAACAACTGATAGGGCAGTACGTCATCTTTTCGCAGCAGCATTTCCAATTCGATCTCGCCATCCAATGCCTCTTTTTTCAGCAATGCTTGGGCTTTGGTTAGGGAAAAACCGGTTGGCTTTATTGCTGGATTCCCGGTTATCAGGTCCTTGGGCAGCAGGCTATGGATTGGCAGCACGTAATTTTGGAAAACCAATTTAATGGCCCTCGGGTCCCATGCGTAACCCAGGGCCTGGCGCACTCGTCTGTGCTTCAACAGCGGCCTGGCGGCGTTAACGGCAATGAAAGACACCGACAGGTAGGGTGTGGCCATGATTTTGATCCAACCTTGTTTTTTATAGCTGACCATTTTGGATATCGAATAAGAATGGAGAATGTCCAGTGTTCCCTGCTGAAAATAGTTGTTCAATACTTCGCCCCGGGGCTCGATGGTATCGATGTATTTATCCAGTCGGGGCCGTCCACCCCAATATTCCCTATTGGCAATCAGGACCAGGCGCTTTGTTTTCTGCCAGGAACTCAACTTGAATGGCCCGGTTCCCACAGGTTGGTTAGCGAAACCAGCTCCGGTCTTTGTCACGGCGTTCGGAGAAACGATGGAGGCGCATTCGACGCTTAACGTGGACAGGAAAGGGAAGAAAGGTTCGCTCAGAATGAATTGCACCTGGTACGAGTCTATTTTTTTGACCGTTTTTAATAAGGCGAAAATATCGGCGAAGAGGGGGAAATCCTGCTGGCGATTCGGGTTGGACGGGTCCATCTGCCGCCAAAAAGTGAATACAACGGCGTCGGCGTCCAGGGGCGTGCCGTCGTGAAAGCGGACGCCGCGGCGCAGGCGGAATGACCACGCTTTTCCGTCCGGGCTGGTTTTCCAGCTGACGGCCAGGGATGGTTCCATCTTCCTGGTCTGCGGATTGAAATGCACCAATGTGTCGAAAATATTGATGATGTAAAAAGACGATATGTCGTCCCAGGCTTGGGCGGGGTCGATGCCCGTGGGTTCGTGCGGGCTTCCTGCTCTCAACACGTGTTCGGCCCTCAATGGGACGGTCATGGCTATTATAAACAACAAGACGGGCAGGAGCTGTTTTTTTCTTCCCATTAGTCTGACTCCTTGCTGACTTTGCGAAACAGTACCTGCCCCAGGGGGCTGAATCCCAGGCCGATGATTTTTTTGCTGCAGGCCATGGTGCGGATCAGGTGGAAGAGGGGGATCCAAGGGACGTCCTTTTTAAGAATCGCCAATGCTTGCCTGTAAATCTGGCTCCTTTTTCTAACATCGAGGGTGATTTTTCCCAGGTCCAGCAGACGGGTCAATTCGGCATTTTCATAAAAAAATCGGTTGCGATTGCCGGTGGAAAGGGTGAACAGCGGATACAGAAAAAAATCGGGATCCGGATTGGTCGACCAGCCCATGAGCAACAGGTCGTGCTCACCGCGGTCGGCGATCCTGACCAATTCGGCGAAAGGAAGCTTGATTTTTTTAATAATGATCTTGATTTTTTTGGCATATATTGTCAACCAATCGGCAATTTCTTCAATGCCATCCTGGCCGTCTGGAAAATGGAGGGTGCAATCAAAGCCGTTCTCGAAACCTCCCATTTTCAGCAGTGTGCGGGCAATGTTCAGATTGAAACTGGATGACGGAGCCGGTTTGCCGTTCGGATAAATGGGCCGGGGCAGGGGTGAGTAAGCGGGCTCGGCCAGTTTCTGGAAGATCTGCTTGACCATGTTTTCCTTGCTGATGATATGCAAAAATGCGGCCCGGATCTCCTTGCGGTCGAATGGCTTTTTTCTGGTATTGAATGCCAGGTAATGGGTGGAAATCGACGGGTTGCTGTAGAGTACGATCTCGCTGCGCAGTGACAATTCTTCGTATTCCTTTGCTGATTGGACGGCGGTCACGTCGGCGCTGCCGTTTTTGATCTGCAGCAGCCTGCCCAGTGAGTCGGGCATCACCTTGAATATGATTTTTTCCACGTTGCCGGTTTCTGCCCAATAGTCTGGATGGCGGGTCAGGATCAGCGATTTTCCTTTCGACCAACTCGAGAAACGGAACGGGCCGGTGCCGATGGGAACGAAGGGTACGGAGCGGCTGGCGTGCGCCGATTGAATGAATGCGGCGGAATCGGCCAGGGCAATGAGAAACGGGGCATAGGGGCGGTTCAGGATGATCTCAATGTTGTAAGTGCCGGTGCTGCGGATTTGGGTGATGAAGGAAAAGGGAAAGCCCCGACGTTGGGAAAGCTGCTGCTGTTTTCCCATGCGGCTCTGAAATGAATGGAGAACGGCCTGGGCGTTGAAAGGGCTGTTGTCATGGAATTTAACGCCGCGGCGCAGGACAAAGCGCCAGTGGGTGCCATGTTCCCCGACGCTCCACGATGTGGCTAGGCAGGGTTCGATGGCGGTGGAATTTTTCTTGAAACGCACCAGACCTTCAAAAATATTGCTCGCGACCTCGGTGGAGTACACATCCGCAGCCTGCCAGGGATCGAGGTTGATGGCATCGCTGGGACGCAGGAAAATGATGGAGGCGTCCTCAGCCGCAGCCAGCAAACTCCCGGTCAGCAACAATGATGAAAACAAGGCCCCAATGTTCATTGACAAAATTTTAATGCAAATATTTAATATTTTCAATAATTTCGTTACGCGAAAAAAAATAATTTTATTTGTTGAAGGCCAACAGTGCCTGCATCACTTTGTTTTTTCCTGATCTTTTTGTTTCATACAAGGCTTGATCGGCGATGTCGAGCAATTCTGTGATGTTTTTTATCGAGTTTTCGTATTGACAGACTCCGGCACTGATGGTGGTCTTGATTTGATGATTGTGATAATTCAACACGAGATTTTCAACATTCATCCTGATGCGGATTGCCAGCTGAAAAGCACCGTCAATGGTTGTTTCCGGCAGGATAATCAGAAATTCTTCGCCGCCGATTCTTCCGGCTATGTCCTGCTCGCGCAAGGATTGAACGAACAGCAAGGCAATTGCTTTTAAATATTCATCTCCAGCCAGGTGCCCGTGAAGGTCATTGATTTGCTTGAAATCATCGATATCGATGATAATGATACTGAACGCCCGGCCACTGCGCTTGGCAATGCGGCTGATATTTTCCAACTCGTTGAGAATGAACCGTTTGTTGTAGAGTCCGGTATGGGTATCCCGGACGGCATAATTGAACAGTTTGGCATGATACTCTTTTTCAAGTTCGTCGTTGTAGCTCAAGCTCAGCACGGTATCGCCGATCTGGATTTTATCGCCGGCATGCAAGGTGGTTTGTTCCGCCAAGTCACCATTGACATAGGTGCCATTGGTTGAATGAACATCCTTGATGAAAATCTGTTCAATGCCCTGTTTGTTTTTTACAATGGAAATTTCGCAGTGAAACTTGCTTATCTTTTCATCATGGATGGAAATGTCGTTGGCTTCATCCCGGCCCATGAGTATTTTTTTCTTTTCCAATAGAAAGTGTTTGCCGAAATCGATTTCATTGCCGCCGATAATGGTTAGAATGATCGAATGCTCAATTTCCTGGGATTCCCCTGCAGGATTGTCGAATTTGCGGTCGTGAATGGTTTTATCCCATTGATCAATCATCTCTTCTCTTGGACCTTCATTTTTTCGTTAATGCAGTTTAGCACTTTTATCAAGCAAATACAATGAGCCCGGGAGTTGACTGTATTTCTCGGAACGGAGGAGGTGCGGGACCCGCTGCTAGAATTCCGTGAATCGTTTCAATTCCGTCCTGTGGAAAGTCCATTCCGGTGTGGTCAGCATGCCCCCAAATTCAGTGGAATACCAGGGACTCCGTTGCGGGTCATTTGGATTTTTGAGAATTTGTATCTCCTGCGCCGGCATGTAGCTCTGGGCTAAAAGAAAAATATTTTCACCGTTTTGCGGATTACTGGCCAAGTCGATAACAATCACGGCATGCCCGGGAGAACCGCCGTGAATGAAAATATCGCCGATTTGCAATGTATCCAGGCTTGCCGGTTTAAGCTCGTTGGCGAGTGATAAGGTCCCGGCATAATTGAAAACCGTTTCCAGGTATTCCCAGAAATTTTGGTGACTGTCGGTTGGCCCGTGTGATGGCGTCCAGTAAGCTTGATTGCCCCGGACGACGATGTGATAGCCTTTTTTCCATTGTGCATAATCCGCCCGGAAGCCGTTGCTGAAATTGAAATGAATTTTTTCGAATTGCTTTTGTTGATAAAGATAATCCGCCCGCAAGCGTATCACGGCATCGGCGCATTGATGAAGGTCTTTGTTGCCGATGTTCAGGTCGACCACGGCATCATAAATCCCGTGGTTCGGTTTGATACGGCCGTCATGTAAGCGGACATTTGCCCCGTGAGGTTTCAGGGGCAGCCGGCGCAAATATGCGCCGAAGGAATTTTCCGGGGCTGAAACCCGGATAAATCCTCGCGGTGGTCTAATGCGCTGCTCAACGGTTCGGCCGGCAGGATCAATTAATCTGAAAACGTGGTTTGCCTGATGATGGATTTCGGGCTGATTGTCTCCTGCCTTATTTAAAGGCCGCCCCGCCATGATATGCCGTCGACATACTATCGTCCCCAACAGGAACGCGATGCCGAAGAAACAGATTTTCCCCATTTTATTGCCCCAGCTCCATGTGGGTGCAGCAAGAATGTCGATAATATTCGCCATGCCTGGATCATAGCAATTTTTTTTTCGGCAATCAATTTTCGATTGGATTTTTTAAAAACCCGATTTTGTTACTGCTAATGGATTCCCGGCGTTCAGACATCACAAATTTGCTGGCAGCGGTTTATTATGATCCGCGAAAGTGAGTACAAGTATAGGTCACTGCGGCGGGTACGGTGTAAATTGCCGTTTTTTATGCGCAGCCAGAACAGCGAAAGCTTTTCAAGAACATGGCATAGGCTGGCAATGGTTTGGGCAATCGTGCCACCATTTTGAGCTGCCAGTTCGCGCAATTCGCGGTTCTGGTCGATAATGCGCTTTTGATAATCCCAGACGTTTTCCTCGTCGATTGAGCCGACCAGGTTGATTTCTCTCAATACGGCTTTTTTTACATCCTCTTCCAAGAGCAAGTCCACTTGATAGCGGATGAATTCACGGAACTGCTCGGCTGGGTTGACCGGTGCCGTTTCGATTTCAGCCTGGATGGGAATATGGGTCAGAAAGGCGAGGAGATACTGCAGGGTCCGGCGGACCTGTTCGCTGCGTTCCTTACTGCGAAAATATTGTTCGAGTGAGGCGGCGGTCAATGCTTGGGAGGACCTTTCCGACAATACTTCTATCCAGTGGTCCTCCATTTTTTCGAGAAAAAGGCTTGCTTCCCGTTTGAGCAAGTCTATTTTCTGGGGATCTGCCGTAATTTCGGCGGCGAATTTAACGACGTTTTTCATTTCTCTCCATTCTTTTCATGAACCGACCGTGGTGGGCACAAAGTCGCTTCCGCAGAGTTCCTCGATGGAGATGCAATCCCGCTTGTACAGCAGGCGCCCGCATTTGGGGCATATTTCGGGCATTTCGCGCGGCGGCTGGTATTCGAATTCCCGCTTTTCATCGTATAGTTCTTCGAACAATAACTCGTCTTCGTCGTATGGACAGTAATAAAGTGTTCGGGCTTTCATGGCTGTCTGCCTGTAACAAACTTGCTTCCTGTCATTTGTTCTCTACATATGGTCTACGCCGGTTTGCTTGCCGCCATGGGCTTCAATAAGCTGTACTCCACTTTGAAGCAAAATACATGCCAAATATGGATACCTGCGCAGAGCCTTTACTGACAATTGTTTCTGAATCTCGATGCCACGATGACCGCCATGCTGACTGTCCCGTTTTAAAACATTTTATGACAGGGCCATTAAAAGCATTGTGGGCAAATCGTTTTCAGCCCGAAGCCATGTCCCGTTTTGGGACAGTCGCCGTTTCTTTGGCGGGCGCCGGTTCATGAACCGCCGGGGCAGTTGCAAATGTGATTTAACTGGGGTATGATAGATAAGCAGGGGCATGAAGAAGAATTGGAAAGGTCATTTCTTGTGATTGCCGATTGCCAGGAGCTGTGATGATATTTTTTAAAATGCCGAAAATGAATATCGGCAAGCGGTCGCTGGCATTGCCGATCGTTCAAGGCGGCATGGGGGTTGGCATATCCCTCTCCAATCTGGCGTCTGCTGTGGCGGCGGAAGGCGGCATGGGAGTTATTGCCGCCAACGGCATCGGCATGATCGAGCCGGACTATTATACCGATGGTCAGGCCGCCAATATCAGGGCCCTGCGCAGTGAAATCCGGCGCGCCCGCAGCAAGTCTTCCGGTTTGATCGGCATCAATATCATGGTCGCCGCCAAGGATTTTCAGCAGCTGTTGGATGTGTCCATTGAAGAAAAAGTTGACGCCCTGTTCATGGGGGCCGGCCTGCCGATCAAGGATATCCCCGTGGCCAAGATCCGCGCCGCCAATGTACTGGTCGTGCCCATCGTTTCGTCGGCAAGGGCCGCCGAGTTGATTTATAAATATTGGGAAAAAAACTATCATGACATTCCCGATGCCGTGGTGGTTGAAGGACCTCTGGCCGGCGGTCATTTGGGCTTCAAGGCCGAAAAGCTGCAGGATGCCGACCAGGCCCTGGAAGTCTTGGTCCCGCAAGTGGTCGCCGCCCTGGAACAATTTGAAAAAAAATTCGATAGAAAGATCCCGGTCATCGCCGCCGGAGGCATCTACAGCGGTGAAGACATTTTGCGCTTTCTGCATTTGGGCGCCCAGGGCGTGCAGATGGCGACGCGCTTCGTGGCCACCGAAGAATGCGATGCTGACATTCGTTTCAAGGAAGCGTACGTGGCCTGCAACGCCGAGGACATCGTCATCATCAAAAGCCCGGTCGGTTTGCCCGGAAGGGCCATCCGCAATCATTTTTTGGACAATGCCGCCGCCGGCATCCGTAATGTCAAGCGCTGCGCCTGGCGCTGCCTGGAACAATGCGATATCCAGCACGCCGACTATTGCATATCGGCCGCGCTGGACAATGCCCGCCAGGGACTTCTGGACCAGGGATTTGCCTTTTGCGGGGCCAATGCCCACCGCATCAACGAGATCGTCACCGTGCCCGCCTTGTTCAACTCCTTGAAGCACGAATACGAAGCGGCGCTGGTAAAGAATTGGGTCACTTTGAAGGACGAATACATGAAAGCCATTGAGACCGGGTTGGCCGGTTTGCGTCGCGATTATCTGCAGACCCGGAAAAACCTCTGCCGCCTGGGTGCGGAATATGGCAAGGCCTGGGAAAGAAAAATAAATTCAATCATTGAAGAATATCAAAAAACACGCAGCCTGTCCGATATGCTGAAAAATGAATATGAAAGCGCTTTTGAAAAATTGAACCAGCTCAAGGAACGTTTCCCTGAAAAATTAGCCGAGCTGCAGGCGATTTTCCGCCAGTTCCAGGCCGACCTTATTCTGGCCCCGACCATCTGACAAAAAAACTCAATACCCGATCCGGCACCTTTCTGGACAGTGCGTTTTTCTGGTCGTCCCTAGAAATTAAAAATTAATTCCCAGGCCGACGCCGGCCTTGACGCCGCCGAGCTTGATCTTGGTGTCTTCGACGGTATCTCCGGCCAACAGGTAGGAGACAAAG
>JAFGSF010000032.1 GCA_016934745.1 Candidatus Aminicenantota bacterium | reverse complement strand
TCGGTACTGAGGATGATGGCCTTCTTAACTCCTTTGGCCACGGCCGCAGTCAGGACGTTCTCGGCGCCGATAGTATTGGTGCGCAACGCCTCCATGGGGAAGAACTCGCAGGAGGGCACTTGCTTCAGTGCGGCGGCATGAAACACATAATCCACTTGGTTCATGGCCGCGATCAAACTGTCAGGGGCGCGCACATCACCGATATAGAATTTTAATTTGGGGCTCTTATAAAACAATCGCTGGTCTTCCTGCTTCTTTTCGTCGCGGCTAAAGATACGAATCTCCTTGATTTCGGTTTTCAGGAAACGCTTGAGCACAGCGTTGCCAAATGTCCCTGTTCCGCCTGTAATAAGCAATGTTTTACCCTTAAACATTTTTCGTCTCCTTTAGCCACTGGTCATATGGTGTATTGTCTCCAGCCAATTGAGCGATCAACTCTTCCCAAGAAGGTTCTTTAATTCCTGTAGCTTTACGGAATCGATCTCCTATCATGCTGCGATTAGATATCTCCGTTTCATCGGGAATAATTTCAATGTCAAGATCATAGGCATTGCGGATACGAGATAACAGGTCATACTTGGTTATCGCAGGGGCTGTGACCTGATACAAGCCCGACAATTTAGGTTGTTCAGAAATAATCCTACCGACCAGTGCGGCAAGAAAATTGGTCGTTACACCGGAATAGATCACTTTTTTGTAACCCTTTGCCTTCTTACCCTTCTGTGCCAGGAACCATTCCAGAAGCGATTTAAAGTTACTAAGCTCCCTGCCAATGATCGAAGTACGCAAAGTCAGTGCATTGAAGGCCGCAACCTCGCCGAGATATTTTGATTTTCCATACAAATCTTCGGCATCAGAAAGGTCGTCTTCGGAATAATTGCCTCTTTTACCGGAAAACACGCAATCCGTGGAAAAGTGGATCAAGCGCCCGCCCCAAGTAGCAGCCCAATCGGTCAGAAGATGCGGAAAAAGAGAGTTTATGGTGATACTAGGAATAGCCATTTTCCCTTCATCACGCTGCTTGACGATGCCTATACAATTGATTATGAAATCAGGTTTATCTTTTTCAAGCAGTTTCCTCATGGCCAGCAAATCCATGGCATTGACGCGTTCCCGGGTCACCTCAGGTTTGAAAAGCGGAATGCCATGGTAAAAGGAATCACTCAGGGAACCTAAGATTGTGCATTTTGTTTCAGGATAGCGGACAGAAAGGATCTGTAATACTTTGTGTCCAAGCATCCCTTCCCCGCCTAATACAATTATCTTCATTTGGAATTCCTTAATTGATGGATCGTGATAGTATCTTGTTTTATCCAATCCATATACTCAGCCAATCCAACTTTCAGGTCTGTTTTTGGAGCGAAACCGAATGCCTTTTGAGCGACACTGATATCGGCGAGGGAATCACGGACATCACCGGGACGAGGCGAAGCTAATTCCTTGCCCACTTCTGCTCCAGCCGCCTCCTGGATCAGGCGCGCCAGTTCGTTGATGGTCACCCTTGTGCCGCTACCAATATTGAAAACACCGCAGGCATTTGGAGAAAACGCCGCCGCAATGTTGGCCGCGGCCACGTCGGCGACATTGACGAAGTCGCGTGTCTGCCCGCCGTCGCCGTAAATTGTCAGAGGCTCCCCTTTCAGAATGCGGTTGGCAAAGATGGGGATCACGTTGCCATAGGCGTCATAGCGCTGGTTCAGGCCGTAAACGTTGAAATAGCGTAAGCAGACATTGTGCATTCCATAGAGCTTGTTATAGACCAGGCACATCTTCTCGGCAGCCAACTTGCTGGTGCCATAAGGGGAATCAGGATCCTGCGGATGGTCTTCTGCAATAGGCAGCGTTTTCAATTCGCCGAAAATCCCTGCCGATGAAGAAAAAACGATCCGATTGATGCCATGTTTGCGTGCCGATTCAAGGATGTTGAGTGTACCAAGGACATTGATACCGGCATCGGTCAAAGGATCGTCGATCGAGCGCTTATTACCCACGCTGGCAGCCAAGTGAAAGACTACACCGCAACCGTCAATGGCTTTCTCAACTGTTTCCCGATCGCGAACGTCGCCTTGGATGAACATCACTTCCTGCAATAGATTTTCTTTATAACCGCTGGAAAGGTCATCCAGGACGACCGGTTGATCTCCCTGTTCCAACAGGCATTTGACGATGTTGGAACCGATGAACCCGGCACCACCAGTGACAAGCGCACGAAGAGGGAGGTTCGAAGTTCGGGGTTCGATGTTCGAGGTTTTAACAGCCATTAATTTAAGATCTCCCTGAGTTCCCTCGTATTGCCGCTAATATTGATCCTTTGATGTTTTTAATGTCTGGACAATGAATTCTGTCTCTTTACCAGTTAGTTCAAAATAAAACGGCAATCTGAGCAGGCAGTCCGAATACCTGTCCGATTGGGGCAGCATTCGTCCATCATGCTTCCCTCGATAGAACGGGCTTTTGTGCAGGCTCAGGTAATGAAAAACCACCTGGATATGTTTTTCCTTCAGTTGTCCGATCAGTTCGGTGCGCTGTGCGAGATTTTTACAGAGCAAGTAGAACAAATGGCCGTTATTGCCGGCGTACCTAGGAATGGCCGGCACCCGGATCGAATTGGCCTCCGCCCAGTCCTTTAATCCACGCCAATAGCCTTGCCAGATCGCTTTTCTCTTTTTTTGAATGTCATCCAAATTTTCCAATTGCGCCAGCAAAAAGGCGGCGGTGATTTCCGATGGCAAAAGAGAAGAGCCGATATCGACCCAATTATAGTGATCGATCTCCTTGCGCATAAATCGGGTGCGGTTTGTCCCCTTCTCCCAGATGATTTCGGCGCGATCCATGAATCGTTCGTCGTTGATGACCAGCATGCCACCTTCACCGCATTGAATATTCTTGGTTTCGTGGAATGAAAAGGCCGCCAGGTGGCCGATACCGCCAAGGGGCCTCTGAATTCCATCTTTTCCGGAATAATAGCCGTCGATCGCCTGGGCGGCATCCTCCACGACAAAAAGGTCATGCCTTGCCGCGATCGCCATGATCTTGTCCATGTCGCAAGCCACCCCGCCATAATGAACCGGAACGATCGCTTTTGTTTTGGAGGTTATCAATTCTTCGATCTTATTTTCGTCGATCCCGGGATGATTGGGTTGGCTGTCCGCAAAAACGATCGTTGCCCCTCGCAGGACGAAAGCGTTGGCTGTGGATACAAACGTGTAACTGGGCATAATGACTTCATCCCCGGGCTCGATATTCAAAAGCATTGCCGCCATTTCCAGGGCTGCGGTGCATGAAGAGGTGAGCAATACTTTCTTGAAGCCATACCGTTCCTGAAAGAACCCATGACATTTTCGGGTATATTGACCATTTCCAGATAGTTTCCCAAGGGAAACGGCATCTTTTATGTAATCCAACTCCTTGCCGCTCAGAAAGGGCTTATTGAAGGGGATCATAGAGAGCTTATCTTGGCAAATAATTCAATTTTACCGTAGTTTTTCGAATAGGTTTCATAAATCAGTTTTGACCCTGAATATTGCCTTAGGGTGTCATTGATTTTATTAATGTAGCGATTTTTATTGTGCCTATCCCTTGAAAACAGCAGGAAGTAATCGAACTCCAGAGGAAGCTGCCTGAAATCAACTTCTTGAGGCCAGCGATATATAGTTGCTTTAAACTGGGTTTTGGGCAAGAACATCCAAAACTCGACAGGTCCGATTATTTTTGCGTTTTCAGGCACGATGGCTTCAAGCTCTCTCGCCAGCAAGGAATTCATGGGCTCAAACTTTTTTATATCGTAGTAAATATTTGCGGCGAGCAATAATATCAGGTATGTGGAAATTGCAACGAATATGAATTTACTTCTGGTACTCGCAATAATGAAGGCAATATTAAATATCGAGAATACTAGAACATAAGGCATCAGCATATCAAAACCGCTACTTGAGAATAACACCAAAGATGTGCAAAAAACAAAACACCCCATCAGGGATGAATTGAAAGCCCGCTTATTGCTCTTTTTTAAAAATAATCCAAATACGAGTAAAAACATCAATGGCAAAAAATATATAGCATTCTTATCTAAAACATATGAGTTAAGAATGAGCATTATATTTTTGCCGATCCCATCAAAGATGTCGGTATTGATCGAGTTGACCCTTTTTAACAGAACATATGTTCTTGAATGGCCTAATAAATAAAAGAAATTGAGAATGAATATCGCTCCAGAAATAATAATTGGGATGGCAAAAGCAATGAGCGGCAATACTTTTTTATTTTTAATAAATTGAAAGAGTACTACAAAGCCGATCGCCATTGAAACGCTCAAGGTAAACGGATGAGTCAAAAAGCCCAAAGCACAAAACATTCCTGCAATAAAAATATTTTTATTGGAAGAAACATGCAAATATTTTATCAAAAAGAGCAGAGCAATCAACACAAACAGTAGCGCCCATGATTCGGGCCGCGCATAGCGAAAAATAGAATGATAAATGGGTATGGCAAGGAGCGCGAACAAACCGAACCCAACTGCCCGGTTGGGCAAAGCAAGTTGTTTTAATATTTTGAACAGGGCCACGATCGAGAACAGGCCGGCCAGCACGGACGCGAACCGGGCCAGGAATATCGAATAACCAAATATGGTGAACAGGATTCCCTGGATCAAGGGAAACATGAAATTCGAATCGCCGCCCGAGCCAACGTTCGTATTATGAATCAGTTGCCCTTGCGAAAAATTATAGGCGGGGTTGGTGTACCATGGTTCGTCACTTGTGATCGGACGGCTGTCCGTAAGCAGCGGGACCTCGATCAACAATAACAAGGCGCAGCTGATGCATATAATGAAAATATCCTTTTTCAATGTCCTTTTCAAGCTATCGAACAAAATTGATTTCTTGATGCTGATACTGAAGGCTGCTTCCTTTTTTGCTTTCGGCTATACTAGTGGCAAAGAGATCACGCTACGGATCACTCAAAGACAATCATTTCTTCATGGAATTCGAGCTTTCCAGCGGCGGACTGATAAATGTAACAGGCAGCTCGGTCGTTGCTTTCTCTTATATCGCGGATCGTACTGCCTCGCAAATAATAAACCTCACTCATCACTATTTCGGGATATTGCTCTGTGCGGTTGGTTATCTTGCGCACGATTCCCGGCTTTGCAAAGATATAATAAACCCCGGAGTTCATATCATGACCTTTTATGACTTCAACGAAATTTCCGCAGGCAACCTCGATTGCGCCTTTAATAAAATCATAGCCGGTGGATAATTCAACCAGATGCGACCCGATGTAATCCCCCCCCATCCTGGCTCCGATCTCAACCATGTATACTTCGCCTTCCGTTGTCAAAATAATCTCGGAATGGGAAGCCCCAAACTCGATCCCCAGGCACGTCAATGCTTTTTTGATGATCGAGATGATTTTTTCCTTCACCGGCTCGGGAAGAGCCGCGGGTTGATGATGGGCTTTCTCGATATAGTATGGTTCACCGCTCGTTTCCTTCTCTGTAACCTGTAGGAAATGATGTTCGCCCCGCCAGCTGATCATTTCCACACTGTATTCCCGCCCGGGAATGAAATGCTCAACGATGTGCCCGGAAGTGAAAGATTCGGATTCCGCCTGGTCGATGGCCATTTGCAAGTCATTTGCGTTGAAGACCTTGGTGACGCCCCTACTGCCGGAGCGATCGGTCGGCTTGACGATCAATGGGAAATCGCCGCAAGCGCGCCTGATTTCCAGGATGTCGGCAGATCGGGTGTATTTTGGGCACGGCAACCCGCTATGCGACAAGCATTCACGCATCGCAAATTTATTGGTCGTGGCCCTCGTGCAATCAAGCGAATTCCCGATCAAGCCCAATCCGGCAGCAACATGATTGACCGTGACAGTTGCCAGGTCAGAGGCAATGGAAATGACGCCATCAGGCCTGATCTTCTTCGCTTCCTTCAATATCAATTCCTTTTCAATTATTGAGATCGGATAAAAATGATCGGCAAATCCTCTTCCCACCGCGCCCTTTTCCCAGGCAAAAACATGGGTTTCCAGGCCAAGGGCTTTTGCCTTTTTAATCAAGGGCAGCTGGAAATTGTTAGCACCGATGATGACCAACTGTCTCACTTGGCCCGCCTCAGGAAGCGGGCCGGGTTCCCCGCCCAGATCTCGCCCCCCCCCATATCCTTGGTCAAAACGGAACCCATGCCCAGTGTGGCGTTCTTGCCGATCGATAAATTCTCCCGGGTGCAGGCGTTCAGCCCAATATGCACGCCGTCCCCGACGTTCATGTTGGCCCCCACGCAGCATTGGGCGGCAAAATGGCAATATTTCCCGATTTTTGTATTATGTAAAATCTTGGCTCCCACCATGACCAGGCAACCTTTGCCGGTAATGGTGGCGGCAGATATCGCGGCAAGCGGCATCACCACCGTCCCGGACCCAAGGCGGGCACTGGACGCCACATAGGCCATTGGATGAACGAATGTCGCCAGCCTTTCATTGGGAATGTCTAGCGCTTCGAAGCGGTCTATCCTTTCCTGCTGGCCGTCGATTCGGAAGATGGTGTTGATGAAAAAACAGCCATCGTCGGCGAACTTCACCCAGTCATCGAGCTTGCCCATCACCGGGAACGTTTCGATGCGAGCGCCGGCCTCGAGGCGGTCGTTCAGGTATCCGGCGAACTCCCATTCGCGGGCGCCGCGCTGGTTGGCGTCCACGATAGCGCTTGCGATCACGCTGCCATTACCGATGCCACCCAGGATGATGATTTTTTTACGCATCGCTTATTTCAATATTTTTTTTATGATGAACTTCGGACGGTGCTTGGATTCCAGGAATACCCGGCCCAGATATTCTCCGATGATGCCCAAAAAAATAAAATTCATCCCGAAAAAGAACAAAACCAGGACAATGGTCGATGTCCATCCCGCAGCGACCTTTCCATTCCAGTACCGGATAACCAGCATCAGGCCGAAAAGAAAACTGCAAACGGAAATCAACAATCCGCAATAGATCGCCAAGCGGATGGGAAACATGGAGAAGGAGAAGATCCGATCCAGAGCCAACTTCAACATTTTTTTTAACGTGTATTCGCTTTTTCCCGTGTATCTCGCATCCCTGGCCAGATCAACTGTCGTATAGTCCAGGCCGATCCAATACAGCAGGCTCAAGGTGGAGGAGGTCTTTTCTTGATATTTCTTCAGCTCCTCGATCTCCTCCTTGCGGATAGCGCGGAACACGCCGAGGTTGGGCTGGTGCTTTATTTTCGTTATCCCCTGTGAAATGCGATAGAAAAACTTGGAGATGAATTTTTTTAAGAAATCGTCCTTCCGGTTTTTCCACTTGGCGATGGCCATGGACGCGTCACTAGCCAAAAGCGCGTCCACGAGCTTGGGGATATCTTCGGGCCGATCCTGCAGATCGGAATCCATCAACACGACGATATCGCCCCGAACGTGCTCCAGGCCCGCGGCAATGGCGTTCTGCTGGCCGAAATTCCGCATCAGCTTGATGCCCACGATACGGTGATTCTGTTTTTTCAACGCCTCGATCCGCGCCCAGGAATTGTCCTGGCTCCCGTCATCCACCAGGACGATCTCGTATTCCTTGCAAAGTTGGGGCAATACGTGCAGCAACCGCTGGTGGAGCACGTCTAGAATATCCTGATTGTTAAAAACAGGTATCACGATGCTGATCAAATTAGGAAGCATTTTTCCCTCCCTTTCCCCATTAACAACCTTCACTGTCATGACTGGATCCCATCCCGGGCGAAATGCCAGTATTTCGGTTCAAGTAACAGGGCGAGCGGTTCTGTATGCGATGGATCCACGGATCGACCGTTCAGCTTTATTTGCAGAGCTGAATTTCCATGAAGCCAGTCGTTCTTCATCGTGAAGGCTTCCCTGTATAATGGGATCTTGTTGGCATCGATCCCAACTAACTCAAGCATCGCCCTGTCAACCACTGCGGCATTGAATCCAGCTGCCACGATCCCGGGGCGAATCACATGAGGGGTTAAAGGTCCGTTCTTTACTCCAGAAATGAAGCCGTCCACGACATAAAATGCTTTTCTTTGCTGTTTTGATAAAATATTTCCCTTGCTGTCCGCAAACAAGAAAATGCGATTCAAGTCCAGGATCATCCGCCATATGGTTTCATTTCCGCTCCAAGAGCCACCGTAATCCGTTCCGGTCACGAGTTGGTATACTCTTTGCGCGGTTTCCGCTTTTCCGGAGGGACTTTCTTCATCGATCATAAACTTGAACCTGTTCAATAGTCCGGCGCATGATGAAATCAACCTGGCCATATATCTTCTCCAGTGACCCAGCAACAGCAATCTGGCAGTTTTGAAGATGAACAAAGCCGGGAATCGCCAGAAAGCGATTGGCGGGAATTCATCACCACCGAGATTTGCAGGGCCGGAGGTGAAATGCGGCAGATAATTCTTATCCACGTTAATACCGACTAAGTTTTTTAAGCAGCAGGTGATACCCGCTTTTTTATGAGTTTTCAGTTTTGGAATGGATATGACCACATCGGCAGACAACACCATTCTCGACACTTTGTATAAGTGCTTCCCCTTCCGATGGAAGCCCTTCATCATGTCTCTCCGGTATGCTCCATACGATAACCTGTTTTGCTTGACAACATCTTCATCCAGAAAACTCATTTCCTTTAAATCAATGACAACTGCATCCTGATCCTTTTCCGGATCGATCTTCTCAGCAACCACTACATCATTGATCTTTCTGGTTTTCCGGGTCCGGATATCGGCCAAAATAATCTTGCAGCCCCGTTCATTCATTATCTTAACCATTTGCTTAAGGCCGTTTTTTAAAACGATTTTATCGAAATCCGCTTCAACCAAAGGCGCATCGCAAATTACAATCACTCCCCTGCCTTGCAATGCCTTCCAGGAATAGTCTACGATGGGCCGGATCACACTGGCATGGGTAGTAATCGCATCCTGATCGGCGGCGTCCAGAACAAGATTGGGTTTAATGACAACCTTATCCCCGGGGCTGATGATTTCCTTGAAGGGGTTCCAATTTTTTGTATCCCGGTTTTTCCAGTCAAGTTGCAAATCTAGAAAAACACTTCGCACGGAATCGTAGACATTGTTGGTTGTGGATAGTATTTCAAAATCATATTCAGCATACTTCTTATCCGGATCAAATGGCGGCGTCGCTGGATATTGATCAAAATTGATTTGCCGAACGCCAACCAATTTTTGATTGATTCCAGAAATCATATTACTGCCTTATGCGATCTCAATGTTCTTGAACTTGCCAGTTTTCGGGTTGATTTTAAAATGATCCACGAATTCAACGACCAGAGGAATATCGCCGAATCGCTTCCGCCACCTTGCTTGCGCCGATTTCTCAACATGGTGCCGATCCAGGTTGGCGATTATTTTTAATTGTAAAACGACTTTTTTATCCGCTTTTTGGATGAATTTGAACATTTCACATTCATGGAAGTCCATGAACATTTCGTGGGCATGGTGATGGGCCAAGTACTTGCCGTTGGCCAATTGGATAAAATCATCCTGGCGGCCGATTATTTTATTTATATGCGTAAAGCCAAATCCTGGGTCCCGGCCCAATTCGGCCAGGTCATCCAAGTCGTAGCGGATCATCGGCATGGTATGATTGATCAGATTCGTGATCACCACCTTGCCGATCCCGTTAGCGGATCTGTCGGTCCTTACTCGCTCGAATTCGAAATAGTTCGAGTTCGGGAAAATGACGGACCTATCTGTGAGCCCACTGTCAAATCCAAGCGATGGCGACTCTATCGCGCCATAGAGGCCGACGATGTGCTTCCCCAGATAGGAGGCAAAGAGATTCTTTTGCTGGGCGGAAACGACCTCGCTGGTCAGGAAAATGATCGGGAAATCCAAACGGATCCCTCTTTCCTTGAGCCGATTGGCTACGATTTGCAGCAGCGAAGGGGTGCTCCAAAGTACTCGTGATCTCGATTCGATCAGCTTTTCGATGATCCCGTCAACCGGTTCGTAGATGGAAATGATCTGGCGCCGGAACAGGCTCAATTTGCTCTGCAGCAAGCCGATGGCGGAGAGATCCCTTTCGATTTCAAATGTGTCCGCGGCGTTATACCTGGTGATCATGGCTATTTGATCGGTCATCCGGAATCCGGCTTTCCTCAACGCCCAGAATACACGCACATGGGAGGTATAGTCTTCATAGCGGCTGAACGCGATTCTGAAGGGTTCCCCGCTTGAACCGCTCGTGCTGTGGATGTGAATCAGATCCGTCAGGCTGCAGGTCATGATATCTTCGATGGCGCGTTCTCTCAGGATGGCTTTATTGACCATTGGAACCCTGCGAATATCGTCCATACTCTCAATCTTCAGATCCGCCACGCCGTGATCACCGTAAAACTCTCGGTAAAACCTTGAATGTCTCCGCGCATATTTGAATAAACTTCTGAATTTTTTCAGCTGCATGTCGCGAATCGAATCCAGCGTCGCCCGCTCCCAATGGCGCAAGGAGAGATAATAGGCGGCAATCTTGACGGTTATCGGCGGTTTAATCATTTTCCAGTCACTTGAGTCCGCTCATCTCCAGACTTTTAAAGCCCCCAGCCATGGCAAAGGGAAAATTTGCTGCGCTTTCCAGGCGACGGCCAGGAACATAAGAAAATAAATGACGGCGAACGCAAAGGCAATGCCCATATAGCCAAAACCGCGAATGAACCAGAAATTCAGCGCGATCATGGCGAGCATGCTTAAAAAGGAGACTTTGCTGATGTATCCTTGTTTCTCAAATTTGATCAAAAAAGGCATGAAGAATATATATACTCCCTGGAAGAAAAACCCGGCCGCCAGCCAGGGGATGAATTTTTTGGCGTCCCAATACTTCAGGTCGGTCATGACCAGCAATATTTTTCCTGAAAAGACGATAATGAACGCCGCTCCCAATAACATCAGGCCGATCAAAGCCAGAAACATGCGGGTCAGGTACATGCGGTTGATCCCGTCCATTTTTGCGAACTGTTCGAACAAATACGGGGACCAGGACAAAGCTAATGCGTTGCTCAGCAGCCGGACGGCATAGGCCAACTGAAAAGCCACGGCATAGACCCCCAGCCATTCCTTGGAAAACTGAAGTTGCATGAAGAAAATGCCGACCTGAGCGATGATCACCGCCTGAAAGGAATTGGGCACCAGAGGCAACGCCACGCCCAGGATGTCTTTAAAATACCTTTTGGAAATCGCGAACGAAATATAGCCATTGGCCTGCAGGTAGGAATACACCAGCAGCATGGAGACGAAATAGGAGATGATGATCCCCCAAACCCTGCCCTGCCAGCCCTGCAGGAAAACAACCACCAACAACAATGAGATGGCGATGTTGATCGCAGTATTGCCGATCTGGTGCTGGCCGAAGAGCAACCTTTTTTTCTCGTTGCGCATGACGGCCAGCCCCAGGGAAAACACGTTCAAGGCACAGGCGGACAGCGGGACCAACAGCAGCCAGAACAGATTCAAATCGAAATACTTTTTCAGGAAAGGATAAGTGATGCCGATGGCCAGCAGGGCAGCCAGGGAAAATGCCACAATGACCAGGAGTGAATTGCCGATGAGCATGGCGATCCGGGTTTTTGCGGATTCGAAGAAGTGCTTTTCAATCACCGTTGGAACGGAAGCGCCGGTCAGCGCGCTGACGATGGCCAGGTAGAAGCTGAACAAGGCGACATTGGCAAATTGCCCGGGGGCCAGGTAGCGGGTCAATACAGGCAAGACCATAAAAGGGATGGTTTGATTGATGAAGGTGGTGACGAAATACCCCCTGGACATTTTGCCCAGATGGACAAGGCCTCGCAAATCGATATTGGGCTGGATCATGTAACTGACATCTGCATCACGCAGTCGGCCAGGTTGGCGACGCATTCGGACTCGTCCTGGTGCATCTTATCCTTCCAGTCCCTATGGGCATATGCCTTGACGGACTTGCAGCTGAACGCATTGAGGTATGCCAGAAGATTCCTTTCGTCAAAATTGAATTGGTCAATGAATTGCGGGATCATGGCCGCTGTTTTTTCATCGACGATTTTTAGGATTCCAGCGTACTTTTCATACCAGGACAAGCCGAAACTGATCACCGGCTTCCCCAGCACCATGGCCTCCCAGCCCGACGTGCCGGATACCGTGGCCACCGCACGGGAGTTCCGGATTAGGGTTAATGGATTCAAAAGCAGCGGCAGCAAGCGTACCTGAGGATACGCCGCCAGGTCATGATAGAACTCCAGTATCCGGCTGGTGTGGCCCGCCAGGTGCGCGTGAAACTGGGAGGGGTGCTCCTTCACGTAAATCGCATAACCTGCGGGAAGGTGCTTGGCCAGGACTTCAATGAATAAAAGCTGGTCGACAAAAATATCCCCGGAAGGATTACTCGACATTTCAGGTTGATAGTGAAGGTTGACCAAGACAAAAGGGACATTTAAGTCGGGCTCTTGTACCAGCGAATCATAACATGCCCGCAATTTGTTTTTATAGGCATTGGTTCTCACTTTCATGATCGCATAGTTGAATACGGAGGAATTTGAGGCCTCAATGCTCTTGTGCCGTTGTTTGAAGAATGTCGGTATGCCGTTCACGAAAAATCCGTCTCTGCCGAAATAGCTGTCCTTCAGGAGCCGCATGTCCAGCAGTAATTTCCTGGCCAGCTTGAAAAGTCCCGAGCTTTGCCTGTGCTTGAGCAATTGCTCCTTCATGTATTCGGGCTCGGCCTGGGCATAATCCATTTTTATTTTCTCATAGCGTTCGAGTATGTCGCTGGGCAGGCTTCGCTTCAACTCGTCGATTTTTGCGCCGGATTTTAAAGTCTTCGCGTATTCTTCATCGAGCAAGCTGCCGATGGAGGAAACATCCGTCAAGGGAATGGTCCTGCCCAGGAATGACGAAGCACAGAAAGTCACGAACTTCACATGGTTGAATTTGCATAATAGAAAAAGGGAATAATCAAATACCAAGTGGGGCACATTGCCGCTGACCAGCAAGTCGGGTTTGAAATGCTCGATGCACGCGGTCCAATATTTTAGAAACTTCCTGTAATGCCTTTGCCTTTCCATAAAATTGAAACTGTGCCTGTCCGGGTCCATCCGGTCCATCATCTTGATGGCTTGCAACTCATATGGCGCATAACTCTTCAAAAAATCGATATTGATAAAAGCCCTGGCGGATTTCGCTTTGATCGTTTCCGGAAAAATTCCCTTGCAGGCATCAAAATATGACTGATAGACCGCCTTTGGAAAGGCAGCTGCGACCTTTACCCGGGAATCATCATCCGGATAACCGTTCCAGTATACGGGTTCGTAGCCGTGCGTATGCTGAAGTTTTTGCGCCACTTGTACCCAGGGATCGGCAACGCAATTATCGTAAATGACTTTCATCAATCTCTTAATATAGTTTTATTTGCAGTGGCGCGGTTTACTCAGGGTTTCCGATTCCTGCGGACACTGCCCCGCAGCAGGTTGGGAACTGAGGCGCACCAATCGCCGCTTCAGCAGCAGGCTGACTATTTCCCAGACCGTCTGAAAAGAGATTTGCAGCTCGATGGCAATCTCCGCCGGGGTCCGGGTTCCATCGCAGCGCTCCATGACGTCGAACAGAGTGCGATGCCCTACTTCATTCACTGCGGGATCGATCCATAAATTTTGTCCGGAACAAAAGATTTCGCCCCTGAATTCGTTCATTATGTAGCGATTTTTTTCCCAAGCCGCCAGCATTTTCAGGACAAGATCACGGGATGCCTCCAAACGGCCTTGGTCGACGAGCGTCGGAGTATCCATGCTGCTGTGGTATTCTCGATAGGGGTAATCGGAGGCTGTTCGCGGGTAGAGGCAGCGGGAAAGGGAAAGCATGGGCACGCGCACGCCGGGCGCATTGAACTGGCGTTCATCATTTCCGATCACATCCCGGTATGGTTTCCGGGTACTGCCCGGATCAAAGGTTGCAAGTGCGGAAGCAAAGCAACGATCGACTTGGCTATCCGGCAAAAAACTGTGCTGTAAAATATGGGGAATATCGGCTCCCAGCATTTCCAGAAACAAACCACCGACCATTTTGGGGATCAATTCTTCATGATGGCTCAGGTAGGCCAACGATCCAATCGTTTCGGGCAGGATCAGCAAGCGATAGGTATAGTAGGGTTTCGGCCCGTCCAGAAGGGCACGAGCCGCCTCCAGGCCCACAACGCACCCGGTCAAATCGTCATTGACCATTGCTGGGTGGCAAAGGTGCGCCGCCATCATAAAGCATTGATCGGTCTCTCCAGGAACAACCACTTCCCCCACTTTCAGCGTACCGATCTCGAATCGGGTGCGGATGACTACCTTGTAGGCTTCGTCATTGAGCGTTATTTTGAGGTTCTGCGGCAGACACAGCCCCCAGTCCCGGTCATAATACTTAAAGACGAACGGGATGGCATCGGGCAAGCGTTTGTGGGTATGCAGGTGCGGCAATAGTGCCTCCCGCTTGACCACTCCTTCAAAGGGGAGAGAATAGGATACAACATGCAGGGGATGATTTTGCACATCAATGACCCGCCGACCAT
>JAFGSF010000031.1 GCA_016934745.1 Candidatus Aminicenantota bacterium | reverse complement strand
CCCAGGCGGTCGGTGGAATAAACACGGACATGGCCGATATCGGATACTTCCCGGCAGGAATCTTCCTCGATGCTCAGCTGGATGATGCGCACCTTTTTCCGGCTGAGCGGGATCTCGCCTTCGATGCCCAGGATGCCGGTCCTTTGAAAGCCGGTGGGGATGCTGCCGTCGAGGTATTGCTTGCGGGTGATATGGAACTCGCCGACGATGTTGGTCTTGAGCAACAGGGCGATCTCCATGGCGATCTCCACGGCTTGGGGGTTGAGCAGGAAGGGCGGTGTGTCGTCGATCTCGTAGGTGCAGGTCGTCTCGTTCTTGATGCGGTAAATCACGTTTTTGCGGGTCTTGAACTCCATCAGTGCCGTGCCGTCGTATTCGCCGAGCTCAGAAAGGGTCGGCCTCATGTGGCGGACGATTTCGGCGTCATAATCATCATGGTCGTGGTAGCGCCCGGCCGGGCAGTGGCAAAACAATTTCTTGGCCGTTTTCAGCTGCTGATGAACTTCCAGGCCGCACTTGAATCCCAATTTGGCGTAAACCGCGGCTTTGGTTTCCTGGCGCGGAGTGTAGCCCACCAGTTTGCGGCTCTTCTCGTAATTCTTCTGCGGATCAAAGGGTGCTTTCATTTTCTTTCCTTGACAAAGAATGCTAACTATAATTTTAACCGGCTGATTTGTCAAGATTTTCCGGGGTAGATTTAGGGTTCATATGTAGGGGTTCAATACGATATCAATGAGCTCTTATTGAACCCCTTGTATATTACTCTTCAGAAATATTTTAACTTATTAAAATATTTCCAAACGCCCCGATGTTTTAATGACTTTTAAGACAGTCGCTACTCCAGTTTTCAAACATTTGCAATATTCCCCACGGAAATTTTTTAAAACCTGCCGTCTAATCGCACCTCAAGGAGGCAAGATGAAAAAACTAACCGTGGTATTATTTCTTTTGGTGAGCGTCGCCGGTATGGGCTGGGCAGCGGCGCGGGCGGCAGTGCGGCCGCAGATCCAGCTGGCTATCCTGCTCGACACCTCGGGTAGCATGGATGGCCTGATCGGCCAGGCCAAGTCGCGATTGTGGAAGATCGTCAATGAACTGGCCACTGCCAAAAAAGACGGCCAGGTGCCGCAGCTGCAGGTGGCCTTGTATGAATACGGCCAGGACAGCCTGTCGGCTGCCGGCGGTTATTTGCGTTGCATTGTTCCGTTGACCATGGACCTGGACCGCCTCTCCGAGGAGTTGTTCAAGCTGCAGACCAACGGCGGCCAGGAATATTGCGGCCAAGTGATCGGTGAAGCGGTCAGCCACCTGCAGTGGAGCCGCAATCCAAACGATCTGAAGCTGATCTTCATCGCCGGCAACGAGCCGTTTACTCAAGGGGCGGTCGACTATCGAATTTCGTGCCGGCAAGCCATCGGCCATGGCATCATCGTCAACACCGTTTTCTGCGGCAATTACGAGGAAGGTCTGCGCACGGACTGGAAGGCCGGCGCCGACCTGGCCGACGGCCAGTACCTGGCCATCGATGCCAACCACACGCCGCCGCCGGTTACGGCCCCGCAGGACGCCGAGATTGCGCGCCTCAGCCGCGAAATGAACCAGACCTACGTAGCCTATGGGCGCGAGGGCGCCAGCGGCAAACAACGCCAGCAGGAGCAGGACAAGAACGCGGCCTCGCTGAGCGGCGAGGTGGCGGCAGAACGGGCTGCGGCCAAGGCGGCCCCGCAATACAGCAATTCTACCTGGGACCTGGTGGACGCGAAAAAAAACGGCAAGGTCAAGCTGGAGGAAATGAAGGATGAGGAACTGCCCCAGGAAATGAAAGGCATGTCCGTGAAGGACCGCCTGGAATACGTGGCAGCCATGCAGGGAAAAAGGGAAGCGCTGCAAAAAAAGATCGCCGGGCTGCATGCCGAACGCGAACATTTCGTAGCGGAAAAAATGAAAAGCCAGGCGAGCACGAACACGCTGGACAGCGCCATCATCAGCGTCCTGCACCGGCAGGCCGCGGCGAAGAATTTCATTATCAAGAAATAGGCCGTACCCATGGAGCAGCAAATGAAACACCAAACTAGCCTGCTTGAAAATCTCCTGATGTTTCTTTTTGTACTGCTGGCCTTAGTTTGCACGACGCTGCCGGCCGACGGCTTTATTGTCATTCCCCGGCCGCCCCGCCCCGGCCCGGTGACGCCGTTTCCCCTTGAAGTGGTCAGCCACAAAGTCGATGTGGCGATTTCGGACCTGCTGGCGACCACGACTATCGACCAGGAATTCTTCAATCCCAATAATTCCCGTCTGGAAGGCTATTACCTGTTCCCCTTGCCGGCCGGCGCCGCCATAAAGAATTTCAGCATGTGGATTGACGGCCGCGAAACCCGGGCCGAACTGCTCGATGCTGTCAAGGCAAGGAACATCTACGAAGACATCGTGCGCCGGCTGCGCGATCCCGCCCTGCTGGAATACGATGGCCGCGGTGTTTTCAAAGTGCGCATATTCCCCATCGAGCCGCGCTCCAAAAAAAGGATCAAAATTTCCTATCATGAGCTGCTGCAGAAGGACAATGGCGCCATTGCCTACCAATACCCGTTGAATACTGAAAAATTCTCGGCCAAAGCCATTGAATCGGTCGTCATTACTCTGAACATCGAATCCACCGTACCACTGGCTGCCATCCACTGCCCGACCCATCCGATCAGCATCACGCGCCGCGGAGCCCGCCGGGCCATGGTGGTCCATGAAAGCAGCCACAGTCTGCCCAACAGCGATTTTAAAATATTCATGACCCCGAAATCGGGGCCGTTGGGATTTTCCCTGCTGACCTATCGCGAGTCGGGACAGGAGGGTGTTTTTTTTCTCAGCACCAGTCCTGGCTTTTCCGCCGCGGCCGATGAAGTCAGCGCCAAGGACATTACGTTTGTAATGGATACCTCGGGCAGCATGGCCGGCCGCAGCCTGGAGCAGGCCAAGGGCGCGCTGCGTTATTGCCTGGAGCGCCTCAACCGCGATGATCGCTTTAATATCATCCGTTTCGCCACCGAGGCCGAACCGCTGTTCCGGGAGTTGCGCCCGGCCGCGGCCGGAAATTTAGACCAGGCCCGGGACTTCATCGGCCATTGGCAGGCCGTCGGCGGCACCAACTGCGATGATGCATTGCAAATGGCTCTGGCCGCGTCTCCGGACTCAAATCGGCCCAACCTGATCGTGTTGATCACCGACGGCAAGCCGACCATCGGCGAAACCAGCGAAGAGGCGCTGCTTGGAAAAATTGAACGGGCCAACCGTGGCCGTTTCAAAATATTCCCCGTCGCCATCGGCAGTGATATCAACACCCATCTGCTGGACAAGATAGCCGAGCAGACCCGGACCTTCCGGACCTATATCGCCGCGTCTGAAAATATCGAGAACGGCATTGCCCGTTTCTATGACAAGATCCAATCCCCGGTTTTGAGCTCCGTGCGCATGACGGTTTCCGGCAAAGTCCGGGTCAATCAGCTCTATCCCCGCGAACTCCCTGACTTGTACCGGGGATCCACGCTGACTGTGTGCGGCCGTTACCAGGGATGCGGCCCGGCTGTGATCGAAGTCACCGGACAGGTCAATGGCCGCTCGAAAAGATTCGTTTTTCATGCCGATTTTCCTGCCCAGCGCCGGCAGCACGATTTTTTGCCCCGGCTCTGGGCCGCCCGCCGCGTCGGGTTCCTTCTCGACCAGATTCGCTTGCATGGAGAAAACAGGGAATTGGTTGACGAAGTGACCCGCCTGGCCAGGCTGCACGGCATCATCACTCCGTACACCAGTTACCTGATTGTGGAAGATGAAAAAATACGCCGGGAACGGGGCGATCTGGCTGAAAATGACATGACCCTGGGCCGCGTGGCCGCCGCCAGCCCCGGTTTTGCCAAAAAACAGGAGGAAGAATTCAGCAAGCTGAAAAGAGACAAGGATGGCGGCAGCGGTGTGCGCATCAGCGATGAATTGCAGAACCTTAACCAGGCGCAGGCAGTAAGCGAAACCATGTCCGGCGCTCACCGCTTGTCCTATCGAGACCGTAATGACCGCGAACGAAATCTCGGACGGCAAGTTAGAACGGTCGCCGGCCGGACCTTTTATTATAGCGGCGTCACGTGGGTCGATGCCGGCGTCCAGTCCCTGGGCTCCCTGCCGTTGAAGCGCATCGCTTTTGCTTCCGACGCTTACTTTGACTGGCTCGAAAAAGAACCGGCTTGCAAACCGTTTCTGGCTTTGGGGCGCAACCTCAAATTCGTCTGGAAAAAGCAGCTTATCGAGATTTACTGAGCTGGATCCAGCGCCGCCCCCTCTCAGCGCACGGTGGTGAAAAGATTGAATCGGGGCGGGTTTTCCAAATATTTTTTCACCGTGCACAACTGGGCCGCCTGCACCACGGCGGCCCGGTATTTCTCCGGGAAAGTTCCCGGCAGGATAATCTCGATATTTATTTGACCGATCAGGTGGGTTTGGCTATTGAATTCCATGCTTTGGCGCAGCTCGATGGCCGAGGTGTCGATACCGCGCTTCTGGCAGAAAGAAAGCACGTAGATGCCTGCACAGGTGCCCAGCGATACCAAAAACAGATCGAAGGGCTGCGGAGCGCTGCTTTCACCGCCACTTTCCCGCGGCTGGTCGGTTTTGTGAATAAAGCCGTCGTATTCGGCATTGACTTTCAAGCCGCCGGGAAACGTGATCTTCATATCCATGATTCTTCTCCTTTTAAATGAAAAATGCTTATGCCGGTGTCTGCGGTTTTCAGAAGCGGATGCCGGCAGCGGCCAGCATGCCGATGATTTCCATATAGGCTTCCTGGCCTTCCTTGACCAGGCTGCCTTCAGCGTCATAAATCCGGAAGTGCGGAACGGCGTTCAGTTTATACTGCCGGGCCAGGGGTGAGAAAAAATCGATGCCCTTGACCTGCTTGCGATTGATGTCGACGGCCAGCACCACCAGGTCCGGGCGCTGCTGGTCCAGTTTTTTTAGCAGCGGCGAGATGCGCCGGCAGGGCGGACAATAATTGCTGTAAAAATCGACGATATTTATTTTTCCTTTTTGCACATAGGTTTCCACGTTGAATTCGGCCCCGGGGTTGAAGGCATTGATGGATTGGATCTTGTTCTGATGGGATATAAACAGATAGGCCAGTACTGCGAGCAAGGCCAGGGGCAGCAACATCCAGGGCTTGAAAAATCGTTTTTCAATGCGGGCGACCGGATATCCTTCGACAGCGGTTTCACCATCCTGCTTTTTCGAGACGGCTCCGCAATGGATGCATTTGAAGCTGTTGTCGGGAGTGAACTGATGACAATGCGGACAGATCATGGTGGCCTCCAAAGGATAAATTATAGCCAAAGCAGCCAGTGAAAGCAAATGCAGCCCGGGCCATTACATTCCCCTAGAAGTCGCCGCCGGAAACGAACAGACGATCATAAATTTCATCAGCCAGCAGACGGTGGCCTATGGCGTTGGGATGACAGGTATCGCTGGTGGTATACAACATCGGTATCCGGGATAGGGCACGACTACCCATGAGAGTACGAAGCGCCGCGGCCATTTCCGGAAAGCGTTTTCCGGTACTTACCGGCTCCACCCCGCGGATCAGGACGTTCATCCCGTCGATAAATGGAAGATCGTTTTCTCTCGCCACTTTCGACATGGTTTCCCAATAGTCGATCGGACAGCAAAGGGAAAGGAATGCCACCCGTGTATGGTGTCGACGGGCTTGTTCAATGATGGCCTGCAAATTTTGGGTGAATTCAAAGATCGAAGCCACCGGTTCGGTTTTTTCGATGTTTCCGGGCTTGCCCAAACGGTCGAAGGGATTGACCCGTTTCACCATCCATTTGCGCAGCAATTGGTATGTTTTGAACTTGAGCAGGAAATAACGCAGCCGTTCCATGCGGCCGCTTTTTTTCAGGATCTTTTTTCCGTTTTTTGTTATCGGTTTGCTGTCATTGGCGCCAAAACTGCAGATCACCAGGTCCGGAGAGTAAGGGATGGCGAAGCAGGTAAAGGAATGGAGCGCATGCAGACTGGTGTAACCGGGAATGCCAAGATTGATGATCTCGAATCGGTTGCACTTTGCTTCATCGTTGAGGCGTTTCTGCAGTAATTCGGAAAAGCGTTCATCCTGGTTAACTCCCCAGCCGAAGGTAGTGGAATCGCCAATAAAGACAATACGGTAGTTGCCGGATTCTTTTTTTAGGGGTATTTCCGGGGAACGGAAGCCAAGGGAATTGGAATAAATAGAGACCTTGTGGCCTTTGGTGACTTCTCTCTTGTTGATGGTATTGAAAATGCGGATATTCAGATCAGGTTTCATGCGATAGCCGACGTAAGGGGCTTCCTCGAAATAACGCATCCAGTTGGCAGCCTGAACCGGGAAGTTATTATCAAGGATATCGCGGTAAATGCCTCTAGTGGCAAAGAAATTGATGTCGTTGGCAGCCCAAATGGGGGTGACGACCTTCAAGTGCTTGCTTTTAATAAATTCGGTGTCTATCTTCGCCAGTCTCAGACCGACCTCGACCAAAATGAAAAAAAGGCATGGAATGCTGATAAAAAAAATAAAAATCACCATGAAGCGGTTTTTTTTACCCACAGGATTCATTCCGGCAAAAAGGCCAACTGCTGCAAATTTCAGCTTGGATCATGCTCCGATTATATTGAGGTGACGGTTGAATGTCAAGCGTCCGTATGAATCCGCGACCACCGGCGCTGATTGTTTATGAAAAGAACTTGTGCTAACATGATCGAGGGAAAAATCGATTGGAGGCGACCATGAAAAACAAAATTTTACTTGCAGTGATAGCGCTATGTCCAATATTGGCGTCCGCCGGGGGCAGCATCGATTTTGGTGCTTATTTCAACGACCGAACCATGCGCGTGGATATGTTTCACTGCGGCGATGCGCAAAAAGAAACGCTGAGCGTCGATCATATCTATGTCCAGGGGCAGTGGGCCGGCAATCCGCGCCGCTTGATCGATCCGCCGGACGGCGGTCGCTACCTGGTCCAGGTTTATGGCGCGGCTGACAACCAGTTGATTTACCGTAAGGGTTTTGACAGTTATTTCGGCGAATATAAAACCACCGAACCGGCGGCGCGGGGTGTAACCAAAACCTTTTCAGAATCCTTGCTCATTCCTTGCCCCAAGGTTTGCGTCCGGCTGGAAGTGGCGCTGCGCGACCGGCAGAACCGGCCGCAAACATTATTCAAAACGGAAATCGATCCAGGAGACATTTTCATCATCCGTGAAAATCTCGACCCGGACGTCCAGGTCATCGAACAGGTAAAAAACGGCGAACCCGGCAACCATGCCGACCTGGCCATCCTGGCCGAAGGCTATACGGCCGGCGAAGAAGGCAAATTCAGGCAGGACCTGGCCCGCTTCAGCACCCTGCTCCTTGGACAGGACCCCTACCGGACTTTCCGTGACCGCTTCAATATCTACGGCCTGTTCAAGGCGTCGCGGGACAGCGGCTGCGACGAAGCCAGTTTCGGCCAGTTTAAAAACACCGCCGTGCAGGCCGGCTTTGATTCATTCGGTTCCGAGCGCTACCTGCTCAGCGCCGACAACCTGGCCATGCGCGATATCGCTGCCCATGTCCCCTATGACACCATTTTAATCATGGTCAACCACAGCCGCTACGGCGGGGGTGGCATTTACAACCTGTATTGCACCTTTACCACCGACAACCAGTGGAGCGACTATCTGATCATGCATGAATTCGGTCATTCCTTCAGCGGCCTGGCCGATGAGTACTACACCTCGGCGGTGGCCTACAACGAATTCTATCCGGTCGGCGTCGAACCCCTGGAACCCAACATCACCGCCCTGCTGGACCCCAAGAACCTCAAGTGGAAGGAGCTGGTTACGAAAAACACGGCGGTGCCCACTCCGTGGGAAAAAAAGGCCTATGAAAAAATGGAAAAAACCTACCAGAAAAAGCGCCGTGAAATGAGCGATCTGATCGCCGCCCGCCAGCGCGCCAACGCCCCCCGGCAAGAGATCGAAGCACTGCAGGCCGAGAGCGAGGCCATGTCGCGGCGGAACGGCCAGGAGGTGAACGAATTTTTCGGGCAGAGCCGTTTCCGGGGCCAGGTCGGCGCTTTCGAGGGCGCCGGCTATGCCGCCAAGGGATTGTACCGCCCGATGCTCGACTGCCTGATGTTCAGCCGCGGCCTGCGCCCGCTCTGCAAGGTCTGCGAGCAGGCGGTCATCCGCACCATCCAGTACTACAGCGAGTGATTTTTTGCGTTTTCACTTCCTGAGGATGAATTCAATGATCAAGGCAAAACATGTGGGCTGGCTGGTGACGTTGCTGCTTTTGGCCACCGGGTTGGGAGCGCTGGAAAAAAAGAATAGTCCGGATACCTTGACGTTATTGCTGGGCAAAGCGGCGATGTATTGTGAAAAATTGAAAACCACGGCTTTTAAATACTTTTGTCTGGAGCAGGTAAACGAAACACTTGCCGATTCGACGGGTCGCAGGCAAAAAAATGTCTACCGCTACGATTATCAGATAATCGCGAAAGATGGCAAAATCAGCGAACAACGGACCTTGTTATTCGAAAATGGTAAAAAGCGCCATCTGCAAAAAGCAAAATTGCCAACCAGGATTTTTTCGTATTATTCCTTCCACCTGCCGGTTTTTTTATTGGCCAAGGAAAATCAGTCCAAATTTAATTATCAATTGCAGGCTGTGCAAATGGTGAGCGGAAGCAAGGCCTGGGGGATCAAGGTGGTCCTCAAGGAATTGGCCGGAGGTCCCATGGTGGACGGCCAGATTTGGCTTGATGCCAAGGATTATTCGGTAATTAAAATTGAATTAAATCCCCGCTACTTTGCCAGATTCGAACAATTGCAGAAAGAAGCGATGAAGGCCGGCGCCATTCTGACTTTGTCCGATGTCCATTGGTACGAACTGAAAAGAAACGGGATACGCTTTCCCAGCCAAACCGAGATCAGGGAAATTTATACAATGAGCGGCCCACCACCGGGGCGTGGCCGTTCCGGTGCCAGGGGGATCAAGGGGCTTGCCGGGGAAAGCGCTGCAAGCGGAAATTGGGATTCTTCTGCACAGCACTGGAAATTCGATCGCTCCAAGACCGTTTTCACTTATTCGCAGCACCGTTTTTTCAATGTGGATATGGAATACAGCGCGCAACCGCTTCTGGAGTAGAACGTGCAGCCGCCGGCGACGCCGCCCAAGGGATCTCCCCCTTGACGCTCGAGTGCCTGATGTCCGACCGTAGTCTGTACCTCTTGCGCGGCAGATGTAAGCGCAACCGCCTTCGGCGCCCGGATCCAGTGAGCCCCGGATTGCTTCCAGCCGGCGCGGCCAAACCCGCTATTGTTTCAGGGGCAATATTTTTTTAAACAGCTCCTTCTCGTCCGCGATTTTCTTTTCGTTGCCGACGACGCAAAGCACATTCTGGGCCATGACCTTTGCTACCATGTCGGCAAATCCCTTCAAATCGTCCATGGTGGTTGACAGGATCTCATCACGTTCCTTTTGCAGCATGGCCAACGTATCGCCGCGCAGATATTGCTGCACGGCTTCAAAGCCTTTTTGACTGGGATTGAGGGGCCGGTCCCAGTCGGAAATGGTGCCGATGATCAAGCGGCGCAGATCCCGTTCCTCCAGGGCCAGGTTTAACAGGAAGCGGCTGGCGCCCAGATAGTTTTCGACCGTCTTCTTCAAGTTTGGGTCACGGTATGAGCCGAAAGCCAGCAGGCCGGAATTATTCATGATGGCAAAGCCGCCGTAGGCGCCGCCCTGCACTCGGACGGTATTCTGCAGATAGACGGTGGAGAGCAATTGGCGCAGCACCTCCATTTTGCCGCTGTAGTTGAAACCCAGCTGTTTGTAGTCGTTCCCCATCAGGACGTACTGCACCTTGGATGCATCCTGAAACCCTTCGTTCAGGGGCTCTTTGGCGAAGCGATAGGCCAGCGCCTTGAACTCGTGCCTGGGCAGGCCCGTCAACATGGCCGGCAATTCTTTCTTGAGGGCCTGCAGCTGTTCGTCCTGGCAGGTCACGCCGACCTGCAAGCCCTTTTGGTTGATGAGCCTGCCTTGCACGGCCTTGAGTTTCGCGGCAATCTGTTTCAGATCGGGTTCGCGACAGATCTCGCTCAAAAACTGATAATACCCGAATCCGGCGGTCAGGTCCTGGTAGGCGCCGCGATTGGACAGGTAGGAGGCGAGACGCCTCATGGCGATGCCGATACCGTTGCGGGTCATATTCTGTTCAAACTGCGCCTTGGTGCGCAGCAGCACTTCTTTGAGCCGAGCCTCATCATCCCATTTGGAATGGAGCAACTGCTCTTTCATCAATGCAATCAAGCGGCCCGCTTTCTCCGGCATGGCCTTGCCGCGCATGATGAAATATGGGATCAGCTGTTCATCGCTGCGGTTGACGGCCAATGTGTTCAGAGTGGTAAAAATTCCGCCGCTATGCAGGTTGACCTGGTTTTGCAAATCACCATACGTATAGGCGTCAGTGGACATCATGCCTATCAGTTCGTTGTACAATTGAAGATAAGGAATTAATTCCTGTTCGACAGCACGGGCATCAAAGTAGAAATCCAGATAGATAATTCCCTTGCTGAAGGTATCAAAATATAAAAGCGGGGTGTCGGCCAGGGTGTCCATCTTCAGGGGCAGGTCTTCCTGCTTTTTCTCGATATCGGTGATCTCGAGCAGGGGAATCGTCTTGAGCGCTTCGGGATCATCCCGGCGCTGCTGAAAGGCGATCAGTTCCTTGGTTTGACTGACGATGGCCGCGATCTGCTCCGGGCTCATGGACGCTTTTTTTGCCGCCAGCTTGCGTTCCAGACCGGCGGCCAGTTCCCTTTCACGTCCAGGCTTGGGTTCCATGACCACCGTGCAGACGTGGCTGTTATTCAACAAGACTTTTTCAATAAGACGCTCGAAGTATTTCTGATCCAGCTTGGAGCGGATGGCAGCCAACTCCTTGTTGAACGACAGGGTGATGAAGGGATTGTCCCCGAACATCCAGCCGCCGGACGCCATCATGGCCCCGAGCACCCCGGTAAACGAGCCGCGGCCTTCGCGCAGGGCGAATTCCTGGCGGTTGATGATTCCTTCCAGGGTGGTGCGGTCAAAACCATGGTCCACGACTTCCTGCAAGGTGTCCCGGTAGACGCGGTCGAATTTTTCCAGGTCCGCGGCTTCCGCATTGGTGACCGTTACGGTGAAGACCGGCTGCTGCACATTGTTGGCATAGGCCGAAACATCACGCCCGATTCCCGCTTGCTGCAGGGCCAGGCGCAGCGGCGCCGCCTGGTGGTTGACCAGGGCTTCGGCCAGAATGTCCAGGGCGATGTTGTACTCCTGGTCCGTATTCAAGCCGTAAACGCTGTTGCGGGCAATATAGGTTTTTTTATCAGTGGCCGCGCCTTCGGGGATCCCGTATTGACCGTGTACCAGGACGGGCTGGGTCAGCGGTTTCTGGATCGGGATGCGGGAGTTTACATCGATTTTAGCGGCCCCGGCCAGGTAATTTTCATCAATAAAGGCCAATTCTTTTTCCATGTTCCCGTTGCCGTACAAGTAGATATAGCTGTTGGCCGGGTGGTAATATTTTTGGTGAAAGGCTCTGAACTGCTCCAGGGTCAATTGCGGGATGGCATCGGGATCGCCTCCGGACGAATTCCCATATTGATTTTCCGGGAAAAGGGCCTTGTCCATCACGTGCCCCAATTGCCTTTCCGGGGACGAATACGCACCTTTCATCTCGTTGTATACGACTCCCTTGTAAACCAGTGGTCCTTCGGGGGATTCCAGTTCATAGTGCCAGCCTTCCTGCTGGAAAATTTTCGGGTCCTTGTATATCAGGGGTTTGAACACTGCGTCCAGGTAGACATGCATCAGGTTGAAAAAGTCCTTGTCATTGCGGCTGGCCACCGGGTAGATGGTGAAATCACTGCTGGTCATGGCGTTGAGAAAGGTGTTCAACGATCCTTGGGACAGGATGTCAAAGGGGCTCTTGACCGGGAAATGTTCCGAGCCGTTGAGCACCGAATGCTCCATGATGTGCGGCAGACCGGTATCGTTTGGCGGCGGCGTCTTGAAAGCCACGCTGAAAACCTTGTTGTCGTCCTTGCTGACCACCTTCAGCAGCCGGGCGCCGCTCTTGAGATGCCGGAACAGGTAGCCATCCCCATCCAGTTCCTTGATGAATTGCTTCTGTTCCAACTTGAAACCATGGACTGTCGCGCCGATCTGCAGCGGCTTATTGACTTGAGCCGACTGGGCTGCACTGCCCGACACAAGGATCAGCGCCAATGCCAAGGTGATGGTCGCCATAATCTGTTTTTTCATTTTTCCTCCTGATTGCAATGGATATTATTTTTACGAATGACAAAGAATGGGCAAAGTCAATTTGTCCATTCAACGATTTTAGACCGAGCCGGCAAGAAAAGCAAGTGATAAAATTGCGGCGTACCATCAGTTTCGGCAGGTCCGTGATGGCAGTTATTTCGCGGCCAGGAGTCGTTTTATCTTTTTAGTGATTTCGGCTTCGTCGCCCGAGCCGACCTTGATGTCGTAGATGTCGCCGGCCTTGTCAATGAAGACCATGGTCGGGATACCGCTGACGCCGTAGCGGTCGAACGCATCGCTGCTGGCGGCAATGGCGATCGGGTAGGTCAGGCTGTTGCGCTCAACATAGCCCTGGATCAGCTTTTTTTCGGCAGCGGCATCGACCTTGCCCTTGTTCTGGGTGTCGTCGCGGTAGCTGCCGTAGAGCTTGGTGAAGCCAATAACGACCAGCCCCTTGTCCCTGAGCTCGTTAAAGTCCTTGACCAGGGTAGGGATCACTTTGCGACAGGGCGGGCACCAGGGGGCCCAGAAATCGATGATCACCACTTTGCCCTTCAGGGCGTCAAGAGCCAGCTGCTTGCTGTTAAGCCAGTTTTCGGCGCTGATGGCCGGGGCGGGCTTGCCGATGAAATCCAGTTGCTTTAAGGCCGACTGCAGTGACTTGACCGCCCTTTCCCCGTTGATGGTTTTCAGCCCGTCCTGAAGGATCTGTTTGGCCGCGGCCAAATTGCGATTCTTCACTTCGATCTCGGCCAGGGTCATGAGCAGATAGGCCCGATCCCCGGCAAACTCCCTGGGCAGGTCGGTGGCGGCCAGCAGTTTCCGGCAGTATTCTTTTCTCACCGCGTCATCGGGAGCCTCGAAGGCCAGGGCCACCGCGACCGCGAAGAAATCGGCGCTGCGTTCCACTTTGCCCTCGACCTGTTTGAACAAGGAAACCGCGGCAGCGATCTTTTCCGTTTCGGTCAGGATCCTGGCCTGTAACAAATGAGCCTCGTCCTGCAGGGGGTTTTTTTTCATGGCCAGGGCGGCCAGCTTGCCGTCGGCTTGCGGGTATTTTTTCAAATCGATCAGGATGCGCGCCCGCACCAGTTCCGCATCGCCTGCGGCCGCGGCGGCGTGTTTCACCAACAAGGTTTCCAAAGCAGCGGTTCTTTCCGCCATGAGCTTTTCATAGGCTTCACGGCTGTTGACGGCGGTCATCTTCTGTACGATATCCGCTTGCAGTGCTTCATATTCGCTTGAAAAGATGCTTTTTTCAATTGCACCCAGGCCAAAGCCCGCAGCGCTCAACAGCGACAGAACAACGATCGACAAAAAGACATTTCTCATCAGCAACCTCCTTGAATGTGTCACCATACCATTATTCCAAACGGCTGTCCGGCAGCTGGGCCAGCTTGACCATGATCACCAGCCTGTTTTCACGGATTTCGGCCCGGCCGAAATCATTCTGGAAATCCTTGAAGTTGAAAAAATCAGTGCCCTCACCGACAACATGGATATAGCGGTCGAGATGGCCGCGCAGATTATCGAAGGCAGCGCGCGTCAGAGCTGCTTCGGGGTAGGGGACGACGATCATCGTGTAGGCGGCACCGGTGGGTTCACGGTATTCGGCGGCGGCGGCGAAAATTTCACCCCCGAGTCTCAGGACATCTCCTTCGCCCAACGTGTAGACCGCCTGCAGGGAATAGGGGCCGCGCAGCAGCCGGGCCGTTTTCGGCACCTGGTTGGCAGCAGGCAAGATGTCGAGCTCGCGCACCGGTGCGCCAGTGGGAATGCTTGCTGCGGTCTGTCGGGCCAATTGGATCATCACCGGCAGCAGTTCTTGCCGGCCGTTGAAATTATTGATCTGGATGAGATAGTCATTTTTCAACATGATGATCTGGAAGCGGTCGCCGCTGTGCCGCTCGTTCAAACCGGGCAGGGGCGTTTCCCGGCTGCAGGTGAGCAGATAAATGCCCAGGGCCGCGGCCGCGTTCTCCATGCGATAGGCTTCGATCGCGATCTCGGTGCCGGCGCCGCTGTATTTCTGCACCTGCAGCTGGACAAAGCCCATTTCCAGGAACAGCTCGGCACCGCCGTCGATCACGTTGTAGAGGCCGGCCGGGCCCACCATGGCGCCTTGGTCGGAGCGCTGCCAGCCTGGGGAAAAATTGTCACCCGGAACGTCCAGAGCCGCCAGGGGCCGGGCGGCCGCAAGTAAAAAAAATAAAATGGCCCGAAGGATTTTCACCGGCGGCTCAAACCCGGACTAAATCAATGCGGGCCGGATCGGCGATGCCCAGGCCCAGGCGTTGGCCATAGCGCAGGTACTCGCTATACTTCGGGTGCTCGTTCACCTTGACCTGCATCTCCTGGCGCTTCTGCAGCAGCAGGTTGTGGCAGGTCATGTCCAGGGCGAAGGGATCGCTGGCAAAAAACAGTGTATTCAGGAAATAAGTGGCCTGGGCCAATGGACCCGGACCGCCGTCGTACTGGGCGCGCAGGCCGTCGGTGATGTTCAGCACCAGCTTGTCGCGGACAGCCGGGAAAGCCAGCACTTCAGTGCAGACGTCGAAAAACAGCGGCCGGTGCAACCGGCTGGTATTGCAGACGGCGCCGTAGCCCAGGTTCTTGGTGGCCATGGAGATGCCGTTGCCCGTGTTTTTGAAGACCGGGACATTGATGATTTTGGTCAGGTCCCGGGTCAGGAGCTTGCCGAAATAGGAATACTTGCCGTTGAATACGTGCTGGTTGAGGTAGGCCTTGTCCTGGGGGGCGTCGATGTCGGCGAAGTAATAGGCGTCCAGATCGAAATTCTTTTCACTGACGTGCCGGCCGTTCGCATCGAGCCAGCGGCTGTTGTCCTGGCTCTTACCCTCGGCCGCGGCCTCGTCCATGGTCTGCAGGCCCTCGATGCGGATGCCCGGGTAACGGGCCGCGGTGAAGCCGGCATCGGCCAGCATGTAGTCGAAGCGGTCCCAGATGACGATATTTTTTGCCGGCAGCCCGCCCTGGCGCAGCCAGGCGACCAAGGCGTCGACCACTTCCAGGCGGGTGGAGATCAGTCCGGCGCCGACAGGATTGACCTTGATGCCGACGATGTCTTTTTTAGTGAAAAAAGATTTGAAACTTTTAGCCGGCGATTTGCCGGTCAGGGCACGCATGCCCTTCTCGAACATGCCGGCCACGACCGCGCCGTTCACGCCATTCTCGTTCATGGCCCGCTGGTCCGCGACAGCGACGACCTTGCCAGGGAAAAGGCCGGGCAGGGAATTGGCGTTGCGCGGCACGGCCAAGGCCTCGTCTATATTGGTTTTGGGCCGGGCCGGAGGCTCGACTTTGGCCGCCTCCTGCCCGAAGACGGGCGGCCGTCCTAAAAGCAGTCCCGCTCCCAGCAGCGAACCGCCGCCGATCTTCAAAAAATCGCGCCGCTCCAGCTTGGACTCCAGCTCGATCGAATGGTATCCCTTTTTCTTCATCGGCCACCTCCATATTTTCGAAACTTCGAGTACAGTATAACCATTGGTCGGTTATACGCAAGTATTGGTACGCCTGGCATGACTGAATGGTTTAGAACTATTTCGCGTAGCCATGGCGCAAACTATATTTGTAATACATCTTAGTAATTTAGCGGGCGTAGCAATACAGGCAACCGTGACGGCAGGTGCCGTAACTGCCTATGTCGACGCTCTGCTGGCAAAGGCACAATTTTCTTTGGCCCGGATCCTTGCGATAGGAAAGCCGCAAGCCGAAGAGCTCGTTCAGCAATTCTTCGTCGATGCATTTCCCCGGGCGCACTCCGGCCGCGATCGCCGCTTCGGCGCAGCTCTGGATCTCCAGCCCCTTGGCGGCGGCAACAGCGGCGAAATGCTCGAGCAGGGCGCGCTGCTGCTCCGCTGTGCCGGCGGCTTCGGCGGCATCGATCCCGGCCTTCTTCAAACGCCTGCCGACCTTGGGATATGGATCGAAAAAGCTGACGATCACGCGCGTCGTGAACGGAGCCAGGAGATCGGCCAGTCCGGAAAAATTGCCGACGTGAAAATCGAAATCGGTCTGCCCGGTAAAGATTACCGGGTCGTAGCGCCAGATGACGCGGCGCCGGCCGATGCGCGCGGCCAGCTTCTCAAAAAAACCGGCCGCCGCCTCGATCTGCGGTGTGGCCGGTTCCAGCAGGCGGGGATAGCCGGTCAGAGTAATGAGAAAATAATAGGGAAAGCTGCCGTCGATCTCCGGCAGATGGCCCATGAAGGGCCGCGGATCGCGGCTCCAGAAAACGAAGGCATCGACGTCCTGTTTTTTCAGGCTGACCGTCCGGGCCCGGGTGGGGCGGAATGGGTTCCGGACCGTGACTTCGCCGCGGCGAAGCTGCTCCATGAACCAGGCGCCGTGAAAAGCCGGAATATCGCTGCGCCGGGAAGCACTGACGATCATAGGTTTGCCCATGCAAGCACCGGCGGGCCGTTACGTTAACGACCGCGGTTTTTCAGCTGCAGCAATTCCGGACTTTGTGGAAATTTGCGTAGCGCCCGGGCCAGGGTTTCCCTGAATTTTTCCCATTGCTTCCAAGCCTGGTAAATTTTAATCTTGAGCAAGAAATTGTCCGGGCTCTCTTTTAAAAACAATGCGCTTTGGGCATAGATCTCCGCCTGGGCATAGTTATGTTTTTGCAGGTGAAGCAGGGCCAGCAAATGGTGGTTTTCATTCAGGAAGGGATTGACTTCCATGGCTTCTTCCGCTTTTTGCATGGCACCGCTGAAATCATTTTCCAGAAAAAGGTTTCTGGCCTCGATGTGAAAGGTGTTCGTGTCTGTTTGCATTCCGGGCAGTGAAGTCACCTGGAAGGGGTTCTTCAGCAGCGGCTGCATGGGGAGGGCCTCCTCGCCCTGGGTAAGCGGCGGCAGCAGGTTGCGGAAAGCCTGAGCCAGCAATTCCCGGTTTTCATTGGCGGCCAGAAAAATGGAAAATTGTCTGAGTAATTTTTCATCGCCGGGAAACCATTGCAGGGCACGATTCAATTCCTCGGCGGCGCGGCTGCTTTGACCCATGGCGTGCAGCAAGATGACCATATTACTGAAAATTTCCGGATCCTTTTTCAAATACAGGGCATAGTGCAGACATTTTTCCGCCGTCGCATAATCGCCCTTCTGCAGGTAAATGACCCCCAGGTTGTTGTTGGTGGCCACGGCGTAGATGTTCTCGCGCTGCAGGCGAATGAACTGGTTCAATCCCATGTCGATATAACCGTAGGCAAAATTGATCAGCGCCGAGAGAAATTCTTTTTTATACTTGAAAAGAGCATCGGTTCTAACGCGGTTCAAAAAAGATTCGCTGTTGGCGAGGTCATTTTTTTCGAGGTAAATTTTTGCCAGTTCAAAATTAATGAAATTGGATGGCTGGCCGGTTTCTTTAATGGACAGCAGCAGCTCAAGTTTTTTGTCGCAGTCAAGGACCAGCAGACTCTTGATGAATTTCTCATAATCAGGCAGCATCATGTTCAGCTCGGGGAAACGGACCACCGTTATTTCAGGGGCGATCACCTTGATGATTTCTTTGAGCAATTCTTCCTGGATTTGATAAATATTCCTCAAGTTCCCTTTGAGCAACGGCAAATGCTTCTGCACCCGGCCCTTGAGGTCGATTAAAAAGACCTTGATCGCTATCTGGCTGGAGCTTTTGCCGCTGTATAAAATCTCGCCCCAAAGCAGCCGGTCGGCTTGACTTTCCTGGGCTAGAACCATGGCTGTGGCCTTGGTGATGTCGAAAGGAAAACGGACCAGGTTGCGGTTCAGGGCAAGTTGGGACTCCGTATCGTCCATGACCGGCATGTGGTTCAGCGCGAGGCCGATACGCATGTAATTGGCGAATGCTTTTCCCAGCCATTGGTAGGATGCGTGGTTCTGGGTGTCTACCTTGAGCGGCAGCACCATGATTTGGGCCGCCAGGCCGGCCGCGCACAGGATGCCGCAGATCAGGGCAATATTTTTTTTCATGGTCATTTTTTCTGCAGTATATTGACCAGGTCGCGTAAAAAAAGCACCCCGGTCAGCTCGGGTTTTCCGGCGCCCTCCAGTCTGAAAGCAAACGCGTAGCGGGGGTTGCGGGCTGGGAAAAAACCGATGACCAGCGCGTCGAAACCATAGCGGCGGTCGCCGGCGGTTCCGGTCTTTACGGCCAAGTCGGCCGAGGCGGACCTGGCCTGGTGGCTGGTGCCTTTTTCGTCATTCACCGTGGCTTGCATGGCTTTTTTAACACGTCTGAAATTGATATCGTCGCTTAGCAGGCGTTGCTCCCGGGAGTCGTGGCTGTAGTAGCCGAGATAGAGAACGCTCTTGGCGTCCTCGATGAGATAGGGAGGGAACAACAGGCCGTTTTGTGAGAAAACGGCTGCCAGCATGGCGGCATGAATCGTGGTTAGGGAGATTTCGCCGATACCGACGGCCAGTTTGGCCAGAGCGAAATCATGGTTCAATTCCCTGTTAAAGGTACCGGTACGGAAGGTCAGGAACCAGTCCTGAAAAGGCCGGGAATTGAAATGAAAAAGTTCCAGCATGGCGGCCAGGCGCTTGGAACCGACCTGCAGCCCCATTTTGGCAAAACTGAGATTGCAGGACATGGCCAGTGCTGATGAATAATCTTTAACGTGTTGGTGGGCTGTCCAGTCATAAAAAATTTTTCCTCCTAGGGCCATGTGCCCCGGGCAGTCAAAAGGGAACAAGCTCTGGTTGTCTTGACGCAAATAAGCCAGTAATGAGATGATTTTGACGATCGAGCCGGGCTCATAGGCTTCGGAAAAAACGGCATTGGCGACGCCCGGGGACCGGGGTTTTGAATAAGCCGCCAAGATCCTGTTTTGCGGCAGGTTTAAAACGACCAGGGTTCCGAAAAAATCTTTAAAGAGACGGTCGATTTTTTTTTGCAGAGTGGAATCCAGGGTCAACTGGAAATAGCTCAGTCCCTTTTTTAACTGCCGGTCAAAATCACTCAGGTCCAATCCAGGCAGCAGCGAATAGGTCTTTTGCTTGCGGACATCAAAATAGGCCAGCGCCGAACCGTTTTTGTCGAAAATATATTCGAAGCGTCCCTGGCGCAGATCGGCATTGACTTTCGCCAGGATCGCCAGGGCCTTGGCATGGCTTTGGCGGAAAGCCGCAGATAGTCGGGCGACGGCTTTTTCAGATTCAGCGGCATTGAAAAAGGCGGAGTGGACCAATGCATCAAACCATATGTTCTCATCGCCTCCCTGCGGCAGCAGGTAATCGGTATAGATCTTCAGTTTATGGTATTCGCCATGATCAAGAAAATATTTTTGGAAGCGGCCGGAATGCAGCGATGTCTTGGTCCGCAGGCGATTGAGTTCGTCGAAGCGCGTTTGGGCCTGGGGCAGCCGGTCTCCAAAAAGATCGCTCAAAGCCCGCAACTCCCGGAACTGGGCGCGCAAAAAAAATGCCGATGCCGACGCATTGATTTTTTTTTCAGCCTCGCTGACGCGGCCGCTGAGCAGCAAGTTTTGGATTTTGGCGGAGGCGGCGCTGACACGAAGATAACGATAGCCGCAAAAAATGGCGCCCAGCGCCAGGATCAACAGGGCGAGTTTCAGCCTCTGCCGCCGCCGCCGTATTTTTCTTTTTTGAAACGAAAAAGCCACATCCTTGTAATCCAGGACCATCAGCTTTTTACTCCCCGGCGGAATGGACTCACTACCCAGAACATGGATCAGTCAACCTGGCGCAAATAGGTTTCGATTTTATGTAAACCCATGGTGATGTCTTTCATGGCGGTGGCATATGAAATACGCAAATAGTTGGGGGCGCCGAAGGCCGATCCGGGCACCAGGATGATGTTCAACTTTTCAAGAATGTCCATGGCCAGCTGGCTGTCATCCTTGAAATTCTTTTTGGCGATATCGTAAGAAAAATCAGCGAAGAAATAGAACGCGCCATCGGGAATGACGTAAGTAATATGGCCGATTTCGTCGATGCGTTGAGCAAAGTAGTCACGCCGCCGACGGTATTCGTTTACCATGGCTTGTACGGCGCTCTGGTCGCTGCTCAGGGCTTCCACGGCCGCTTTCTGTGAAATCGAGCAGGGATTGGAAGTCGAATGTTCCTGGATCTTGGTCATGGCCGCAGCCAGTGTCTCCGGGACAATGGCATAGCCGATGCGCCACCCGGTCATGGCGAAGGTCTTGGACAGGGAACTGACAACCGCGACCATGTCCCGGGCTTCCGGGACCAAGTCCATGGGTGAAGGGTAATCTGTATCGGTGTAGATGATTTTCCGGTAGCAGTCATCGATAATCGTCAGCACGTTTTTTTTACTGAAAAAATCGATTGTCTGGCGCAACTCTTCCCGGTTCATGATTTTACCGGTGGGATTGGAAGGCGAATTGATGATCACGGCCTTGGTTTTGGCCTTGTATTGGGACATGTAGGAAGCGGCGGTCAGTTCGAAAAGCGCCCCCGGTTGCAAGTGGTCGGCATAGACCGCGCGGCCGCCGCAGAATTTTACCATTTCCGGATAAGACACCCAATAGGGCCTTGGAATGATCACTTCGTCGCCGGGATTGATCACGGCCTGCAGCAGCAGGAAAAGGCTGTATTTGCTGCCGGGGGAAACCACGATCTGCTTTTCAGAAGGGGTCAATCCCTGTTCGTGTTGATAGGCCCGTTGGATGGCCTGCTTCAGCTCGCTGATGCCCGAGGTCGTGGTGTATTTGGTGAAATTTTTCTGGATGGCGGCGATGCCCGCTTCTTTTATATTTTCCGGAGTGGGAAAATCAGGTTCGCCGGCTCCGAAATCCAGGATCATTTTGCCCTGGGCCTGCAACTGGCTTTTAATCTGGATCAGTTTAACGGTTGGTGATCCCGTGACACTTTGCACCCGATCAGACAATTGGACCATTTTTGCCTCCGCATACTTTATTTTCTACGATTTCGGCCATGATGTGCAATAAAAAAAGATGCATTTCCTGGATCGTCGGCGTATCCACGGCATCCACGGTGATGACGATGTCCACCGGAACCGCCTCTAGCGCATCGACACGGCTCCCGGCCAGGGCAATGGTCAGCGTTCCCTTTTCCCTGGCTGCGGTGAAGGCCTGGATGACATTGGCCGAGTGGCCGCTGGTGGTGATGCCCAGCGCCACATCGCCGCGGCCGGCAAAGGCTTCCACTTGCCTGGAAAAAACGAAGCGAAAGTCTTCGTCATTGGCAATGGACGTGATGTTGGCCATATCAGCGCCCAGGGCCAGCGCCGGCAGAGCCCGGCGGCGGAAGTGAAACTTGTTGACCAGTTCGGCGGCGAAATGCGATGCTTGGGTGGCTGAACCGCCATTGCCGAATGCCAGGATTTTATTGCCGGCACGGAGTGCTTTTTCCATGGCGGTGATGGCGCGCATGACGCGAGGATCTTCATTCAATGCGGCAAGCAAGTGAGCCCGCCGCCGAATTTTTTCGGCATCAATGATTTTCATGATTTTCGTCTTGGCCCAGCAGAGTTGGATAAGAGCCTTAGATAATAAATTTTCTTTGCTAAAAGCGCAGAAAATTTATTATAAGGCTCTAATAAATTTTGTGCTGCAAATTTTGTATCCATTCTTTCAACTCGCTTTCCTGGAGCCCGGTCATGCTCAAGGGGCTGAACAATTCAATGTCCACCGTTCCCGGCTTGATGACGATCCGGCCCGGCGGCAGCAGCTGGTGGCTGCCGGAAATTTTTACGGGCAATACCGGCACGCCGGCCTGCAAGGCCATCTTGAAACCGCCTTTTTTAAAATTCCGGCCGCGCCCGTCCTTGCTGCGTGTTCCTTCGGGAAAAACCAGAAATGAGTAATGTTTTTTTTTTATTTTTTCGACCGCTTCATTCAGCGCCGCCCTCCGACGCGTCGGGTTTGATCGGTCCACGAAAACAAAATCGGCCAGCTTCAGCACCAGGCCGATCAGGGGAATTTTCCGCGTTTCGCTTTTGATCAAGGCTCGCGGCCGACAAGGCAGGATGCTGTAGAGCAGAGGGCCGTCCAGATTCGACAAATGGTTGCATACCAGCACCATGGGCCGGGAGAAATCGACCAGGGCCAGCCCATGCACCCGCGTTCTCACCCCGGTGATGGCCATCATGATTTTAAATACGGGCCGGGAAAGCACATAGAGAAATTGCTCGTTGCCGCAAAAACCGCTGACGATCAGAACCGGAACATAGAACAGGATGATCAGTGACAAGGCAAGCACATAGGCCGGGATGTTTCTGAGCAAGCACATTGCTTTCATTAATAATTTTTTTTTCGCAGTTTGTCAAGAAAATAGTTGACATTTTCGGGATTATTGGTTGATAATATAATTTCATTTAAAGATTCCCGAAAAACAAGCAGGATGATTTAAAATTTAGTCAAGGAGATAAACCATGTCTGTGCTTAAAGAACTTATTGAAAAAGTCAAGGTCAAAAACCCTGGCGAACCCGAATTTCACCAGGCGGTCAAGGAGGTCCTGGAAACACTGGAACCCACGGTCATGAAGCACCCCGAATTCGTCAAGGCCAAGATCTACGAACGCATCGTCGAACCCGACCGGGCCATTCTTTTCCGTGTCCCCTGGGTCGACGACAAGGGTGAAGTCCAGGTCAACAAGGGTTTCCGTGTGCAGTTCAACAACGCCATCGGTCCCTACAAGGGCGGTTTGCGCTTCCATCCTTCGGTCAATCTGGGCATTATCAAGTTCCTCGGTTTTGAGCAGATATTCAAGAACGCCTTGACTACCCTGCCCATGGGCGGCGGCAAGGGCGGTTCCGATTTTGATCCCAAGGGCAAGTCGGATATGGAAGTCATGCGCTTTACCCAGGCTTTCATGCGCGAGCTCTTCCGCCACATCGGTGCCGATGTGGACGTGCCGGCAGGCGACATCGGTGTCGGCGGCCGCGAGATCGGCTTCATGTATGGTTATTATAAAAAAATCCGCAATGAGCATACCGGCGTATTGACCGGCCGCGCCCTGGAGTACGGCGGCAGCCTGATCCGCCCCGAAGCCACCGGCTACGGTTCGGTATATTTCGCCGCTGAAATGCTGGCCACTCGCGGCAAGGACCTGAAGGGCCTGCGTTGTGCCGTCTCCGGATCCGGCAATGTCTTCCAGTATACTGCCCAGAAGACCACCCAGCTGGGTGGCAAGGTGGTCACCGTTTCCGATTCCAACGGCACCATCGTGGACGAAGAAGGCATCGACGCATCGAAATTGGCTTTCATCATTGATCTCAAGGAAGTCAAGCGCAGCCGCATCAAGGAGTACGCCGCGAAATATCCCAAGGCCAAGTATTACGAAGGCAAAAGCGTTTGGGACGTGATCAAGGACGGCCTCAAGATCGATGTGGCTTTCCCCTCGGCCACCCAGAACGAGATCAACGAGGAGCACGCCCAGGCCATGGTCAAGAACGGCTGCTTCTGCGTATCCGAAGGCGCCAACATGCCATCCAACCTGGCCGCCATCAAGGTGTACCAGAGCAACAATGTTCTGTATGGACCGGCCAAGGCGGCCAATGCCGGCGGCGTGGCCACTTCCGGCCTGGAAATGGCCCAGCAGAGCCAGCGCTTCTATTGGAGTCGAGAACAGGTTGACCAGAATCTGCATCGCATCATGAAGGACATCCACAAACAGTGTCTGGATGCGGCCGAAAAATACGGCAGCAAGGGCGATTACCTGATGGGCGCCAACATCGCCGGTTTCATCAAAGTCGCCAAGGCCATGCTGGCTTACGGCATCGTTTAGTAACTTAAAGCAAATTAGCTTGTTTTTGCAAGCTCATTTGCTTTCTAAGTTACTTATCCAGCGTAGCTGGATTGGTTTAAGTCATTTCATCCCAGGGGGAGTTTATTTAAACTCCCCTTTTTTTCACCAAAAAAAACCTGCTTGAAATCTTTCCGTAAATGGGATATATAAATAAAAAGGAGAAAATCATGGACGAAAAAAATGTTTTGTTTAAAGAAATCACCCAAAAAACGCCATTTTATCATCAAACTAAATTTTGGGCCTCGTTGATTACCATTATCGTCGGGCTTGTATTACTCCTGGTTTTTTACAAAACCGTGATCAAGGAAACCATGAGCGACGAGGAAGTGGCCAAATCAATTCAAATTGTCTGGCATGATTCCATCTGGGTCGACAAGAAAGGCAAACCCGACGAAGCGATCATCGTGCCTTCTTTCACTTTCAAAATAAAGAACACCGGCAACCGGCCGCTGCAGCATGTCAATTTCAACTGCATTTTTATTTTTGCCGAAAGCCGGGAAAACCTGACCGACGGCTACGTGACGGCCATCAAGGAGCCGCTCCCACCCGGGGCGACCAGCGAGGAGATTTTCGTTAAGGGTTTCTTCGGCTACAGCGCCACATCCAAGCCGGCTTTCATCAAAAACATGGCCAACTGGAAGGAAATCAAGGTTAAAATATACGCCAAGACCAAGAATTCCGGCCAGGTGCTTTTGGGAATTTTCCCGATTGCTAAAAAAATTGACGGCCTCAAGATCATTTACGAGGGTCAGGAAGAGAACCAATGAACCTGGTTAAACCGGGCATGCGGATTGAATGAAAAAATTATATCTGCTGCTTTTCTTTTTTCTCTTTTTTTATATTATCCTGAACGGGGCCCTGCATTTCCTGCTGCCGGATCCCTTTTTACGTTTTTGGCTGAATGTCTTGCTTTTACCGGTTTTCATGGCGCTGTTCCTGGTTTTTTTAAAAATCACGTTCTTAACCCCCCTGCGCGAAATTAACCGCAGCCTGCTGTTTTTCAGCCAAACTGGAACCGGCCGTTTCTCCGGCCATGGCCCAGGCATCGCGAACGAAGTCAAGGAAATCTTTGCCAGCCTGGAAAAAGTTTATGGCCATTTGCGAAAAAAAACAAACGAAACCAGGGAAGCCAAGGAATTCCTGGAAAAACTGATGCAAACCACCCAGGCCATGGTGGTCAAGTTTGATCGTGGCATGCATCCCATTTATATGAATGATTACGGCTTGAAAATATTCCAGGCCAACAGCCAGGGCATCGACTCGCTGCGCATTTCCGATTTTCTAGAAAAAAAATTCATCCATGAAATTATCGGCGCCTTAAAGGAAAATGACCATGTCGTTGACAGGGAAACCACGATGCTGATGAAGACCGGGGAAAAAATCGACATTGCGCTGTCGTTTTCCATCATCCGCGATGTCAATAAAAAAGTCACCGGATACCTGGCCGTCATCGTCGATATCAGCAAGCGCAAAAAGGCCGAGATCAATTTGCGCAACCAGATTATTTTCTCGCAGCAGATATTCCAATCGATCCCGGAAATGATCATCATCGTCGACCGTAAATTGCGCATCACTTTTTTCAACAAGCGGGCCCACGACGTAATCCAGTCCGGCACGGAAAGCATCAACGGCCAAAACCTGCAGTTGATTTTGAGCAAAATCGCCATGGAAAGCGGCTTTGACGAACTGGTGCGCAATGTGATCGAGAGCAACAACAGTGTGCATCGCATCAATACCGTCAACCCTATTCTGGAAGAAGAAAGTTACGTGGATTTGATCGTCGAACCGCTGAAAAGCGGCAGGAGCAACATCGGCGGCATCATTCTGATCCGGGATATTTCCGAATGGCGCGGTTTGACCGCCCAGCTCAGGTCTTTGCAGGGCTTCATGCAAAAACTGATCAACGCCAGCCCCTACGCGGTCATTTCCATCAACAGCACCAACCTGATCACCACCTGGAATCTGTCGGCTGAAAAAATACTGGGCGTTCCATTCGCCGCCGCTTTCGGTCAGAACATCTACACCCTGCTGCCCCTTTTCAACAAGTACAAGGACATCATCAACGAGATCATGATCCTGAAAAAAACCATCTATCTCAATGATGAAAAAATATTCATCGGCGAGGAGGCTTTCATCGTCGCCAACCTGACCCTGTACCCGGTAACAGACGAACAAAACGGCGTGGTCATCCATATCGAGGATATGTCGGCGCTGAAAAAACTCGAATCTTCGCTGCTGCAGGCACAGAAAATGGAATCACTGGGGCTGCTGACCAGCCACATTGTCCATGATTTCAACAACCTGCTCAGCGGCATCATGGGTTACGCGTCATTGCTGGAAAAAAAGATCGGCGATGAACCCAAAATAAAAAAATATATATCGAGTATTATCAACTCCAGTGAAAGGGCTTCGACCCTGATCGGGCAGCTGCTTAACTTTTCACGTAAGAAACTTGCTGAAAAAGAGATCGTGGATATCAATAGCCTGATCAAGGAATCCCTGGATTTTCTGTCCATGAGCTTGAAAACCATCCATCTGGACGTCCAGCTGCACCCGGGCCAGATCCTGCTGCAGGCCGACAAGACCAAAATTTCCCAAACCTTGATTAACCTGCTCATCAATGCCAAAGATGCGTTGGAAACTTCTCCCAATCCGACCATTACCGTCAGAACCGGACTGACCACCATCAGCGAACATCCCAATCTCATGGACGGCCACTACGTCCGCATCCAGGTCGGCGATAACGGCCGCGGCATCAGCCGGGAAAACCTGGACAGAATTTTTGAACCGTTTTTCACCACCAAGGGACAGGGTCGCGGCACCGGGCAGGGCCTGGCCATTGTCCAGGAAATCGTCAAGGATTTCAATGGCCGTATTGACGTGAAGTCTGAAATCGACCGGGGCAGCATTTTCACCATCCTGCTGCCTGTGTTTAAAAATGAAAGTGTCCAGGCTGTCGTTGAATTGGAAAGGGAACCGGCGGCGGCTTTGGAAGGCCTGGTCCTGCTCGTCGATGATGAAGACGTGGTGCGTGAAATCGGCAGTGACATGTTGAAAAACATGGGCATGAAATGCCTGACCGCCACCAACGGCAGTGAAGGCATTGATCTATTCAAGAAAAACAAGGCTGTGATCAAGTTGGTCATCCTGGATGTTGAAATGCCGGGTATTTCCGGAGAAAAAGTTTTTCAGGTTTTGAAGGAAATCGATTCCGGCGTCAAAATTCTGGTCGCCAGTGGTTATGGCAAGGAATACTTGGAAACGACGATTTTCAAAGGCAAGATCGAAAATTTTCTGGCCAAACCTTTCAATATAGAGCAACTTTCTTACCAGATCGGCAAGCTATTGGGCGGCAAGAATGTTTAAGGATTGGTTTATTCGTGTTGCCGGCGAACGCCTGGGAGTCCAGGCGCCGTTGCTTGGCAAGATTGGGGCCAACCCCGAAATATACATCCAGGCCGAAAAACTGAAGGGATTTTCCACGAAAACCGTCAAGGCATACGCGGCGATATTAGCGGAATTTCACAGCCATACCATTCATGCTCCCTTCATGGATGTCTGGCCCGGGGCCGTTGATGATGATGTCCGACGCGTGAGCCTGGAACATATGCAGCGGGTCATGGAACTGGCCTCGGCCTGGAGAAGTTTCTTGGTGGTCATGCATTTCAATTATGATCCCATTTATTACTCGCAGCATTTTAGCGGCTGGCTCGATCGCGCTGCGGAATTTTATCAAATCCTGCTGCAGTCAAGCGACGGTCCGTTCATTGCCCTGGAAAACATTGCCGAACCGACGCCGTATGTAGTCCTGCAATTAATGAAAAAAATAGACAACCCGCGTCTCATCCACTGCTTTGATTTCGGTCATCACAACGTGTTTGCCCGCATTCCCGTGCCTGAATGGCTTTTCTATCTCGCGCCGCGCCGTCACATCCATTTCCATTTTCATGACAATTTCGGCCGGTGTGATGATCACCTGGCCATGGGCCGGGGCAGTATTGACTGGCAGGCGGCCAAAGCGGCCATCCGTGGCCTGAACTGTCCATTTTCCATTACCCTGGAACCACACTCCCCTGACGTTTTGCGTGCGTCCGCTGCCTTCTACAAAAAAACGTTCCTGTGATGGCCGGCATGCGCAGGCGGGCAAAGGTAGTGGCTGAGATTATTTGGCGCTTTTTTCTTCCCTGATCCGGACAAATTCAAGGTACGCCGGCGGCGGATCCATGATCAGGATGCCCAGTTTTCCTTTTTCACTCCCGGCCGTGCCGGGGTCGATGCTCCAGCGCACACTGCCTTTCATGGTCACTTTTTCTCCCGCAATCTCCATAACCACTTCGATCTCCTTGTAGGTCGGGATAAAATGTCCGACGCGCACGGAAATTCCGCTGGCGGAAATATCGGTCAACAGGCAACTGTAGCTCAAACCATCGTTGTTTATGGTGACTTCTACTTTATCCTGATTGTTCGGCAAAGTTCTTTTCCTCATCTTCCGCCTCCATTCCAATACTTGTTTTTATTAGCATAAAAATAAATCCATTTCAAGGGTCCAGCATCCAACTGCCGCTCGGCGTTTTCCATTGCCGCCCTTTACATCTGTCCTTGAAAATTGTACAATATCAGGGCTCGAGGGTTCATGGTTCAACCCCGATCGGCTTCAAACGCTTTTGCCGGGGATGGCCTGCAGGAGGATTAAACGACAATGCGCGAAAACCGAATCGTGGTAACCGGACTGGGAGCCATAACTCCAGTCGGTATAGGCATCGAAACGTTCTGGCAAGGATTGCTCGCCGGGAAAAACGGCATCGCCAGGGTCAGTCAATTCGATCCCAGTGGATATCGTTCGCAGCTGGCTGCTGAAGTCAAGGACTTCGATCCCCTGCAGTGGATCGATAAAAAATCGTTCGAGCGCATGGACCGTTTTGCCGTGTTTGCCGTGGCCGCCGCGGCTATGGCCATAAAGGATGCCGGCCTGGAAAACAATGGATTTAATGGGGAGCGGGCTGGGGTCATTATCGGTTCCGGAATCGGCGGATCCGCTACGATTGAAGAAGGCCATCACCGGATCCAGGAGAAAGGACCCAAGTCCCTGACACCCTTCTTTGTATCCAAATTGCTCATCAACATGGCGGCGTGCATGGTCTCCATTCGCTTCGGCCTGAAGGGGCCCCTGTCGGCGCCGTCCGTTGCCTGTTCAACCGGAGCCAATGCCATCGGTGACGCCTTCAGGATACTGCAGCGCGGTGACGCCGACATCATGCTGGCGGGGGGCAGCGAGGCGGCCATAACTCCGCTGCCCTATGCCGGTTTTTGCGCTTCGCGGTCCATGTCTGCGAATCCCGACCCCGAAACCGCCAGCCGGCCATTCGATCGCCTTCGCGACGGTTTTGTCATGGGCGAAGGGGCTGGCGTGGTCGTCCTGGAAAGGCGCGAACATGCCGTCCAGCGCCAGGCCAGGATCTATGCCGAACTGGCCGGCTATGGCAATACCGCCGACGCCTATCATTTCACAGCTCCGGAGCCCCAAGGCGACGGCATGATCAGGGTCATCAAGGCGGCCTTGAAGGATGCGGCAATCACACCTGCAGAAATCGGCTACATCAATGCCCACGGCACGTCAACTGTCGTAAACGATAAAGTCGAAAGTGTCGCCATCATCAATGTGTTCGGCGGCCAGGCGCGGACATTGAAGGTTAGTTCCATCAAATCGATGATCGGGCACCTGCTGTCGGCGGCCGGGGCGGTCGAATTCATCGCTACAGTGATGAGCGTACGCGACGGTATGGTGCCGCCGACAATCCATCTCCGGGAAACGGACCCGGACTGCCCCCTGGATTATGTGAGCCGGGGCGCCGAGTCGTTGGCGCTGCGCTATGCTGCCAGCAATTCATTCGGATTTGGCGGCGGCAACGCCTGCCTGGTTGTTAAGAAATACGAGGTTTGACATGACGATTCCAGAATTGAAAATCGGCACCGTTACGGCCGCCATTCCGATCGTTCAGGGCGGCATGGGCGTGCGCGTTTCCTTGTCCTCCCTGGCCGCGGCCGTGACCAACGCTGGCGGCATCGGCACCCTGTCCAGCATCGGTCTGGGCGATTTCGTCGATTCCCTGACCGAATACGAGCGAATCTCACGTGAAGCGTTGGAGTACGAGATCGAGCAGGTGAAAAAAAAGACTTCCGGCCCGGTGGCTATCAATTTCATGGGTGTCTTGAGCAATGTCAACGACCTGATAAAGACGGCCGTCGACCGGGGCATCCAGATTATCGTCTTCGGCGCCGGCCTGCCGTCATCCCTGCCTGAACTGGTTCCCGATCCTTCCGTCAACTTGGTGCCCATCGTCAGCTCGGCCCGGGTGGCGGAATTGATCCTGCGCGTATGGGACAAGCGTTTCAAGCGCACCCCCGATGCCGTTATCCTGGAAGGGCCCCTGGCAGGTGGGCATCTCGGTTTTTCCAGGGAGCAACTGGAGCGGCTGGATGAGTTCTCGCTGGAGCGCCTCTTGCCCGGCTTGCTGGAAGTCCTGAAAAAGTACGAGGACGCCTACGGCCGGAAAATCCCGGTGATCACGGGCGGTGGCATTTATGACGGCCGCGATATCGCCCGCATGCTCAAGCTGGGAGCCTCCGGGGTGCAGATGGCGACCCGCTTTGTCTGCACGGTGGAGTGCGATGTGGTCGATTCCTTCAAGCAGGCCTACCTGGATGCCAAAGAGGAAGACATCGTCATCATCGAGAGCCCGGTGGGCATGCCCGGCCGCGCCCTGCGCAATGAATTTATCAAGGACTTGGAATTAAGGGGCAAGTTCCCCGTCCAATGCCCCTACCGCTGCCTGACCGCCTGCAAGGCCGATCACGCCAACTATTGCATCGCCAAGGTGCTGCTGAATTCCTATCTGGGCGATTTGAAAAACGGCTTGATTTTCTGCGGCCAGAACGCCCACCGCATCGACAAGATCGTGACCGTCAAGGAACTTTTTACCGAGTTGATCGCAGGTTTAGCCGCAGCATAGATATCAGCCACCCGTTTGGTTTTCATTTGCATTATTTCCGTCTCTGGATTACAATGCCGGTTCGGCATTGATTTTTTTAATTTTATCATACAGCATGAGGCTTCGATGAGTCAGAAATCTTTCATCTTTTTTTTTCTATGGCTATGGGCTGTATGGCTGGCTATAACGGGATTTGCGGCCGATGTGCAGGCCGTGCGCGTCGTCCATGGTCCCAAGATTGACGGCCGGCTGGATGATCCCGTTTGGAGTTCCGCCGTTGTCTTCAGTGCTTTCCGCATGGCCGAACCCGTTGCCGGCGGAGAACCAACTGAAAAAACCGAGCTGCGCGTCCTTTACGATGGCGGCAACCTCTATGTCGGCGTCCGTTGCCTGGACAGCGAGCCGGGCCGGATCGCCGCCCATTCCATGCTCCATGACAGCGGCAAGTCGCAGAACGGTTGGGGCGGCCAGGGTTCCGTGGGCACCGGCGAGGATGATGTCGTGCGCGTGCTGCTCGATCCCTTCCTGGACAAGCGCAGCGGTTATTTTTTTACCGTCAATCCTCGCGGCGCCCGCGGCGAAGGCCTGACCTCGGGAGGCAGCTCCAGCCTCAACTGGGACGGCATCTGGGACGCGGCCGGCCATATCGACGACAGCGGCTGGAGCGCCGAGATGGAAATCCCCTTCAAGACCATTCAGTTCCGCGGTGAATTGGCCTGCTGGGGGATCAATGTCGAAAGGTTTGTCGCCCGCAAGCAGGAAAAGGTCCGCCTGGCCGGTGCCGACCGTGACAGCAATTTCTTCAATCCCATGGCGGCCGCCGCCCTGAGCGGTATTGCCGGCGTCAAGCAGGGCAAGGGCATCACCATCCGTCCCTACGGCCTGGTCCGAGTCGAGAAGGACCACGCGAATGGGTTGGGGTACCGCTGGAAAATGGACGGCGGTTTCGACATCTACAAGAACTTCACCCCCAACCTGGTGGGCGCATTCAGCTACAACATGGATTTTGCCGAGACCGAGGTTGACGAGCGGCGCATCAATTTGACCCGCTTCCCGCTTTTTTTCCCTGAAAAAAGAATGTTCTTTCTGGAGGGCTCGGAAACCTTCAACTTCAGTTCCAGTGTCAGTTTCCAGCCTTTTTTCAGCCGCAAGATCGGCCTGTTCGATGGTGAACCGGTTCCGGTCCTGTTCGGCGCCAAGGTATACGGCAAGATCGGCCGGGTCAATCTGGCTTTTCTTGATGTACAGACCGAAGAATTTTCCGGGCTGTCGGGGCGCAATTTCTTGGCCCTGCGCGTAACCCGGGACATCTTCAGCGAAAGCAAGGCGGGCTTCATCCTGACCAACGGCAGTCCGAGCGGCGAGCGCAACACCCTGCTCGGGGCCGATTTTCGCTACGCCACATCGCGCTTCCTGGGCAGCAAGAACCTCAATCTCGCCGCCTGGGCGGCCTACAACTGGAACGAACAAACCGAAGGCAGTCACGCCGGATTCGGTTTCCGGGCCAATTATCCCAACGATCTCTGGGACATCCAGAGCACCTACGCCTATTATGGCGAGGCGCTAGACCCTGGGCTGGGCTTCATGCTGCGCCAGGGCATCCAGACCGCTTACCTGCGTGTCGGGCTGAATCCGCGTCCCGGAACGGGTTGGCTGAAAAACCTGGTCCGGCAGTTTTTTTTCAATGTCAGCGGTGATTTTTACTGGGACTTGCAGGGCAATCTGGAAACCAGCCGGCTCGAAGCCACGCCCATGAACCTCAAAACCGAGAGCGGCGAGCAATTCAGCTTCAAGGTCACGGCCAATCGCGATGTCCTGCCTGCCGACTTCGAGGTGGCTTCCGGTGTCGTGCTGCCTGCCGCTTCCTATGGTTTCACCAGTCTGAACGTTGATTTCAGCAGCGCCGCGCACAGGCAATGGGTTTTTAACGCCGGCATCGACTTTGGCGAATTCTATTCCGGCCGCTATGAAAACTTCAACGCCGGCCTGACTTTCAAATACAGGGGTTATGCCAACCTGGGCATTGATGTCAACTTGGTCCGCGGCCGGCTGCCCGAAGGAAATTTCAGCGAGAACGTCTACCAAATCAAGGCCGACGTATTTCTCTCACCCGACATCGGCTTCATGAACTATATCCAGTATGACAGTGTTTCCAGGTTGCTGGGCTGGAGCGCGCGATTGAAGTGGCGCGTATCGCCCGGGAACGAGTTGGCCCTGATCTACAACAAGAACTGGGAACGGCGCTGGGACCCGGCCAGCCGGTTCTATCCATCGGAAGAGCGGGGGGTTTTCAAGCTGTCGTTGTCCATCAGGCCGTAAAGGCACTTCGTAACGAGTGACACGTAACGAGAAAAAAGACATAACTGAAATCTGTTCGGGGTAGGGAACGCAAATTTGCGTTCCCTACAGAAGGTAAACTCTTATATTTTGGTTTAGGTTTTAAAATTTGGGGGTTGGAATTCAAGATGCATGATTAATGAATTCTTAACAAATATCTGTTATGCTTGATGTGATGCAACCCACAGACATGCTGAACAACAAGCTGCAGAACAAGCTGGAACGCCTGCTGCATGCCGCTCCCGAATTGCAGTTGGGTGCGGACCAGAAGCTGGTCATTTTTTCCGATTTGCACCTGGGCGACGGCGGCGGCAACGACGATTTCAAAAAAAACGGCGACCTATTCCTGACCATGCTGCGCCGCCATTACCTGCCGGAGCGCTTTACCCTGATCCTCAACGGCGACATCGAGGAATTGGCCCGCTTCCGCCTGAAGCGCGTCATGGCTCATTGGCGCGACGTGTATGGTGCTTGGGCCGAGTTTGCCGCCCGCGGCGCCCTGTTCAAGCTGGCCGGCAACCATGACCTGGCGCTGCTGAAGCGCCGCTCCGGCAGCTTGCCCTTCCCGGTCAGCGAAGCGCTGAATATCCGCTTGAACGGCCGGTCGCTTTTCGTGCTGCACGGCCACCAGACCTCGCACCTGAACTGGGCTTTCCAGACCCTGGGCGTCCTGTTTTTACGCTGGCTGCTCCAGCCGTTGGGTTTCGGCAATTACACGGTGGCCCGCAGCAGCCGCCGGCGTTTTCGCGTGGAAAAGCGCATCTATGGCTTTGCCCGCCGTAAAAAGCTGCTGGCTCTGATCGGCCATACGCACCGGCCACTGTTCGAGTCCCTGTCGCGTCTCGACACCCTGAAAATCGAGATCGAGAACCTCTGCCGGCGCTACCCGCAGGCCACAGTCGCGGAGCAGCGCGAACTTGAAAAAATGCTGGCGCCGCTGAAACAAGAATACGTTCAGCTGCAGCACATAGGCCGCCGCCGGCACGGCATGGAAAACCTCTATCATGACGGCCCGCTACTGCCCTGCCTGTTCAATTCGGGCTGTGGAATCGGCCGCCACGGCATCACGGCCATCGAAATTGCCGGCGGCCGGGTGGCCCTAGTCTATTGGTTCGACCGCCGGCGCTCCGAAAAATATCTGGCTCGGGAAGGCTACCGCCCGCAGCCACTTGCAGACACGGGCTATTTCCGCGTGGTTTTGAAGGAAGAAGGCCTGGACTATATTTTCACGCGCATCAATCTGCTGGGATGACTTTGTGACGCGTAACGCGTGACACGTGACGAGAGAAGAAAAGAATTTTGACTATAGATGCTAAAAAACTCATAAAACTTTAATTTTTGTTTTCTGTATAGAAGGCAAATTTGCGTTTTCTACCCAGGGACAGCATGGTTGAGTCGCAGGGATTTGATTGTTCAAACCCCTACTACAAAACATTGCATAAATCAATTTATTAATGTTTTAAAATTAATAATATTAATAAAAATATTGACAAAATCAATATTTGATGCTATATATTATTCAGAAAATTGAAAAGGAGGTGCCAACATGGCAAGTGACTGGCAGGAGTTGACCCGCCTAACGCAGGGGGCGCCGCTGACCGTGGAACGGGTGCGGCTGGCCGGGCGCGACCTGGCCGTCGAAGGCAGCTTCGAGCTGCCGGCCCTGGCCCGGCTGGTCCAGGAAGACCAGATATTCGTCACCGCCTTTCTGCGCTGCCATGGTTCGATCAAGGAAATGGAAGCGCTGTTCGGCATCTCCTACCCGACGGTCAAGAACCGCCTCAATCGCATCGCCGCCCAGCTCGATTATATCGAAATCAACCCGCCGCCGTCGGCCATGGAGCTGCTCGGGCGTCTCGACAAGGGTGAGATCGATGTCGAAGAAACGTTGAAAAAACTGGAGGAAAGATCATGATCCCGCTCTGGCTTTGGATCCGCGTCGAGGAACCGGGCAAGCGCCGCCTGGCCCTGCCCATTCCCCTGTTCCTGGCCTGGCTGCTGCTGG
>JAFGSF010000030.1 GCA_016934745.1 Candidatus Aminicenantota bacterium | reverse complement strand
TTTTTTTTAGCGGAATTCCGGCAGATAGCGGTTGGATTGCAGCGAAAATTCACCGTGGTACTCAACCTTGCCGATCAGCATACGGATCATGGGGGCGGGGAGGAACCTGCCGATCCACGGTGTTATATCCCGGGGATGATGGTGTTGGGTCCATTTTATATATTCAAGCTCTTCACGATTGAGTGTGAGGCGTTCATTTGTTTTGCAGTTTGAGCAGAGCAGTCCGCGGTAGTCGCTGCGCACCCAGCCCCGGTTCAGGTCTGTGATGGAACAATTGGCGCATCGTCCGGGATTGAACAGCAGCCCCTCGCTGCGCAGGAACCAGACCAGGAAATAGAGAAGCAACCAGTCCATGGCCAGATTGTTTTTTCTGGCGTGTAAAATAGCCAGCAGCAGTTTGTAGATACGGTCATCGTTCTGATTCGGGGGGATGAATTTGAGGACGATTTCGGCTATCAAGTAGAAGTAAAAAATGTTTTGCGCCGCCGAAACCACGGTGAAAAAACTTTCCTTGATTTCACCCTTGGACAAGGTGGCCAGCTCTTTCTCTTCGTGCCAATAATAAAAAAAATCACCGTTCGTGAATAACTCCAGCAGTGAACCGAAGCGGTTTTTTATTTTGGCTGCGCCCGGGGCCACGGCTTTGAGCAGCCCATGGTTTGAGGTCAACAGGCATACCAGCTTGTCCTGTTCATTTAGAGGCATTGCCGATAAGACCAGGGCGCTGGCGGAAGCCTGGGGCATTTTCACTCCAAGCGGAAGATGCGCTTTGTCTTCATTGTGTTTTCAATGGAGACGCTGGTAGCAAAATAAGGTTTTAATTGCAAAAAACATGAAATACAGGCTGAACAGAATCAGGACATAACCGAGAGCCTTGATGATTTTACCGGTCCTTTCCGGGGAAAAAATGGATTTCATCTTATTGGTAATGAAAACGATCAGCGTAAAGTAGGCAAAAGCGCCGATCAGGACGGTGATCAAGAAAAAGATTACATGGGTCAGGGTGATGGGAATAAAAATTTTCAGCTTTTTCATGAAAGAGAGCGCGATCATCCAGGAAGCGATGCCCAATGGATTGATCATGACCAATGCCAGTCCCTTGGCGAATGCCCAGCGTTTTCTTTTTATGTTTTGAGCCAGGGCTTCTTCCTTCTTTTCGATCTTTTCCAGGAAGCGGGCGTCCTTGAGGGAAAGGAGGCCCAGAATGAAGGTGATGACCGCCGTAATCAATAAAAATATACCTTCGATGAGAATATTATAGCCGTTTTTCAAGAAAGGCGAAATGCCGAAAAAGGCTGCGTTGGCCCAGATGGCATCACCCAGGGAAGCCCCGAGTGCGACGCTCAGGGCCTGGGCATGATGTTTTTTAATGGCGCTTTGAAAAACTTCCAGGTTCACCGGCCCGATCGGAATGCATAAGAAGAAACTGGTGAAGAAACAGCCCAAATAAAAAAGTATTGAGGTCAGCATTTTGGTTATTGTAACTGAGAAATGAAAACAAAGTCAAATACTCAAAAAAATAAAAAAACTAATTTAAACATGAATGCCGAGAAAGCGGCAACCAAAACGCTGAGCACGGCCGAAGCGCTGACTGTTTTCCAACCGAATTCCTTCCACATGACAACGAAAGTTGCAAAACAAGGGAAATACAGGGTTACAAAAACAGCAAATACCACGATCTGGTTCAACGTTAATGGCAGTAGGGACAGTGAGGAAACTCCCAGGGCCTGGCTGGCCATGACGATGATCAATTCTTTTCTAAAAAAGCCAAAAACCAGTGTCGTGCCGAGTTTGGCTGGCAGTCCCAATAGGCCCTGCAATAAAGGTGAAAAAAAAGCGTCGATCCACGGCCCGATGCGCAGATAGCCCAGCCAGGCCATGGCCACGCTGCCGAGTAGCAACCAGGGAATAACCTGGATGGAGAATTCCTTGAGCTTGTGTCCGGTTTTGGCCAGGGCGTTTTTCCAGGAAGGGGGTTTTAAGTCCGGAATTTCCATGATCAAACCGTGGGATTTTGGCAAAAACAGCGCAATGAACTTGCCGGTAACGGCTATCACCAGCAGTGCGTACAGGTATATGCCCAGTGCCCATATCGGGCCGGCAAAGGCCGCGGTCAGGGCGAAAATCACCGCATTGCGCGCTGAGCATGGTATAAAGGGCAGCAGCAAGGCGCTTAATAACCGGTCGCGCTTGTTTTCCAGGATGCGGGTGGCGTAAAGGGCGGGAGCCGTGCAGCCGAAACCAAGGATAAACGCGGCTACTGATTTGCCGTGCAAGCCGATACGGTGCAGCAAACCGTCGAGCAGAAAGGCGATGCGCGAAAGATACCCTGTGTCTTCAAAAACAGAATTTAAAAAAATCAGCGGCAAAAAATAAGGTAGTACGATGCCCAATGAACCGGCCAGGCCTTGATACAATCCATCAACGGTCAGCCAGAGGAAATCTGAAACATTTCGCAGGGGGAGGATAAGCGGTTGTATTTTTTGCAAAATGGACCCCATCCAGCTACTGAGTAGGTTGCCCATGAAAAAGATGGTGCTGAAAAAAAAGAGAAAATAGGCGATCAGGAAAAACCGGCCGAACAGGGGATGGAGAAGGAAGCGGTCAAAACGGTCGCGAAACTGAACTTGGTGCCTGGAAGTGAAGGACGAGATCTCTTCGCACCATTTCATGGCTTGATGGTGTCGTTCATAAGCGATCGATTCAAAGCAATCACGCTGGTGAAATTTCTGGATCTCCCGGCAGGCTGAGATCATGGCATCGGATAACCTTTGTCGCACCTGTTCCGGGATCATGGACGGGTTTTCAATAGCTTTGATGGCAAAAAAACGGCGGCTGCCGTTCAACTGATCGACAGGTTGTGACAAAGTGTACGCCAATTTTTGCACCAATGTTTCAACATGGGCGGTATATGGCAGAACCGGCCTGGATTTCGATGTTTCAGACAGCTTTTGCAAGCTGCGTTCCATCAGTTGCAGTACGCCTTTGCCGAATAAAGCGGCAGTAGAAACCACCGGGACGCCCAAAATATTTTCCAATTTTTCCGAGTCAATTTTGAGCCCTCTTTTTTCGGCTTCATCCTGCATATTCAGGGCGACGACCAGCGGCAATTCCATCTCGAGCAATTCGGCGGTCAATTCCAGGCTGCGGGCCAGCATGGTTGAATCAACCACATTAATGATCAAATCGATCTTTTCATTCAGCAAAAAACTCTGGGTGATTTTTTCGGCATCATCCGTGGCGTTCAGGGAATATGTGCCTGGCAGATCCAGCAGTTGAAAAGATTTTCCGTGCAGCTGGATGCTGCTCTGCATGATTTTGACGCTCGTACCTGCAAAATTTGCAGTCGAGGCTTTAATATCGGAAAGAACGTTGAACAGGGTGCTCTTGCCGGCATTCGGCTGACCGACCAGGACGATTTTAAAGCTGTTCATCTCCAACCATGATTTTCCTGGCCAAGCCGTATCCGATGGCGATTTTACTGGAACGAGTGGTTAAATTCTGTATGAGTACAGGGCTCCACTTTGACTGGCTGATCTTGCTGATTACGTCGCCGATATGAATTCCCATGGCCAGCAATTTTTTTCTCGCTTCCATGCCTGCCATAATTTGCACTATCTGGTATGGTTTTCCAACTGGGACCTGATTCAAACTTGAAATTTTCATTATTTACAATACTCCTTTTTTCGTGGCGTGTCAATATTTTTTAAAGGCAAAGCCCCCTTGTTCCCAGGTTCTTTTTGGGATAAAATGTGCAAGCTTGATAATTTTTCCGGGAGCATACGCATGATTAACCTGGTGACCGGAGCAGCCGGCTTTCTCGGTTCGCATTTGTGCGATGCCTTGTTGGCTAAGGGTCATGAAGTGATTGGGCTGGACAATTTTTTTACCGGTAGCAAAGACAACCTTCGCCACCTGCGTGATCATTCTCATTTTGAAATCATTCGTCATGACATCATTCATCCCATCCTTCTAGAGAGCGAAAGGATTTATAACTTCGCTTGTCCGGCATCACCCATTCATTACCAGTTCAACCCGGTTAAAACAATCAAAACATCGGTGCTGGGTACGATCAATATGCTGGGCCTGGCCAAGCGGGTCAAGGCACGAATCCTGCAAGCGTCGACCTCTGAAGTGTATGGTGATCCTGAAGAACATCCCCAGAAAGAAACCTACTGGGGCCGGGTGAATCCTATTGGTCCCCGTTCGTGTTACGATGAAGGAAAAAGGGTAGCGGAGTCGCTGCTGATCAATTATCAGCAGCAGAACGGTGTCGATATCCGCATCATCAGGATTTTCAATACCTATGGCCCGCGCATGGCACTGAATGACGGCCGGGTGATCAGCAATTTCATTGTCCAGGCCTTGCGCGGCGAGCCCATCACCATTTTCGGCCGTGGCGAACAGACCCGATCATTCTGTTATGTTTCCGATCTGATCGATGGAACCATGCGCATGATGGAACAGCAGGAAATCAGTGGCCCGGTCAATCTCGGCAATCCCGAAGAGATTACTGTCATGGAACTGGCTGATTTGATATTGAAATTAACCGCATCGAAATCGCGGCTGGTTTTCAAGGAACTTCCCATCGACGATCCGGTGCGACGCAAACCGGACATCTCCCTGGCCCGGGAAAAACTTGGTTGGGAGATCCAGGTGCAATTGCGGGACGGATTGCAGGAAACCATTGCCTATTTTAAAAAAGTGCTATCGGTGCATTGACTATCCCGGGCCCTCGGACGAGGAAGAAATAAAAATTGAGGAGGACATGATGATGAAAAAACGCCTCGGTATATTCAGCGTATTCTTATTGGTGTTTTTTGTTTTCGCTTTGCTTGCCGTTCCGGCCACAGCCGATAAAAAACTGTTGAAAAAAGCCGAGAAATTGATGGCGAAAGCCCTGGAAGCGATCAATCAAAAGCAGACGGACCAGGCCATTGACATGCTGAACCAGGTTTTGGCACTGACTCCGGATAATGCCGTTGTGCATCACAACCTGGGGGTCCTGTATTTTGAAAAGGGGATGTCCGAAGAAGCCATTGTTAAATTCGAGGAAGCCCTGCGTCTGAAGCCGGATTATCAGAATGCGTTGCTGGCCTTGCGCCAGACGCTATTTGAATCCGCCAAGAAAATCAACGTCACGAAGGAGTTTGAAAAAGCCAATGCCTATCTGTTGAAACTGGTGGGTTTGACGCGTCCGGATGCCGAAGATGTCAATCTACTGGCATCGGCGCAATATTTGCTTGGATATAATTTTTTCAATCTGAAACAGTATCCGCAAGCTAATGAGTACTTTGGCAAATGCCAGACCACTCCGGATCTGGAAAAGGACAATTTCGAGCTGTATGCCAATGCCACCTATTTTTTGGGTATGGCCACCCATGCCATGGACCAGTTTGGGGTTTCCAGTGAGTATTTTAAGAAATATCTGGCCATCTATGCGGGCCGGGAAGGCAAACCCGAATTTTTCACTCATGCCAATTATTTCATCGGCGCCAACCTTTTTCGCCAGCTTGGTGAAAAAATGAAACAGGGCGATGTCAGCAAAATGGCCGAAGATGCGCGGGAAATACTTTCTTATCTTAACACGGCGGTGGAGATGAATATTCCCAGTGAGGACGCCCATGTCATGCTGGGCAACTGTTATGTTTTCCTGAATGAGTATGATAAAGCCATGGCCGCTTACCAGCGCTTATGCGAACTCTATCCCCAGTCACCGCAGTTGAAAAACTACCAGGCATTTATGCTGGAACTGCAAAAAATGAAAAAACAGGCGGAAAAAACGAAAAAGAAACGCTGAAATGTTTTTTACCCAGACCGGCCGTGACGAGAGATGCCAAGCGCGATCCGGCCGTATCGAAACCAAAAAAGGTGTCATTGAAACGCCGATTTTTATGCCTGTGGGCACGGCTGGAACGGTTAAAGCACTAACCCCGAAACAGCTCGGTGAAGCCGGAGCCCAGGTTATCCTGGCCAATACCTATCACTTGTTTCTCAGACCGGGAACCGACGTGGTCAGGCAATTCGCTTCGCTGCACGGCTTCATGGCTTGGGACAAGCCCATTCTGACCGACAGTGGAGGTTTTCAGATATTTTCCCTGCGGGCCAACGCCAAAGTCGATGAGCAAGGGGTGCGATTCAAGTCGCACCTGGACGGCAGTTCTTTTTTTTTAAGTCCCGAAGCGGTGGTCGACATCCAAAATATCCTGGATTCAGACATGCAAATGGTCTTGGACCATTTTGCTCCCTATCCGGCCAGCCGCGCCCAAGATGAAAAGGCGCAGGGTCTGACCAGCCAGTGGGCCGCCCGGGCCAGGGAACAATTCTTGAAAACCAATCGTCACAATTTCCAATTCGCGATCATCCAGGGCGGTCTTCATGTCGATTTACGTGAAAAATCATTGCAGGAGCTGGGCGCGATGGATTTTGATGGTTATGCCATCGGCGGGTTGAGCGTCGGTGAAAATCAACAGGAATTCATGCGCATACTGCAGCCCCTGGCGCCATGTCTGCCGGCTGATAAACCCCGTTACCTGATGGGGTCGGGAATGCCCGAAGATATCCTTCTTGCAGTTGAAAACGGCATGGACATGTTCGATTGTGTGCTGCCTTCTCGCAATGCCAGAAACGGCACCCTGTTCACCTCGCACGGCCAGGTCAAAATCAAGAACGAGAAATATAAATTTTCCGATCAGCCGCTGGACGATTCGTGTTCATGCTATACCTGCCGGAATTTTTCCCGGGCCTATCTCCGCCATTTATTCATGTCCAGGGAAATTCTCGCCTCGATACTGAACACCATTCACAATATCCATTTCTACCTTGATTTTATGACAAAAATAAGGTATGCTATCCAATCACATAAATTCATCGAATTTAAAGAGGATTTTTTAGCTCTTTACAAAGGAGATTAAAATGCAGAACCAGAATATGTTAGTGCAACTTATTCCATTCGTTGTTATTTTCGCCATTTTTTACCTGTTGATCATCATGCCGGCCCGCAAAAAGCAAAAACAGCACCAAAGTATGATCAGTTCCCTCCGCGGCGGCGAGCGCATCATCACTGCCGGCGGCATTTATGGAACCGTTTCCAGGGTCATGGATGACCGTTTTGAGATTCAGGTGGACGGCAACACCAAGCTGCAGATCACCAAATCATCCATTGCCACAGTTATGGAAATGGGCGGCGACAAGAACAAATAATTGCAAGCCGGACAGCTGAGTGCGCATTAAAAGTCAATGACTCTTTTTTATAACGTCTGCAATTAGGATACTTTAAGGAGAAAAAGATGGACAAGTCTATGACCTGGAAAATTGGTTTGATCATCGCCGTGATCGCCCTGTCGATCTGGCTGCTCTGGCCATTGGATAAAAAAATCAATCTGGGACTCGACCTGAAAGGCGGGATGCATCTGATTATGGAAGTCGTGACCGATGAAGCCCTGGCCATCCAAACTGATATCAGTGCGACCCAGTTGAAGGGACTGTTCAAGGACGGCAGTATCAAGTATGACAAGATTGTCCGCAAGGGTTTCAATAAAATCGAGATCACTGGCTCACTGCTGGAAGATGAACGAAAGATTAAAGATATCCTGGACGACGATTTTCGCGATTGGACCTATACGGCAGGCGGCAGCCTTATCTCGTTATCGTTGCGTCCCAACATCGAACAGCAGCTGCGGGACCAGTCCGTTGATCAGGCCCTGGAAACCATCCGCAACCGTGTCGACGAGTTCGGCGTGGCCGAACCCACGATTCAGAAAGAGGGAATGGCCGGGGACAAGTTGTTGATCGATCTCCCCGGCATCGACAATCCGGAACGGGTAAAGACCCTGATCAAAAGCACGGCCATGTTGGAATTCCGTCAGGTCATTTCTGGACCTTTTCTGACCGAGGAAGCGGCGCTGAAAGAATACAACGGCCAGCTGCCTGATGACTTGGAAATTGTCAAAACCAATCCGCGACGCCTGGACAAGGGATTCTACGTGCTTAAAGCGTCCACCGTTGTCCCGGGCAAGGACCTGAAAAGCGCGCGCCGGGCACAGGATGAGTACGGTGCGCCGGCCGTTGGTTTCTCCTTCAATTCACAGGGAGCCTCTCAATTTGAAAAATTTACCGCCGCCAATATTGGGAAACAACTTTCCATCGTCCTGGATGACCGCATCGAAAGCGTAGCCACGATCCAGGATGTCATCTCCGGCGACGGCATCATTCATGGCCGCTTCACCATCGATGAAGTAGACGATATCGTGCTGGTATTGCGTTCGGGCGCCCTGCCGGCGCCATTGAAATATATCGAGGAAAGGACCATCGGTCCTTCGCTGGGTGCCGATTCCATTCGCAAGGGCCTCATGGCCTGTCTCTTCGGTTTGCTGCTGGTGGTCATATTCATGCTGCTTTACTACCGCGCCGCCGGCATCAATTCGGTACTGGCCCTGATATTCAATATGCTGATCCTGATGGGCATCATGGCTTATTTCAAGGCCACCCTGTCCATGCCCGGCATCGCCGGAATCATCCTGTCCATCGGCATGGCGGTGGACGCCAATGTGTTGATCTTTGAGCGTATCCGTGAGGAACTCAGCCTGGGCAAATCACCCAAATCGGCCATTGACGCCGGTTTCAAAAAAGCTTTCTGGAC
>JAFGSF010000029.1 GCA_016934745.1 Candidatus Aminicenantota bacterium | reverse complement strand
CGCCTTCGGCGGGCGGGCTTTACCCGCTGGAGATCTACGTTGTCGCCGGCCAGGTGACCGGCCTGGCCGCGGGCATTTACCGCTACGTGTCCGAACGACATGCGCTTCTCCCGGTCAGAAACGGTGACTGGCGCCAGGACCTCTGCTTTGCGGCGATTGGCCAAGGCTGGATCCGGCAGGCGCCGGCAGCGATCGTCTATACTGCCGTTTTCGAACGGACCACACGTAAGTATGGCCAGCGTGGACGCGATCGCTATGTTTGCATGGATGCCGGTCATTCCAGCGAGAATGTTTACCTGCAAGCCCAGGCCCTGGGGCTGGGCTGTTGTATGGCTGGCGCCTTCAACGACGAAGGAGTCAAGAAGGTGATGAACATGCCGGCCGCAGAGGAACCGTTATGCATTCTGGCGGTGGGCAAACCCAAATAAGTCGCCAAAAAGAATGAAAAATACCGCTTTTGACTGGAAGCAGGCGCCGCCCATGTCATGGCCCCGGTTGCTGCTGGCCTTTTTAATTCCAAGTGCCGTTGCCTGGGCCGGATTTCGCATCGTTTTGCCCGCCTTGGTCACCAGAGGATGGCCGGTGTTGGTTGCCTGGCCGGCCGTTGCCAGCCTGATGCTGTTGGGACTGGTGATCTTTGCGGTTTTTCGTTTGGGTAGAGAAGCAAGAAAGCTGGGGATCACCCTGTGGGCGCGCATGGGCATGAAAAAACTAGCACTCACAGAATGGGCCCTTTATATCGGCCTGACGCTGATCGGCCTGGGCTGCTCATTTGCGGCCATGAAACTGGTTTTACCTTTCATGAATGCGTTGGGTTTGAACGTCCCGGCTTACATGCCTTTTTTCCTGAACCCGGCCATCGATCCGGCCGTCGCCGACATGGCCGTAATTTCCCCGGGCCTGCCGCTGGCGGGCAAATACTGTCTGTTGCCCCTGATTGCGATCACCCTGCTGCTGAATATCCTGGCGGAAGAGCTCTATTTCCGGGCCTGGATCCTGCCCAGGCTTTCCCGCTTCGGGGCCTGGAGTTGGATGCTGAACGGCGTCCTTTTCGCTTTCTATCATACCTTTCAGATCTGGCTGCTGCCGACCTTGCTGATGGCAAGCCTGTTTTTTGCTTTCATATTCTATAAAAGCAGGAGCATCTGGCCGTCCCTGAGCGCCCATTTGGTCGCCAATTTTCTGCTGTCGCTGGTCGGAATACTGACGCTCATCGCCGGCTAGGGCATGGGGTTGCGATTGTAAAAATGGCATGAAGGAAAAACTGGGGGAAATAGGATGAAGGGAAAAGCAAATAAAATATCTGCCAGGACACTGTTGCTGATGCTTTTGTTTATCGTGGTGGTCCCTTTCCTGCCTTTACTGATCTCGGGAAAATGGAATTGGTGGGAGGCCTGGATCTACGCCCTGATCGGCATCCTGGGCTTCATAGTCAGCCGGGCGTTGGCGGCCCGGCGCCATCCCGACCTGCTGGCCGAACGCGCCCGTTTCCTGCAGCACGAGGACGCAAAACCCTGGGACAGGCTCCTGTCGCCCCTAATCGGCCTGGGCGGCGGATTGATACCGTTGGTTGCCGGGCTCGATGCCCGTTTCGGCTGGTCAATGCCTTTCAAGCCGGTGGCGAAGATCTTGGCGCTGGCCGTTATTCTTGCCGGGTATATGCTGGCATCCTGGGCCCTGGTCGCCAACCGCTTTTTCTCCGGCATGGTGCGCATCCAGACCGATCGCGGCCACCAGGTCGTGTCCAGCGGGCCCTATGGCTGGCTGCGCCATCCCGGTTACTCCGGGGCGCTGCTCGCCTACCTGGCCACGCCTGTGTTCCTTGATTCTATTTGGTCCTTTCTGCCGGTATTGTTCATCACGATCGTTCTGGCGGTCCGCACCCGCCTGGAGGACATCACCCTGCAGGCAGAATTGCCCGGCTACCGGGAATACACCCTGCGGGTCCGATTTCGCTTGCTGCCGGGGATCTGGTGATGTTGATCTAGGCATCCAGGAGTCACAGATGAAAAAGAGCGCGGACATGAACCGGATCATCGATGTCACGAAAAACAACATAGCGGAGCACTCCCAGGCCGTTTGTTTCATCAATCCCGGACATGAGCATTTCCAGCACAAGGTCGGCTGGCTGCTGCAACAATCCAAGACTGGGCTGAAGATCAAGCTGCTATACCCGGCCGGCGAAAAGCGGGCCGCCGGCTACATCGAGTTTGTTCCCGGCGAGCACTGCTGGCGGGGTGTGCGGGCCAAAGGCTACATGTTCATCCACTGTCTCTGGACGACCGGCAAGCCGCGCCAGCACAAGGGATTGGGGGGCCAGCTCATTCGGGTGGTCGAAGCGGAGGCAAAAGGCATGCTGGGGGTCTGCGTACTGACCAGCGACCGGGCGTTCATGGCCCGCCAGGACATATTCATCAAGCATGGGTACCGAATCGTGGACGCGTCGGGAAGCGAGCAATTGCTGGTCAAGCAATTCAAGACGGGGCCGCTGCCTGGCTTGCGCAGGCCGCGGCAGCAAAAGGGCCGGGGCCTGTCCATATTCTACTCAAAACAATGCCCGTGGGTGGCCCGCTTTGTTGAGGAAGTAAAACCCATCCTGAAAAAATTGAACCTGCCCCTGTCACTGACTGAGTTGAAAACCGCCGCCCAGGCCCAGAACGCGCCCTGCGTCTACGGCGTCTTCAATTTGCTTTACGACGGCCGTGTTCTGGCTGACCGCTACATCTCAATGACCCGCTTCTTGAATATCCTGAAAAAAGAAAAAATCGCCCGAACACGCATCCCTGGAAGGAAGGGAATAAAATAGGAGCATGTGCCGTCTAGCGGTCCGCGGCTCCGGACTTCCAAATTTCCACTGTTTGATTTTGTGGAGAAAAAATATCTTGATTTATACATATTTACAAGTACTATTCGTGTTTGACCATGAGATTTTCAATCAATAATTTACTATCAGTATCCCTGATTATTTTGATTGTCTTCGTATCGTGTTCAACTCAAAAATTGGATTCTCCACCGTCTGATCAAGTACTTCAAAAGTGTCTTGAGTACAGCCACTACACCACTCCAGGTAAGTTTGAATATCTATATGATAATTTACCAAAAGACATGGAAGATATCTGCGATCTAATCAAAATGCAACTCGTCCATCCTTTTGATATTGAGAAATTTGGCGAGGTAATTCCCAAGCAACGCGTTTACGAAGATAGAGCTATCCCAACGGTAGAACAAATGCTCAAAGAACTTCATGCGAGAAGTAGTAACGATCTGGTATTGTCGAGAAAACCTAAGGATAGATTGGTTGTCGCTTGTGTTCATCATAGTTTGTTGCTTGCTCAAATTTTACGTCATCAAGGAATTCCCGTTCGACTACGTGCTGGAAATGCCAAATACATCGGGGGCGACAATAAAATTCGTGTCACACATGTAATCTGCGAAGTTTGGGATAATCAGAGAAAAGTATGGTTTCTTGTCGATCCGGACCGACATAAGATTGATTTTGACCGTCAAGAATTTGAATTTGCAAGTGAAACGTGGCAGAGTTTACGAAAGAAGAATATTGAAAGAAAGTTTTACATTTCACGCTATAAATCAGTAGATCAAGCATCGGCTCACTTGCTATGGCTTGATCTCTCATATGTCATGAGAACTGAAGAACCATATTGGAATGACCCTCCTTTAGTCAACAAAGTGGAGAACAGTATTGACAATTTATCAAGCTCTGAATTGCAACTATTTGATAAAATTGCCATGCTATTAGAAAAACCAGACCACCACTTTGGCGAGCTTATAGCTGTAAAAGAAAACATCAGCTCATTAAAGTACAATGGAGAATGATAAACCTGTGCGCGATGATCTGACAATCAGCGGAATTGGGGTCAACTATAGAAAAGGCAAAAAATATTTTTCTATTTATTAAATCAGGTCTTGCATAATAACAAATCATTCGCTGGGACAAAGTAATTATGAAAGACCTGACACAATACTTCCTTAGATTTAGCCTTCTTTTTACTAAATTCGATTCTTCGCTGGACTTTTTATGGAATTTTTGTTAATTGTTGTAAAGTGAATGGAATATGCAAAAAAGAGAAAGTTAAACAAAAAAATGCATAGAAAGGAAACATTGCCGGATATATTTAAAAAATGGCTTGCTGATCAAAACGAAAAGTTTGTTGCGCAGCAATTGGAGAATAAAATAGAAATGAAAATCGCAGCATTAGGCTTACACATAAACAATCTTAAAGAATTGGAAAAACAAATCATTGATAACGACAAAAATTATTATGCCTTGCAGGAAACCGGCAACATCAAAGAATATATGCCTTTCTTTTGTAAGGCGAGGTTGATCTCAGCAGCGAAATTCCTGCGACAGGGGAAATTTGACGACGCGATATTTGAATACTTTCATTCATTTGACACGGATGATCCGAATGAAATTATCAAAGATTTAATAAATATGTTACAAATAAATTCACCTGACCTTCACTGCGTCCCAACGACCTTCGCTCAGGCAGGTGATTATTGTGTTAGACGTAAAAAAGGAGAAAACAAATGAGAAATGAAGACTTCATTAAGAAAGAAGAAAAAGAACAAAAATCAAAAAAAGAATACATCAGTCTTGGCATAGGCATGGGGGTTGCTCTTGGTGCAGGCATAGGTGTAGCAACCGATAACATAGCGATTGGCATTGCTATTGGCGTTGCTTTAGGCCCTGCTATTGGCTTGGCAATGGCTCATCAACAAGAGAAAAAAAATAAATAGAGGACGTCTAACAAGCCGCTTCAGCTGACCATGAAAGCGTGGCAACTTAGCGGAAACATTATGCTGGTAAAAACAAGCGAAATAATGACAAATAAATTCAAGCCATATCAATTCATCGGATATACCATGATGATTGTATTGCCAGGCATTTTATTGTGTATTATGGCTGGTTTTTCCTCTGGGGGAAATCCCCATTCCTCAGTTATAGATGATGAAATACGAATCGAAGTCAATCCCACTATTGAACTTATCAGTGTGATTCACTATTTAGTCGCTGACAAGCAATATGGCGAAGGACTTCTCCCCAAGTATTCAGCGGAGATTGAAGATTATTTTGGTCAAATGAAAGAACATCAAGCCATAAAATTTGCCAAGCTGTGCAGCACTAAATATCAGATAAATGGCGATGCTCCAATGGCATTGGCTGTTTATCTCGATCCTCCGCCCCAATTGGAACCGCGAATAGACATGTCAAATCTGCCTGCGGATTTTGATCCGCGATGGAATCCGGCATTAATTATGGATTACCTTGATCAAATCCGTTCATTTGCGATTGAAAGTAATTTTATGACGTTTCACAACCGTCACAAGGGCTTTCATCAATCAGCGATCAGCAATTTGAAAAAGATGATGCGCAAGGAACATATTTGCAAATGGTTTCGCGATTTCTTTGGCTATTCTCCCAATAATTTTAAAATGTATATTGGATTGCTCAATGGCAGCTGCAACTATGGCTATAAATTAAGCTTGCCAAAAGAACAGAAAATATCCGTGTGTTTGTTGGGCGCAAGGTGGCCCGATAAAAGCGGAGCGCCAACTTATCCAAAAGAATGGTTCTTGCCGGTCATCATTCATGAATATTGCCACACGTATATCAATCCGCTTACAATCCGCAATCCAGAACAATTTCGCGAATTGGGTGAAGCCCTGCTTAATTTAAACCGGGAACAAATGGTTCAACACGGATACAATGTTTGGAATGTGATTCTTAATGAATATCTCGTACGTGCTTGTACGATCCGTTTTTGGGCGCACGCAGAAGGAAATAGGGCAGTAAAAAAAATGATAGAAAATGACAAAGAGAGGGGATTCCCCGCCATTGAAGGATTGGTGAAGCTATTTGAAAATTATGAGAATAATCATACTGAATACAAAAATATCGTTTCCTTTTTGCCCTCTATTATAGAATATTTCGAATCGTATCTGACAGGGCTTCAGCTGTAATGATAAAATGCAACAGAGCGGAATTGGGTGCGGTTTGATCAAAATTGCCGAGCAAGAACTTCCGCTTCCGAAACCAAAAAGGAAGAAAAGTGCAAAGAGAAAACCGAAAATGCAGAAAATTAACGACAATGGTGCCTTGCTTTGTGACTTCAGCGAAGCCTTGAAGCAGGAATGAAAATGGAATTCAATGGTGGGGATGTAAGATCGGGTGGCGCCAGCTTTTATCTTGGCCATGGCTTCACTCCATTTGGGTATAAGTAGAGAAGAAACCATGCCCCAACTTGTCAAGGGCGGCAAACATGTTTTCGGCTGGTCGCGCGTGGGGCTGACGGGGTGTATCGTCGTCCCGCCCGCGGCCTGGGATGAATATGGCCTGAAGCAATCCGCGAAAATGATCTTGATGCCCGGCAGCCGGACCTCGGGGGGATTCGGCCTGGCTGCGCCGGAATCCCTGGGCCGCTCTCCCCTGGCCGCGGTGGTGGCTGCCCCGAATGGACTGTGGAACTTCCAGGTGCCCGAGGGAGTTTCCGTCGAGTTCAGCGGCAGGCCGTACGCCTGGATCACCCTGGGTGACGGCAGCCTGCGGGTGCCGCCGCCGGCGCTCGCAAAATTTGGGATCGAGGTCGGCAGCAGGCTGCTGGTGGTCCGGGGCAGCGGCCGGGCCCTCGGTTTCGCCGTGCGCGGACCCATCGTCGAGGAAGCCGGGAAGCATCCCGACCTGGAAATTTTTGCCGGTCCGCTAACTTGAAAAAAGCAGGACGGCAAAAGGGCGTTCAGATCAACGGAAGTTGCAAAGGGAAACACCGGTAGGAAGCGATACTGGAAAAAACAAACCTATTGGGCGCGATCGTGGCCATCGTGTATTACGTTCTGGTCATTATAATCTTTATTACCAGGCTGGCGGGCCGGCCGCGCCTCGAGCACCATCCGGGCTATGCGCTGTTTTTACTGGTTGTGCCGCTGGCGTACCTTCTGGCCAAGGCACCGCCGCTGCAAAGACCCGCGCTCTACTATGTCCGGGTCTTCCTGCTGTTGGTCTACCTGGCGGTGGAGGCGCTGCTGGATTATATTTTCAAGATCGATTTCCGCCACGTCCGCTGGATGACCATCGCCACCGTCTCGCTTTTCTTCGCCGGCTCAGGCGGCATGCTCGGCGTGGCTTCGCTGGCCGTAAGTCCTGGAGCGTGGCGGCGATCATCCTGTTCCTGGCCATGGTCGTACTGGCATTCGTGCAGCGTTCCATTACGGGCATGTAAATCCGCTGTCGGGGACGGATCGTGAAAATGAGAATTTGATTGAAAAAAACAAACCAATAATTGTAAAATGGTAAAAATATGTTTTTTAGAGGATTTAAAATGGGAGTAACACAAATGAAAATCGTGGTAACCGTGGTGGGCTTTGTTTTGATCTTTGTTTCAGGCTTCTGGCTGAGTAAGAATGAGCAGCCATTCAATGTGGTCGTGCTGACGATCCACAAGCTGCTCACGGTGGCGCTGATCGTGTACCTGGTTGTGGTCGTTCTGAAGATCGGCAAGATCGCGCCGCTGAGCCGGGTTGAACTGATCGCCTGCATCGTCACTTCGCTGCTCTTTCTCGGCGCCGTGGCCAGCGGCGGAATCTTGAGCGCGGTCAAGACCATGCCGGATTTCGTCCGCATGCTGCACAAGCTGCTGCCGGCACTGACATTTCTTTCGACCGCCATCACGTTTTATTTGTTTGTGCGCAGGAAGTAACGCGGGCAGAAATTTCCATGGGCATCCCGGTTTTCCTGTTCACGGTCCTGGCCGCGCTGGCCATTCTTGTTCTTGCGGCGTGGGCCTTTCTCCGGGCGCTCAAAGGAAACCGTCGCGTCTCGATGCGCCAGGCTGTCGCGCTTATGGCCTGTTGCTTTATACTCTGGCTTGGCTTGAGCTTCTTCTTCATGATCTTGGCATCGCTCGGCCATTCCAGCCATACGCTTCGCGACGCCTGGCCCCCATGCGCCGTGAGTTTCTTTCTTTTTGTCTTCGCGCCCCTTTCCTTGTTCGCCTGGCTTTCCAGGCAAAGATCAGGCAGGGATAAAACGTCAAGCGAAGGCGGAATGGGCCAGTGAGACAACTATGATGAAACAAAATATCTTCTGGCTTCATAGCAGTTTTTTTGCGGCCCTGCTGGGGACTCACTCCCCTCGTCCGCGCGCTGCGGGCGAAATTGTCGGAAAAGAGAAAGTGATGGTTGGCAAGAAAAAACAACATATTCTCTGGATATTGCTGCTCATGGCTTTCCAGCTGGCCAGGCCGCTCCCGGCCACCTGGACCGTGCAGCCGGATTCGATCGGGGATGGGATTCCCACCTGGATGGCGATGGTGAGGAGCCGGGACGGCAGGCTGCTGTTCTGGATAGATTATCCGACCGACGGACCCTGCGTCCCGCTGGTTGTTTTGAAGAGCGACGGCTGGCAGGCGTTCGCCTTTAACCCGAAAACAATCGAATACGTTGCCGCCGTCATCCGCTTTGGGCGCGAGCGCGTTCTAGAGGTTTCGGGCTACGCTGCCAACGGCTTCATCTTCGAGTGGGAACTGGGAAACAAGCAGTTTGCCGACATGCTCACCGCTTTCGCCGCAGAGCAGAAATTCATCGTGTCGCTGCCCGGCTGTATCGGCGAGGTCACCGGGACGTTCGACCTGGACAGCGCCCCTCAGGCCATCGGGGAAGCCTGCAGCGCCTGTGAGCAGAGCTTCCTGGAGAACAACGACTTTGTCTTTGTGGATTCGTCCGAGCGCCGCCTGGAGCGGGACGAGGTCGTCCGCCTTTCGGCGAACCTGCGGCGCATCGCCCGCAACGAGATCTTCGCCCGTCGTGGCCGTGTTTTCAGAGATCCGCCCCTCGACAAGTTCTTCAGGACGAAAAAATGGTACAGGCCCGTCTCCGGGGAGGTCGAGCTCACGGCGATCGAAAAGGCAAACGTTGCTCTGCTTGTTTCTTGCAGAAAAAATTGAGCGCTAAGTAAACTTTCGGGGACAAATCGAGAGGTCCGAATCGGGACTTGATTGCCGATGGATGATGAGCGGAGCAAAACCGGAGTGCCGCCATGCTGTGTGAACATTTGATCGAACTTGAGAATGCATTGAAAAAGGCGGGTTTTGTCGAAACCTGCCGCGGCCAGGTCTGGACCAAAAACTGCCGGGAGTGGGTCTATTTCGACGTGGTTCTGGATATTGCCAAGATTCGGCAGGATTTCGCCCTGGCCCCCTGCGTGCACATGCATGAAAACCTGGACCCCAAGTCGGGGATGGAGCGGGGGCTGGCCTGCGACGCCTGCCACGACGCGATCATGGGCAAAATAGACGGCGCCGTTCATTTTCCGGGCGAACCGAATCCGGATGGTGTTCGGTACTGAAAATTTCCGTTTTTTTGCGGCGACCGGGCTGATGGTGAAATAAGGAGGTGGGAGTACCGCTGGCCAACCGTTTGTCTGGCGCCGTCCTTAGGCTGCGCTTCGGCATCTTTGTCATGGCCATGGGAGTTTACCTGGTCTGCGGAGCCATGAGGCGGTTGGGCTGGATTTAGGGTGTCGTCAAATGGTAAGGGTCCCCGGGAGCAGGTCGCGAATCAGGGAAAATCTCATCGGGCCGGTTTCGTTGATGGTTGCAGTTGATCCCGGAGTATTAACCTTGCCATTCTCCGGTCCCTTGTGATTTTTCACCCGGCGAGAGCATTGTGACTATTGCAAAATCTTGTGAACGGCTTTAAAATTGCATTATTGGATGTTGCATTGGATCGTGTAATGGATTTATTTGGGGAGGTGGTTTCATGAGAACAAAACCCTGGTCATTGGCAGGCTTATGCCTGCTTGCAGTGGCCATCATTTTCTCAGGCTGCGCCAAGAAAGATCCGGCGGTCAAATTTGCGCCGCAAATCGAAAAATTACTGGCGTTTTGGAACAGCGGTGATTTTACGGGGATCGAGGATGTCCTGCACGAAGATTTTGAAATGCGCATGTCGCCCATGTTTACGGCGGAGAAAGGCATCGCGGCTTTCAAGGAAAGCGTATCCAAGACTCGTGAATCCTATCCCGATTTCCTGATCACGGTGGAAGAAGGATTCTATTCGGAAAATGCCGCAGCCGGCCGCTGGACTATTCGCGCCACGGGGAAAAACGGCCAGAAAATGAACGTGATGGGTATCAGCATGCTTCATTTTGCCGACGGCAAGATCAAGGACGAATGGATTTCGAGCAACGATCTGCTTTGGATGGAGCAACTCGGCTATCAATTGCTGCCGCCGGCAAGCAAAGAAGATCGCTAAGGGCGATTTCCGGTTCAAACGAATCCAGTCCCAGGACGAGGGGAACTAAGAATGAAAATGACTGAATTTGAAAAACGATTTGTAAACCGAAGGGAAAAAGCTGAAGGTAATATAAAAAAGGTTCGGCAATGCTTTGAATATATCGATATAGGAAAAGTAAATAATGTGCTTGAACTTGGCTGTGGATTTGGTTTTGTGTCAGCTTTTCTTTCAGAAAATTATCCCCTGAATGTCCACGGTACGGACTTCGATCCAGAACAGATCGCATCCGCCCGGCACGTTCATCCTGAAAGCAACCAGCTGCATTTCAGTGTTGCAGATGCCACGCGGCTCACTTTTAAAGACTTGGACTTTGACCTGGTTCTGTCCCAAAATGTTTTCCACCACATCCCCAATTGGCCATTATCCGTGAAGCAAATATATCGAGTATTGCGGCCGCAGGGATACTTCATTTGGATTGATCTTGTCTTTTCAAAATTCATCAAGAAAATTTTCCAACCCGTGACAAAAAATTATGGTTTATATACTTCTGCAGAAATTCAATCGGCCTTTGCCATGGTGGGATTCAAAGAACTTTTTTCTGAAGGTGTGGCGGCAGGGCCATTTCGCAGTCAGCAGATGGTGTTACAGAAGATGTGAGCAATAGGAAGAATGCCGGGGGCGGAGGTTGTCTTTGTGACTTCAAGAAATTCGTGTTCGAGGGGGCATGGAATCAGATGATTCCGTCATGTCATGACGTGACATTTATTCGGAGGACCTAATGAAAATTGTGCTGCAGGGTCGAGGTAGCGACTCGCGTTCCATGAGAATGGTTGTTGCCGGATTGTGTATGTCCTGGTTGCTGGCGCCGATGGCCGCGCCGGGCCAAACGGAAAAACCGCCGGCGGGAACGGCCTCAACCGTGGCCGACGTATTGGCGGCGGCCCGGGCGGAAGATTGGCGAACTCCCGATGCGGAGAATACACTTTATGTCGAATTGCCCGGTGGCAGGGTGGTTATCGAGCTGGCGCCGCTCTTTGCCCCGCAGCACGTGGCCAATGTCAAGGCCCTGGCCCGCGAGTATTACTTCGACGGGCTGGCGGTTCTCCGCGTCCAGGACAACTACGTGGTGCAATGGGGCGATCCCGAAGTGGACAATCCGCAAAAAGCCCGCCGGATAACCAATGCCCGGCACAGCCTGCCGGCCGAGTTCGATCGCTCGATTGACGAAAAAATCCACTTCACGCCGCTGCCCGACGGTGACGTCTACGCCGGCGAGGTCGGCTTCAGCGCCGGCCTGCCGGTGGCCCGCGACCGGCACAGCAACCGGATGTGGCTCGTCCACTGCTACGGCATGGCCGGCGCCGGACGTGGTGACAGCCGCGACAGCGGCAGCGGCGCCGAGATGTACGTGGTGATCGGCCACGCCCCGCGCCACCTCGACCGCAATGTCACCCTGTTCGGCAAGGTGCTGCAGGGGATGGAACTCCTTTCCTCGCTACCGCGCGGCAAAGGGCCCATGGGCTTCATCGAGCCGGGGCAGACGCGGGTGCCGATCCGCTCGATCCGCGTCGCCGCCGACGTGCCATTGGCCGGGCGCAGCGACCTGCAGGTGCTGCGCACCGACACGGAGACCTTCCGAAAGTTGATTGAGGCGCGGCGCAACCGCAGCGAGGAATGGTTCCTGCTCCAGGCCGGTCGCGTCGAACTCGCCAACGTACCCGTTCCAGTGCGAAAAAAGGAAACAAAATGATACGCGCATGGATAATCTGAAGCAGCGCCAACAGCCGCTATTCCACTCCGCCAGGCTTCGAATCATCCTCGGTGAGTGGAGGAAACCATGACGGGTGGGATAACAATTATTCTGGCGGCAATTTATCTGTTTCTGGGAACCAAGGTGCCTGAGCCGGCCGCGCTGGAGCCAAGCACCCGGGCGGGGTTGACGCAGGTCCAGGCCTGGCGGGAGAAAGCGGCCGACCTGCATCCGGCCTTTGCCAAGACCTACCCCGTCGCCCTCGTTGAAAACGGGCGATGGTACGTATATGAAGTGGATGCAACCGGGAAAAGCTGGAAGCTGTCCGCCCGGGCGTCGGTCAGGTCCCAGCTGCCGGCCGGGATCCGGGCCGCGATGCCGCTCGATTTCTGGAATTTCCGCATGGCTTGCGTGGTCAGCCCGGAAATTTTTTACTCGCCGGAAGGCTATGCCGTGATCCTGCATGAATTCGTCCATTGCTTCCAGTGGGAGACCGTCGAGGGCAAGTTGAAGGAAGGCTTGGCCGTCAACCGTGAAGCCCTGGCCCGCGGCGATTACATGTGGGAGCTGCAATATCCGTTTCCCTACGACCATGCCGAGATCAGGCGGGCCTACGGTTCGTGGCTGCTGGCCCTGCAAAAAGGCCAGCGAAGAAAAGCGGGCCGTTGGCGTGCCGTGATTAAAAAGATATTGAACCGCCGCGATTGGGAATACATGACCTGGCAGGAATGGAAGGAAGGCCTGGCCCGCTACCTGGAAAACCAGGTGCGCATCCGCTTCGGCCTGAAAACCAACCGCCCCGACCCGGACGCGCCATTCAATCGCATCAGTTTCTATCGCGGCGGCGAACTGTTCATCATGTACCTGCAGGAAGACGAACCAGGACTAGACAAAGACCTGGAACGGTTGTATCTGCGTATTTTCGCTTCAGGCAGCTGATTCGCCTGCACGGAGACTCGTTATTTACAGCGATGGCGAAGATAGCTGGACGCACGCGCTGGAAATCGGGAAGGATGTCTGCTATGGTTGGGTTAAATGCGAAACAGAAAATACAAGACGGTTGAGTTTCCCCGCAGCCGGATCGCCACTTTCGATATCGGTGCGATCGGTAAGGAAAAGCACTATGTGACGGCGCTATTGGAGCTCGACGTGACGGAGGCCAGGAGGAAGATCCGCGCTGCAAGGAGAACGAGCGGCCAGAAACTATCATTCAATGGCTGGCTGCTGAAGGCGATCGCCGAGACCATCGGCAAATACCCCGAGGTCGCCGCCTATCGCTGCGGCAGAAGGAAACTGATTGTTTTTGATGACGTCGACATCTCCATCATTGTCGAAAAGGAGATAAACGGTACCAAGGTACCCTTGCCCCTGGTGATCGGGAAGGCCAACGAAAAATCAGCGGCGGCTATCAGCGCCGAGATCGAAAAGGCCAGGACGAAAGAACTCTCCAAGGAACGAATGGTGCTGGAGCAGGGAGCGAGCCTTCCCAAGAGATTGTATTATTTTCTGCCGGGGGCGATGCGGCGTCTGGCCTGGCGAATCATGCTCAGGCGTCCGCGCTTTGTTTTCGGGAAAATGGGCAATGTGGTCGTCAGTTCGGTGGGCATGATGGGCCGGGTGAACGGCTGGTTCGTCCAGACCTCGGTCCATCCCCTCTCTTTCGGCATCGGCGCGATCACGAGGAAGCCGGTCGCCGCCGGCGATGAGATCTGGATCGGCGAGGTTCTGCATATGACCGTCCTGCTCGACCACAATGCCATTGATGGCGCGCCCATGGCCAGATTCATTAAGGCGCTTACGGAAAACATCGAGAATGGGATCGGGTTGTAGGTTGATATGGTGCGTCTCGTATCGGGCTGGGCAGGGAGGGAAAAGCGTCCAAGATGAATGACGAGGATTTTTTTCGAAACAAGGTCGTCATCGTTACTGGCGCCTCGAGCGGCATTGGCCGGTCGGCGGCGCTGTTTTTTGCCCGGCTCCAGGCAAACGTCGTCCTGGCCTCCAGGAACAGGGAAAAATTGGAAGCGCTGCAGGATGAGATCGTACTACGGGGCGGGCAGGCCCTGGCGGTTCAAACGGATATCCGTTCATTGGCAGATACGGATAGCATGGCCGGCGAAGCGATTTCCAGGTGGGGAAAGATCGATATCCTGATTGCCAATGCCGGGGAGTACGTCCAGGATGTTTCCGGGCAGGTCGATCTCGGGGCCTACGAGCGGTCCATGGCCGTGAATTTTATGGGAACGGTCAATGCCATCAAGGCCGTCCTGACGCGGATGCGCCGCGCTGGCAAAGGCCATATCGTGATCCTGAACAGCCTGGATGCCAAAAAGGGCATTGTGGGTGATGGTCCCTACGTGGCTGCCAAAGCCGCGCTGGATGGTTTTGGGGACGTGTTGCGCCAGGAGCTCAAGGCTGAAGGGATCCGGGTCCTGTCCATATACCCGGCCCGCGTTGATACGCCGATGGTCGAGAACATCAAGGTGCCGTGGATATCTCCGAAAATCGCGCCCGAGCAAGTTGTGAAGGCGATGGCCCGGGGCATCAGGAAGAACAAGGCGCTTGTGGTTGTACCTCGCTCCTATTTTCTCCTGGGTTCCTTGAATAGCATGTTCCCGAAATTGGCCGACTGGGCGTATCGCATTCTGAAGATCGAGGGAGAAAAAATTGGGGACGGGAAATAGAGCCTGATCTTGTACGGCTTCGCCCAGTCCATGCTGAGGGTGGTCATGATCAGAAGCATCACCAAGAAGAACAACGCAAGGAAACAGGAATCGATTCTCGGGGTGCTGCCTTCGGTGCAGATCGAATTTGCCGGCAGGCACCGCGGCGCGGGAGAAAACATATGAGTGAAATAAAGGAATTTTCCGAGTTGCTGAAAACAAGGCAGAGCGTGCGCCATTATCAATCGCGGCCCGTCTCCAGAGAGCTGCTGGGCAAACTCGTTGAAGCGGTGCGCCTGGCGCCGTCGGCAAGCAACTCGCAGCCCTGGAAGCTGATTGTGGTGGATGATCCCGAACTTTGCACCCAAGTGGCGCAGGCCACTTTCAGCGCCACTGTCAACTTCAATCGCTTTGCCCTGGAAGCACCGGTGATCGCCGTTTTCGTGATGGAAACGGCCGGCATCATCACCCAGGTCGGCGCCTGGCTCAAGAAGCGCCAGTTTTCACTCGTTGACATCGGCATCGCCGCCGCCCATTTCTGCCTGCAGGCGGCGGAACTGGGCCTGGGCACGTGCATGCTGGGCTGGTTCGATGAGAAGAAGGTCAAGCGCCTGCTGGCCATTCCGGCCGGCCGCAGGATCGGCCTCCTGGTTACACTGGGCTATGCCGCCGCGGGCGATCAGCTGCGGGAAAAATCACGCAAGGACGCCAGCCTGATGAGTGCTTTCAACTCCTATTGATCGCATACCGTCCATGGCTCAAGAACGCTTTAAAAAGGAAACGGATGCACCCATGCCGCCGAAGCGGCATGAAGTCGTTCACGAGCCCGATACCCTGATGTATCGAGCAAAGATGGAAGGCAAGAACCGAGTGCGCATTGAAGTCCGGAATCCAGATTCCGGCCCTCACTGATACATGGGCCGGGAAATGCGGAGAGCAAAAGGAGAATCAATTTCATGAAACCATTCAAACACGGGGCATGGCCCGTATTGTTTTTTTTACTACTGGATTTATTTTCATTTGCCTCAAGCCGGAGCGGCATGACCTGGAAGGAGTTGCATCTGAAAAGCGGACAGAGCCTTTGGGCGAGTTCCGAGCTGGTAAAAAAATCCAACGACCGCAGCGTGCGTTATTCCGTAAAGAACATATTTGATGGTAAAAGCGGCACCTGCTGGGCGGAAGGGGTAAAGGGGGATGGCCGCGGCGAAAACATCACCATCGTCGTCAACAAGGATATCAGCGCCATCGGCATCATCAACGGCAACGCAAAGAATGTGGATATTTTTAAAAAAAACAATCGCATTAAGAAATTATCCGGTTTCCTGTTCATCGCTTTTACGGCGCCGGGGCTGGTTTCTGAAACGGATTCCAATTTGTATTTCATGAAAACCAGCAAAACCTGTACTCTTGAACTGCTTGATTCGCCTGCCAGACAATATTTCGAGTTTCCTGTCACTGCCGAAGCGCAGCATAGGTTCAGGGAGCAGGCCATGGAAGACTTGATCCTTGACCACCCGTTTTTGTTCGGACAAATAGAGAAAGAACTTGGCGTCAGAAAAGCTATGCAGGGTGCAGAGCGCAAGCAGTATGACAATGATTTCTTTGCAGCCTATGCCATATACGGCCTGGTGGTTGAAATCGTGGAAGTTTACCCTGGCTCAACATATCGGGATACGTGTATCTCTGAGATTGAGATTGAAATGATTTAAAAAAAACAAAGGGACAGCGCGTGCTGTCAGGGGAGCGAGGCTGAAAAACTCGCCGCGCGACTGCATGTCGAGGGTTGACAGATTGCAATCAATTCTTGATTTAAATTTAGATAAAGCCGATAATTTTCCCGAAGATGATGCGGCGTCAGATTAGCATAGTTTGTCACGATACGCCCCAGGAGAAAAAACTGCGCGTGCGCATGCGGCCTTTAGCCCTGACCCTGCTGCTGTTCGTGCTGCTGTTGCTTTTTCTGATCGTCAAAGCACCCATCGAGTACGGTTGGGACAGCTATTTTCCATACGAGGGGATAGTCCTAAAAATAGAAACATGCTGGCTGGACTGGTTGGCTTCGGAATTCATGTCGCTGGAACATCTGATCATCGAGACTCCCGAAGGCAAGATCATCGATAAGGTGGTCAGCATGGACGTGCGCATCCCCAATCGCGTTCAAGCCGGGGACTATGTGGTCAAGCGAACCGGATTCGGGAACCCGGTCAGGCCGCGCGACAAAAAGACCACCCGGGAAATCCTCGAGCAATGGAATTCGCGAAAATGATCCTGCTTCCTGATATTTGTTGCCCGATCCTTGGCGGGCACCGATCAGTTATACTCAAAAAACTGGATAACGTGATGCCGTCGGGCACGGGAGACAGTGTATGAAAAAAGTGTTTTTGGTCATTTTTATTGTTTTTCTTAGTGCGCGGCTGGAGGTCGTGAAACCGAAAAAATGCTCTACTTTTGCGCTCAAGGCCGGCAAGGATGTTTTCCTGGGGCACAATCTGGACGAATCCCCGGAATTGTTTATTCCCGGGCTGGTCTGTATCAACCGGCGCAATGTCTATCGTGAAGGAATTACCTGGAACGACCTGGTCGCTCCGGCCCGGGAATATGAAAACGCGATCGTTGCCTTTGAAAAGAAACCGGCTCCCAAGCTGGGATGGATTTCCAAATTTGGTTCCGTCACCTTCAACAGCGAAGGCGTCGATTTCCCCGACGGCGGCATGAATGAAAAAGGTTTGGCTGTTTTTGAGATGAGCCTGGGGGAAACCCGCTACAAACACGACCCGGCCCATCCCACCTTGTTCATGTCACTATGGATCCAATACCAATTGGACAATTGCGCCACCCTAGATGAAGTCATTGACAACGCCACTGACATCAACTTGCAAGGCTGGTCATGGCACTACTTTATCGCGGATCGAAACGGCGACTGCGCGGTCATCGAGTTCCTGAAGGGAGAAATGGTCGCACACAGGGATCTCGCCTATCCCGTGCTATGCAATTCCCGTTACTCACTGGAACTGGAACGGCTGAAATACTTCGAGGGCTTTGGGGGGACGATTCCCCTGGAAATAAATTCTTCAAGGTTGCCGCGCTTCGTAAAAGCCGCAAAGATGTTGAAGGATTTTGAACGGATGCCGCCAATGGCGCCCCGGGACCAGGCTTTGAAGATATTGGATGCGATCAAGATCAAGGGCTGGAACAAGTGGGGCATCCTGATCGATGTCCGGAACATGATCTTCTATTTCCATAGCGGCGACAACCGCAGGCTCCGTTATTTCGCTGTGAACGACACGGATTTTTCCCCGAAAAAAAATGACCGCATACTGGACATTCATGCCGACCTGTCGGCTGACGTGAAAGGGCATTTCATCGATTACAGTTACGAAAGGAACCTGCAGCTCACCATGAAAAGAGCCGGCATTCTGTTTGTCGAACGCTTGAAAGGGCTTGAAAAAAACGGCGTCAGCGCCTCGGTTTACGCCGGGCGCTTTGCCGATTATTCACGGCGCATGCGCGCGAAAACGAAAAAAATCGGGCCGGCGAAACTGGGGGCCCGACCATGAACGATCTGCTCTGGAGAGGGGTGTTCACCCTGGCTATCGCGGTCTCTGTCTGGCTGCTGCACCGGTCCATTGGACATTACCCTGAACCCTGGCCGCGCCGTGAAGCCCCGGGCCGTGATCTGGGCCGTGTGCTGTTGTTGTGGATCGTCGCCATGGTCGTCCCCATGATGAGGATGACGGTTTTCACTCCCTGGCTGGAAGGAGTGCTGACCGATCGCAACATGCGCGAACTGGTCCAGCTGCCCTTGCTCTCCATTCCTTATCTGGCGCTGCCGCTGCTCCTGGTGGTGGGCCGGAACGGCTGGACACGGCGCGAATTGGGTTTGACCTTGAATACGCGATCGCCGCAAACGGCCTTTTTTGCGCTGGGCTTTGGATTCATCAGCGGGGTAGTTCCCCTGTTGAGCGGACAGGCGGTGATCGGCGTCGAGCCGTTGCCCCTGGGAACCCTGCTGCTCCTCCTGTACAATAATGATTTTCTCGAAGAGTTCTTCCATCGCGGCGTGATACAGTCCCTGTTGGAAAGGGCCCTGGGGCAGAAGGCGGCCATCATCTGGGGCGGGGTGCTGTTCGGCTTGACCCATGTAGCCTTCGACATCAACCGTTTGGCTGCCAGTGGCGTGACCTTCATTTTATTCGCCCTGTTGCTGCAGACCCTAGCCGGTTGGTTCCTGGGCATTGTCTACATGAAGACACGCAGCCTCTGGCCCGGCGTCGCCTGCCATTATCTGGCCAACTGGCTGCCGGCGCTGGTAAAAACCCTGCCAGGGAACTGATTTTTTTTCGTTCAATCCCAAATGGATTTATTTGTTTTTATTCCTGCTATAATGGAATGCGTTCAAGGGAGGAAAATGAATGAAAACTATTGGCCTGTTGGGCGGCATGACCTGTGAATCCTCGCTGCTCTATTATAAGTTGATCAATGAAATAGCCAGGGAGAGGCTGGGGACCAATCACTCGGCTAAAAGCGTCATGGTCTCGGTCGACTTCGCTGAGATAGAGCCATGGATGGAACGGGGCCAATGGGGCCAGGTGCAGTCGGCCATGGTTGAGGCTTCGCGGCAGATTGAGCACGGAGGCGCCGATTTCCTGGTTTTGTGCACCAATACCATACACAAGTTCGCCGAGGCCATTGGCTGCGAGATCGGGATCCCCATCCTGCACATCGTGGATGCGACCGCCGCCGCGATCAAAAAAACGGGTCTGGACCGGGTTGGACTACTGGGAACCCGCTTCACCATGGAGGAGGAATTCTACAGCGGCCGACTGCTGAAAAAACACGGCATCGCCTCGCTGACTCCGGATGTCGATGATCGGATGCGGGTGCATCGCATCATCATGGAGGAATTATCGCGGGGCATCATCTGCGAGCAATCCCGGGACGAGTATTGGCGGATCATTGACAGCCTGGTGCGCCGGGGAGCTCAGGGCATTATTCTGGGCTGCACCGAGATTCCCTTGTTGATCGCCCAGGACCAGGGCGAAATTCCTCTCTTCGATACCACTACGATCCACGCCCGGGCGGCCGTGGACTTTTCGCTGGAGGCAGCGGCTGGCCGGCCGTAGCGAATGGATGCGTTGTCAATGAACAGGCCATCACCCATAAAAACAGCAGCCGGGCTCGTTGTACTGGTCGTCCTGATCATCGCATTGTCCTGGTTCTCCAACCGGGTATGGGACGTTAAATCTGAAACGCTGCCTGAACCTGACCAACTGGCCATTGATTTAAACATGACCGTCAGCCAGTTTGGCCAGGCCAACGACTTGCCGGATCCGTTGCTGAAAATAATTTTCGGGCTTGAAGGAAAATCCGAATTGAATAAAAAATTGGGTGATTTCGGCACAGCCGGCCAGCTGGCATCCATGGTCGAAAAAAAAATGGCGTTGGCGGCGGAAAACAGCAGCAAAAACTGGATGAAAATCTTTCTGAAATTTGCTCTCTGGCTTGTCTTTTTATCGCTGATTTTTATATTCATGAAAAAACAGCAGCATGTATCACGGTTCCGAAAAGGATTGCTTTTTGCATCCGTCCTGCTCTTTGGCATCGTGATGGGGTCGGATCCGAGTCCGATGGGTACGGTCAAGGATGCCATCCATCTCTATGCCACTGTCAAGGTTGTCTTTTTACCACGCCTGATCGCTCTGGCAGTTTTTTTGGCCCTGGTTTTTCTGGCCAATAAATATATTTGCGCCTGGGGCTGTCAGCTCGGAACCCTGCAGGACCTGATCTTCCGCATCAACCAGAGCAGCCGGGGCAAAGCCGTGATCGGCAGGCAGCTCAAGCTGCCTTTTATCCTGACCAACACCGTTCGCCTGATATTTTTCCTGGTCTTTACCGCCGCCGCATTTTTACTGGCATGGGATATTGTCGATCCGCTGGACCCGTTTAAAATCTACAAGCCCGCGGCAATCGGTCTTCTTGGCGGCCTTTTCATTGCGGCGCTCCTGGTGGCCAGCTTGTTCGTTTACAGGCCATGGTGCCACTTTTTCTGCCCATTCGGGTTGGCAGGCTGGCTGGTAGAAAAGATAAGTCTGGTCAGGATCCATGTGAATTATGAAACCTGCATTGCCTGTCAAAAATGTGTCGCGGCCTGTCCTTCGACGGTGATGGCCGCTATTTTAAAACAGGATAAAAAAACGATACCCGATTGTTTTGCCTGCTACGCCTGCCGGGAGGCGTGTCCTACGGGGTCTATCGATTTTTCCATGAAAAAAAGAACCCTACCGCCTGCGAATTTTTTTAAAAATCCGGCCGGTCAGGCCACGAGCTGCGACCGCATTCCGGTTCGACGCTGACCGTACCGATGCAGTTAAACATGTTTTCTTTTAATTTTTGCTGCTATAATTAGATTCCATACTTATTTTTCGACGGAGAAGTCGTAAATAGAACCGGCCATTTCGCTACGGCTGACATAGAGGGCATATTCTCCGGGCTTGAGGTCCTTGATTGCTTTAAAACTCCAGAGGCCCGGCTTCTCCTCAGCAATCGTGCACTTGACGATGAAGTCCTTTTCGGGGGCCGATGACAGCACGCCGCCCCATGCTCCGGGCGACCGCACGTCGAGGGAACGATCCATGTCCTCCTCATCGTCATCCTGGTCGAGCTTCACAAACCAATAATTTTCTTTTGGATTCCGGTCAATCCAGATCAAGATGGCCGGCCGGCGGTCTTTCGTGCGGATGGCGGCGTTCAGTTCCGAGAAAACAATGAAGCGTTTCATGCCGACAAATGGAGCCACGATGGTCTTGACTTCGCCGTCCGTTGGTTTGAGCTCGAGCTCTCCGGCATTGGTGACTAGAACGACTTTTGGTTCTCCGGCGGCGGATTGATTGGCGGAGTTTTTCGGCGCGGTGCGATCGAGCATGGCGGCGATCACGTCCTGGCTGACTCCGGCTGCCTTGAGTGCCATCAGGTCATCGGTCGTGAGGTTGAAGTTGACCGCTTGGGCCGATTTGATTTTGGCGATGATGATGGTGTCGCCAAGATCGGCTTTCGTCATTTTAATTACCTGGGCGTTGTCGAGGGGTTTTTCCTCCTCAACAGCCCCGACGTTGCCTGTGAATGCGAGAATCATCACGACAACGATGGTGGCTATTAATTTTGCTTTATTCATCCCCTTTTCCTCCTTGCAATATCATTTCTTACCGAAGATATTTTGCGGGAATTGGAAGAAAATGTCAATGAAATCTGTGAATGCCCCGGGGATATACCAAAAAAGCCACGAGCTCGTGCCGACTGCCGTTTGCCAAAGCGGCGGTTGGTGATATAATCGCTCTGGTCAAATATAAAATGAAAAGAGAAAGCCAACCAGCGGTGACCCGGCGCAGCCCCTTGCTATACGGATCGGCCGTCCTCCTCTTGCGCTTGGGCCTGCGTTTCCTCTCACGAACCCACGAAGAAATACCCTCGAGCCTGTTCATGATGCAGCGGCAGGGGTATCGCTTTCTTTACGTCGGCCTGCACAAGAGTTTGTGGGAGACATCCGGTGTGCAGACCGTACTGCACCGGAACCGTTTGACGGTCCCATACGCCGCGATGGGCGATAACTTGGTCCACGGCCGTTTTTTTCAGGCGATTGCCAAAAAATTGGGAATTTTCCTGGTGAAACGGGCCGTGGGCAGGGAGGGGCTGCTCGAATCGGCTGCCTCGCTCAAACGAGAGATCCAGGCCCACTTGCGGGAGCGCATCGATGTTTTGGTCTTCCCCGAGGGGACGCGAAAAAACATCCCGCAACATGGGCGTTACGGAACGTTTTTCACGACCGTCTTCGAGGCTGCCCTGGAACTGAGCCAGGAAGGCGAAAAGGTCTTGCTGGTCCCGGTCAACGTCGATTACAGCCATGTGCGCGAAGACCATGAAATGCTTGGAGCAAAGGAAAGGCATCCCCGCACTCTTCATATACTGGATTCCCTGAACATGCTTTCCCACCTGGACGACATCTTTGTCTCCATCGGTGATCCCATCGTGCCCGGCGACCGTCAATGGAACCGCAAGGACCTGGCCGCCCACTGCCACCGGGCTTGCCTCGACCTGATCAAAATATTGCCGATCAATATCGTGGCCTGGGCCATTCATTCACTGCTGCAGAAAAACGAGCGTGATGCCGGTTCTCTCTACCGGGAGATCGAAGCCAATATCATGGCCCTGTCACCTTTCCATGAGCGCTTCAGGGGTTTTGGCCTCAGCTGCCAGGGACAGGTTTTATTCGAAACCGTCGCCGGTAAGCGAAAAGAATTCAGACTATGGGCGGAAAAAAAGCCCGAACCGCTCGCCTTGTTCAAGTTGTATCGCGACTATATCGGCCATTTGATTCCCGTGGAAACCCATCCGGCTTGAGTCCTGGCATCGGCGCATAAAAATCATTTTAAAGCCAGCAGTGTTCTTTTAATTGGTTAATTATCGGTATTCTTGACAAAAAAAAGATTTAAGTACAGCGGTGTGAACAAATGTACGAAAAAGATCGTTTCTTGGCTTGGAGAAAAAAATGAACATGAAAAAAATGTTGGTTATGGTTGTGCTGGCGCTGTCATTGGCGACCGCTCCGGTTATGCTGAGCGGCCAGGCGCAAAAGGGCAAGGCCGTGAAGAAATCGCAACTGCAAACGGTCAACCCCAAGGACCCGGTGTTGAATTTTGATCATGCCTGGAAAACCCTAGATCGTAATTATGGCCAGTTCCTGGTCAAGCACGTCGACTGGGACGCCATGTACCGGGTCTATCGTCCCATGGTCACGGCAACGACAACGGACCAGGAATTGTGGGACATCCTGCTGGGCATGATGGACCACCTGAACGATGCCCACCTGGCCCTGGCAGACGGCAAACGCCGCATCGGCGGTGGCCGCAACAATGGTTCGTTCAAAAATGATGGATTTTCCCTGGACCTGGTGAAGTCCAAATATTTGCAGGGCAAATTCACGGAAGCCTTGGGCGGCAGCTTCATCAGCGGCTGGCTGGCCGATGGGGTCGGCTACCTGTACATCGGCGACCTGATGGACGGCCTGGAGCCGATCACCAAAACCATCGACGCCGTCATGGCCGAGCTCGCCAAGGCCAGGGTCATGATCGTCGACGTGCGCAATAACCCGGGCGGCACCGGCCGGAAAGCGGAAATCGTGGCCAACCGCTTTGCCGATCGCCGGCGCCATTACAGCATCAGCCGCACGCGCTATGGCCCGAAGCATGACGATTTCTGGCCCTGGGAATTCCGCAACATCGAGCCGAGCGGGCCGCTGCAGTTTGCCGGGCCCACGGCGCTGCTGACGGACCACATCAGCGCCAGCGCCGCCGAAGGCTTCACACTGGCCATGCGCGTGCTGCCCCACGTCACGGTCATGGGCGACACCACCGAAGGAGCCCTTTCATCGCAGTTTCCCGAACGCATGCCCAACGGCTGGACCCTGTGGGTGGCCTTCAAGGAAACCCGGGACCATGAGGGCGTCTGCTGGGACGGCGTCGGCATCCCGCCCGATATTCGCGTGATCAACACGGCGGCCGATATCGCCGCCGGTCGTGACCCGATACTCGAATTTGCCAAGAAGTATTTGGAAAAGGGAGCTCCCGCCCTCCAGGACGAGGCGAAAAGCCTGGTGGATTTGAAAAAGTCTCTGGTGGATGAATATATGCAGGTTGTCAAGGACAAAGGGTACGAAGCTGCGATCGCCATGATCAACCAGGAACGAGCTGCAAAAAACAGCGAGTACTACTTCGGCCCGGACGAAGCCATGCAGCAGTTGATGCCCTTGCTTGGAAGGAAGAAGTATGCCGAGGCTCTCGGCTTGCTCCAGGCCGTACGCGAAGACTTCCCCAAGCTCGCCCACACCTATGCCATGCTGGTGCAGGCCTATATTGGTTCAGGTGATGTCGCGGCCGCCGAAGCGATCATGAAAGAGGGCGAAACGGTCGAGCCGATGTTCTCCTGGGAACGGTCACAGATCGATCAGGCGAGGCTGGCGCTGTGCAAGGCCAAGCTGGGCTCGGCCGCCGAGCTTTTCGGCAAGGCCCTGGCCGCAGGAGGCGTGCCGGTTGCGGAAAAGGAACTGAAGAAGATGTGGAAGAGCCGTCTAAACGGTCCGGTGTTTGACGAGAACGATTTTAACAATCTCGGCTACCAATTGCTGAGGGAGAATAAGATTGAATCAGCGCTTTATGTATTCGAAACGAACGCTCGGCTCTATCCTGAGTCCTGGAATGCCTGGGACAGCCTCGGCGAAGCGGCGGCCAAGGCGGGATTGAAAGAAAGGGCTATCGCCGGCTACCGAAAATCGCTCGAACTGAACCCGCGTAACAAGAACGGCAAAGCAATACTGGAACAATTGGAAAAAGCAAACTGATTCAGGTGGCGGTCCTTTTTTTTTATTCCGGTTTGCCCGCGTGCTATAATGGCTTCATGCAAGGACAAACAAATCCCGTGGCAAAGCTGAATATTTTTTGCCTGTTGATTTTACTGATTTGGGTGTGGCCCGTGACGGTTTGGTCCCAGTCGGAAGAAGCCCCGCTCACGGGCACCATCCGCGGCAAGGTATACGAGTCCACCACTCGGCTGCGGCTGGCCGGGGCCGCGGTGAATATCCGCGGCACCTCATTCAAGGCAGTGTCCAATGAGCAGGGGGATTACATTTTTAAAAATGTCCCGGTGGGCAGCTACGTCCTCGAATTCATCACTGAAAAATTCAACCAGTTGATCAAGGCGGACGTGATCGTAAAATCACGGGCTGTCACGGTCGTGGACGCGGAATTGGCCATGACACTGACCGAAACGGTGGAAGTGGTCAATTCCTATTTTGCCAGGAAACAGGAGCAACCGGTCAGCGTGGCCGAGTTCAGCTACGAGGAGATCCGGCGCAGCGCCGGTTCGGCGGGCGATATCAGTCGTTCGATCGGGATCCTGCCGTCGGTTTCCCGGGTCAATGACATGTGGAACGG
>JAFGSF010000006.1 GCA_016934745.1 Candidatus Aminicenantota bacterium | reverse complement strand
GGGTTTCCCCGCCGACCTGACCATCTTCGACCCGAAACGGCGCTTCAAGATCGAGGAAAAGGATTTTCGTTCCAAGGCCAACAACTGCCCCTTCCTGGGCTGGGAAGGCCAGGGGGTTATCGAGCATACGATCGTCTCCGGCAACGTGGTCTACAGCCGGAAGGATCGCTGACCTCGGTATAGGTACATGGTAACGACGTACGGCAAGAAATGAAGGCGGAATAATATCACTAAAAAATCGTGCGGTACATCGAGAGACCGAAGCGATCCGTTTCGGTTTCTTCTAGGGTTTGAACCGTCCGCCTTACGCCGTCTACCGTAAACCGAGTACTTGTTAGGACTTAGTGGCAGGTGCTGCAGGAGTGGCTCGAGCAGCTGCCGCAGGATGAGGATGAACTGGAAGAATCGGAGCCCTCGCTCTTGCCCCCGCCTGAAATGGAGCAGCAAGTGATCATTTTTTGCACTTCGACACTGCCGCATTTCTCACACTTCACCGAGTCAGCGGCCGAGAGCGAGCGCAGGAATTTCTCAAAAACAGCACCGCATTTCCGGCATTTATAGTCATAGACTGGCATTTTTCACCTCGAAACATTATTCTAACGCAATCGGCAGGTCCTGTAAAGATACCACAATCAAGAAGTCTCGGCGCAAGATTCAGGGCGTAAGGCGTAAGGGAAGATAAATCCCAAATCCCAAGCACCAATCACAAAATGCCACAACAAAGAGAAGAACCTGAGAGTGTCTTTGTTTGGGTAATTGGAATTTGGAATTTGTTTGGAATTTGGTGCTTGAGATTTGGGATTTAAGTCTTATTAGTCCTTGTTCTGACCGTCAACCGTTCACCAATTACTTTCATTTCCTGCTAACACTGACACTGTCACTGGATTCTGTTCTGGTCTCCTGCTAACATTAGCACTAACACTTGGCTTTGATATTCTAGAACATCTTCTTGGCCATGCCGAGAATGTCATCGATGGCCGAACCTTCACCATCGGCATCAAGCAGGCCGCCCAGCGCGTCCAGGGGCGATTTAGAAGCCTTCTTTTTCCGGCCGCCGCCAAGCAGACCGCCCAGCACGCCGCCCAAACCACCCGAGGAAGACCGAGATGATTTGCCGCCCAGCAGACCGCCCAGCAGACCGCCCAAACCGCCTGAGGAAGAACGGGATGATCGGCCTCCGCCCAAGCTTCCCAGCAACTGGTCGAGGATACCGGAATTGCTGCTTTGCTTTTTCAGGGAACCCATGACCATGGCGGCGATCAGGGGCAGCATCTTTTTCAGGATTCCCGAGCTGATCCCGGTCGTTTTGGAAGTACGTTCGGCCAATGCCCGACTCGTGTCCTTGCTGCCAAAGATGTGGCCGAGGATGCCATTGCCATCCTTGACGGCGGCGGGATTGCTCAAGGCATCGGCATGATCGAGATAGCGGTCATGATTGCCCTGGCCCAACGCCTGCAAAAGACTTTCCAATCCACCCTGCTGCGAAACGTTTTTTTTGACACCATTGGTCAGGGCCGGCAGCATGTGCTGGATGGCCTGGGTCACCTCACCCTCGCCCAAACCGAACTGCTTGGCCATCGAAGAAACCGGGGAACCGCCGCCACCCAAAATCGCTTCCATCAGATTCATATCAACCTCCTCAAAAAAAATATCACAAAGATCCTGGGAAAGTCTTTTCCTGACTATAATGAGAGTTTTTTTAAAAAATGTCAATCACGGCCGCCATGAAATCACATAACCCTAGAATTCACTGAAAATGGAGATTGAATTCCCTGTCAGGGTTTGGCAATCTCCCCGCCGGCGACAATCACATCGCCGTCGTAGAAAACGCCGAACTGGCCGGGAGTCACGGCCCGGACCGGTTTTTTAAAAACCGCGTGGATGCGGCTTTCAGAGATTTCGGCAATCTCGGCAGCATGGCCCTGCAGCTGGTAGCGTATTTTAACCGACAGTTGTTCGCCGACGCGAAGCTTGCGCCAGAAGACCGGAGTTTGAACGGTCACCGTTTCAGCCAACAAGTCGCCTTCATCTCCGAGCATGATCGTGTTGGCGCCCAGATCACGCAGGACCACGTACAAGCGGCGGTCCGAAGCATGATGCGTGCCGCGGCGCTGGCCGGCGGTGAAATGAATCGCTCCCTGGTGGCGGCCGATCGGGCGCCCGGCCTTGTCCAGAATATCGCCCGCCTTGAAACTGTCCGGCAAATGGCGGCCGAGAAATACAGCCAGGGGCTCGCCCTGCAGAAAGCAGACGTCCTGGCTCTCTTCAAGATTGGCCAGCGGCAGGCCGGCCACTTTTTCCCTGACCTGGCCGATGGTCATGGTGGCAATGGGAAAAAGCACATCGGACAATACGGAAGGTTCGATCATGGCCAAAAAATAGATCTGCGACTTGTGGCGATCGAGCGGTTCATGGAGGAACCAACGCCCGTTTGCACAAAACTTGTCGGCGTAGTGACCGGTGGCAAAAAACCCTGCAGCCGACTTCCTTTTCGCCTCGGCCAGCAGCAAAGCGAACTTGATCTGGCGGTTGCACACAACACAGGGATTGGGGGTTAATCCCGAACGGTAGGCATGGAGAAAATAATCGAGCACCTTTTCTCGAAAGGCCGCGCGCAGGTCGCAGGCCTGCCAGGGGATAGCGATCGCCCGGGCCAATTTTTCGACCCGGATCAATTTTTCATCTTCGCCGGCCAGTCCGAGGCGCATCGTCAATGCCCTGACTAGATAGCCCTGTTCCCGGAGCAGCAGTATCGCGGCTGTTGAATCCTTGCCGCCGCTGAAAGCCACAGTCACGGTTTTTCTCGCAGTATTTTTTACATGCATGGGAAAGTCGCCTCAAGCAGGGAGCGGGCTTCGTGGAAATCCTGGCTTAAAAAAATCGGCCGCTTCCAGGAGCGGGAACCGGGGCGGCTCAGTACCAGGAAGCGGGTAAAGGCTTTGAGTTTGCCCAACCGTTTTCTTTCAGGATAATGTTCCTCGATCAGCGCGCCCAAGCAGCGTATGTATTTTCCCAAATCGCTTTCCAGGGTCGGTTTTCCGGCGATTTCGCGGAAGATAAACGGGTTGGCCAGGGCGCCGCGACCAATCAGCACGCCGTCAGTTACCTGCAGCTTTTCCCGGGCGAAAACGGCGGTCATGATATCGCCGTTGCCCAGTAGTGGAATGCGCAAGTTTTCCTTGATGGCCGCGGCCAGTTCCCAGTGCGCGTGGCCCGTATAACCTTCGCTTCTCAGGCGGAAGTGTACGGCCACGGCATCGGCGCCCTGGGCTGCGATGATCTTGGTCGTTTCCATGACATTCACCTGGTTGAAGCCGAGCCGGACCTTGACCGTCAGTGGCAACGGCGTACTGCGGCGCACGGCGGCCACCACAGCCGCCAGGCGCGGCAGGTCCTGCAGTAGCCCCGATCCGGCCCCGGAGCGCACCACCTTGGGGACCGGGCAGCCCATGTTCAGGTCGATGCCGGCAAACGCGGTTTCGGCCGAAACCATGGCCGCGGCCTCGGCCAGGGCTTCGGGTTGGGCACCGAAAAGCTGGATGAATTGCGGGGTCCGGGCCGGGAAATCGGCAATCATTTCCAAGGTGCGGCGGTTGCGCCGACGCAGCCCTTCAGCGGCGATCATTTCCGAAACCATCATGCCGCAGCCGCCGATCTCGTCCATGAGCAGGCGCAGGGCCTTGTCGGTCAGGCCGGCCATGGGGGCCAGGACCGTGGGCTGTACCAGGGATAAACTGCCGATCTTCAGCATATCAAGATTATACCATGGCTTTGCCTCGTGACGCGTCACGCGTGATAAGTGACGAGTAAGAATAAAAGAGGGAAGAAGCAAATAAAAATGAAATCACAAATCCCAAATTCCAATATCCTAAACAAAGATATTGAAGATTTCTTCCTGTAGGGAACGCAGATCTGCGTTCCCTACCACAAGCAGATCGTTTGCAATTAATTTAATTTCCTCTTTTTTTTGATTATTTAGGAATTGGAATTCAATTCTTCCCTCGTTGCGCGTCACCCGGTAAGCGTCACGGAAAGGAAATACTTGGACAGGATCCTGATATCTGGATCCGCCAGCTCCTGCAAATGGCTGCAAATGTGGCGCAGGGTGCGGGGGATATAACGGGCATAGGCCGGGTGCCGGTTCTCATGAATTTGAAAAGCAAACGTGCCCAGGGCCTTGATATTGCGCTGCAAGGCGGTTAAACGCATTTGACGGCGCTCGCCTGGCCGAGGTTCGCGGCCAAACCAGAGAACCTCGCGGGCAGCATTCAGGTCCAGATAAGAATCGAAAGCCAATGAGACATGGTCGTAAAATCGGGGGGCAAGGAGCGAATCCTGAAAATCGACCATAACGATTGAACGGCCCTTGACCAACAGGTTGCGCGAATGGAAATCGCGGTGGGCAAAAACACATTCAGGACCAATTTTTCCGATCAGGGCCTTCAGCGATTCGCGTAATCCCGTTTCGCTACAGCCGCGGACCGGAAGGCGAAATGTAAAGTGTTTCAGAAAAAATTCCATTTCCCATTTTAACCTGGCCGGGTCCAGCTTGGCGCTGGCCAGGACCGAAGGTACCCGGGCCAGTTTGTCTAAAATTTCCCGGCACTCGCACAACAGCCATTGACGCTCACGGCAGCCGCGCTCACGCCATGCCCTCTGCAACAGCAAGTCACCGACATCTTCCTGCAGCACTACCTGGTTGGCGAGAACATCATGGACAGCGGGAACAGGCAACCCGTGATCAGAGTAAATATGATGCATGGCCAGGAAGCGCTGCACTTCGCCCCGGGACGGCTGTGGGTAGACCATGGCCACTAGATTGCTTTTTCCATGACTGATTCGCAAAAAGCAACGCGGCGATGCTTCAGAGCGGATTTTTTGCCATCGCGCTCCAGGTTGGCCGGCAATAAATTCCAGCAACGCTTCAGGGAGTTTCATTTTTTTGGCCATGTGCATTCAAGGGAATGAATTATCGCACAAGCGCCCGGGAGCCGCAAATTTTCCGGACAAGCTTGTAACCTTTTTGCCAAAACACAGTATTCTTTTTATAATGAGTATCATCCATAATCCAAGGTGACAACATGCCCGACGATGAACAAGTAATGGTCCAGGTCAAAAACGGCCGGGTGGAAATGCTGGCCATCCTGTTTGAAAGGCACCATGTGCGCATATACAATTTTTTCCTGCGCCTGACCGCCAACCGCCCATTGAGCGAGGACCTGACCCAGGAACTCTTTCTGCGCATCCTGAAGTACCGGCTCAGCTACCGTGGCGAAAGCAAGTTCAGCACCTGGATGTACCAGATCGCCCGCAACCTGCATATCGACCAGCTGCGCAGTAGCCATCCGGACATGGCCATCGACGATCTGTACGAAGAGCCCCCCTGCCCGCAGCCTGGCCCGGCCCAAAAAACCGAAAACGGCCAGGAAGCCGATTTGCTGGCCCGGGCCATGGAACGGCTGCCTTTGCGCAAAAGGGAAGTACTGCTCCTCTCCCGCTTTCAAAACCTGAAATACGGAGAAATCGCCGGCCTGCTCGAGTGCAGCGTCGAAAACGTCAAGGTGCAGGTGCACCGTTCACTCAAGGAACTGCGCCGTCATTACTTGGAGCTGCAAGGAGGAACCCGATGAATTGCCAGGAAAGCAGAAAAAAAATTCCCGATTTGCTGAATAACGGTCTGACCGACGCAGAAGCTTCCCGGCTCAGGGAGCACATGTTTTCCTGTCCGTCCTGCCGCGAGGAGTTTCAGGAGCTCAATGAAACCTGGACGCGCCTGGGCATTCTCAAAGAAGAACATCCCGGCCCCGAATTACGCCGTAATTTCTACCGCCGGCTCGAATCCTACCAAAAAAAACTCGCAGCCCGGGAACGAACGGGATGGCGGCAGAAATTGACCCGTTTTTTGCCAAACTGGCAATTTTCGGCACCGTTGCCGGGCTTCACCGCCGCCGTTCTGGTCGTCGGCCTGGGTTTTGCCGCCGGTTTTTTTATCGGCCATGCTGGAAAAAATGGCACGAAAAGCTTGACCGCCCTGAACCGGGAAGTGGATAGTTTGAAGCAGCAGGTCTCGCTCTCGCTGCTCAACCAGTCTTCGGCATCGGCCCGCTTGCAGGGATTATCCATGACTTCCAAACTGCAGGATCCCGACCCGGCGCTAATAAAAACACTGCTGGCCGTGATGGACAATGACCCGAGCGTTAACGTTCGCCTTTCCGCCATCGATGCCCTGTACCTGTTCGCCGACCGCGAGGACGTGCGCTCGGCCATGGCCGCTTCGCTTGCCCGGCAGACATCGCCGCTGGTGCAAATCGCCCTGATCGACCTGATGGTGTCACTCCGGGAAAAGCGCGCCGTAACGGCATTGAAAAAATTGCTGGACGACGACCAGGTCATTCCCGAGGTGCGGCAAAGGGCCCAATCGGGAATCAACCAGGTGCTTTGACCCTGACCGCATGAGAGTAAAAACATTTTCCCCGTCACCTGTAACCATGGCCGCAAATCCCGGTATTACATACTTGAACGCCCAAGAGGCTAGGAGGTAATCATGAAGAAAGTATTAATGCTGCTGCTGCTGACTTCCCTGTTCCCGGTCCTGGCACCGGGCCACGAAACCTACAAAGTGGAAAAGAAAGATTCCATCGTGAAAGTCTTTAAATTCACGGCTCCGGAAAAAACAAAAACCGTCGCCATTGACAATGTTTTCGGTTCCATCATCGTCAGCGGCATCAAGACGAACGAGGTCAGGCTGGAAGCCAGGAAAACCCTGCGCGCCCACCGTCCCGACGACCTGCTCAAGGCCGATTGCGAAGTCAAGCTGAACATGACTGAAAAAGACAACCGGCTGGATATTTACGTCGATGGCCCCTTCCGCTCTCGCAACGGTTCGGGCCACCGGTCAGAGCGCGATTACGCGGTAACCTATGATTTTACCGTGCAGGTCCCGGAAAAGACCAGCCTGATCCTGAAAACCGTAAATGACGGCGACATCCGGGTCCAAAACGTCCAAGGCGACTTCACCGTCCGCAACGTCAACGGCCATATCGAACTTCAGGATATCGCCGGTCCGGTCAATGGCAAGACGGTCAACGGCCGCATTCACGCCGTCTTCCGCGAAGATCCGGCAGCGGCCTGTGCTTTCACCACAGTCAACGGCGACCTCGATGTCCGCTTCAGCGCCAAGCTGGCCGCAGACTTCCGGCTGAAGACTCTCAACGGGGACATTTACACCGACTTCCCGTCCACCTATCTTCCCAACAAAACCGCAACGGAAAGCTCCCGCCATCAGGGCCGCTTCGTATATCGCAGCAACCGCCGCCAGGGAGTGCGCATTGGCAGCGGCGGACCCGAAATCAGCATGGAAACGCTCAACGGCGATATCGTCATCGCCAATAAAAATAAATAAAGGAGATTAAATATGAAAACCATGAAGAGATTTTTTTTCACGATTCTGGTCCTGGCCGTGGCCACGACCGCAGTGTGGAGCCTGGATAATACCGGCGACCGTGTCGTTGTTCCGTTCAGTGATCCGGGCAAAGCCGGCCTGGTCAAGGCTCACCTGATCAACGGCGGTATCGTGGTCAAGGGCTATGAAGGCAAGGAAGTGATCATTGAGACCAAGCCGCGCGCCCATGTCATCGACGAAGATGAGGCGGAAGACAAAAACCGCGATGAAAAACAAAGCAAACATGCCGGCATGATGCGCCTGAAGGCCAGCGGCGGCGGACTGGAGGTCGAGGAAAGTAAGAACATCATTGAGATCAGTGTCGCCGCCTGGAAAATGGATACCGATCTCTTTATCCAGGTCCCGGCGAACGCCGCTCTAGAACTGCATACGGTCAACGGCGGCACTATCCAGGTGGAGAATGTCAGCGCTAATGTCGAGGTATCCAACGTCAACGGCGGCATCGTCCTGTCGCGCATGGCGGGTTCAGTCGTGGCTCAAACCGTGAACGGTGATGTCACAGCCACCTTCACCCGGCTCGACGGCAAGACACCGCTGTCGCTGATCACACTCAACGGCGATGTGGATATCACTGTGCCCGCCTCGACCAAGGCCAACTTCAAGCTCAAGATCGACAACCATGGCGAGATCTACAGCGATTTCGAACTCGGGTTGCAGAGCAAGACCGAAAAAACCATCGAGGACAAGCGCAGCCACGGCGGCCGTTACAAGGTAAAAATTGACAAGACCGTTTACGGCTCCATCAACGGCGGCGGCCAGGAAATCACCTTGAAAACATTCAACGGCGATATCCTGCTGCGCAAAGCAAAATAGACCGTTTTTGAAAAATTTCAGGGACCGGCCCGGCCGGTCCCTTTTTTTTTAGCTGGGAGCGTTTCACCCGGCCCGGGCCAACGGAATTTTTTCAAATCCACGCTGCCGCGATTGTCCACATCGATTCCTTCCTGCCGTAAGAGGCGCCGCTGTTCAAAAAAACCCCGATGCAACGGCAATGAGATCCGGCCCTTGACGCCAATCACCCGTTGCCAGGGCAGCTTGTATTTTCCGGACTGGGAATGGAGCACCCAGGACACCTGGCGCGCGCCCCGGGGCTTGCCGGCCAGACGGGCGATCTGGCCGTAGGTGGCTACTGTTCCGGTTGGAATGGAAGCAATCAATGACCGGACCGCTGCACAAAACGGGTCCATGCCTGACGAAAGCCTTGGGGAACGGGGCGTTCGGACTCGCGTGGAATAGCGTAATCCGGGCTGCGCCAATCAGCATTTCCCCCAGACATGGTCTGGATGGCGTTTTTCATATTCCCTGGCTGTCGCCTTGGTAATCCGATGCCAGGGCTGGCCGAGCTTGGCGCCGACGATCGAGGCCAGGGCGCAGCGGCAAAGGGTCGGATCAACCTTTTCCCTCAGGATGGTAAAAACGTCGTAAGGGTCGCGGGCCAGGAACTCTTCGCGGCTAAAAATACCGATCTGATTGAGTTTCTTTTCTGTAATCTTTCCGATATTGGCCAACTGGCGCAATGAATCCGTTTTGTTCATATGCCAACCCCCTGGACTACGTAACTATCTGGTTGAAAAAAACCATAGCCAATACAATACCTCCGGCGACCAACAGCCACTGGAACGCATACGCTCCCAACCCGGCACCGTTTTGCAGCCTTGATTTTATCTTTTCTCGTATCGGTTTGAAGGCAAGGATCAGGGGCAGGCCGCCCATCAAGACGAAAACAACACCGCAGATCAGCCAGGCCCAGGAGAAACCGCCGCCTGGCGGCGCGAAAGCGAATTCCAGGAAATTCCAGCCCAGCGACAGGAAAAGCCCGGGCCAGGCCAGCGGCATCAGGTTGATGCCGTCATCACCGGGGCCGGTAAACATGTTTAAAAAGAAACAGATCATGCCGATGATGATCGAAAGGGGCATGACCCACACCCAGGATGGGGCGGGGTGGTCGATGGCGTAGGGGCCGCCCGAAGCGACCATGCCGCCCAGGCGCATGATCGGGCGCATGGCGTGGTAGAGAGTAGTGATGCAGAAGGCCACCGCGAAAATTGTGAAGTGAAACAAGGCCCTGCCTTTCCAGCCGTTGCCACCACCCATGGACGGAATGCCAGCGTTCTGCTGCATGCGCTGAAATGAAAAAACATGTTTAACCATGAGTCCTCCCGGGACCGAGTGTGAATCCGGACCGCTCGCCAATATTGTAGCATGTCGAGATTGCAAAAAAAATGGCAGCCGCGTTCATTTTCTCGATCATGAAACGCCTGGAGCGCACGACCAAATCCTGACAAAAAAGGCTTTTTTTATGCGGCCGGCCTGGACATGGATCCTAGGAGAGGATGCGCTGGTTTTCAACGGACCACAAGGCAGGAATCAATGTGCGGCGCCATTCTCCTGGACGGCTCCGTCCAGCAGGCGGATGGTGCTTCTGGAAAAGGCGGCAATGGCCGGGTCGTGGGTCACCATGAGAATGGTCCGTCCTCCTTTCCAGAGTTGGGAAAAGATCTCCATGATCTCGTGGCCGCTCTTGGAATCGAGGTTGCCGGTCGGCTCATCGGCCAGGATGATCGGCGGATCCATGGCCAGGGCCCGGGCGATGGCTACCCGCTGCTGCTGCCCTCCCGACATCTCGGTAGGCCGGTGCTTGGCCCAGGGCTGCAGTCCCACCATCTCCAGCAATTCGTCGACCCGACGCTTGCGTTCGGCCCCTTTCTTGCCGTTGAACAGCATCGGCAGCTCGATATTTTCAAACGCCGTGGCATACGGCAACAAATTGAAATTCTGGAAAACAAAACCGACCTTGCGGTTGCGGATGGTTGACAGCTGGTCAAAGCTCAGCCCGGAAACATTTTTACCCTCGAGATAATAAGAACCCTCGCTCGGCGTATCAAGACAGCCGATGATGTTCATCAGGGTCGACTTCCCGGAACCGGAGGGGCCCATGATGGAAATGAACTCACCTTTCTGAACGGTAATGAAGATGCCCTTGAGGGCTACGAATTCGACCTCGCCCATCTTGTACACTTTCGAAATATTGCGAAATTCGATCATGATCCACCTCGGATGCTATTCATAACGCAGGGCTTCGATGGGGTTTTGCCGCGAAGCCCGCAAGGCCGGAAAAATTCCCGAAACAAAAACCAAAACACAAAGGACCACCAGGAAGACAATCAGGATATCGAACGAAAAAATCGGCCGCAGCAAATAGGCCTTGATGCCGAAATCTTCATAGCCGACCGGAATCAGGTTCACCAGACTGACGATATTGAACGCGATCAGGGTTCCCCACAGCGTCCCCTTGAAAAAAATGGCGAAGGTTTCCAGGAAGAACTGCATGACAATATGGCGCCGGCGGGCTCCCAGGGCCATTTTGATGCCGATTTCGCGGGTCCGTTCCTTGACCACGGCGTACATCAGGTTGGTCACGCCCACGGCGCCGATCAGCAAAGTCAGTGCCCCGATGATGCTCAGGAAAATTTCAATTCCCTTGAAAATCTTGGCCCCGGTTTCGTAATCACGGATCGTGTTCCAGAAGTTCACGGCATTAGGGTCATCATCGGCGAAGCGGTACTTGCGCCCCAGGACGCGGCGCACCTGGTTCTCCATGAACAGGGCATCCCGGGGATCGGCCGGGCGGATATGAATGCGGTCCAGAAAACGCTGGGAATCGATCTGGCAGAAGGTGGAAAAAGGAATATAGACGATTTCCGCATCGGGCCCCTGGTAAGTGGAGCTTTGCTGTTTTTTTTTCATGACCCCGACCACGGTGAAAGGCGTGCGCTCGATGCGAATTTCCTTGCCGACCGGATTGGTTTTGCCGAAGAGCTCCTTTGCCGCGTTCCAGCCGATAAAAGCCACACGGCGGGCGTTTTTCTGGTCCAGGTTATTGATAAAGCGGCCGCCGGCTTCGGGAACCTGGGAACGCATCTGGGCAAAACAGGGGTAGACGCCATTGACCGAGCGGTTGGACTCCTTGCCGCGATAGGAAATATTATAGCTGTTGTTGGCTTCGGGAGAAATCATGGCGATGCCCGGGATCTGCCGCTTGAGCAATTCCAAATCTTCCATATGGATGTGAATACGCCGGGCGCTCGGCAGGCCCTGGTAGGGTTTGCTGGTCTGGCCCCTGGATACCATGATCATGGTACTGCCCAACCCCTTGAAACTGACGCTGCCGGCATTGGACAGCCCGCGTCCGAAAGACATCAACAGCAGCAATGACAGGGCCCCCCAGGCAATGGCGAAAGTGATCAAACTGGTCTTTTTCTGACGCTTGCGGAATTCATTCCAGTACAAATGCAGAAGTTGCATGCGCATGGTTACTTCCTCAGTGCCACGATCGGGTCAGTGGCCGCGGCCCGGCGCGCCGGCGTCAGGCCGGAAAGGGTGCCGATGGCCAAGAGGATCAGTACGGTGACGATCCCGACCAGGGGATTGAGCTTGGGGATGCCTATATACTCCTCTAATTGTTTGGCCGGCAGTAGGGCCAGCAGCAATGCCGCCAGCAAAAAACCGATGGCGCCGCCGATCAGGATGATGCAATTGGCTTCGGCAAAAAACTGCCACATGATGGCGCGACGCTTGGCGCCGACCGCCAGCTTGATACCGATCTCCCGCACCCGTTCCTCCACCACTACCAGCATGATCGAAGCCACGCCTACGCCGCCAACCAGCAGTGTAAAGGAGCCGATGATGCCCAGAAAAATATTGAATGCCGTAAAAAACATGTTGAACTGCCGTTCAAAATCGGAAAAATCCCAAACGAACAATGCGTCCTTGTCCTTGGCATTGAACCCCAGGCGCTCACCGAAATAATTGCGCATGGCGGCGATGGTCTGCTTGGACAAGGCCGGATCGCTGGGCTGGACAATAAAGTTCCGGACATATTTCTCGCCGTACAGGGTCCTGTAGGTGGTCCAGGGCATGAAAACACAATGGGTGTCCCGTTGGCCGTTGTAATTGCTGCTCTGGCTCTTTTCGATCATTACGCCGACGACAGTGAATGGGACGCCCCCGATCATCACCCGCTTGCCGACCGCATCCATGTCCTTGAAGAGGTTCTTGGCGATGGTCGCACCCAGGAAGCAATTGCGCCGGCGCTGCTGCACATCGTGCTCATTGAGGAAGCGGCCCCGGGCCGGGATGGTGTTGCGGATACTTTCAAAGGACACATCGACGCCGCGCACGGTATTGAGCAGCTGTTCGCGGCCATAGCGGATGTTGCGGCTCGATATGAATTCCGGCGAAAGGGCGCGGATGCCGGGCACGCGGGCGGGAAGCAGGCGCAGTTCATCGGGCGTGACCTGTATGTGCCGGCCTTTGGGCAGACCGTTATGGCTCATCGTGGTCTGCCCGGGAAACACCAGGATAATGCTCTGGCCGAGCCCACGGAATTCCTTCATTTGCTGCTTGCCGATGCCGCTGCCGAAGGCCAGCAGCAGGATCACGGCGAAGGTCCCCCAGGTCACACCGGAAAGGGTCAGGAAGGTCCGCAACGGTTGGCGCACCAGGTCGCGGAACAAGTTGCGGAAAAAAGCCAGGATCATTCGATCTCTCTGGGCGGCCGCTCCACTACCTGCTCGCCGGCCTTCAAGCCGGAAACGATCTCGATATTCAAGCCGTCGGAAAGCCCGACCTGGACCTGCTTCTTTTCGATTTTGCCGTCGCGCATCGTTTCCACAAAACGCTGGTCGTTTTCAAAGGTGATCAGGCGTTCGGGGATGATCAGGATATCTTTTTTATCCTTGATCTTGAGATAGGCCGTGGCCGAATAGCCGGCGCGCAGAGTGACCTTGCCGGCATCGATAATGGCGATTTCGAGACCGAACATGGTGGCATTGCCATCCTTCTCGGCCTTGGGATAGATGCGCTCCAGGCGGCCCGTCACCTTGGCGTCGAGCAGCGCTCCGACCTGGATGTCGGCAATCATGCCCGGCAGCAGTTTGCCGACATCGATCTCGTCGACCTTGCCCTTGAAGCGCAGCAGTCTCATGTCGGCCATGGAACACATTTCGGTGCCAGGCTGGAAATTGGTCAGGGGCACCACGGCGTCGCCCTCGAAAGCGTCCTGCTGCAGGACGATCCCCGACATCGGCGATTTCACGATGGAATCCACCGAACGATTGATCATCTGGATCCGGCCTTTTTCCAGCAATTCGAAGCGCTCCTGGGCCATCTTGTAACGCAATGAAATTTCATTGAAGCGCGACTCGGTTTCTTCCATTTCCGAATCCGAAACCAACTGTGCCTTGTACATCTTCACCTTGCGGTCCCGCTCATTGCGGATTTTTTCCATGAGAATTTCTGCGACTTCCATGTTGCGCCGGGCTTCGACATACTCCAGGGGGGTGGGATTGGGGGATATCTTGAACAGGGGCTTGTCCTTTTCGACCCAATCACCGATTTTGAAGTATACTTCCTCGACCAAGCCCGGGATGGTCGATTTCACCTTGATCTCCTTTTCCGGCTCAATGGTGCCCACCGCCAATGCCTTTTCCGAAATGTCTCCTTTCTTAACCGCAACAAATTTCAGGCCGCCATTTTTATCGTTCTTGGAGGAGAAAAGAAAAAACAGGGCCACCACGACCAACAGCACAAGAAATCCGCTGATCAGCACTTTTTTCATCTTCATGCGATACCTCTCTTGAAGAATACAGGAATAGTTAACGAAATTAATCGGAAAAAGGTTCATATGCTAGTACTACAAATTTGAGAAGCCTCGTTCCTTTCAATGAAACTGCCGGGTTTCAGCCGGATGGTACGGGGTTCTATGAAGCAGTAAACGCGGCAAGCCCGTCTGCGGTCGCGCAGACCTTCGTCCAGAAATCAATCTCTTTTTCTATCAGGCCTGCGATAAAAGATTCGTCCCTTTCCACCTTCAGCAGCACGGTGTGGTCGAAGCGGAAGCTCCAGTAATGGATCTCAGCCAGACCGGTGACGGCCAGGATATGTTGCAGTTGAGGGAAGTATTTTTCGGGCACGCGGCCGCCGGCGGCCAGCGAGTGATCCTTTTCTCCCGGACACTTGATCTCCAGAACATGCTGCCCGTCGGCGCTCAAGCCGTCCAGGCTGGCGCGCATCCAGTCATGCCGGCGCGACTGGACGCACACCGGCTCCACGGCGATGCCGGTGTGAGCGACATAAGCCTGCCGGGCCACCGGTTCGAGCCGCTTGCCGCGTTCCATGGCGCCATTGGCCGGACGCTCGGCCTTCTGCCCCGTCTTGAGCAAGAGCAGTTCGCCTTCCTTCTGCCAGGGCGACAGGCCCATAACCACCGGGGCGTCGGAAGCGCCGATGCCGCCGCGACGCCAGGCAAGCCAATCGCCCGTACTCTGTTCGAAATTCAGCCTGACAAACGCTTCTTGAGATTGGTTTTGCATCTTTCTTTGTATCATAGCCGCCATATAAAAGTAAAGGCCTTCCGATCGGGAACCACCTATTGAAACCCGTCCCAATTTCCCATAAAATATCCGGGTGTTCAACAAAGATATTTTTTTAAACATTCAATAACCGGGATGAAAAAGAAAAAGCTAAACATTGCCTATCTGAACATTAATCGCTTTAATCCGGTTCTCTGTGACGGGGTTTCCGTTTCCAGCCTGGAATTGCTCGAATTTCTCGCAACGCAGGGACATGAAACGGTCATTTTGACCTATAGTACCAATGAACCTTTTAAACAAAATATTTTTTACCAGGCCGTCCGGCAGCACGCTCCGGAGTTGCAGGGCAAGAAACTGCAATCATTTTCTTACATGATGGGTCACATCGCCGTCCACGCAGAATTATTGCCATTCGATCAAACCGAGCTGTTTGCAAATCACGGCTATATCCTGAAACTAATGAACCAAAAAATAGCAGAAAAAAAAATAAATTATCTGCTCACGGTCGATGATGATTTCCTATCAATGCTGCCGGGTTTGACACTGGGCCTTCCCGGCGCCCATTTTTTCCATTCGCCGGCTTACCTGTCGCCTTATCAACAGGTTCCATTCCTGATAAAATCCCTGAAAAAAAGAAAGCTGTTCGCGGTAAGCGGTTTCATGCAGGCCAAGATCAAAAAAGAGCTCGGGCTTGATGCCGATCCATGGTATCCCCTTTTTGATCTGGAAAAATACCGGCTGAAACAAAGCGGGCGCCAAAATGACCCTGTAGGTTACTATTCGGCAGGGCGGCATAAAGGTGACGACATCTTTAATCGTTTGGTAGTGGATCTTCCCGATCGGGATTTCATAGTCATCGGCCAATACTATACCCATGGTTTTGCCAGGATTCCCGGAAATTTGCATGTATGGGGCGACAATCGCGATTCTAAGCGCTTCTATGATTCCATCGGACTGCTACTGGCTCCCTCGCTGATCGAAGAAGGTTTTCCCCGGGTCATTCTGGAAGCGGCGGCAAACGGCATTCCCACTGTGGCCAATTCCCTGGGCGGCATCCCCGAAGCACTCGCTGACAGCGGGATCCGGGTGGAGGTGGATGCCGCTGAATTGGCAGCCGCTGGAATCGGCAAACTGGCATCCATTTACCGGCAGGACATCGAACACATCGGCACCGATGAGAGTTTCTACCGCGAATTGCAGCAAAAGGCCTTGAAGCGGGCCCAGGTTTACATGGACCAGCAGGCCGCATTATCCATGAAGAACCTTGCGAAAATGCTGGGCGCTTAAGTTCATGATCGCCCAGATCGAAACCAGCACGTTTTGCAACCACACATGCTGGTACTGCCAGAATGCCCATTATGAACATCCCGAAGCACGGGTGATGCCCATGGATCTGTTTGAAGCCATCCTGAAGGACATTTTGGCCACATTTCCCAAAAAGCGGCTCAAAACCGTCAGTTTTGCCGCGTACAATGAACCGACCCTCGATCCATTTTTCAGAGATAGGCTCAGGATGCTCAGCCGATTTGGTTTTGATTACTGGTTTATCACCAACGGCAGCCGGATGACCTCCGATCTGGTCAGTTTTTTATCACGAGAAAAACCGCTGATTTCCCGTTTCCACATCAACCTTCCTGCTATCGACCCAAACGAGTTCCACCAGGCTACGGGTGCGCCCGCGGCCGACATCGATCCCATCCGGAAAAACTTGGCCCATTTATTCGAAAGTTTGGGGGAAACCGGCTCGCCGATGTCCATCATCGTTCACGGCAAAGGCGATGCCATTCATGTTAAAAATTTTAAGCGCATGAAAGAATTTTGGAGAGATTTCCCGGTTAGAGTTGTTTATCAAGGTGTCATGAACCGGGCAGGTATGCTCAACCATATCGCCGGGCCGGCCATCGATCACGGCACCGACCAGGTCTGGTGCACGGCCAGGTACTTTGAAAACCTCTACATCGGCGTAACCGGCAATCTGTATTTGTGTTGCCATGACTATTATCAAAAGTACAGTTTTGGTAACATGGCCGATGAGCGGCTTGAAATCCTGCTGGCATCGAAAAAAAGACGGGCTATGCTGCGAAAATTTAGCCACGACTTTTGCCGCCATTGTCCCTTTGCTGTAAAATTCGCTGCTGTCCAATCACGCCCGCAAAAACGACCATCATTTAAAAACATCATACGCGGCCATGAGCCCCAAAAGGAGGTTCCCATGCCAAAAAACGTTTTGACTCCGCAAGCCATCGCCCGCCAGGCACTGAAAAAGCTGCGCACCCAGGCCGACCCGGAACGGGCCCGCCAGGTACAGAAATATTTCAAGGAAACGGTGCGCTCTTTCGGCATCCCTTCGCCAGCCGTGCGCGCCTTGGCCGCCGACTTGTATTCCTCCATAAAAAAAGAATGGCACTACGACCAGGCGTTCGAATTGTGCGCCATCCTTTTTCCCAGGCCCGAGCTCGAGGCCAAGGCCGTTGCCGCCCTGATCCTGATCCGTTTCAAAAAGGAATTCCCGCCCCGGCTCTTCGGCCAGGTCAAAAAATGGCTGGAACAGAACTACCTGGACAATTGGGCCTCCGTGGATACATTCTGCCCCGAAGTCATGGGCGTCCTGCTTGCCAACGATCCGCGGCTGGTCACTGAAATAAAAACCTGGACCGGCCACCCCAACCGCTGGGTCAAGCGGGCTTCGATCGTTTCATTCCTCAAGCTGACGAAAAAACAAGGTTTTTTGGATATCATCTATGAACAAGCGGTCAAGCTTTTCCCGGTCAATGACGACCTGATCCACAAGGCCAACGGCTGGGTGCTGCGCGAGGCCGGCAAGCGCGACATGCAGCGGCTGGAGCGGTTTTTGCTCAAACACGGCCCATCCATCCCGCGGACTACGCTGCGTTACGCCATCGAGCGCTTCCCGGAGACCCGCCGCCGCGAGCTGCTGCTGGAGACCAAAGCCAAACCGGCAGGGAATGAATGATGCCAAAGCACGACCAGGACATCGAGAACGTCCGCAAGAGCGTTGGTTGGGTTTACGACGATCTCCGCTGGGTGACCGAAAAAGAGGCAGCCACTGCCCAGCGTGAGAGACGGGAGTTGCTGGATTTCTTACAGGATCGTGTCAACTTCAGTTTTTCAGGAACGAAGCCCCATACCGGTTCCCTGTCACGCGGCTGCCGGATCTGCGGTGAAGGTTTCTGGTCATGCATGTTCATCAACCAACTGTGCAGCGCGGATTGTTTTTTCTGCCCCCAGGACAGGAAGGTGACGAAAGACGATCTGCCCTGCACGGGGCATGGAATGGTCTTCAGGGAAATGGAGGATTATGTCGATTTTTTAGCCTACGCCGGTTACCGGGGCGTGGGATTCAGTGGAGGAGAGCCACTGCTGGCATTCGACAAATTGTTGGCTTACATCAAGAGAATAAGGGAGCGCCATGGCAACGATTTATACCTCTGGCTTTATACGAATGGCGACCTGGTCGATCAAGAAAAACTCATCACTCTGCGCGATCATGGCCTCAACGAGATCCGTTTCAATATCTGCGCCGACAACTATGGATTGGAAAGCGTGAAAAAAGCCGTGGGAGTGATCGATACGGTAACGGTAGAGATCCCCGCCATTCCGGAGGATTTCGAAACGGTCAAAAAGTCAATGGCCCTGATGCAGGAGTTGGGAGTATCCCATCTCAACCTGCACCAGCTCCTGGTGACCATGTATAATTACAGGGAATTGAAGGCCCGCAACTATACGTTCCTTCACCAGGAATCGATCTCCGTGCTGGAGTCCGAGCTGACCGCGCTGCGTCTGATGAAATATGCGGTCGAAAACAACATCACCCTGCCGATCAATTACTGCAATTCGTTCTACAAGTCCCAATTTCAGGTCAAAGGCAACCGGGAGCGGATCGCTTCCCCGGTGATGGAAGAGCGCGAAGAGCTGACCGAAGCCGGATACATTAGGAAACTGGAGGTTCAGGGAGAAGGGGAAGCGGGATCAATGGTGCGTGGCCATGAGCTGCAAAAATTCGATCTTGGTGGATGCCATCTTGTCGTCAGCTATTACGAACCCAGCCTGAAATCGGCCCTCGCTTCGCCGGAAACGGGGCCGGGGTCTTTTACCCTCATTCAGGACAAGATAGCGATCGGAAGAATACTGTCGGCGCGTTTGGAATTGACGGAGGCCGTTGCGATCAACGGTTTTTACCAGTTGTTTTTTGAAAAAAAGGATGAAACGACGGTCCGACGGGATCTGCTGGCAAATTGCCAGGCGAAAACAAGGGACGACCTCCGAAACATGATGGAAACCATAAACCGCATCATTTCTCTGGAGAAATATGAGCAAACCGGCAAGGGTTTTCCCGACATTTATTAAGATCCAATCAAACAATCGAACTTAAAACAGATGAAATTTCAAGAGTATGGATGGCGATGACTTGCCGGAGAACGGGCCCTTCAATCAATGGCCCGTCAGACGCTGATGATGATCTTTCTCCGGGCCAATTCCCCGATGATCCCGAGAACATCTTCCTGGATCTCCGCCAGAGGCGCCTGATACTCGGCGCCAAGCTCTTCAATAATAACCTGGATGCTTTTTTCCCCGTCCAGTTTTTCCCAGATCGCCTGGCCCGTTTCGTTGAGCGTATACAGATCGTCCTCAAGATCGCCGATCCCGGCCACGATGGGAATGATGATCGTCTCGCCTTCGATCTTGCGAGCCACCACATCCACGGATGGCGAAAACACATTATCCAACATTATTTTATCTTTCATGGTTGTTTGCATTAGATTTCAACGCATACGAACCGGCACATCGTCTCGGCAATGGCGATACGATGCTTGGCAGCCTCGTCTTATCCTATGAATTGGCGGGGCGGGCCTGGCAGTTCTGACAGGCGCCCACCTTGTCATTGCCGCAGTATTGGCCGATCGGATTGGGCTGCGGCTGACCCGGAACACTGGGGGCTTTGCAATTGGTCAGGATCGCCTCCTGGGTCTGCCCCTTGCGCAAAACAACCAACTCGGGTTTTTGCCATTTTTTTTGCATTTTTACACCTTATTTTACGATAATAACATTATTTTTTTATTTGTCAACTGAACTGGTATTGTTTTTCGCTTGCTTCAAGCGGAGCTGCCAATCGTTGATCTCCCAGCCATTTTCCCCTGCCTTGAGCAAGCCGAGTTTGCGGGCATGGGCATGGGCGATCCGGCATTGAAATTCCACCGGCGTATCCAGGGTGCCATGTTCCATCCAAGACTGGGCCGGGCATTGTTCGCAAAGACCCCGAAGACAACAATTGACACAACGGCTAAGAAACAAAGGGTGCTCGGCGCGGCGGTCACTGAATTTCGGAAAGAATTCATGCAACGCCTCAGCCAATGTCCCGGTATGAAGTCCGTATAACAGATCTGGGTGGCGCAGCAGCAGGCAGCCCTGGGCAAAACCATAGGCATCGACGCAAAGGGACTGGCCGAAACCGCACTCGAATATTTTATCGCTTTTCAAACCGGTGTAGCGCCTGCAAAAATCGCGTAATTCATCCTGGTAAGCATCGCTCCGGGCGACAAGATCGACCATTTCCTCGGCCTTGCCTCTCAGGCGCCGAATGCGGCGATCTTTTTGCGCATCGTCATGCCTGGCCCTTTGCAACAAGCCAAGGATGTAAGCCGGCTTTTTCCTGCCCTGGAACAAGTCCCGGATCCAGAATTCATATGCAGGGATATCGGCCCGGTTATCAGGCAGCACGACCAGTTTGAGACCGAAATCGATCCGATTCTCCTGAAGCATCCGGACGCCTTTCCGGAACTCTTCAAAGGAGCCCTTCACTCCGGAAACTTTTTCATAACTGTCGGGATTCATGCCGTATACGGTTATGCCAACCGGTTGCCCCGGAGGCATCTTTTTCAGCAAGTTCACCAGTTCGGAACTGATCAAACGGGCGTTGGTAAAAATATGGACCTTGAATCCGCTCATGCGCGCAAAACGGTAGAGCTCAAAAAAATCATCACGCAAAAGAGGTTCACCCCCGGTGAACCTGAGGTCAAGACACCCCAGATCAGCCGCCTGCCGGATCAGTTCTTTAATGAAATCGGTCTTCATCTCCCTGGCGGCAGCCTGCAGATCCCCGGCCGGACGATTGATATAGCAGTGCTGGCAATTGTTGTTGCAGCGATCGGTCAATTCGATGATCAAGCTGGGCAGGTGATTGATATGGGTCGAAAAAGAGCGCAGGTCGGTTACCGAACGTGAATAGCCTTCTTTTAAAATTTTGGCGTTGTCAGTCACGTGGGTGATCACGCTGGAGAAAACCTGCCTGTTTCGCCCCAAAACCGGAATTCAGTTCCCGAATCAACGGGACGATCTTGCCATTCTTGTTAAATCGAATAACATAAGCAGGGACATCGTCAGCGATACTGGAAATCAGGGGCCAAATGGTTTCCCACCATTTTGCATCCACATAAGGCCGCGGCAGGCAAGGGATGAGCCTTTTCCTGAACTCCATCCGCTCCCGGATCGGAATCACAGCGTTTTCAGCCGATTGTTCAAGAAAAAACATCCCCCGCAAGGGAGCGGCAGCCGCCGACACCTGGGCGAGTTCGCCGTGGCTCCAGGTCCCATGGACCTGCCAGCCCTGCTGCGGCCAACGACGCACGATGTTGCGGTCATCGCACAATAGTTCCGCCTGCCCGGCAAAGAGCTTTGCCAGGGTCGACTTTCCGGCCTGCGAATGGCCGACAAAGAGCAGGCCGTTGCCGTCAACGACAAGTCCGCAAGAATGGATGAAAAATGCCTGCCGCGGCAGCAGCGCCTGAGCCAGCCAGATCTGGTCGGTAGGCATCATGGCCAGCGAATTCAAGTTCCCTATTTGAAATCGATAATCCGAATTGCTGAATATCCGGCCGTGAGCATAGCCATCACTAAATATAGCCAACTGGTGAATATCTTTCACACCGTTGTGTTCCGTGAAAGCAAGATAACTCCAGCTATCTCCTTTTTGATAAATCATCCATGGCACCTGATCATATACGAGCTTTCCCAGCTGTTTTTCGTTCCATTCGGGCAGCGAGAAAAAACACTCTAGCCGGAGCACGTCGTTACCGGGCTGGGCGACCGCAAAAGGAAGAAATGCTGGACTGAAGCTGTTTTCCATGAATTCACGTTCGCAATTCATCTCGATGGTGATGCCGGCTATCCGGAAATAACGCTGGTGACAGGTTTTCCAGTTTTGCCTGTATTTTTCTCCCTCCTTGAGGAGTTGACAAAGATAGCCGGACGGTGCCTCGGCCCGACGATGTTCAAGATAGCTCATGGCCGGACACCTTTGGCAATCGGGCTGCAATTCGCAAATTCGGCATTCCTGGTCAAAAACAAGGCAATCCTGGGCTTTGCTGGCCAAAGCAGGCAGAAATTTATCCCAGCCCTCGGCAAAGGAACCTTTTTTTAAATCATAACGCAACTGTTCCTCCTTGATAAAACAGCAAAAGCTCAAGCTGCCCGTCGGATCGACATGGAAAATATTGCGCTCGGAAATGCAATCCCCATATCTGCGCTGCTCTACCCTAGTTTTGCAGGCAGCGGCCTGGGTATGCCTTTCCTCATATGCGACGTTGGGCGGATTCAGTTCGATGATCTGAGCCGGGGCCAGACGCTGGGCCCGGATCTCTTCGTTCCTGCCTTCGTCGCCCGAAGCAGACAAGATCAAACTGGCAGCACCCATCCTCCAATCCAAGCCCAAACCCTGTACCAAAGCGATCATCTCATGCCATTGGCTGAAATTGTCCATCAGGGGAACGAGTTGGATCAACGGGCGCACGCCGGCCTCCAGAAGATAGGCAATGCCCCTCAAAACGGCGGTAAAACTTCCGGGATTGCGGGTGACATGGTCGTGTACTTTCTCAGTGGCGCCGTATATCGACACCATCACAACACAATCCTTCTTGAGCAAATGGGAAATGGCGGGCGTGATCAGCGTTCCATTCGTATTCAGGGAGCAAGAGGATGCTTTCTTGCGGACATGAGCGAACACCTCGGTGAAATCCTCCCGCAGCAGCGGTTCGCCACCGGAAATCGCCCAGTCACGCGCCCCGAGGGCACGCGCCTGATCGATGATATCCAGCCATTCCCAGGTGCCGAGTTCCTTGCGCTGTTCCTCGCGGGAGTTTTTCACATTGACCCAGCAATGGCGGCAATTGTTATTGCATCGGTACGTAAGGTCGATGTTGCCCTCAAGGGGCAATCTCGGCATAGGATTGTGAATCCTTTTAATGGAAAAATCAGCTTTAGCCATGGCCAAATTATACCAAACCAGTCCCAATAACTCAAACCATTTTAGTTTTATTTTCCCTGGTACCCAGATTGCTTGAAGTAATCAAGATGCCATGCTAGAATTTATCCTGAAACCGACTGCGAAGCCTGCTGCACCGGGAAAAATGAAAAATAAATTCATCAGTTCAATATCATTGTCGCAATACAAGATCTGGGACCTGGCCCGTGCGAAAAACGTCCCGTTTGCGTTTGATCTCGAACTGACCGCACGCTGCAACCTCGACTGCCGGCATTGCTACATCAATCTCCCTGCTGATAATCCCGGGGTGCAAAAAACAGAACTTTCATTCGACCAAATCGCGGACATCGTGAACCAATCCGTGGCCATGGGCAGCTTGTGGTGCCTGCTCACCGGAGGTGAGCCGATGCTGCGCAAGGATTTCAGCGAGATTTACCTGATGTTGAAAAGGAAGGGTTTACTGGTGTCGGTATATTCCAATGCCTGCCTGATCAGCGAAGAACATATCGCCCTATTCAAAAAGTTTCCGCCCCGGCATATCGAAGTCACCGTCTATGGCGCCACCGCGGAAACCTATGAACGGGTGACTCGCCGACCCGGGTCGTTTCGCGCCTTTCAGCGCGGACTGCATCTGCTCCTGGATAACGGCATCCAGGTGCGTTTGAAAGCCATGGCCATGCGCAGCAATGTCGCGGAACTTCCCGCCATTGCCGAATTCTGCCGCAAGCAGACTATGGATTTTTTTCGTTTCGATCCATTGCTCCATCTGCGCTTTGACGGTGATCCGGCCAAGAACGAAGACATCCGGGCAGAACGACTTCATGCCGATGAGATCGTAGCCATCGAACAAGGCGACGAAGAGCGTTTTACGGTCATGAAAAATAATTGCGAGCAGTTCGTTTTTTCTGCGGATGAGCATCATGATTGCCGGCACCTATTCCGCTGCGGCACCGGCAGAAATGGTTTCACGGTCAGCCCGGAAGGTCATTTTCATTTGTGTTCCTCGCTCCGACATCGCGATTGCATCGTCGACCTGAAAAAAACCACTCTGTCCGAAGCCTGGAACAGCCTAGTGCCGCGGGTGCGCGCCATGACATCATCCGATCCTGAATTCACGAGAAAATGCCGCGCCTGTCCAATCGTCAATTTGTGCCTCTGGTGCCCGGCCCATGCCCATTTGGAAACAGGGCGGTTGGACGGTTGGTCCGAATATTTTTGCCAGGTGGCCCATGCTCGGGCAAAAGCATTGCTGGAAAAGAGCGGATCTAAAAAAAGCCAATCAGGCTAAACCGATGCATCCACGAATCAAAGTCGCCAAATTATTGATCAAGATCGGCAGGTTCATTCAGTCTTCCGCCGTTGCGGTCATGCGGCCCGATGATCTTATCGAATTGAACCGTCGGCATTACTCAAAGCCGGATAACGTGCAGGGCTGGTGCGATGAACAGCTGGTGAATTCGGGCTTAAGCACCCTGGAACAATCGCTTTTGGACAAAGTTGGGATCAACGAAGGGAAGTTATTGCTGCTGGGATTGGGTGGAGGCCGTGAGGCCATCCCATTGGCCAAAAACGGGTTTATGGTGACCGGCATTGATTTTATTCCCGCCATGGTGGAAGGGGCAAAGGAAAATGCCAGAAAAACCGGGATCGAAATTTCCGGAATGGTCCAAGAAATCTCGAGTTTGAAACTTCCAGAAAATACCTTCGCCATGGTTTGGCTATCCGCCGCCATGTATTCGAGCGTACCGACGCGAAAAAGACGGATAGAAATGCTGATAAAAATCGGCAAGGCACTCACCCCCGGAGGATATTTTGTTTTTGGATTTTTATGGAACCCCAAAATGGACGCCTCGTTTAAAAGTGTGTTTGTAAAAAAAACAATGGCCTGGCTCAGCCTGGGCAATCTCCGTTATGAAAAAGGCGATATGCTGCGCTTCAATCTTGAATTCATCCATGCGTTCACAGCTCTGGAGCAATTGAAAGGAGAGCTCCATCAAGGCGGTTTTGAACTGGTCAATATCCAGGCCAACGATGAAAGCGAGTTTGCCGGTGCGATTGCCAAAAAACAAAATTAACCTGAATTTATTTTTTTCGGCAACGGTTAGCAATGTTTAAAAAACGCGGATGTTCTGACTAAAAATCGGCGAAGTGGCGGCCACAACGTATATAAACAGAAATAGAAGCGCGACCAGGCATGGTCCCGGTCTGGCCAAAAAACACTTTTTTTATTCCTTTCCACCCGGGTGACGATCCCGATTACGTTTTCCAGCAGCAGCCAACCGTCAGCTTCAGGGCAACTGTCGCCCCTGATGAAATACTTCATTCCACGAGCCTGCAGTACGCGGTGGACCAGCAGCTGCGGCCGCAGTGGATGGCGGAAGGCCAGGACATCGCCGCGGCGTGGTCTGCCGCTGCCCAGGGGCGAAACGGTGATGACATCACCGTCGCGGATGGCCGGGGTCATGCTGAAGCCCCTGGCCTGAAAGCGGAACGAGGCGCCCTTTTCATGGACGGCTTCGATCAGATCCATGATCACCGGGGCTGAAAGCGAGATCCCTTCGTCGGGTTTTTCCACAGCAGATTCGTCGGCCATCACTGGGCCCCAAACCGGAAAGATTTTTGCAGCCTCATGTTCATGCAACAAGTATACGACATTACCTGCGCGAAACCAGGAATTTTTCGATTTCTTGCCAGAATTTGCCATAGCGGCTGAGCTCCAGGCGGCAGACCGGGACTTTTTTACTGAGGGCAACGGCATTTTGAAAACGCATCAGATTGATGTGCCGGAGAGCGCCCTTGTCCATGCCGCTGGCCAGGATCGCGAATGTCTGGCCGCTGACGTCTACCAGTTCACTGATGGCCTGGCGCATGGAAATCCCATAAAGCCGGTCCTCCTTGTTTTGCGTCATCATGCAGATCAGGCTGAGCTTCACGGCGGCCTGGACGTCCCAGGAGCCCGGCTTATCCCCTTGCCAAAGCCGGCTCCAGGTCGGCCAGGGGTGGGCCCAATAAGTGCCATCGGGAGCCAGGACGATCAGGGCCGTATCGTCACTGAGAGAGCGCCAGCGGCGCGGCAGACGTTCACTGGCGGTCGTCTTGCCCACTCCCCCCGGCCCGGCCAGAATCACCCCCATCCCATTCCATTCAGCCAATGCTCCATGGACCAGCAGGCCGCCTCGTATTTCCGAATAATGGGCTACAACCTGCGAAATACGCATTAAGCGGAATGCCGTTTTTTTCGGAGTAGAAAACGGGCTGACTGAACATGAAATCATTTTGCCGCGTTCAAGGGGCATCGAGGTCCATTTTACATTCCTTTGAGCGACACGAACCGAGATATTTTTAACCTGGGCACCTTCATGACTTGATTCGGTCGACTCAATGTTCCGCGCGATCCCCCAAGCATGCTCAAGCTGCGCGATAAGGATAACTGCATTTTCATCCTCGGCGTAAAATTGCCATATATATCCGTCGGCTATTGCCAGTTTGGCTGTTGTCTTTTTTCTCCTTCTATAGAGACTTGGAATTATGGAACTCCTGCATAAAAATAAATTCGATATTGCGCCGACCTGACAATCACTTCGAGCTCAGAACTGACCTCCAGCTTTGCACCCGCCATCGGGAAGCACGCCATTTTCGCATCTCCCCCCGGCGCTTCCCCCGGCTTTACAACGGTTTAGCTGGAATGTCGATCCGGGATTGCAGGCGCCTTGCACGACCCCGGATAAAGATATTACTTTAGGTGCTTTATATTTAGGTTTTTTCTTTTTGGCAGTACTCTTCATATTTCTCTCATGTATTCATTATAGTATTTTTTTCATTTTTTTCAAATTTCCCCGTCAACTTCGGGTTTGTCTTCGAAAAAGTCGCGCCAGGGAAAAATTGTCGACCACGGACTTCAGTACAGCGAGACGATCATTGACCAGGTTCATGTCCAGATCGCTGCGCAGAGGCTCGCAAAAAAACTGCAAACATAAAAGGCTGCGGCAGTCGGGCGGCAGTCGGCAGCCGTTGTCCCAGAACGCGCATAAATTCCGCCGGCCATTGCGGAAATCGGGCTCAGGAAGTTCCGTGTCACAACGCACCAGCAGGTAATCGATCAAGCCAAAACAACCGATGGTACCGGCAATATAAATGCTGAGTTCGGGCGTATCGAGGCGGCAGCAAGTCCCGTAGGGGCAGGAAGGACAGTGATTGCGCACCGCAGGTAATATCACTTCCTGGACTGCCATTACAGCCTTTTTGTAGATAGCTGACTGCTCTCGAAGGTATTTCAGGTCCTCCGGCCGCAAAACACAGTAGGCAAACTCGAATCCTTTGAATTTCTCACGAGCTGTATCAAAATCGTGCAATATTTTTTTGTTCAAATTAATATCTTCCCTGGTATGGGATATGCCATCCACTAAAAATATATATATCATATTTTTAATCACAAATAAAACTATTATGAACTTATTTCATTACCTGTAAAATTTATTTCCACTTGGAACTCTATTGACAAAATTATTTTATATTCTTATACTCTTTTTTAATACGGAGACAAAGATGGTAAAACAGACAGTTCAGGCAAATAACTCGCTCATACGCAACCCGGATGTGGTTCTGCGCGAAGAGGACCCGGACGGTGCCCTACTGTTCAACCCCGACACCAATCAAATTCGCGTGATCAATACGACAGGGCTGTTCATCTGGAAGCACTGCGACGGGAAAACAGATTTGGCGGCCATCGTTTCCGCCATGAAAAAAGCATTCGACAGCGTGCCTGAGGCCGACGTGGAGGGACAGGTTAAATCCTTCATCGACGACATGCAAACCAACGGCTTCTTGGGAATTCCCGAAATAGAAGAGAAGTAAAATTGTCTGCACGCAATAAAAACAGGGAAATGCCGCCGCCCAAAAGCGTCAGCATTTCCATCACCGGCAAATGCAACCTGAAGTGCAATTACTGTTTCTACGCCAATGAAATGGTGGGCCTGAAGGACCTGCCGGCAGCGATATGGTTGAAATTCTTTGCCAAACTGGCAGAAATCGGCATCATGGATATATCACTGACCGGCGGCGAAGCCCTGCTGCGTCCCGATATTTTTGATCTGATCGACGGCATTATCGCCAACCGCATGCGCTACAACATCCTGAGCAACGGCACCCTGATCGACGAGAAATTGATTAAAAAATTCGAACATGGAAAACGGCGCTTGCGACTCGATTACATTCAAGTTTCCATAGATGGCTCGTGTGCCGAGATCCACAACAAAAGCCGACCGGGTTCCTTCGCCAAGGCGATTCGCGGCTTGAAGCTTCTCAAGCAAACCCGATTCCCGGTAGTGGTGCGCGTGACCATCAACCGCCACAACCTCAACGACATGGACAACATCGCCAAACTTTTACTGGAAGATATCGGTTTAAAATCATTTGCCACCAACGAGGCCATGCCCATCGGCTCGGGCTGCCGCAGCGACGCTGAAATAACATTGACCTCAAAGCAGAAAATGGCTGCCATGGCAACAATCGGCCGGTTGCAGCGCCGCTATCCCGGGCGACTGCAAGCCCAGGCCGGTCCGCAAGCCAAGCGCAAGATGTATGCCGAGATGGTCCATGCCCGGCGCACGGGCGAAAAACCCCTCACCTGGACCATGGGCTACCTGAGTGCCTGCGGCTGCGTGTTTTCCAAGATCGATGTCTTGCACGACGGTTCGATCGTCCCCTGCTGCATGCTGCCCAGTTTGGTCCTGGGCAACATTTGCAGTGATTCGCTGCTCGATATATGGTATCATCATCCCACCATGATTGCCTTGCGTGAGCGGAGAAATATTCCCATGAACACCGTGCCAGGGTGCGAGGATTGCGAGTGGAATCAATTTTGCAACGGCAGCTGCCCGGGGCTGGCTGAGCAGTTGACCGGAGATTTCAACCGCGCCAATCCCGAGGATTGCTTCAGGAATTTCCTAAAAGAAACAGGAGCGAGTTATGGGTTGCGAGCCTGAGTTGCTGAAAAAAGAAACTGCTCCGACAGCAGTCCAGCATCTCGATCTTCCCGAGGGCGTGCCTCCCCTGACCGCACTCTATATGTATATCTCGGGCTCCTGTAACCTGGCCTGCCGTCACTGCTGGATCGAGCCCGATTATCAAACCGACAACAAAACCGGAAAATTCATCAAGCTGGAACAAGTTAAAAAAGCAATAGTGGAAGCCAAACCTCTGGGATTACAATCGGTGAAATTAACCGGCGGTGAGCCCATGCTCCACCCTCATTTTCGTGAGATTGTCGACTTAATTGATGGGGAAAACATCGCTATAGTCATGGAAACCAACGGCACATTGATCGATGATGAATTGGCAGTATATTTAAAATCAAAGAAAAACTTCGGCTTCATTTCGGTCTCAATTGACGGAGCCAGGGCAGAAACCCACGATAAGCTGCGCGGAATTGAGGGAGCCTTTAACAAAGCCATATCCGGCATCAAATCGCTGGTAAAAGCGGGCTTCCATCCTCAACTGATCTGCACCTTGCACAAGGGCAATTCCGCAGAAATGGAAGACGTGGTTAATTTGGCTGATTTGTCAGGCTGCAGTTCGGTAAAGTTCAACCTTATACAGCATATGGGCCGCGGCGATGATTTTGCCAAAAAAAACGGGTTTGAAATAAATGAGATAACAGAGCTTTTTCTCGTCCTTGAGGATGAAATTCATCCGAAGTACAAGATCAAAGTTTATTTTGATATACCCATCGCCTTTAAACCGATCCGGAATTTGTTAAAAAACGATATAGGCCGCTGCTCGGTACTGAACATACTCAGTATTATTTCCGACGGCAGTATATCAATCTGCGGAATTGGCGTCACTATTCCCGAACTTTTATTCGGCCATATTACTGACGACAATCTGCGGGATATTTGGCTGACATCCCCGAAATTGATAAATCTCAGGGAAGAGATTCCTGAAAAGTTAGAGGGGATATGCGGGCTGTGTATCCACCGTGATACCTGTCTCGGCTCCTGCGTCGCAAATAATTTCCATACAAGCAAAAAATTTTCTTCCGCTTTTTATTTTTGTGAACAAGCTGACAAAAGCGGAATTTTCCCCAGTTCAAGAAAACACTATTTAAGACAAGAAGGAGATAAACTATGAGAAAAAAAGAAAGAATAACCCGTTACGAGCCGCCTTTTGCCAAAGACATATCGCTGATCGTCGCAAAAGGACAATTCTCGCCAGAGGGAGTCTGCAAAACCGGAACAGCTCCTTTTTATACCTGCATAACCGGACCGGGCGTTCTTCCACTCTGCGGACCCGGCGGCAGCCCCGACACGTCAGCATGTGGTCCCGGAGGGTACCATACCTGGCCCGCTTGCAGCCCCGGTACCAACGCCGCTACGATATGCGGTTCAGGCCAAGGCCAGCAATAATCAGCAAACTGATTTCCTGGACCGAATGATTTCGTTGCCGACCGTTTCAGCTTGATTTTTTTATTTTAGTAGAAACTTAAATGATTGATGTGAATCACTATCAAATCGGCAATGTCAAGGTAAAAATCAGTTCGGATATTGTCCTGCCCGCAACAAAAAGCATGCTTTATGAAAAATTCCTGGCCCCGCCCGGGGATGCGAACGCCCGTTATTCCATTTTCGAACTCGAAACGAAATCTTACACGTTAAGCCCATTGGACCAAGAAGAAAAAAAGGCGCTCCGACGCACGCTGGTATTCCCTGAATGGTGGTTGGCCAACCCGGTTTTCCGCGCACCGGCCGTGCGCGAAGCGATCCAGTACTGCCGGATCGAACCTGAACTTTTTCATTTGTCATTGTCCTGGAATCGCCTGATCATTCGAAATTTTGCCGAGAATGAATTTCATTTTTTTTATTATCCCGAAAATAAAAAAGACATGACGGATCCCGTGTTCAACGCCCGGCTCAGGAATTTGATCAGCCTGGCCATGGTGAATGACTTGAGCTTTTTGCTGCATGGCGCCGGAGTGATGAGGCAAAACGGGGCGGCCCTTTTCCTGGCCCCGGATGCCGGAGGGAAAACAACGCTGATAAAAAAATTCAAGCGGAATGAAATTCTCAGCGATGACCAGGTGGTCGTACGCTGGGCGAAAAACACGTTCCATTTATGCAGCACCCCTTTTGGCACCATGAGCTGCGGGCCGGCCAAATCCGAGCTGGCCGGGATTTTTATCATAAAAAAATCAAAAAAATTCAAAATACTCCCCGCCAAAGCCAACGATACCCTGCGTTTTATTTGGAATGAAAGTTTTTTGAAAACCGTTGTCTTGCCCAAGGTATTGCGCACCCGTGTTTTCGATATGTTATATCAGCTCTGCCGGCAAATCCCCAGTTATTACATCCACACCCCCATCGACTCTTTGGATTTTAAGGCAATCGATAACGCCCTGGCCGGAAAATCAAATAAATCCGGATCGTAAGCATGTTTGCCTGGCTGTCAAAATTTGAACGAATATTCGTGACCGGGCCGCAAAGATCGGGCACCCGAATATGCGCGAAAATGATCGCCCATGATAGCGGCCATGAATTTGTCGATGAAACCCAAATCAACATGGACGGTTTTTATAATCTCTCTGCTTTTTTGGAATCAAATAAAAAATACGTGATCCAATGCCCCACCCTGTGCCGCCATATCCATTTTTTTACTTCCCAGGATGACGCCATCATCTTGATGCGCCGAAATATCGCCGATATCATCCATTCTCAAAAAAGAATAAAATGGAGCAAGGAATGGCTGGAATTGATACGCTATGATCACAGGGAAGGAATTATTTCGGAAATCAAGTATGATTTTTGGAAAAAAAACCAAAGAAACAAAATAAAAAATGCCTTTGAAATCAATTACAACTCATTAAAAATGCATCCATTATGGATTGATAAAAAAGAACGGAAAAATTTCCTGCCAATGCAAATTGAAAAGGATATTCCCTCCGCTGCAATACCCCCAAATGCGTTCCTCCAAAAAGTTCCGGAAGTGAAATTGTTTGTGAATTCAAGCCAAACCGAGGCTGTCTTGATGAAAACAGACAGCACCTATTACTTGACCAATAAAACCAGTCTTGCAATCTGGGAAATGTGCGACGGAAGGCATTCAAAAAAAGACATGCGCAATCACTTGAAGCGACTTTTTCCTGAAATGAAAAGCAGCACACTCGCAAAAGATATCCATCGCTTTCTTGAAGAGCTTTACAAAAATCATTTCATTAAATGCTCTGCCTGAAGTGCAATTTCAAAAATAGTTTTTTTAAGGTTGAATGCAAAAAATAGAATCGCTTTTTTATTCGGGTCGCAGCATGGCCGGAACATTCAGGGAAGGTGACCGGCTTGAAATTGAAAAAAGCAGAATAAACGACATTAAAATCGGCGATGTCACGGTTTTCATCAGTCCCATGAAAACGGATGAAGAAGCACGCTGCGTTCATCGGGTCGTATTTTCAACCGAAAAAGGCATAATCACCCGCGGGGATAACAATGAAAAGGATGATGATGGAACGGTTACGGAAGAGAACTTTGTCGGACGGGTGACCCACTACGAGCGCAACGGGGAAATTCATAAAGTCGCGAACGGCTGGTTGGGATTGGGTCGGGCCAGGGTGCTGCGTGGCCGCTTGCACATGATAAAAGCTATGAAGTTATTCTTGAGAAAACCTTACCGCATGCTGAAAAGGACAGGAATAATCTCCACACTCTGGCGACCGAAGATCGAAGCGATCCATTTCGAAACCCGGGACGGGCCGTTGGTTAAATATGTCCACAAGGGCAAAACTGTGGCCGGCTACTGGATAAAAACGAACCGCTGGTGGTTCAAACGGCCGTACGATTTTGTTATCGGACCCAAAGTCAAAAAATAAATAGCTCTCTGTAATTCGTAAGCTGAAGCATTCAACTCATCCCCTAACCCCTTCTCTTGGGAAGAGAAGGGGAACAGGCACTCCCCTCTCTTTTTAAAAGAGAGGGGCTGGGGGTGAGTTTGAAGTTCAATCGGAAAGAATCGGCGTCAATACATCATGTAAAAATTTATCCAATTCATTCTCAATTGTCTCATTTTTCACCCTTATCACTCGAAGTCCAAGTTCTTGAATGATCAAGTCTCTATAGTGATCATATTCTTTCTGCTTTATGTGGATTGCGCCATCTATTTCTAGGACCAATTTTCTTTCCCTGCAATAAAAATCGGCAATAAAAAATCTCTTTTGCCCATCGATTTCAAATAGGATCGGGTGTTGCCGTAAGAATTTCTTCCCCATTAATTTGCGATTACGCAATCGTTCCCAAAGAAACGATTCCACTTCAGTTTGATTTTTTCGTAAATTTCTGGCAGCTAATTTGATCTCCTCTCTCATCCTTTGCATTATCACACAGCCACACTGGTTTCTCAATATAACAGTCGCCCCCCTCTCTTTCCCAAAGAGAGGTACGCATCGCTATGCCAATGCTCTGCGAGGCATTAGGCGATGCCACACTGCAACGCGGGGGCAGGGGGTGAGTTTGTTCCATCCCTTCCCTGTCAGGCCAAAATGGTCTATAATCCCAACTAATGAAATCCTGGTTCACATACCTGAAAGACGCATGGAAGCGCCGCCTGCCTGAGGATAAACTGGCCAGCGGGCACAAGCAAAAATCCAAGGTGCGCGCCAACCTGAAAAACCTGGTCCCATTTATAAAGCACCATTGGCGCAAGGGCGCGCTGGGTTCTTTGCTTATTTTGCTGACCTCGCTGCTGGCCTTTCCCGGCCCTTTGATTACGCGCTACCTGATCGACAAGGTCATCCTGGGCAGGCAGCTCTCCCTGCTGCTGGGCGTCATTCTCCTCCTGGCCGGCATCAAGGCGGCCGCCATCGTGTTCGGCCTGCTGCAACAATATTATTTCACCCGTTTTGAACAGGAAGTGCTGCTCGAGATCCAGCAGACCCTTTTCGACCGCACCTTGCACCTGCCCAAGTCTTTCTTTGATGACAAGGAGACCGGATACCTGATGTCACGGTTGCTGGGCGACGTGGGCGGAGTGCGCTGGTTTTTTTCGTCAACGCTCATCCATATCTTTACCTCCTTCATTCGCTTCGCCGGCGGCGCCGTTTTCTTGTTTTACCTGAACTGGCGCCTGGCTCTGGCTGTCTTGCTGGTGCTGCCCTTGATGTTCGTCGCGACGCGTTTCTTTGGCCGCAAAATGCGCGTTTTGAGCCACCACGGCATGGAACGGCAGGCCGATGTTTTCCAGTCGGTGCAGGAATCGCTGGCCCAGACATCCCTGATCAAAGCCTTCGCCACCGAAAAAAGGACATTGAGCTCGCTGGTGGGCAAGCTGCGCGCCTCGCTCAACCTGGGCATGGAACAGCAAACCCTGGGTTCGCTGGCCAACCTGGCCATCGGTTTTGCCCCCGACCTGGCCAGCATGATCGTGCTGGCCGCCGGCGCCTACCTGATCATCCAGGGGCAATGGAGTGTCGGCTCTTTGCTGGCCTTCCAATCCTATGTCGGCTTTGTCTATGGCCCGGCCCAGTTCCTGGCCCAGGCCAACTTCCAGTGGCAAAATGCCGTGGCTTCGCTGGAGCGGATATCGACCCTGTTCGATGTGGTCCCCGAAGAACATGAAGGGGTAGGATTCCCGGCCGAACACCTGCGCGGAGAAGTGGAATTCAAAAACGTATCGTTCTCATACAACCTGCGGGAAACGGTCCTTGAGGATATTTCCTTCGCGGTCCGGGCAGGCGAACATATGGCTATCGTCGGTCCCAGCGGCGTGGGCAAGACCACCCTGGTCAGCCTGCTGCTGCAGTTTTACCGCCCGCAAAAGGGGGAAATAGTTATCGACGGCCGGCCGTCGAAAGAATACGAGCTGCGTTCCCTGCGCCGGCGCATCGGCTACGTGCCTCAGTCGCCAACTCTCCTTTCCGGCACGATTGCTGAAAATCTGCGCTACGGCGATCCCGATGCCCGCGCAGAGCAACTGGAAAAAGCGGCCCGGGCCGCAGGCATCCATGACTTCGTCACATCCCTGCCGGCAGGCTACCAATCCCTAGTCGGCGAACGCGGCGTCAATTTTTCAGAAGGACAGAAACAGCGCCTGGCCATTGCCCGCGCCCTGATCAAGGAACCCGACATCGTGGTCCTGGACGAACCGACCTCGGCCCTTGACTCGCAAACCGAGGCGTCGATCTTCGCTTCCCTGCCCAAGCTGGTGCAAGGCAAGACCCTGTTCATCATCGCCCACCGCTTGAGCACCATCCGCCAGGCCGACCGCATTTTGTGCTTCAACGACAAGGGGCTGGTCGGAATCGGGAGTCACGACGAACTTGAGAAAAAATGCGAGTACTACCAGTCGCTGCTGCAAAGCCAGGATCTGAAAGAAAAAAACGTTAAACCATAGGAAAGAAAAAACAGCATCAGGTTTTAATTGTCAGGGAATTGATCTTGGGCGGTTACTCACACCAACACTAAAATCCCAGGATAGCCATAACCAACCGAGTGATCGGCGTGGTCAAGAAATTAAAAAAATTAAAATAAACTCCGGCCAGAAGCAAAAGAAATCCATAAGGTTTTATATCTTCAAAAGCCGAAAGGGCATCGCCATTTAAAAAAACTTCGGCCGCCATGGCAGCGGCCAGCGGCGGGATGGGCAGCAGATTGAATACCATCAGGTTGGTGTTGACCAGACAGAAAGAGACCAGCAGGTTGCCCCATTGCTGGCTGGGGAACAATCCGGCCGCTTGCAGCCCGAGGCCCAGACCGATGCCCATCACAGCCAGTAGCAGGTTGGCTGCCGGGCCGGCGGCGGCGATCAGCAAGCCATCACGATAGGGCCGGCCGAGATTTTCAGGCTCGATCTCCAGAGGCTTGGTCCAGCCCAGGACCGGCAGGCCGCGGAAGAGCAGGTAAAACGGCAGCAGCACGCTGCCGATCCAGTCCACGCGGGCAAAGGGGTTTTCAGCCGAACGTTGTCGGGCCGCCGCATCTGCATCGCCAAGGCGTCCGGCCATCCAGACCCGGAATTTGTCGTGCAGCCATATGGACAGCAGCACCAAAATAAAATTCAGCCCCAGGAAAAAATAGCGTTTCACAGTTGGGCTGGGTGTGAATGTGACAAAGCCGGCACTTAAAGCTGATTAAAAAGGGTCAATTGCTCCTTGACGTAATCGGGGATCTTGGACACGTACAGGGCGTCAACCGAAAGGTTGACGACATTCTCATTGATCTTGGCCGGAGTGTTTTTCTTGAATGTATAGCTTTTGCCCTTGGTGAAAAGATTTCCGATCGGGCCGCAGCCTTTCATCAATTTGACCACTTCGGTTTCGTTGGTGGGGCATCCCAGGATAATGTCTTTTTTCTTTTCTTCATCGCGGAAGCGAATAATAATCAGATCGGAGGTCACCGAAAGCAGTTCGCCCTTGAAAGTCTTGTCTTGAATGTTGACCTTGACTTTCTTGCCTTCGGGGAGACCGGTTATGATGGGTTTGCACAGACACGCAGAAAGGATCAATATAACCGAAAGCAGCAGCATAATTTTTTTCATGTAAACCTCCCTTGCAATGTTCTAACATAGAAAAATAGTATTTTCAAGTCCCAATCAATTTCTCACCGATACCGTCAACTGTCGCCGCAGTTCCGTGCCGATTCAAGACTCCCGGGCATGAATCCGGCCGCCCAACTGCCGATTCGGGCCAATGGATATCCCTGACACCAACTCAAGGTGCTGGCAATTTTCCCTGCCGCGGCGAAACAGCGCAGTTGAAATTCGCGCCCGAACAAGTTATAATCCGCTTTCATCCCCGGGCCGAAGCAAGGAGCCGCAAATGAAAGTAAAAACCATTTTTATGTCCATCGTTTTCAGTACCCTGGCATTGACCGCCAAGGAAGGCATGTACCGGGTGGATGACGTCACCCCAGCCATCTGCAAGGACATGCAGTCCATGGGATTTGCCTTGGATCCCGCTTCCATCTGGCAAGCGGGCAAAAAAAGCCTGGCCATGGCGGTGGTCAACCTGGGCGGAGGCACCGGCTCTTTCGTTTCTCCGGACGGGCTGATCATCACCAACCACCATGTCGCTTTCGGCGCCGTCCAAAGCCTTTCGTCCCCGGAACATAATTATATCCGCGACGGTTTCCTGGCCCGCAGCCTTTCCGAGGAAATCCCCGCCCCCGGGTATAGTGTCAGGATCATGACCGGATTTGAAAACGTCACCCCGCTATTCAAGTCGATTTTCAGGAGCGGCATGAACCCGCAAAAACGCTCGCGGCGAATTGACAAAATATCCAAGCGCCTGATCAAAAAAGGCGAAGCGGCGCCGGGCAATGAATGCCTGGTTGCCCAATATTACGGCGGCCGCGAATTCTACCTGGTCACCTACCTCAAAATCAGGGATATGCGGGTGGTTTATGTGCCGGCACGCTCGATCGGGGAATACGGCGGTGAAATCGACAACTGGATGTGGCCGCGCCACACCGGTGATTTTTCCTTCCTGCGCGCTTACGTGGGCCCGGACGGCCGTCCGGCCAAATACGCCAAGGACAATGTCCCCTACCGGCCGCTGCATTATTTCCCCATTGCCCGGCAGAACCTCAAGTCAGGCGATTTCACCATGATCATGGGCTTCCCCGGCACTACCAAGCGCTGGATCAGTGCCGCCGAAATCGGCAATGAAATACAATCCAATTATCCCGAGCGCATTGCCCTGCTCGAGCAATACATTGCCTTGCTGGAAAAAATATCCATGGACCGGGAAACGCTCAAGATCAAGCATGCCGGAATTCTGAAGGGACTTTACAATTCGATCAAAAACTATCGCGGCATGCTCGAAAGCTTGAGAAAAAACGCGGTTTATGAAACTAAACTGGATGCCGAAAATAAACTGACCGCCTGGATCGCTTCCCGGCCGGCGTTGAAAAAAAAATACGGCCGGCTGCTTGCCGACATGGCCGCCCTGGCCGCCGAGGAGCGCTCCCAGGGTTCGCTGCAGACCATATATGGCTGGATGAACCGAGGCTGCCGCCTTTTCAATTGGGGGTTGACCATCGAAAAATACAGCCGCGAAAAAGCCAAAAAAGACATGGACCGCGAAGCCGGTTTCCTGGAGCGCGACATCGCCGCAAAAAAAGAGCGGCTGCCGGTCAGCCAGAGAAATCTGGACCTGGATTCCGACCAGGCAGTGTTTGCTTTTTTCCTGGAAAAATTGTTGTCGGCCGACTCAACCGGCATCTTTAAAATCCTGCGCCAGCAGGTCGAGCAAAGCCCGGGCGCCGGACTCGACGAGCAAATCTCCGCCTTTGTCCACAACCTGTACGATCACACCCGGCTGGCCGATCTTGACTTTAAAATGAAAATGTTCGCTGCCGACGGAAAGGCCGTGGCCGCCGCCGGGGACGCCTTCATTTCCCTGGCCGGCAAGATCAGTCCCGATATCGACGCCTTCAACAACCGCAAAAACTCCATCGCCAACCACTGGCTGCAGCTCAAACCGCTGTACATCGAAGCCATGATGCAGATGCGTCCCGGTGAGACATTCTATCCCGATGCCAATTCCACTTTGCGTTTCAATTACGGCCGGGTCGAGGGTTATTCTCCCCGCGACGCAGTCAACTATGAGCCGTTCACGACCCTGACCGGAGTACTGGCTAAAAACAGCGGCGTATTCCCCTTTAACCTGGACACCAAGGTCGTTGCCGCTTTCCAGAAAAAAGACTACGCCCGCCACATGGTTCCTGAACTGAACGACGTGCCGGTCAACTTTTTGACCAGCAACGATTCCACCGGCGGCAATTCAGGCAGCCCAGTGCTCAATGGCCGGGGCGAATTGGTGGGAGTGCTGTTCGACGGCAATTACGAATCGTTGAGCAGCGATTTTTTCTACCAGCCCGCCATCACCCGTTCCATCCATGTCGATATCCGCTATGTCCTGTTTGTCGCCGACCAGGTTAACCAGGCCAACAATATTTTGCGGGAACTGACCGCCGAATAATGGAAAAAGTCGCCATCCTGTTCAATCCCAGCTCCGGCAAAGGCCGGGCCACTCAAAAAAGGCGGACCTTGCAGAAATTCCTGAAGTCCGCCGGAGTTGTGTACGACTGGTTCGAATCACGCCACGAAGAAGATTTGCGCGACCTGGTAAAAGTGACGGCGGAGGATTACCCAACCCTGGTCGCCGCCGGCGGTGATACCACCATGCTGATCGTAATCAACGAGATGATGCGGCTGAAAGCAGACAATGCCCTGGGCATGATCGGCCTGGGCTCCTGCAACGATGTGGTCAGGGAGTTTGAAATCCATTCCCTAAGAAGTGCCTGCCGGGCGATCAAGCGCAATCGCTCCCGGCGCATCGACCTGGGCATGGCCATTGCCGGCGAAAAAGTTCTGCGCTATTACCCGGGCCAGGCTTCGATCGGACTGGCCGTGCTCATCAACCAGTATGTCGAGCGCGTAGTCAATCGCAGCCCGCGCCTGGGCAAATACCAGACCTTGTCAGGCCTGCGCGGCGGCTGGCAGGCCTTGCGCTCTGCCGACCTGCCCATGGAACTGACCGTGGAAGCTGAAAGCGGAACCCTGCAAGGTGAATTCATACTGGCGGTTTTTAACAATATCCGCTACTATGCGGCCGGAAAAATGGCCACGCCGCAGGCACGAACCGACGATGGCCTGCTGGACGCATTCCTGGTAAAAAGATGTTCATTCTCTCGTCTGGCCTATATAACTTTTTTAACCCCGCCAGGCGCCTATGCTGAAAAAAAGGAAACCGTTTTTATCCAGGCGTCGCGTTTCACGGTAAAATCGAACAAGCCGTTCTCCGTGCAAATCGACGGCGAAATCCTGTCCACGGCCAATAGTCCAAAAGAATTCAAAAAAATTGTGTTCGCTTCCGCGCCGCAATCCCTGAAAATCATTTCCTGACCGTGGCAATTATGCTATAATTTTTCCTGAAACAAGCGGGGGTGTACATGAAATATAAGATGTTTTCCGGACAGGCCGCCGAACTTGAAAAAAAAATCAATGACTGGCTGACGCCGAACATGGATTTGCGTCAGGTTGCCCAAAGCACGGTCAGCGCCACCATCGGCGACAAAACCGTGCCCTATACCACGATCTCTATTTTTTACCTGGAAAAAGGAATCGTCGAAAAGCGCAACCTGGAATAGGCCCACGGTTGAAAAAAATGCCGGAGAAGGGAATCGAACCCTTACGAAGAAATTCCTCGTCAGATTTTGAGTCTGATGCGTCTGCCAATTCCGCCACTCCGGCAACCGCAGGGCTATTATAATTAGCGATGGAGTTTTTGTCAACCCGGCTGGAATATTATGTCCATCCAGGAAGCAGGCTCACCCTAGCGCCAGGAGGAGAAATATGAAGAAAATATCATGCCTGCTGTTTAGTGTCGTTTTTCTGGCTGCAGCGGTTAATGCATCCAGAATTATGCGCTTGCCGTTGAAAGAGCTTCCCGGCAAAGCAAACAGTATTGTTCTCGGTGAAGTCATCAAGGTCATTCCTCAAGACAATGAAAATTTGGACACGGTAACGATAAAAATTGACGCCGTGCTCAAAGGTGAGCTGGAAGACAAAGAAGCTACTTTTGTTTTAAGCACCCGGGGGGGACTGAAAGATTTTGATCCGCAATTGAAAGTAGGCAACCAAGGCGTTTTTTTTCTTGTTAAAAAAAACGGCACCTTCGAAAAAGCCTATTGGGGCAGTATAGCCCTATTTCCCAAAAACAATTTCAATTAAAACTCCCGACCATTCCATTCGGCGGCCGTGAATACGACTCCGCTGATTTCAATCGTCAGGCAGAAGAGATACAAGATCAAGAAGACCATATACTTAATTTGCAATTTATCTACTGACAGAATTATAATCACTTTTCACGGAGGCCTAATGAAAAAAATATTATTTTTTTGCACTGCCTTATTCGCTTTGTCCGCTCTGATCATGGCCCAGCAGAGCCCCGAGCAGGCCCTGGGATTCAAACCGGGCAGCGATCGCAACCTGGCCGGCTACCATCAGATCCAAGCCTATTTCCAGCAGCTCAGCCTGAAATCGCCCCGGGTTGAAACCGTCACTCTGGGCAAAACTACCAAAGGCAACGACCTGTTTATGGCGGTCATCTCGGCCGCAGAAAATCTGAAACAATGGCAAAAATTCACCGCCATCAGCCGCCAAATGGCCCAAGCCGAGATCGATCCGCACACGGCCAAAGAACTGGCCGTCACCGGCAAAGCGATCGTGTTCGTCACCTGCAATCTCCACAGCACCGAGATCGCCTCCTCGCAAATGGCCATGGAACTGGGCTATCTCCTGGCCACGGCCGAGTCAGCGGAAATTCGCGCCATCCTGGACAATGTGATCCTGGTCCTGTTTCCCTCGGTCAATCCAGACGGGCAAATCATGATCGTAGATTGGTACAATAAAACCAAGGGCACCGAATACGAAGGCAGCGGCGTCCCCTATCTGTATCATTGGTACGCCGGTCACGATGACAACCGCGATTGGTTCAAGATCAGCTTGAAAGAAACCGAACTGATCGTCCATGAATTATACCGCCAGTGGTATCCGCAAATTCTCGTCGATGAACACCAAATGGGCAGTAGCGGCGACCGTTTTTTTATACCGCCTTACCAGGACCCGCCTACGCCGGGTGTTCATCCCCTGGTCTGGCGATCCATCAACCTCATCGGTTCGCGCATCGCTTACGACCTGGAAAAACAAAACCTGAAAGGCGTAGCCTCGCGCGGTTTTTTTACCGGTTGGTGGATCGGTTCTCTTGATGATTCGGCCTGGTTTCACAATATTCCGGGCATTCTCTTTGAAGGCGCTTCGGTGCGACTGGCTACGCCGATCTACATTGAACCCGAGGAAGTGGAAAGCGCCGAAAGTTTTAAAAATGAAGAACGGGTTTTCAGCCCCAATCCCTGGAAAGGCGGCTGGTGGCGGTTGGCCGACCTGGTAACATACGACCTGCAGGCGACGCTGTCGGTGTTGCACAGCGCCGTTCGCCAGCGCCCGGAGCTGCTCTATAATACATACCAGATAGCCCGGGAAAATATCCACCGCGGTGAAACCGAAGCGCCCTACGCGTTCATCGTCCCGCGCCAGCAGCACGACCCGGCCACGGCCGAGCGCTTCATCCAGATCCTGCTCAAATCAAATATCCGCATCTTTCAACTCACTCACCCAGTGCGTGTTGGCGATACCATGTTTGACAAAAGATCTTATGTGGTTCCTCTGGCCCAGCCTTACCGTGCTTTTGTCAAGAACATTTTTGAAAATCAGCACTATCCCGACATCCGCAAAAATCTCAAGGCCGAACCGGAACTTCCCTATGACATGGCTGCCTGGACCTTGCCTGTGGGCATGGGCATCAAGACGGCCGCGGTTAATGAGCCGCTCAAAGCGCTTATGGAACCCGTCAGCCTGGTACAATTGCAGAAAAATCGATTCCCGGAGGAGTTGGAAGAATACATTATCCTCGACTCCCGCCACAACAATTCCTACCGGGCCGCTTTCGAACTCCTGGCCAAGGGAAAAGCGGTGTATCGCAACCGCGAACATCCCGATTTTTCCTCAGGCTCATTCCTGGTCAAAAAAAGTGAAGCTCTGGCCATGCTTAAAAACATCCACAGCCAGGCTCCATTGCAAATGACTTCCAGGAAAGAGATCATGTTACGGCAGTTTCGGCGGCTGCGTCCCTTCAAGGCGGGGCTCTATCAGAACTGGGGCCACAACATGACCGAGGGCTGGTTGCGTTACGTCTTCGATGAATACCGGGTCCCCTATGAAACGGTTCATCCCCAGGATGTCGCCAAAAAGAATTTTGCCGCGAAATATGACTTGCTGGTCTTCGCCGGCGCCTCGGAAAGTGAAATCGAAAACGGCAAACCTCCTAAAAAATGGGAAAAATGGCAGACCCCCACTCCGCCGGAATTCTCCGGCGGTATCGAGGAAAAGGGGGAAAAGCTGCTCAAGGATATGATCAAAAACGGCAAAACCCTGATCTTCATGGAAGATTCATGTAATTACGCGATCAACAAGTTCAAGATGCCAGTGACCAATATCATGGAAAACAATACCAAGGTGACTTGCCCCGGTTCTTATTTGCGCGTGGAAGTGAAGAATTCCGCATTGACGGCCGGCATGGAAAAAACCGCCGCTGTTTTTTTCAGGTCCAGCCCGACGTTCAAAACCGCGCTGCCCCGGTCAGTCGGGGATCAACGCTTTACGCCGCTGGTCTTTCCCGAGAGGGACCTGCTTGTTTCGGGCTGGCTGGAAGGGGAAAACGAACTAGTGCGCAAGTCGCTGCTGGTCGATTACCATCGGGGCCAGGGTCGAATCATCCTCATCGGCCCCGACGTCATTCACCGCACCCACAGCGAAGGCACCTATAAAATCATGTTCAATTCCCTGCTCAGCGCCGCCGAGGTGCATTAAGCGAAAAAGCATGCCAATCTGAAACACGATCACATGGTGTTCGATTGCTAATCTTAGCGCAGCGTTGCCATGGAAACTGGTTTTATTCTTTTTGATTTTTTGCATGTTCTTCTATATAATCCGGTCATGGGTAAAACCGATTTTTCTGTCAGAAAAGCGGCTCCCGGCCACCGATACGCCTTTCCCAATCTCGTTGACACATGGCTAAAGCAGACGACCGCAGCGACGGTCGGACGCGCTCTGGGATTTCTGGCGCTGGAACTCAGCCTAGCGTTGCTCTTTACAGCGGCCCCGGTCTTTGCCCATGACATCGCAACCGAACGCCTGATCGCGCGTGTCCTGGAAGCGCGGCAAATTCGGGGAGCGCGCGGCATAGCCCAACTCATCCGCGAAGATCTCGAACACGGAACTTCGAGAAGCAGGCGCCTGGTAATCACATCCGCAACCCGGGAGCGCACAACCATGGTGCTTTACTTGGCGCGAGCCACAGCGGCCACTTCGGGGTCAGCCGTCCTCATCACCCTGGCTCCGGGCCGGACCGCCGGCGGTTATATTTTCAACGGTCCGGAGACGGTGCTGCCGCTGACGCCGGCTCTGTTCGAACAGCCGTTTTTCACCACGGACCTGACCATCGGCGACCTCACGGACGATTTTCTCGCCTGGCCGTCGCAGCGGCAGATCGGCAGCGAAAGGGTGCGCGGCCGTGACTGTGTCATCATCGAGTCCCTGCCATCGCCCCGGACACAGTCACCCATTGCCCGTGTGCGCAGCTGGATCGCACCAGCCATCGCCCTGCCGCTCAAGATCGAAAAATATGATGCGGCGGGCGCACTGCAGCGGCGCTTCATTGTCAAGCGCGTCAGCCGCTTGGACGATCAGAGCTGGTGTGCGGCTGTCCTCGCCGTCACGGGCGTCGGGGGGCGCACGCGAACAACGCTGAAAATGCTTCGCGGCGACCGCCATGCCGAGGTGAAGATGAGTGAATTCGAGATCGAATCGATCCGTCGCTTCTTGCTTTCCGGGCCCGCCGCCGCCGCGCCAAAAACACGGAAGCCGCGATGATCACCACTCCCATTCTCGCTCTGGAAGGCGTTTCGCGGCGTTACGCACAGGGAGTAACCGCACTGCAGGAAGTTACGCTGCAGATCGCACCCGGTGTGTCGGTTGCCCTGCGCGGCCCGAGCGGCTGCGGCAAATCAACCCTGCTGCATATGCTCTGCGGTCTTGATCGCCCATCTGCCGGCCGGGCACTATTCAATGGCACGCAGCCCGCATCCGCCGGTGCATGGGCGCGAATCCGGGCTGCTCGCATCGGTTTTGTTTTCCAGGCCTTCCACCTGCTGCCGATGCTCAACGCCATGGAAAATGTGCAAATTCCCATGCTGGGAATCGAGCGCAATGCCCGATCTCGCCGCCGACGCGCCGAGACGCTCCTTGAACGCGTGGGCTTGGCCGCACGAGCTTGCCATCGCCCCGGGCAACTGTCCGGCGGCGAGTGCCAGCGCGTGGCCATTGCCCGCAGCCTGGCCAACAAGCCCGATGTGATCCTGGCCGATGAGCCGACCGGCAACCTTGATTCCCAGACATCGGCCGCGATCCTCGGCCTGCTGGCCGATATCCACAAAAGCGACGGCGTGACCCTGGTCATGGCCACGCACGATGCAACCATCTCAAGCTTCGCCCAGCGCACGATCCATATGCTTGACGGGAGATTGCTGGTGCTACCTTCCGCGGAGGCGGTTATTTCATGCACCTGTTGACCCTGTCCCTGCGCAACCTTGCCCGGCGCCGTACCCGTTCGCTGTTGACCGCGGCCGGCGTGGCCGTCGCCATCGGCGGCCTCATCGGGTTGATCGGCACCGTGCGCGGCCTCGAACGCGGCTGGATTGCGAAATTGGCCCGCCGGGACAGCGATGTGCTGGTGGTTCGCAAGGGAACCGTCGAGATCCTGAGCGCCACGCTGGACGAGCGTATCGCCCCCGAGATCGCACGCATCGCTGGAGTCGCCGAAGTATCAGGAGAATTGCTGGACCTGATCGATCTCGATAACGGCGAAATGATCATACTGGCCGGCTGGCCGGCCAGCAGTCGCTTTTGGAATACGCTGCGCATTAAATCCGGCCGGCTGCCGACAGCTGCCAGTGGGCAGGAAGTCATCATCGGCCAGTCGACCGCCGCGGCCCTGGCTAAAAAGCCGGGAATGCCGATCATGCTCGGCGGCAGCGAGTTTCGCATCAGCGGCATCTTCGCCCAGCGTGATGTACTGGCCGACTGGGGAGTGATCATGCCGCTAGCGGCGATGCAGGTGCTATTGGAAAAACAGGGCCGCGTCACCGTATTCAACCTTCGCCTCGAGCAGTCCGGACAGTCTTTTGTCTCTCGCGTCATTGAAAACTTGCGAGACAAGTTCCCGACGCTGACGTTCACCGAGACCTCGGAGGTGGGCGATAATAACAGTGTTCTGCGCGTACTGCGATCCACCGCCTGGGTCGTCTCGCTCATTGCACTGGCCATCGCAGTCGTGGTGATCATCAATACGCTGATGATGTCGGTGGTGGAGCGGACGCCGGAGATCGGCGTATTGCGTGCGGTCGGTTGGCGTTCATCGACAATCTTCGCCTTGGTTGCCACCGAGGGCATGATTCTGACCGCCATCGGCACGGTGTTGGGCATCGGGCTCGGGCTGGCGACCCTGCACTGGGTGCTGACCATGTCCCCACTCCGGGGAATGCTCGAGGCGGGCCTTTCTGTCCGGATTATCGGCGAGGTCTTTGCGGCCGCGCTACTGCTAGGCAGTGCCGGGAGCCTGATCCCCGCCTGGCATGCGCTGAAACTGGACCCCATCCAGGCCTTGAGGTCGGAATGATCAAACTCAAAACGGCGGCCACTATCGGCGTCGAGAACGAATCGCCCCATCGCGAAAGTCTGGTGGAGTGGTGGTTCATTCAGGGAACATGGAGGCGTCTCCATTACGGCCGGAACGCCGACAAGGATAAAAAACCCCAGGGTGACCACAGTTTTATGATCAGTTTTTTCCGTTTGCTGCTGAAATCTAAAACGGCAACCGTCCCGGAAGGTTCCTGGCTCATCGCTTCGATCCTTTCCCCGGACGGTCAGCAGGCCAATTTTACTTCAATGGTCGACCATCCATCGCTCGATTGGTTTATCCAGGCCACCCAGGGGTTGCAACGAACAAACGCCGATTCCAGGCTGATCCAGGCCTATCTTCAGGAAGTGGCCGATTACGGCCCTCCGGCTCCAATCCGACTCGCCAAACGATCTTCCCGGATCACGGACACACCCTTGTTCATCCGCTGGAATTCCTTCTCCCTTGCCCAGCGTGACGATCACTTCGCACTCGCATTCGCGGCTCCAAAAACAGGGAACAGCTGCCGGTTTTGCCTGCACCCCACCGCACCCCGGTTGCAACTGGCCGATGAGCCAACGGTCAATGGACAACCCGGCAAGGCCTGCAACACCTATCCAAGCCTGACCCTTTCGGGTACGGTTGGCGGCAAACCCGTCCAGGGCCATGCCTGGTTGGACCATCAATGGGGTGACCTCGACTGGTTCCGTTCCAGCGGCGAAAAGAAGAGACTTCTCGGTTGGTCCTGGCTCGGCATCAGTTTCGACGACGGCAAGCGTTTGCTGGTGACCCTGCATCATGACGCGCAACGGCGGCGGACGCTGAGCCAGCACCTCGTCCTGCTGCAACCCGGGCAGCCGCCGCGGCTCATGCAGCACTTCACGGCAACGCCTACCCGCCGCTGGAAAAGCGAGCGGTCCGGCATCACTTACCCGCTCGCATGGAGGCTCGAGATCCCAGGGTTGAAAGCGGCCCTGGACTTCCGGCCGTTGGCGGATGACCAGGAAATCCCCATACTCGGGATCCCGCGCGCCGTCTGGGAAGGTGCCGGCACGATAAAGGGTACGATCGGACGCCGCCCGGTGCAAGGTATCGGGCGGCTCGAATTGTGGGGCTACGGGTACATCTTTGACTTGGAGCGCAACTTGAAAAAGATGAGTGCGCGCGTGGCCACGAATATTGCCAGCTACTTTCCCAAAACGCTCAAAGGCGCGCACCTACGCAATTACACCAGCGAGCGACGGATCATGAACAAACCGGGCGCATACAGCGACATGCTGTCACGCCCCCTGTGGGACCTGATCGACCGCAGCGGCAAACGCTGGCGCCCGATCATCGGATTGCTCCTGCTCGAGGCGCTTGGAATTGCGCCGCGACCCTACGAACAGATGATCTCCGTGGTCGGTGAACTCCCGCACACCGGCTCACTGATCGTGGACGATATCGAGGACAGCTCGCAGCAGCGCCGCGGCCAGCCGAGCATCCACCTGCGCTACGGCACCGATGTTGCGATCAACGCGGCCAACACCGCCTACTTCCTGCCTTTTCTTATCCTGCGCCGGCACCCGCTCCTGTCATCAGCGCAACGGCTCGAACTCTACCGTATCCTCAGCGAGCAATACGTCCGTTCCCACCTTGGGCAGGCGATGGACATTTACTGGTCGCGCCGCCTCACCCGGAAACGTCTGGCGGAATGGATCGCCGACACCCACGGCCCGAGGATCCTTGAAGCGTACGCGCACAAGACAGGAAGCATCGTCGAGGGTACTGCCGCCGCCGCCTGCGTCATCGCTGGCAGTAACGAGGCAACGACGCGCGCCTGTATGAATTTTGCGCGTCAGTTCTCAATTGCCTTCCAGATCCTGGATGACATAAGCGGATTCGAAACGCCCAGGCGACTTCGCAAGCACCGCGGCGAGGACTTGTCGGAAGGCAAGCTCACCTATGTGATGCTGCAGGCGCTTAAGGCGTTGCCGCGCACCCGCCGCGACCGCCTCGGCGCGATCTTCTGCTCCCAGCTGCTGCGGCGAACGGCAGCCGGGCAGCGCGAAGCCATGGCTCTCTTCCGGAAATCCGGAGCACTCCAATCATGTCGCAACGAGGCGCACGGACTCTTCATGAAGGCATGGGGCGAACTTGCCTTGCACGTACCGCCATCCGAAGCACGCATCAAGCTGCGTGCGCTGTGCGAAGCCTTGCTCGATGCCGGTGTTTCCCTTTCAGCTCAGAATATCGGTGCCGCACCGGCCAAACTAAGCTAATTCCTTGCGACCGCTTCCGCTTTGAATTTTTTCACGGCGCCGGCGATGATGGGTAATGGCCCGGCGGTGCACCTCGTCGCGGATGTTCTGAAAAAGGTGCCGAGGCAACGAACCGGGCTCGAGAACCAGGGAAGACCCGTCTTCCATGAAAATCCGTTCTTCGCCCTTGGCCAGCGCCAGCAGGTCCGAACGCAATCCCAGTTTTTTCTTGACTTGGCGAGACGCGGCCAATTGGGGCAGGCCGCCGTCAATAAGTAGCAAGTCGGGAGGCGAAGGTTCATCGCGAAAACGCCGGGACAGCACTTCCTTTAATGCTTCGGTGTCTCCGGCCGAGGCGCTGCGGATGATATAGCTGCGGTACAGCCGTTTTTGCGATCTGCCGTCACGAAACACCACCATGGCGCCCACGCGATTTTTCTCTCCGAAGTGGGAGATGTCAAACGCCTCGATATGAAAGGGGAGATGGCGCAAGCGAAACATGTCTTTTATTCTTTCTGCCAGTGAACGATAATCGCTTTTTTGCACGAACAGGGTCAGGTTTTTCAAGGCCATGCCCACTATCTGTCTTTTTTTTCCCCGTCGGGCGATGCGAATGGTAAACCGGCGGCCGGCCTGGGCAGAAAAAAGGCCTTCCAATCCGGCGCTCTGGACCGGCAGCCGAGAGACAATAATCTCGCCGGGAACAGGCCGGTGACGATAAAAATCGATCATGAATTCCCTGAAAGCCTCGCCTTCATCGTCATGGACCGTCTGCAGTCTGAAATAATCGCTTTGGCGTACCCGACCACCCGCAACCGCAAAATGGATAAAAAACGCTTCCCGGCCCAGAAGGCAAGTGGCCAGCACGTCAAAATCTCCATGCGCTCGGGACGAAATATAGGTGCGCAAAGAAAATTTTTCCATCCGCTCCAGGTCTTCCTTGATTTTTTGCGCCTCTTCGAAATTCAAACTTGCGGCCAAGCGGCGCATACGCACGCCAAGCCTGGCCTTGATTTTTCCTTTTCGCCCTTTTAAAAAATCAAGGGCGAATCCTACTTGTTGTTGGTAAAGTACCGGTTTGATCTTTCCGGCACACGGTGCCCAACAGCGATCGATATGGTAATACAGGCAGGGAATCCCCTTTTTGAAAAGGGTGTTGGCGCAGGAGCGCAAGCGAAAAAACCGGGTGACGGCATCGATGAGGCTTTTCGCTTTCCCGGCATTGACCAGCGGCCCCAGTACAAAACTGTCGGTCTGGGGCTGCCGGGAAAAATAAATGCCGGGAAACCTTTCACCGAGTGTGATCTCGATTGAGGGAAAACTCTTGTCATCCTTGAGCCGGATGTTGAATGGAGGCTGGTAGCCATGCACCAGGTCGCTTTCCAGCATCAAGGCATCGGCTTCGTCATCGGTGACAATGAAGTCCAGAATAGCCGCCCGTCCCAACAAGTTGCGTATCAATGGCTGGTCTTTTTTCTGAAAATACTGGGAAACACGTTTTTTTAAATTGATCGCCTTGCCGATATACAAAATTTTCCCGGCAGCGGTTTTAAATATATATATGCCCGGCCTTTCAGGAATGTCCTGCTTATTTTCCAGCACCTTCGGAAGTTTTGGGCTTGGCTTTTTGCAAAAGATTGATTTTTTTGATCAGTGGCTGAGACTTTTTGGCATACTTGGATTTGGCATAGTTGCCAACTAGGCGCTGGAAAAAAGACAAAGCGGAATCAAGGTCCTGCATGGCCAGGTAGGTTTTGCCGGTATAGAAAAAAAGCTTGTCGTTTTTCGAAAAATCAGGATATTCATCCATGATTTGCTTGAAACGGGCAATGGCCCCGGGATACGCTTTCATGGTGTAATTATAATAGCCGATCTGAAAATAGTGGTTGGCCAGGTTCTGGCGGCATTGATTGATTTTTTTCTTGGCTTCGTCGGCCTCATTGGTATTCGGATACTGTTGCAACAGTCCTTCAAAAGCCTTGATGGCGGCAAACGTATTGCTTTGATCCCGCTCCGGTTTTCTCATTTGCTTGAAATAACACATGCCGACTTGATACTTGGCATACACCGCATCGGGAGAATAGGGATACAGATTGACGTATTCCTGGTACTCCGCGGCCGCCATGACCAGTGAAGCCGAATCGTTTGTCCGGAAATACGAATCGCCGATGCCCAGTTTGGCTTTGCCGGCGTAAATGGAATCAGGATAAAGCTGCATGATTTCCTTGAAAAGAATGCGCGCATTCTCGGGATTCTTGCTGATGTATTTCATGGCGTTCTCATACATGACTTTGTCCGAACCCTTGTCGGAAGGATCAATAGTGACTTTCTTTTTTGAACTGCAGCCGCTGGCAATAAACACCATCACCAACAAGGCCGGGATAAATAATTTTTTCATCTTTGACTCCATGACAGCCGATTCAAAAATTGGCTGATTTTTTCTTCTATATTGTCCGCGTTGAACAATTGCGTTCCAATCACAAACAGGTCGGCTCCGGCATCCTTGAGCCCAGAGATATTTTCCAGAGCAATACCCCCGTCCACTTGCAGCAGACACGGGCTTTGCCGAACAAGAAGTTCCTTCTTCATTTGCCGCACCCGTTCCAGAGAGGCGGCAATAAATTTTTGCCCACCGAAACCCGGGAATACACTCATCATGAGAATAAAGTCCAACCCGTTTAAAAAAGGCTGCACCCGCTCCAAGGGAGTGTCGGGATTAAGCACCAGGCCGGCCCGGCATCCGCTCTCCTTAATCTGCGCAATCACATCGCTGCTATCATCATCGGTTTCCACATGGAAGGAAAGCCAATCGGCTCCGGATTGGATGAAATGCGGGACCATCCGGGCCGGGTTGCTGACCATCAGGTGAACATCCAGACTGAAATGAAATTTTCCTTTGATGGCCTTGGCCATGGATGGTCCGAAAGAAATATTATCAACGAAATGGCCATCCATGATATCCAGGTGAATGAAATCAATGCGACTTTTCTCAAACACCTCCAGCTTGGCCTGCAAGTTGAAAAAATTGGTGGATAGGATAGATGGGAAAATGGGATTCATTTGCTGACCTGGATGCCGATTAAATTCTTGGCGCTGATTTCAAAGCCGGGAGACGGAAATTGCTTGAGGATAATTCCCGGTTTCAATCCGAAATAATCGATTTCTTCAATTTTTGATATTTTTAATCCCCGGGTTTCGAAAAAAACCAGGACCCTGTTCGCTGGTTTTCCGATCAGGTCGGGCATGATAAAAGAAAGGCTGGCCGCGCCCTTGGAGACCAGCAGATCAATGGCCGATCCGACCGCCACGCGGCTGCCGGTAGGAACGGACTGGCCGATCACATTATCCAGAGGCACATTCCGGCTCGATATAAAAGCCACACGACCTATTTTAAGCTTGCTGTTTTTTAGCAGGACATCACAGCCCTTCCGGCTCTTGGCCGTCAGTTCGGGAACGACCGTCTGCCCGACTTCCGAAGCTACGAAAATCTTCAATACCGATCTTTCCTTGACGCTGGAATTGGGTGCCGGGAATTGGTTGACCACGGTATTGGGGACGTAAGCCGGACCAAAATCACCGATGACTTTTTTAATGATGATGCCTTTGGGGGCGGCAATGGCGTAGGCCTCTTTCAGTGACTTGCCGATCAGATCGGGGGCATTGATTTCATCGCCCTTAACCAGGAGACTGACCGTCGCATAAACTGAAAGAAAAAAAAATAGGAAGTACATCAAAATAAATCCGATAATTTTTCCGATCAGCTGTACTTTTTTATTCATCTGGAATTAAATTTAGCATATCAACGCCGGAATTGCAAACCAATTCCTGCCGCAGAAATTGGATATTCGCGGTTATTGCCGCAAACGTAACATTCTTTCCAGCTTGGAATAGACGCAGCCGCAGTAATTCTGGGAGCGGACACCCAGCGCCCGGCCTTCCTTGCGGCCGATGAGGAAACCGTCCTTTTTTTTAAAATTTTCGGCAAGAAAGACGATGCCGTATTTCTCGGCCAGAGCATTTCCCTGCTCATTGATCTGGGCCGTTATTTTCTGCGGGCTGATCGACAATGTCGAGGCCACCATGTCAAAGCCATGTTCCCGGGCATATTGAAAAACTTTTCCCAGCCTGAACTTGAAGCAGAGCGGACAACGTGCCCCGCGTTCTTTTTCCTTTTCAAGGCCACGGACCACGCTGAACCAGCCGTACAGGTCGTACGGCGCGTATAGCACCGGCCAGGCGAGTTTTTCAGCGATTTTTTCCAATTCCTGGCGTCGGAATTCATATTCGGCCCGCGGTTGGATATTGGGATTGAAAAAAAAGCCACTCAACTCAAAGTCGGCTTGCAGTTTCCGCCAGACATAAAGTGAACAGGGAGCGCAACAGATGTGCAGCAGTAATTTTTTTTTCATAATCCGTGCACCCTTTTCACTTCATGCATCAGGATGCAGGCACTGACGGCGACATTGAGTGATTCAATGTTCTGGCCCTGGTCCAGGCGAATCAGGGGAAAACGCTGCAGTATTGGCGCGGGGAGTCCACGGCCTTCATTTCCGAATAGCAAAAGACATGGGAATTCCATATTTGCAATCGCCATGGTCTTGCCAGCGGCATGTGACCCGGTCACATAAATCTGCGCGCCCTGGACTTGAGCTTCGGCGGTCAAGGCTTCCAGGTCCGGAAAAACCTGAAATGGAATATCGACCAGGGCCGTTTGCGCCGCACGAACCACCTTGGGATTGTTGGGGCGCACACTGGCGCCGGCCAAGGCCAGCGCCGAAATTCCAAAAGCCGCCGCGCAGCGGAAAACCGCGCCCAAGTTGGCCGGATCCTGAAGCGAATCAAAACCAAAAACAATTTTCCGGTCCGTGAAGTCCAACTCCGAAAGCGGAATTCCCAAAATGGCCATGATCTCCGGAACATCTTTGAGATCCGAGATTTTTTTCAGCACTGGGCGGCTGACCCGCCATTGCTCGTCAACTGCGGCTGAAATTTTGGGCAGCCGCTTTTCCATGGCCGCACTATAAATCAGCTGGTTTACCACCAGGTCGCGCGACAGAATATCCATCACCAGTTTTTCGCCTTCAAATAAAAACAATTTTTCTTTTTTCGCCAGCAATTCTTTCAGGCGGACATTGGCCCGCGAAGAAATTTCAATTTTCATCTTTAAAACTCACGGTCGTCCGGCTCAGGTTGGCCGTCCATTTTCGCTCAGGATCCAGAAGCTTGTAAATTCGTGCGAAGCGCTCCTGCCCCTGGCGTGCGTAATCGATTTTCAGCTGCAAGCTCTTTTCTCCCAGCAACAGGCTTTCACCGGGGAGTAAATAGCCATGTAAATCCGACCGCGCTTGCCCGGGATCCGGCCAGACAAAGTTGAATTCAATAAACTGCAAATCCCGGTACAATGCCTTGTCAGCAACGACAAAACTTGCCCGATCAAAGTGCAGATCCCGCTGGCAACGGTTCAGAGATGCCAGGATATCGGCTTCAGCCATTTCGCCCGCCACAAAGACCTCGACCAGTTCGGCGAAACCCTGCGCGCCAACCGGCAGCGGCGGCAATGCCGCCATTTTGATGCGCGGATGAAAACCGCCGCTGTATTTAAATAGAAGTCCAGATTTGCGCAGCAATCTTTCAATATACTGCATCATGGACAGGTGCGACAAAAAGCGCAAATCGGCTTTTTTTTGGTAAAAGATTCGCAAGCGACGGTAGGCTGTGGGTACGGGGGCAGGCAATACGGGGCTACAGACAGGCTCGTCAACCGGCAATACGCTTTTTCCGAAAAAACATCCCGCACAGGCCGCACAATCCTGGGATGAACACGCGGCTGTTTCCAGGGCCGCCTGGCTGCGCCTGAATTCTTCAGCCAGATACTCCTTGGTATAATGCAATTGGATGAAATCCCAGGGAAAAACCGTATCCAGGGGAAGAGCGGTCAGAAAATTGTTTCCGGCCTCAGAACGAATCCATGAGTCCCACAGCGAATAATGAAAATGGGCGTCCCAGGCGGTGAAGACCTCCCCGGCTTTAAAAACCCGGAGCAGAAGATCACCGACCCGGGCGTCTCCGCGGGCCAGGATGGTTTCAATAATGCCAAGATGGAGAGAATGAAAATCCATGAAAAGATTTTTATGCCGTTTCAGTCGACTTTTCAGATACGCGACTTTATCTTCCAGCACAGCGATATCTTCACGGGCAGCCCACTGCAGCGCAGTATGGGGCTTGGGTACAAAAGCGGAAAAAGAGACGTGAATAGTCGTTCTAACCCGGCGGGCCCTGGCCATATCTAGGATTTTCTGGAGCAACAAAACGATGGCTTCAATATCATCCATGTTTTCGTCAGGCAAGCCGAGCATGAAGTACATTTTAATTTTTTGCCAACGGTACTGCCAGGCCAAATCAAGGGCTTGGAAAATCTCCTGGTCCGTGACGTTCTTGTTGATCTTGCGCCGCAAGCGTTCGCTGCCCGCTTCGGGAACAATGGTAATGCCGGTTTTACGGAACATGGCCAGGGTGGAAAGCAATTCAGCGCTCAGGGTCGCTGGCCGCAAGGATGGAATGGAAAAAGATATATCGGGCTGGATGAGGGCGGGAATCTGTCGCAACAATTCCTGCAAATAAGGGTAGTCACCGGAACTCAACGATGACAGCGAAAAGGATTCATATCCGGTCCGGGCCAGAGCGTGACCGATAAAATCCAGGGTCGATTTCAAGCTTTTGACCCGAAAAGGAGCATAATATGACTTGGCCTGACAAAAACGGCAGTTTTGCGGGCAACCACGGGCAATTTCCACATTCAAACGATTGAAAACCACTTCGCAAATAGGCACAATTTCTCCAGCATGCACTGGCAGCCGGTCCAGGCTCGGGCATATTCGCTTCCTGATTTGCTTGCCGCCAAGGTCGGGAACCAGGAAATGGCCGACTTTTTTTAAGGGATACAGGCTGGGTACATAAACCCCTTCCAACTCGGCCAGGGACCTTAACACGGTCCGTCGAGTCGCATGACTCCTCCGGGCATTTTTTAAAACGGCGATCAGATCCGGGAAAATAGCTTCCCCGTCTCCGAAAGCGAAAAAATCAATGAATGATCGCAGTGGTTCGGGATTGGACACCGCGATACCGCCCGCTCCAACCAGTGGAAAGTGTTTTTGCCGCTGCGAAGAAAACAAGGGCAGGCCGCCCAGGTCAAGGACTTGCAGCATGTTGGTAAAATTCAATTCGCTCGAAAGTGAAAATCCGAGCAGGTCGAATTCCTTGAGCGGGATTTTGTTTTCCAGCGAGAAAAGCGCCACTCCGTTTTTCTTAAAAACAGCCAGGTTCTCCGCTTGGGGCAGAAATGCCCTTTCGGCGTGAACCCCATCCATGCTGTTGAGCAAATGGTATAGGATTTTCATGCCGGAATGGCTCATGCCAATGGCGTAAGTATCTGGAAAAACCAGGCAGACATTGATGTTTTTTTTGTCGAATTCATCCCGGCAGGAATTGATCTCCCTCCCGATAAAAGCTTGGGGATTTTGAATATGTGCGAGCAGTTCCTGGGCAATCATGTCAGATAATTGTTGATTTTAATGCGGAACATGATGGCTTCGCCGACAAACAACGAGAGAAGCGATGAGCCGCCATAGGAAACAAAAGGCAAGGAAATTCCCAGAACCGGCAGATAGCCGATGGCCATGGCCACATTGATCAGAAATTGAAACAGGATCAAACTGTTGAACAGGTAAATAAAATAGAATTCCTCGTCGTTGTGAAAATTGAATTTGAACTGCCGGTAAAAAAATACAAAAAAAATAAAAAACAAAATGGCAATACTGATAAATCCCAATTCTTCGCCAATCACCGAGATGATGAAATCATTATGCCGGGCCGGTAGAAACTGGTACTGCGACTGCGAACCCTTCAAATAGCCTTTGCCGCTCAAGCCGCCGGAACCGATGGCAATTCTGGATTGGATAATCTGGTAGCCGCTGGAAGTTTTGTACTTGGCCGGATTCAAGAAAGAAACGATGCGGTTTTTTTGATAATCTTTCAACAGGGAGTTCCAGCCGATAATTCCGCACAGCAGCACCAGAACCAGCGAAGCAATCAATATAAAGGGTCTGATCTTTTTCAGCAGCACAATAACCGGGAAAAATGAACAGAGAATAAAGGAAACGCCCAGATCGGGCTGCAACACGATTAAAAACACCGGCGCGGCTATGAGTATGATCAATTTAAGGAATTCCTTCCAACCGATCAGTTGAAACCCGGCCATGATTTTAGCCAGGAAAAGGGCCAGGGGGATCTTGACGAATTCTGAAAACTGCATGCCGATCGAACCCAATCTGAACCAGCTTTTCGTTCCGGCCATGGTGTGACCGATGAAAAGTTGCAGCGCCAGAATGCCCAGCAGTCCAAGGTAAGCGGCAAGGGCATTACGGAAAATAAAGTCAATTTTCATGGAAAAAACAATGAAAAATGCAACCAGGGAAAAAAACAACCATGCCGCCTGCTTGAGATAGTTTGTTTCTTTAAGAGGGAATCCGGCGCTGTAAATAAGAAATATCCCGATCAAGGGAAGCAGCAACAATAAGCTGAAAGTAAACTTGTCGAAAAATTTAAAATAGTCTTTCATTTTCAAAATACTTATTATAGATTTTGGCTGCCAGCGGCGCGGCGATCACGCCGGCGTCTCCCCCATTTTCAACCAGTACCACCATGGCCAAACGGGGATTATCCTTGGGCGCAAAAGAAACAAACCAGGAGTTGGGCATGAATCTTTTTTCCTTGGTTAATATTTTGTACCTGGGATTATCCTTGGCAATGATTTGCGAAGTTCCCGTTTTGCCGCAAATATCCAAGCCGGCAATCGCGGCCGTTCTGCCTGTTCCTTCATGGTTGACCACCCTGAACAAGCCATCAACCACGATCTGGAAATATTCAGCCGCAATGGGCACGGACGTAAACTCGGGAGTGAACTCCATGACATTCTTCCCGTCCTTTTCAATACGCTGCAGCAGGTGCAGGCGGGGCATCCGTCCGCGCAAAGCAACAGTAGCAATCATTTTTAGCAGTTGCACCGGAGTGACGCTCAGACTGCCGTGACCGATGGCCACGGAAATCGTCTCGCCGGGAAACCAACGCTGCTTCATGGTTCGCATTTTCCAGTCACTGCTGGGCACCAGCCCCGTATTTTCAGCAGGCATGTCAATACCGCTGGCGTTGCCCAGCCCCATCATGCGTGCATAGCTGGCAATGGTGTCAATATCCAGGCGCTTGCCCAGATTGTAAAAAAATATATTGCAGGAATTCTGCAGGGCGGAAAAAATATCCACGGTGCCGTGACCGCCCAGGTTCCAACAGTGAAATTCACGGCCGTAAAAATCCTGGCTGCCGGAGCAATGCACGGTCGTAGCCGGAGTAATGACTTTCTCTTGCAGTCCGGCTAAAGCCATGATAATCTTGAAAACAGATCCCGGCGAGTATATTCCCTGCAAAAATTTGTTCTGCAGCGGATTTTGCGGATCATTGCTTAAAGCCAGCCATTGCTCCCTTTCCATCTCCTGCGTAAAAAGCTCGGGATCATAATCGGGTTTGCTGACCATGGCCAAAATGCCCCCGGTTTGCAAATCCACAACGCCGACAGCTCCGAATTGATCGACGAATAAACTTTCAATAAATTTCTGCAACTCAAGATCCAAAGTCAATACCACGGTGGCACCAATCACGGGCTTGATTTCAGACTCCACTTTTTGAATTTTTTCCAGATTGTCCTTAATCACCACCTGGTTTCCTTTGATTCCACGCAAATACGATTCGTACTGCTTTTCAATGCCGCTGCGGCCGACAAAATCACCGAGTCTGTAATCCCGGTTTTTTTTTGAATTCAATTCACTTTCACTGATCTCGGAAATATAACCCAAGACATTGGCGGCGCAATGGCCAAGCGGGTAGGTTCGAGTAGGTTCGATTCCGATTACAAATTCAGGAAATTCTTCCTGCCTGCTTTCAATAAAAATAACAGTGTCACGGGCAAGGTTTTTTTTGATTGAAATGCGATAAAAGTGGGGATATTTCTTGTAGCGGGCGATGATATTGCGAATAGCATCCACCTTCCTGGCCGAAAAAAAGCTGGCCACGCGCAAAGTTTTTTTCATATCAATTACATTTTCACGGACCAGATAAAGAGTAAAATTGATCTTGTTTTCAGACAATATCTTTTGCTTGCAGTCCACAATCAAGCCGCGTGGCGCTGTTAAATCAATGGAACGGGTAATATTTTGAACAGCCAAACGGCGAAAATATTCATTATGGACAATCTGGATATTCCAGAAAGCGGCAAAGAAACCCAGAAAAATCAGGAATAAAATTACAGCGGCAACAGTAGCTGCCCTTTTTACATAAGCACCGGACAACTTCCTTTTACTAGGATACATCAAGGAGCGATTTAACCTTTTTAGAACCCAGAAGAATCGTGCCGATAACGGCCGTGGAAAACGGCTGATAAACCAGCAAACTGACGGTTACATTAAGTTTAAAGATTAGGACGAAGAAAATGAAGGCAATGGCATTGGAAAAAAACAAGGAAATGAAAATTAACAGGAAAATAAAAAAATTATTCTTCAAATCAACAAAACGGGCAATCGTATTCAAAAAATAAGCGGCCAGGGTCCGGGAAAAGGAGAAAACGCCTATGATGCCTCCCGAAAGATAATCGGAAATTAAGCCAATCAGTGAAGCGCTGACGATGCTTTTTAAAAATCCCGACTTAACGCAAATATAAAAAATAATCATAAAAAGCAAATCCACATTAAAACGCAAGGATTGATAATATCTGGAAACGGCAATCTGGCCTACCAGCATCGCCAGTAACAAAATATATCTGAAACGATTATTCATGAGACAGAACCAACAACTTTTTCAGCGGTTTGTCAACAAAAAACGGTCGAACCAATATTTTTTGGGTTAAATAATCCGGTTCAACCTTGATTACTTTCCCGATTGCAATATAGCTGGGATAAATCAAATCCGTACCGGACGTAATGACATGGGCTCCAACGGACACGGGCTTATTGGCCAACAGATATAGAAAACTGCACTCGGGACCGTCACGGCCCTTGATCAAGCCCTCGAGCATATTGCTTTCGATAGAAGCCCCGGTTCCGCCGATGGAACTGGTTATCAGTCGAACCGAAGCTGAAAAAGCAGTAAGCGGCTTGGTTATTTTGCCAACCAACTCGGCGTCCTCATTTAAAACCACATCATTTTCCGCCAAACCGGCTTGCAAGCCTTTATCAATCATGACCGCACTATAGGGAAAGTTGACGTCTATGGCGATGACGGCAGCCATGATAAAATGAGCAAATTTTCCCGTGTCTGTCTTCATGACCCGCAGGTCACGAAGTTGTCTTTTCAAATAATAATTTTCAATTTTCAAATCAATATTCTTTTTTTTGAGCGATTGGTGTTTTTTATAAACACCTCTTAAAAAAAAATAACGCTCCAGCTCGGAGGCGATAAAGTCGGATGACTTCTGGAAGGTAAGTTGCAAGGGCATAATCATATTAGCAATAATCGTTTGTAGCAGTGATTGCTTGTTTTTGAGAATGATCTGAGAAGAAATCAGTATCAGGTTGATAAATAAAATCAGCACCAGGACGGCCGATTTCTTTTCAGCACTGAGTTCGTTTTTCCCCGGATTATAAGGCATTGCCGATTTTTTCCAGAAGCGGCAAATTCTCTAATACTTTCCCGGCTCCCAAAACCACGGAAGACAAGGGGTCATCGGCAATAAATATCGGCAACGATGTCTCCTCTCTGAAGCGCTTGTCAAGATTTTTAAGCAGGGCCCCGCCCCCGCACAGGATGATACCGCGGTCCACGATGTCGGCAGATAACTCGGGTGGGGTTCTTTCCAATGTGTTTTTTACAACTTCAATCAGCGCTTGCACCACCCCTTCCAAGGCTTCACGGATTTCACTGTCATTGACATTCAGGGTTTTGGGGATACCGTGTGACAAGTCCCGGCCCTTGATTTCCATTTCAAGCGCATCATCCATGGGATAAGCCGATCCGATTTTTATCTTGATTTGTTCGGCGCTTCGTTCACCGATCAACATGTTGTATTTTTTTTTAATATACTGGACAATCGCTTCATCCATTTCATTGCTGGCAATGCGAATCGACTTGGCTACAACGATGCCGGAAAGCGAAATGACGGCCACGTCGGTGGTACCGCCTCCGATGTCCACGACCATGTTGCCCCCGGGCTCGGTGATCGGCAGGTCGGCACCGATGGCGGCGGCCATTGCCTGCTCGATCAGAAAAACTTCATTGGCTCGAGCCCGCAGCGCGGCATCGCGCACAGCCCGCCGCTCAACCTGAGTAATTTCGGAAGGAATGCCTATGACAATGCGCGGCTTCAAGAATTGATTGCCGCTTCTCGTTCTTTTAATGAAATATTGCAACATTTTTTCAGTCGTGTCAAAATCAGCGATAACACCATCTTTCATGGGCCTGATGATCCGCATGTTGGCCGGAGTTTTGCCTAGCATGGACTTGGCTTCGGCACCCACCGCCTGAATTTTTCCGGTTTTGTCATCGATCATCACCATGGAAGGCTCTCGCAAGACGATTCCCTTACCTTTGATATAGACCAAGGTATTGGCCGTACCCAGATCGATCGCCAGGTCGGCAGAGAAATAATTATACATATTCGTCAACATGCCCATGGTCACACTCCTTTGCGCATTCTGGCCCGGCCAATCTTATTCCTCAAAAATAGTCACTTGCTTTTTAATAACCGTCGTTAATCCCGAAGGGGATACCGCCCTGAAAACAATATCCTTAATCCCAATGCTGGAATAGGAAATGGTGTGGATGAATTTCCCATCGTTATCCACCTTGATCTCAATCCCTTCAATCGCAAGCTGAACATTTGGATCCGTATCGCCTTTAATCAACACCATATTGCCGCTGACCGAAAGTGAACCGACTTCTAATTTTGGCGGCTGTGCCTTCATGCCTTTTTTCAGCAAGGAGGAAGCGATCTTTAGCACGCCAATCCTCGATGGAAGCGATTCTATGTCCCGGCTCTCGTCAAAAGCAGCCACTTCCCAATAGAGCTTGTTGAATTCGATAAAAGGCAATATGTCCACCATGATGGAATTTCCGGTAACTACTTTTCTGGCGAGCACATTGTCTCTTAACGGGGAAGGATAGATTTTAAACAAATATCTGCCGGCCCCACGCACATTTTTCCATTTGAACTGGATGATGGTATCGTTGATATGGGCCAATGAGATCGTTTCGTTTTCCGGCGAGACCGATGGTGGCGGCGGGAAGAGACTGACCGGCAACACATTGCCGCGACCTCCTATTTTCAGGTATTGCCTGCTTTGCAGACGATAGGACTTACCGTTATAATCAAAATCCATCTGTCCGGAATAATTCCAAATCTCCAGGAATGTGTTTTCCAGGCGCATCCTTCCAGAAGCAGAAAGCCTGAAAGAGTTTCCGGCTTTGAAAAGAAATATTTCAGTACCTGGCCGGCCCAGTTTCCTTTCCCAGTAGAATTCCCCTCTTTCCAGAATCAATTCCCTGGTTTGGGGCGTATATTGGACCCCGCCACGGGGTAAAACCGTGAACAGTATTCCATCGAAAAAAAATTCCCAGGCGGTTTGTTCATCGGACTTGAGGCGGGTTTCCTGAGAAAAAACCGATGTCTTCACATTGGCCAGACGCGATTCATCCTCATTTAAATACAAATTGCCTTTTTCAGATATCCCGGTAATTTGAAAACCTTCGATCGGGAAACCGCTGTCGTCATGTGGGGCACTGAGCGAAAAATCGGGTTTATTCAGCCAAAAAAACGCCATGACAGCGATTAAAAAAGAACATGCTATAAAAATCACCGGCACTTTTTTCATTTTTGTATGGTAACAAAACCCACTGCAAAAAGCAATTGCCTGTGGGCATTAAATTAAAAGAAACCTACTTGCCGAGGTTGTTGAAAAATTCTATTTTTTTCAGGAATTTAATAATCAGTATGGCCGTTATGAAAAGCGAGAAAAACAGTACGCGATATTCCCTGTTTTTCATATAAAAAGCGATATTAAAGTCGGATTTTCCAATTCGTTTTATTTTGGGAATAAATAGATTGGACTCACGGGCCCAGGCTTCATATTTCGAGCCAAATCGCTTGCGCATGCGTTTTCTTTCGATGGCGATAAGGAAAGTAAAAAAAGTGAAATAATAGACGGCAAAAATCAGATAGGTAATGATATTATTACCCGCAACGGCAATCCCAAGACCAAGAATAAAACTGCCGAAGTAAAGAGGATTTCGAGTCAACGAATAGGGACCTTGCGTGGCTAATTCCCGGTCTTTGTCGATGTATCCGGAAGACCAGCCGCGAAAAAACATCCCGGCCATCATCAACAAAAATCCGCTAAAAATAGACCAAGACGAAGGTGTGGCCAGCCACAAGATAGCAACCAGACACAAAAAACCGATAAACGAACGGTATTTAATCAATTTTTCAGTCACTTGACTCATCAATTTCCCTTACCGCGGTAATGATATCTGCGATTAAAATGTTTTTCAGACATATCATTGTATCACATTTACGCCGGTAACAAAAACTGCACGGCAACTGCTGAAAAATCGTCCGGCTTCGTGAAAACAACGGGCCGTTGCGCTGCGGTGAACTCGGCCCGAAAATACCGACCGCCGGGGTTTGGGTCATATCAGCCAGATGCAGGGCCAGTGTATCCCCCGACATAACCAGCAATGCCTGATCGATAAAAAAGATCAGGTCGCTGAAATCCATGAAGGGAGCCAAGGTTACCCCGCCTTGCGACGCCAGGGCCGCGGCCATTGCTTTTTCCCGCTTGTTGCCCCAGAGCAGTACCAGGGGATAATCCGCCTTCAAACCGGCAATGACTTCCAGCCACTGCGCGGGTGACAGCACCTTGGTCGGCCAGCCACCGCCAACATTGAGGATGATGTAGCGCCGGGCCGGCCAATGGAGCTCGGACAACAATTTCCGCAACGGCTGAGAAGCCGCGATTTTTTTTAACGGGTATGCCACTGTTGTTTCATGGATGCCGAGCATGGAAAGCAGGTGAATATTTTTAAAAATAACATGCCGTTCCTCGGGAAAATAAACGGCCCGGCGTGAATAAAACCACGCGGCCATGGACTCGCGGGCATTCTTGGCGCAAAATCCAAAACGTCTTCCAGCCAATAAAAAAGCCAGCAGCGCCGACTTGATCAATCCTTGAAAATCCAGGACCAGGTTGAATTGCCGGCGCCAACGACGCACGAAACGGAACAGGTAAATTGTCTTAGCGAACAATCCCTGCCGTGACTTCAGATTGAAAACCACGATCTCGTCAATTCCGGAAAAATTTTCCAGCAGGGCGGCGCCGGCCGCTTCAACAATCCAGGTTATCCTGGCATCGGGGAAATGCCGGCGCAAGAGTTGAAAGGCGGGGAGGGTATGAACGATGTCGCCCAAAGATGATAATCGGATAATGGCAATGCTTTTCAAATTAGCCGTATATTTCCTTTATTTTGTTGATAATCACGGAAGTCGAACGAACCTTCTCACCGCCGACGATGGCCATGGCGCCCCCATAGCTGCGGACGATGTCCCTTTCGGGAATCGTGTCCAGCGTGTAATCGGAGCCCTTGCAATG
>JAFGSF010000028.1 GCA_016934745.1 Candidatus Aminicenantota bacterium | reverse complement strand
ATCATCCGCCTATCCTGGCGGATCTGATTTGTCTGTCTCGCAGGGGCAGCACAAATCATCCGCCTATCCTGGCGGATCTGATTTGTCACGCGGACAAAAATTAAAATGACAAAAGCCGTGTTCTTGGATCGCGACGGCACTCTGATCCAGGACCTGGGCTACATTTGCCATTTCCACCAGGTCGGGTTTTTTCCCTTTGCTTCCGCCGCCGTGCGCGCCTTGAATGAAGCCGGTTACCTGGTCATCGTCGTCAGCAACCAATCGGCCGTGGCCCGCGGCATTTGCAATAAGATGGAGATTGAACTTCTACACCGGGAATTACAGGACCATTTTAAAAACCAAGGGGCCGTTATTGCCGCATTTTATTTTTGTCCGTTTCTGGCCGATGCTGCGGTCCTCCGCTACCGCTGCGACAGCCCGATGCGCAAACCCGCGCCGGGAATGCTGCTCCAGGCCGCGGGCGATTTCAAAGTGGACCTGCCTTCATCCTTCATGATCGGAGATAAAATCGACGATATTCGGGCCGGCCAGAAGGCCGGCTGCCGGACCGTGCTGGTGCGCACCGGCCAGGGCCGACACAGTGAAATAAGTTTGCAGAACATCCCGCCCCCAGTGGACCATGTCGTTGATGACCTTCTGGCCGCCAGCACCCTGATCACTTCACTGGCCGGCCCAGAAGAAATTGAAAGACTGCGCAAGAAAAATCGGCGCCGAATGTTTAATGAACCATGAACCCTGACATGCCGAACGACGATGCGATCATCACTTCTGTGCTCGAAGGCCGCACTGCTGATTTCGAAATCCTGATCAAGCGCTACAGCGCCAAAATCATTACCTTTATCAGCAGCATGACTGCCGACCGTGATGAAGCCCGGAGCATCGCCCAGGACGTTTTTCTTAAAATTTACCAAAACCTGCCCTACTATAAAAAGCAAAACAATTTCTCGGCCTTTATTTTTAAAATTGCCAAAAACATGACATTGAACTGGCTCAATCGCCAAAAACGGACCGTTTTTTTTTCACGGCTGCTGGGCCGAGAGTTCAACCAACCCCAATTCAGGCAGGCTCCGGCCCAAACCCTGGATCCCGAGGCAGCGGAGAGGGACGAAAAGATCAACCGGAGTTTGCGCAGCCTGCCCGAAGATCAACGCATCGCTTTAATTTTGAAAGTCTACCTGGAACTTTCCTATAAACAAATCCAAGAAATCAGCGGCTGGTCAATCCCCAAAATCGAGACCCTGATCTCGCGGGCCAAGAGCCGAATGAAAAAGAATATCAGCTTGCAAGAAAACAATGCCACTTTTGTTTTAAAAGCGAGGAAAAATGAATTGTAAAAAAGTACGCATGCGACTCAGTGCCTTCCAGGATGGTGAGCTGGGCCTGCAGCCGGCGCGGCAACTCAAGCAACATCTGGAAAATTGCGCACCGTGCCGGGCCGAGTTGGAAGCATTGAACCAAGTTGTCGACAGCATGAAATGCATGTCTCCAATCGCGGTGGAGCCAGCTTTTCCCGCCCTCATCATGTCCGCTTTGCAGGCGCGTCCCCAGAGAGGCTTCCGCCTGCTGCCTTCGTTGGCCTACACCCTGGCATTGCTGATGATATTCGTTAGCGGTTTTTTGCTTGAAATGTCGGCCAACGGCCAGCCCCCATCCGCTCCGCAACCAGTTATGACCTTCAGCACCGTATTGACGGAGAGCCGGAACCTGGGGCTGTTGGCCGTTCAGGACAGCACCCTGGAATTATTCAGCGGAGGCCTTCATGAAAATTAGCAAGCCGCTGGCCTTCGTGCTCGCCGTCTCTCTGGCCTTGAACCTGGCCTTCCTGACGGCACTGGTTTATAAAAAGATGCAAAACAGAAAAGTCACCCGCAAACCGCCGCTGGAAATGAAAAACGATTTCAGCCTGCTGGCAGGTCAGGAGAAGCGGGTGCGCGAAATTATCCATCAGTTTAAAATCGACTCGCTGCTGGCCAAGGAAGACATCCGGGACAAACGCGTGGAAATCATCGAGGAACTGGGCAATCCCGCTTGCGACGCGAAAACGGTGAACAGCCTGACCGGTGAATTGAATCAATTGGAAAACCAGTTGAACAGTGATTTCATCGCCACCCTGCTGAAAATCAACGACATCCTCGAACCCCGGCAGCGTCTGAACCTGCTTTACCGCTTGAGCCGCCACTGGTTTTTTTTAACGCCGTACCGCGAAAAAGGAGAAGTACATGAATAAAATAATTCTTTTATTTTTGATCCTTGCCATCGTGCCGGGCTTGACCATCCAGGCCCAGGAAGGCAAAAAATCATGGCCCAACATGATCTCCAGCCTGAGATTCGGTTTGTACATGGCGGAAAACAACCTTTTTGAAGCCCGCTTGATCATGCGCTTGAAAGGCGAGATCGGCCTGACCGCTGAACAGGAAGGAAAAATCGGCAACATGATGCTGAGCCATGATGAAGCCGCCATCCGCCGCGCCTCCGACATCAAGGTGCTGGAATTGAAATTCGCATCGCTGCTCAAAAACAACCGCATCGACCGCCGTGAAATGGAAAAAATGGCCCGCGAGATGGGCAAACTGAAAACCGACCTGCAGGTCGACCATATCAACTACCTGCTCGACGTGCGCGACATCCTGACGGCCGAGCAGATCCAGAAATTAGAAAAACTGAAAAAACAATTCTCGGAACGCGTGCGCAGTAAAATGCGTGAGCGCCGGGGTAACTTTCAGCCGCCCCCGCCGCCCGCTGACAATAAAGACGAAGTTTCATCCCAGGACGAAGCTATCTGACGGCTTCCGCTTCGGGAAAGGGAGGAAAATCCCCCGTTCCTCCCTTTCATTTAATTTACAAATCCCGCTGGAGTATGTTAAGCCGAGCGATGTTTCAATCCACGCCCCCGCGCAGGGGGCGACT
>JAFGSF010000027.1 GCA_016934745.1 Candidatus Aminicenantota bacterium | reverse complement strand
CGGCGCCGTTGCCACCCAGTCCTTTGTGGAGCCCGCCTACGGTCCGCTGGGATTGCAGCTACTGCGGGCCGGGAAAAACGCTCGGGAGTCTCTGTCTGCCCTGCTGAGCGTGGACCCGCATGAAGGGGTCAGGCAAGTGGCCATGGTCGACGCCATGGGCAAGGTGGCGGTCCATACCGGGACGAAATGCATTGCCGAGGCGGGCCATCAGCAAGGCAAACATTATTCCTGCCAGGCCAACATGATGGAAAAAAATACCGTGTGGGCGGCCATGGCCGCGGCATTCGAATCCACTCCCGGCGAACTGGTCGATAGACTCCTGGCTGCCCTGCAAGCCGCTGAAAAAGAGGGCGGCGACATCCGCGGCCGGCAGTCGGCGGCCATCCTGGTGGTCAACGGCCAGGCCTCCGGCACACCCTGGAAAAACCGCGTCTTTGACCTGCGCGTTGAGGACCACCCCCAACCGCTGCAGGAATTGCAGCGGTTGGTGACCGTCGCCAGGGCCTACAATCACATGAACCGCGGCGATGACCTGCTGACCGAAAACGACGTCCAGGGCGCTTTAAGCGAATACGCCGCCGCCATGGCCATCTATCCCGGCAACCCGGAAATGGTCTTCTGGCCCGCAGTCACCATGGCCGCGTCGGGGCAAGTGGAAGAAAGCCTGCCGCTTTTTAAGAAGGTGTTCGCCATGGACCGGAACTGGGCTGAACTGCTCAAGCGCCTGCCGGCCGTCGGCCAGTTTCCCGACGACCCCGAGCTGCTAGCAAAAATCCTCGCCCAGCAGCCAAAAGGCAAAAGAAAAAATTAGGGGATGCGTTTTTTTTCCAGGTTTTCTGCTTTTAATTTGGCAATAATCTCCGTCGACACCCAGTAGAAATCCGCTTTGGACATGAAAAACAGATATTGGCCATCCGGGGATAAGGAGGGACAGATATCATTCCACTTGGTATTGACGGTACTGCCAAGACTAGAGGCTTCGCTCCAATTGCCATCCTTCTGTTTAAAACAAACATACAAATCGGCATTTCCTGGGTCTGCGGTTCTTTTGGAGTCAAAGATGATGAAGCTTTCATCCGGCGCAATGCACGGGTGCGCCCCGGGCACCGGCATATTTATCCCCCCGCCCGGGTATTCTTTTGCGCCGTATTTTCCATTCTCATATTTATACACGCAAATCCGGTCGGGATGACCTGGAACATCGGTCACATAGAGGTTGCCGTTGCGGCTGACCGAATTAAACATGCCGGGCACGCACACCTCGGGTTCACCGAGCTCCATGCCGTTTTTGCTCATGCGCCAGATGTTGATTGTGGGCGCCTGGTTTTTCTGATCGGGCGGAGTGAATCGGGTATAGAAGAAAGTTTTTCCGTCCACAGAAATAAAGGGTTCGAATCCCGGGAATTTTTTAAAATGCTCGAGTTCTTCCGGCCGGGTCCAGCCGTTCTCCAGCCGCCTGGAGCAAAGAAGTTGCCCCCCCTGGTCGCTCTGCCTGACGAAATAAAATTCTTTGCCGTCGGCAGACCACGTACAGCCGTTTTCAAGATATTCTTTTGTTGACACCACGCCGGGCGCGAATACCTCGGGAGTGATCCCCGGCGGCTGCTGGCCTATATAGGGTCCGGTCAGAACAGGGAAATCGCTTTGGCAAAACGCAAACACGTTCAACATGCAAATTACGATTATACCGATCAACCTTTTCACCTTATTCCCCCCGTTATTCCGATGATTTCAGTTTCTCTAAATTATCCCGGGCATTGGCGTTTTCCGGATTCAGTTCGAGAGATTTTTCGTAATTTTTGACGGCCGACTCTTTTTGCCCGTTTTTCATGTACGCTTCGGCCAGACTGTCATATGCATTGGCGGATTGCGGAAATACTTTGACATTCAAAGCGAAAACCAAGATCGCCGCTTCTGTTTTTCCGGAATTCAGGAGTTCGTATGCATAGCCGTTAATGGATGCTTCATCAAAATAAAGGCTCTTATCCTTGCTTCCAAGTTTACAAGCCATGGCTATGGCTGATTCAAGGGAAGTTTTTTCTGCTTCTGTTTTAATCACTTTCGAAGCCAGTTTTTTATGCTGCAGAAAAAATCCGCGAACATGGGTTTTATGTTGAGGTCTGATCCAGTCATCGCCATGCTCCTTATAAACCTGAATCTCCTTTACAAAAGAAAATTCTTCTTCAAGGGAACAAATGCTCTGGATTGTCTGCAGATCTTTCCCCTCTGCTTCCAGAGTTTTCACCCGATTCCAGAGTTTCTCAATATAGTTCAAATGGACCCATGCTCTCTCCCTTGTCCAGACTTCTCCGATCCCGCAAAGAATTCTTTTAATGGGAGTTTTTCCGTTTAAAACCAGATTCAACGATTCAATCCACCGGGGCACATCCAGTGTGTTCAAACTACTGTTCGAGCTCGGTGCCAAATGTTGGGAATGAAAGATAAATCCCGGTATAATAGCAATCTCCTCCTCCGGAATCAGTATCAGGGTCATTCCGTCCAGCCCGGCTTGCCCAAAATAAACCAAGTGTAAATTTAAATCGCCCAATTCCAAAATCAATTTATCTTTATAAACTTTCTTGGCCAATACCAGAGAAAATCCGCTTTCCAATTCATCGGCTCGGTTTTTGCAGGTGTTCAACCATCTCTTTTCATTTTTCTCTGCTTCTGAACCGGGCGCATGGGTGGGCAAACGTTTTCTGGAAACATCCTCTTTCCAGCGCCACATTTCGATTAATTCCTTAATTTCAGCATCAACTCGCGGCTGTTTGAATTTGCTCAGAAAGGACTCATGGCTGATAATGGGAATATCGCTATAAACAGAATTTCCACCAATTAAATCAAGTCTGTCAACCGTATTTATATTATAGATGAAATCATCTCTTTTCAGGATTCTAACCCATTGTTTCCTGAATCGCTCTGCGGTGACGCTTGACCAGAAACTATTTAAAACCACCATTCCTTTCTTGGACAAAATAATGTCTTGCGTTTCGCCATTACTTGCATCCACCAGGCTCATGATCCGCTCAGAATGTTTGACAATCTTAAATTGAGCGTAACCGGGTTTAATGAAAAAAGTGAGGAGGAGCAAGCTGAAAAAACATACGCTGAACAATGAATTTTTTCTCATAATTATATCTCCTTGAATTTTTCAACGATTTTTGCGGACAGCCAATATATCTCCCAGCTTCGATCCTTCTCTCCGGCAAACAGAATGAATCTGCCGTCAGCGCTGATACCCTGGACATAGGACTGGCTGAAAGGTGAAAAAGCATGCTGGATGTTCCTGGCTTCCGTCCAGCATCCATTGTTCTTGCGAAAAGAGATACAGGTCGTCATGTCACCAAATCTCTGGGATCCAAAAATCATATACCGCCCATCCGGCGCGACGAACGGCCCCACCTCGAATTTCGAACTGTTGATTGACGGAGCCATGGGCATGGCGGCTTGATATTTCCCATCAGTGAACTCCGCACAAAAAATATCCGAGTTCACCTTGCCGTCTTTAAACAGCACCCTGGTGAAATAAATCGTGCCGTGTTTGTCGACCGAAGCAATGAATTCATCGCCGTTTGTATTCACGCCGCTGCCGACATTCATCGGTTCACTCCAGCCGGCGCCGGATTTTTCGACGAACCAGATATCCCCCACCCCTTTTTTGTATTTCCCGTTTTCCTCCTTCGGCCGGTCGGATGTGAAATACAATTTCCTTCCATCCGCTGAAAAACAGGGATAAGAATTATCGAATTGTCCTGAAAACGGGGCAACGCGGGGAGGGGTCCACAAGCCGCCCACTTTTTTCATATGCCACAGTTTGCCGCTGTAATCTCCCCTTACCCAGAAGATTTCTTTCCCGTCCCTGGAAATGGCCACACCCGAATGGGGGCCAATGATGCGCATGGTTCTGTTCGGATTGAACAGTTCAAGGCTTGGACCGGGATTTTTGGCGCCCAGGTATTTTCCTTTGACTACCGGAAAATCCCTTGAAACTTTTTTGGCTCCTTTTGATAGCAAAAACTGCATGATTTCCTGCTGATTTGCCTCATCAGAAAGATGCAATGGCGTTGCGCCATCATTGCAGCGGATGTTCAAATCGGCTCCTTTGGCGACCAGCAATTTGCATAGTTCAAGATGACCGAGTTCTACGGCCATATGAAGCGGCGTCAGACCATAGTTGTCTTTCTCATCAACATTCCGGCCTGCGGACAATAAGAACTCGGCTACCTGCATATGGTCGGCCATCACGGCCGAGTGCAACAAAGACATTCCCAATGTGGCCTCATTCATGTCGGCGCCGTTTGCCGCCAGCAATTTCACGACATCAAGATGGCCACGATAAACGGCATGAAATATCGGGCTTCTAATCTTCCGGTCGGCGTTGTTCACCGCGGCATTTTTTGAAATGAGATATTTCACCATGTCTGCATTGCCAACCATCGCGGCAAAGCTGAGAGTCGTATAGGCATTATCGAGTATGGCATTCATACTCCCTGCATCCTTTTCAAAAATGGATTTCACCTGTTCCATGTCCCCCTTGCCAATGGCATTAAAAATATCCTGTGAGTACAATGCGCTTGCACTGACTGCCAATGCCAAAGCAAAGAAGACAATAAATGATTTTTTCATGGTGTTTCCTCCTTTAATCTTTATCTGCTACAAGCCTCATGGGAATGCCCCTCATATTTTCACTCACAGCTGAAACGTTTTTATTATTTGGCCGTATTTGCATAGCATCGATAATTGCCATCGATCCAGGAATCTGTTTTTAAAAAACTCAGGAAATGATCGTAGCTTTCGAAGTCTTTTAACAACCTGTCTTTCTTGGCCTCATCCAGACTCTTGCCGTTTTTTATGGCATCCCTAACGATCAAAGACGTGGTCGTCAGCATATTAAAATATTCTTCAAGTCCATGATGGTCAAGTTCTTTGCCGTGGCCGCCGATAAAAACGGTTTCAGCAGGAAAAATTTCCAACACGTTTTCGAGCAACTTCAGATAATCATCAACCCCGCCTCCAACCGCAGGGAAATTCTGACTTAAAAGCAAGTCCCCCATATGGACCACGCCCGCCTTGGTGAAGTAAGTCAACAAATCTGTTTCGGAGTGTATGCCCGGGCAGGGAATCAGCAAAATCTTGTCGTGGTTATAATTGAGCGTATAAAACTTGCTGAAATAACCACCGTATCGTTTGAAACAGTCGCCTGTCGAATCGGATAGAATGCCCCGGGTCGTCAGTTCGGCAAGGGTTTTGAATTCAATTAGTCTTGTCTTTTCGCCGGCAATTTTATTGCCGGCAATATGATCCCAATGGCTATGGCTGTTAATGATGAATTCAATTTCACCCTTGGCAATTTTTCCGATTTCTTCCTTTAATTTCTTTACCGCCCGCTTGCTCGATCCCGTGTCAATAAGCAGGATGCCATCCGGACCGGCCTGGATGCAAATATTGGCCATCAGGGTGATCGGAAAGTACAATCTGTAAATGCCCGGAACCGGTCTGGAAACATTCGCATCGGGAATTTTTGATTCTTTTGCGCCTTTCTCTCTAAGCATGACCGCCATTTCATCTCTTTCCCTCTCAATGGCGATATCCAGCGGCGTCTCACCGTCTTTATTTTCAACATTGAGTTTCGCTCCTTTGGCTATGATAGCCAAAGCAAATTCTTTTTGATTGCTCAGTGTGGCCATATGCAGAGCAGTATTACCCTTGTCATCGATTTGATTTATATCAGCGCCTTCTTTTGCCAATTTTTCCAATAATGAAATATGACCGCAGCCGGCTGCCTGAAATAAGTTCGCTTTTACCCCTTTTTTTGTAAAAACATCAATAACATCTTTATTGCCTCTCATGGCCGCCCAATCCATCGGTGTGTATCCCCGATTGTCTTTCATATTATATTTCGCGTCATTATCCAGAAGCAGCTTCACTACATCTGCATGTCCCCGGTAAGCAGCCCCGAATAAGGCGGGGCGACCTGCATAATCCTTGTCATTGATGTCTGCCCCATTGGCGATAAGAAATTCAACCAGTCTTAGGTGTCCACCCTCAGCGGCATGGCACAGCGGAGTCGCGCCTCGATCATTCTTCGCATTGATCAAATCCGGCATCTCAGTAAGTATTTCCTTGACTTTATCCATATCTCCGTTTTTGGAAGCTTCAAAAATATCCTGCGAAAATACTTGTGTCGCAGATATAATGCATAACAAAGAAATGAAGATAGTAAACATTTTTTTCATGGTTTTTTTTCCTTAAATTTGTCTTTGCGTTTTTATTTCGAAATAAAGGGATCATGCGCGAAGAGGACATACTCGATGAGATAGCCCTGTTCGGAACAGAATCGCAGGAAGCCGTTGAAAAGATCTATGGGGAGCTCTCCGGGTTTGCCATCGAGCCATTCTTTCCGATAATGGACGTCCCCGCAGCAGAGCACACGATCCTGGGGGACATAGACGAAGATGTCGGAACGGCTGTGGTTATAGAGTGAGGGAGGAGCGCCGTCCCGGCCGACATGAAACAGCCACAGCGACAGATCGCCGAGCTGGATGCGCTCTTTATCCCAGAAAGTCCTGCTGGGCGGAGTCGCATGGAACTCGCTCTCCAGTTCCGTGAGCAGCGCCAGGGTCCTGGCATCGCCTTTTTTGCCGTAATGCTGCCGTTTCGCTGTGATGAAGGCCGGAAAGTTTTCGCCGCTGAAGCGCTTCATGTCGATGGGAGTGAACTCATGCCCCCAGATCGTCGCCTCGCTGAAGAACTGGTTGCCGCAGGTGTGGTCCCAGTGGTAATGGGTATTGATGAGCAGTATAAAATCGTTGCGCTTGAGCTCCTTGATAATATAGGCTTTCAACGCCCGGGCCGCGGACGGGTACATGGGCGTGTCGACGAGAACCAGGCCGTCCCGGGACTCCAGCAATGGGTAATAGTCCCGTGCTCGGCGTTCATTGTCCAGCAGCGTGCAGATCCAGACATGGGCGGTCAGTTTTTCCATGCTAACAGCGAAAGGGGAATCTTCCGCCGCAGCGGCCGGTAGAAGTGCCGACAAGATCAGAACCGCCAGCATCAAAAGTGTACTTTGCTTCATGGTTCTACTTTTTCGCAGACAATTTTTTCTGCTTTTTCCTGATTGACTCGTTAAAATAGATTGCATGGCCTCCACTTCCCTCAATCTGCCCCAAGACGACATCGGTGTCGCCATCACCATCCAGATCATCACACGCGATGCGCAATACCCTTTTTGTACCAAAAACCTGACCTGAATAGTTAAAATTACTCCGGCCGTCATTCAGCCAGAGCTTATTGCCATTTTTAGGATCAGCCGTGATGAGATCGAAATCCCCATCCCGATCCACATCCACCAGCTTGCATTTCAAAGCCCCCTCGTCGATCGTATATCCGCCCTTGAATGTGCCGGTATTGCTTTCATTCAGCCAAATCCTGGAACTGCCGGGGGAATCGGCAATGACAATATCTATTTTCCCGTCGCCGTTGCAATCTTGGCATTCGATATCATAGCCGCCGATTCCCACCGTTTTGCCGCTATCGATGAACTTGCCGGCGCCGTTATTCATCCATATCTGGTTGGGTTTTTGCCTCATGATCAGGATCAGATCGGGAAATGAATCTCCATTCAGGTCCGCCAATTCATATCCCTTGGCATGGCTTCCCCCATACTCCTGGGCGGTCATCCTGAAAACTCCCCGGCCGTCATTCAGCAACAATCTGCTGGCGGAGGAAATGCTAAAAATAAACGCGTCCATATTGCCGTCACGGTCAACATCGGCCAGCGTGACCCACAAATACTCGTCGCCCGCCTTGCCAAAACCGTGATCACTCACCTTGAAATTGGCCTGGCCATCATTAAAGTATATCCGGTTGGGCCCGGCATGGCTGATGAGCACGATATCAGATTAGGTGTCACCGTTCAGATCAGCCATGGCCGCATCATGGACTTCCCCAATATCAAAATCCTGATCGCTTAATGCGAAAGTCCCATCACCCTTATTCAGCCAGAGCCGGCTGGGGGCTATATAGTTGGACATAAAAACATCATTATCCCCATCCATATCAACGTCCCCGATGGCGATCCCGAATGTCCGGGTATCACCCAGGGCCTGACTGCTCTTGGTGAATTCAACTCCATTATTTTTAGAACCCCGGGGCTGGATGGGCATTACTAAAACACATAATGTCATGACGGCCATGGTTATTTTTTTCATTTTTCTTGTTTTATTTTAAATCTTTTGGTTTTAATGCTTCGATGATTTTTGCGGAAACCCAGTAAATTCCGGACACACCGTCCCGTTTGGATCGATAAAACAGATATTTCCCGTCCAGGCTCACCATGGGTAGAACATCCGTGCCGGGAGTATTGATACTCGGCCCCATGTTGATGGGTTCCGTCCATGTCCCGTCCGATCTTTTAAATCCTATATAAAGGTCGATCTGCCCGATTGAATTTGGCAACAGTTTTGATGAAAATATGATATAACCGCCATCGGGAGCGATATAGGGGTGTCCCCCTTTGTAATCGGGATGATAAATTTCAATTAATTTTTCATGGGGCTGGTATTTCCCCTCCCTATACATGGACCGGCACAATCCATTGTTGCCGCTAAAATAAATATTCCGGTTTTCATCCAGGGTGAACTGCCAATACAATCCCGTTCCAGCCAAATCGAATTCCACGGCTATGGGTTCCGAAAGAGCATCATTCTTTTTTTCAAAATACATTATTTGATTTTTCCGGCGCTGCCCTTCACCCTGGGAAATGGAAGCCATAAAATAAATTCTCTTGCCGTCCGTTGAATAAACCGGAGTGTCACCAAGTTTCAGCAATTTCTTGGGAAGTTTCCAGAAACCATTTTTGACTTTTGCGTACCATACCGTACAGTCATCTGTATAGCCTTTTTCCGTTTCATTCCATTCCGTCCAGACAGCTTCTTTCCCATCAGGAGAGAACACTACCGAGCTGTGCCCGCCCACAAAACTTGACACAATGCCGGGAGCAAATAATTCAGGTATTTCACCCGGTTCTTTCTGCCCGAAGTATTTTCCTTTTATTCCAGTAGCAGAAACAAGTTTTTGATCGGCACCCTTGGATTTCAAAAATTCGACAATGTCTTTTTGCTCTTCCCTAGCAGCAATATGATAGGGGGTTTCGCCAAGGACAGTTTTTGCATCAATCGTGGCCCCACGGTCAACCAATATTTTAACCACAGACAATCTCCCGTACTTGGCGGCATAATGCAGCGGAGCATATCCAAAAATATCCTTGCCGTTGACATCGATTCCCCTGTTCAACAAATCACCGGCAATTTTACTCGATCCGCCTTTGGCTGCGATGTGAAGGAGAGACATGCCCATGGGGCATAAATTGGCTATGTCGCCTCCGTCGGCAATGATTTTCTGGTACAAATTCCACAATTTTTTGTTTATGGAATACACCATCAAGTTGGTTCCCATTTCTCCCTGGGTGGCGATTTGGGCTTTTTTTGCAATCAAATAATCTACGATGTCTTCATATCCCCGCCAGGCTGCCAAAGACAATGGCGTATCTCCAAACATATCAACCGCATTGATGTTGGCGCCGTTTTCGACCAGAATCCTGATCACATCGATGCCGCCCCTCTCTCGGGCAGCAATTAAAAGTGGCGTCCGTTGATATGAATCGCGGATCTCAAGCGGTGCGCCCATTTCAACAAGCAGCCTGACAATATCACCATGTCCGGCCATGGCCGCATAGTACAGAGGTGTGACACCGATATCCACCCTGGCTTTATGTGCCAGCAATAATTTTGCGGCTTCCAGATCCCCCCGGAATGCGATACTATCCAGTGCGGTGTTGTTGTCGGCGTCCGTTGCATTGACATCGGCCCCTTTCGTGACAAGGTATTTCAGGATTTCATATTTCATTTTCTGCGCAGCCCACATCAATGGAGTCATGCCATTATTGTCTTTTAAATCAACAAGTTGATTGTCAATTTCAACCAATGATTTTACTTTTTCCAAGTCACCGATTTTTGCCGCTTCGTGAATTTCAGCAGCACTCAATGCACTGAAAAGAAACAAACTGATCAGTAAAAAGACTGTTTTTGTTGATTTCATGATTTTCTCTTTTTTTTTACAATCGGTTATTTCGGTTACAATTTTGCAAATATTTTTATTGTGATTTTCCGGATTCGATTGGCATTGTATTCCGATATATAAATGATGCCCGAAGGATCAATGACGATGCTGTTGGGGCCATTGAATTCGGCATCCTGCAAGGATCCATCACTGCCCCCTGCCTTCCCGCTACCGGCGAACACGTCAACCTTTCTCCACGGTGAGATCCGATATATTTTGTTGTGGCCGTAACTTGGGACATAGAGGTTTCCATTTTTGTCAAATGCCAGGTATTGCAGGCGTGCCAAGGGGACATTCCCGATTCTGGCAAACTCACTGACATCTCCTTGGGGCGTCACTTTATGAATTATTCCCGAATTATAATTTGACACATACAGATTTTCCTTCGAATCGAAAGCAAGTCCCAGCGGGGCGTCAAATCCGCTTGCGAAAGTTGAAACAACACCGTCCGGAGTTATTCTTGATACGGTGCGTCCCTTTCCATTGCCATGATTCGAGACATAGAGGTTTCCCCTTTTATCAAAGACCAATGCGCTCGGGTTATTCAACCCTCGTGCGAATTCAGTTCTCACTCCGTTGGCTGACACTTTAGTAATAATTCCAGAGGCAAAATTCGATATGAATAAGCTCGACTCGTCATCAAAAACCAATCCATCCGGCGCGCTCAAACCTTTCAGATATTCGGACACTTCGACTTGCTTGGAAATTTTTAAAATATTGTCACCAATTCCATTCCCCCAATTGGCCACATACAAATTTCCATCCTTATCCATGGCAAAACCGTCGGGACCGTTAATGCCAAAGCCTGACACCATGGTCGTGACTACCTGGCAGTCGGAGATTTCCGCTGCGGGCCTTTTCTCCCTTCGTCCATTCAAATTTACACCGAATGCCAGACCGGATGCCATGACCACCAACAACAATGAAATCCTGATTTCATTCATTCTTCGTCTCCGCCGTGAATATTTTTTCCGCGTGTTTTTTTGGATATCGCGCCTGTTTTTTATTCTTTTCACTCGAATTTTCCTTCGATTCTAGCTTTTCTGCCTTCAATTCTTCAACGATCCGCGCAGAAACCCAGTAAATGTCCCCATTCCCCGATAAAAAAATGTACTTCCCGTCTCGGGAAACGGTCGGGATGCCGAACTCTTTGTCAATCCCATGTTTACTCAGATCAACTGCCTCAGACCACCTACCATCTGCCATATGGTAAGTTACCCATAGATGACTTCCTCCATTACAATCAAAAAGCATATAGCTTCCATCAGGAGATATCCCAGGGTGAGACATATTTCTGAATCCTTTTGCATTTTCTACTCCTACCGTATTGTTGACCTCCCCTTCAATCGCTATCATGTTAACGAACACACCATCCTTTTCTACAATTTTTGCAATACAGGGGGCCTGCCCTGGACCGTCATTCGTGATGTATAAATTCCCATTGCGATCAGAAGAGACGCTAAAACCCCTTCCTTCCATCCCTGCACTTTTAGCTTCTGACCATCCATCTAAAATCCTATCAGAGTAATATATTCCATATCCATCTTTGAACCAGCCCCAGAAAACTTTCTTGTTGTCAAAAGGTATATGAGCTTCGTGTGCAGGAAGGCCAGCCGAGAATGAAACTGGTTCTGGAGAACTCCATTGACCATCTTTCAGTAAGCAAACCATTATCTTCATACCTCTATTAAAATAGAATTCCATCCCATTGGGAGAAAAAGAAGCACAGAATTCATTTTTGTCAGGAGTGGAAATGATTCCAGGAGCAAACAATTCAGGTGTCATTCCAGGAGGTTTTTGGCCAAGATACGGGCCTTTTAAAACAGGGAGATCTGTTTGCCCGGCCTGGCAATACGTAAGCGAACCTTGCAACAAGATGGCGGATAAAACCAATAATATTTTTATCATTTCTCAATTCTCCCTTTAATTATTTTTTCAGCCGTTATTCTTTAATTTATCCAACATTTCTTTTGCGTTATTATTTTCAGGATTCAGCTCCAAGGATTTTTCATAATTTTTAATAGCCAAATCTTTTTGTCCGTTTTTCATATATGCTTCACCCAGGCTGTCGTAGGCATTGGCATCATCTTTAAAAAGTTTGACATTTAAAATAAAACAGGCTGTTGCATAATCCAATTCACCTTCATTTATCAAATCATATCCTGCACTATTTAGAATTCGAGAATTAGAAATCGTATAGTTATTGTCATTCAGTAGGTTATCAATATTTTGAATAACATATTCAGAACCCATCTTTTTCATCCAGGAATAAAGCTCTATTTCTACTGGAAGTTTTGGCAACGTATAATCATTACCAAATACAATTGCTTCAATCATTGGATAGATTCTCCTGCTATTCGAATAATTTGATAGAAGGATGATCGTATATTTTTCATTAAGATAATAATAATACAGGGTCTCAAAACCTGGTTGGCCACCTCGGTGACCGATAACCGCACCTTTACAATCGGTATAAATACAGCCGTCAAGAACATCCCACAAAAACGCGTATGGACCCAAATCATCACTTAAATATGGCGTGAACATCATTTCTTTATATTCTTTTTTCAATAATTTATCATTATGTACAGCCTGAATGAATTTAAATAGATCAGTTACCGTAGTTCGCAATCCCGTAGCAGAGGTTGGAGGACAAACCTGTAAGGATGTTTCAAAAAATCCACCGGTAATTTTCCTAATATATCCCGAGGCACGTTTTGTTATTACCTCTTCAGGCATTATACTGGCCGTATTTGTCATATTCAAAGGAATAAAAATATTTTGTCTTAAAAACTCGGCATATTTTAAACCAGACACTTTTTCAATAATTGCTCCCAATACTATCACTCCGGAGTTGGAATAACTAAATTTAGTACCGGGTTCAAATGACAATTTCTCTTTATATACAAATAAGTTCAGGAAATCTTCAAAGCCTCTTATATTGTGCATTCTTTCACTGTATTCCCTTGTGTAAGGCCCTAATCCTGATGTATGCGTAAGCAAATGAAAAATTGTTATTTTATCACCAAATGGGAAATCAGGAAGGTATTTAGTAACCGAGTCATTAACAGAAATTAATCCTTTCTGAACTAGCAACATAATTGAAGTGGATGTAAATGGTTTTGTTCCGGATGCAATGTTAAATTTAGTATCCAGCGTATTTTGAATATGAAAATCTTTATTAGCTTCACCTGTAGCTTTCGTGTATAAAATTTTATCTTCTTTAGCAACTAAAATGCACCCGGAAAACATATCCAATTCAACTGCTTTGTCTATGACTTCATCAAGCTTTTCGGTTAATTTGTCTTGAGCATAAATTTGAGAAAACAGAAAAAGCAATGTCAGAGTAAAAATTAAATTCTTTTTAAATGTGTTCATGTTGTTTGTATTTACCTCCATTGGTTTTATTTTTTAATTTATTTATCATTTCTTTTGCATTCTCATTATCAGGATTTAGCTCCAAGGATTTTTCATAATTTTTTATTGCCATTTCCTTCTGCCCGTTCTTCATATAGGCTTCAGCCAGGCTGTCGTAGGCATTCGAAGATGATGGAAAAATCTTGACTGCAAACTTAAAAATGGCCAATGCAGCATCCAACTTGTTCTCATATATAAAACCATAGCCGACTGTATTCAACTGCCGCTCAGAGACCAAGCTGATCCGAGCAGTTTGCGTCATGGCTCCAAGATATGCCATTGCCTCGGCCAAGCCTTGCGAGTGTAATAGGTCGAAAAAAGGATTGTCAATTTGCCTTTCAATGTCCCACAAGTCTTCCACACCATATGGGGATCTGTAGGAACCGCAATGAACAATAATAAGATTTTTCTGGGGCGAGATATAAATATTTTGCCCCATGTCGCCGCCGACAGAAAGGCTTATGGTTGCATCCGGGTTCATAAAACCCTTCCAATGATATTTATAGTATGTATTCCTAAGCCATCCCGGCGGATAATAATTCAATTGATCCGTTTGGATATCCTCACGAGTAGATTCCATAACCCATGCTTCGGGAATAACCCGTCTTCCATTCCAAGTGCCCCGGTTAAGATATAGTCTGCCATACTTTGCATAATCAATGGGCCTGGCATACAAACCGCAAGATTTCTTTTCAAAGCCGCTTTTTTTGCTGTCCAAAAGCCATAAGGCAGGATATTCCATTTCGCAAGGTTTCCAGATCTTTTCTTCAAGGTATGCGGATACCGATTTTCCGATCGCTCTCTCCAGGATCAAGCCAAGCAACTCCGCGTTGTAGTCGGTGTAATTGAATTGTTTGCCGGGGGCACTATGAATATCAAGACGTTTAAGAATATATTTTCTCAATTGCGGATGACCGAATGTGATCGATTTGCCATCCCATGGCAACGGGATCCCGTTGATGGTTGATTGCTGCCTATCGATCCCGGAACACATCATCAAAAGATGTTTCAATGTTATTCGTGAAAAGTTTGGGTCACGTTCTTTTAATTCGGGCAAATAATTTGTAATGGGCTCGTCCACGCTTTGGATGCAGCCTTCATCCATCGCGATACCAATCAGTGAATTTACGAACGATTTGGTCATGGACATGGCCATGGACAAATCATTTCGCCGGAATCCATTGAAATACTTTTCGTAAATGATCGTATCGTTTTTTACCACGATCAATGCGGTGGTATGCGTTTTTTCAATATATTCCGCGAAGGTTGTCAGCCCAAGAATTCTGATCTTATCGTTGAATAACGTTTCAATGTAGCTTTCTTCCAACTTTTTCTTAAAATGAAAAACAGTGTCCGGTTTATTAATTTTGCGTGAAGGGAATATTTTCCAGTCCCCGTTGCCCGGAGCACGCAAATGCGTGAAATAGCCAATAATATGTTTCGGGCTATACGCGATCATTAAGTAGGCAAAGAATAAAAGAATTCCGATTGCGGCTGACACGGCAATTCTTTTAAATATTTTCATTTTGTTTTCCTTTTATTTTAAATCCCCTGGCTTCAACTCTTCAATGATTCTTGCCGAGACCCAGTAAATGTCACCATTTCCGTTTACGCGCCGATGGAAGAAAAGATATTGGCCGTCGGGGGAAACGCTGGCCGCAAATTCGGTTTTCGTGGAATTGATCTCCGGTCCCATGTTCACCGCCCGGGTCCATGAGCCGTCCGCCTTGCGAAAGCTGACGAATAACTCCGGTTTGCCCATGCCGCTGGGCTGCGAATCCATAATCATGAAGCTCTCATCCGGGGCGATGAACGGATGGGCCGGCCTGATTGAATTAATTTCTTCGGGCAGATACTCCATTTTCGTGTGCTTTCCCGAGCGATATTCGCAACGAAAAACACCACGCTGGCCATTAAACACCCCGGAAAAATACATGTTCCCGCTCTTGGCTGTAGAGACCATCATGCAATACTTCCGGTTCGCCGGACTCAAGAAGTAATGCGCCTCGTTCCAGGCTTGGCCGGTCTTTTCGGAAACCCAAAGATTTCCGTCAAAGCCGGCATTCTGCGGCTTCGGCCGTTCTGAATAAAAAATCACTTTTTCCCCATCGGGACAAATAACCGGAATAAATTCAAACACGTCCCTGGCAAAGGAAGCCCGGGCAGGCCGGCTCCACCGGCCGTTGAGCCACCGTGTGCCATAAATCCTGTTTTCGGATCCCCCGTAGTCAGGGCGCCGGGTAAAGAAATACACTTTCCCGTCAGCTGAAAAAGTGCCCGCGAATTCGAACTCTACTGTCGAGACGATCCCGAGTGCAAACACTTCCGGTGTCATTCCCGGCGGTTTCTGGCCAAGGTAAGGTCCCTGCAATAACGGAAATTCATCTGGTATTGCTTGCTTGATCCGTGCCTGGCATAGTGCGAATAGAATCAGCAAACCGAATAAAACAACTGCATGCTTTTTCATTTTCTCACTCCCCTGGTTATCACAATAATTTTATTTAATTTCTATTCATTCGCAGACAATCCATGCAGTTTTTTCAACATGTCTTCGGCATTTTTATTTTTCGGGTTCAGCACCAACGATTTTTCGTAATTTATGATTGCCAGGTCATCCTGGCCGTTTTTCATGTACGCTTCGCCGAGCGAATCGAAGGTGTTGGCGTTAGCCGGATATATTTCCGTATTAAGCTTGAAAATTGCTATGGCATCAACGAAGTTTTTTTTGCCCAAATAGAAGTAACCGAGATTGTTTAATTGATTGACAGAAAAATCATAGTTATTGGCCTTTTTATTTTTTAGCGCATGATATGTGGCCAAAGATTTTTTAAGGCCTTTTTTTTCAATCATGTCATGCATTTTTATCAGGATGGGGATTTTGGGCAATTCGCACGATTCACCTTTAAGAATTTTCAGCAAGGCCTCGTGAACCGCATAGACGGGGGCATTTGCCCCCATTTGCCCCTTATTGCATAAAATGACAATGCAAATTTTCTTGTTCAATTCTCGATAGAAGACGGCGCTGAATCCGTTAAAGCCCCCATCATGCCAGACAATGTTTTCGGAATCATTTTTTCTCAACAACCAGCCGAACCCATAACCCCAAGTGGAATCGCTTAATGTACGTGACGGTTTTCCGTTGTTCAGCAAGCCGGAAGCAAATGCGTCATTCAATGTTTCTTGCGACACAAGTTTTTCAGTATACAGCCCCTGGTCCCATCTAAACAGGTCTTCCACCGTGGAAAAAATCCCTCCGGGTCCGTTCGTGAATATGTTGAAATCATTTTTTTCATTGAATATATCATAGCCTATGGCGCGAGGCGTCGCTTGGCTCGCATTTTTATCTATGGCAAACGAATTTTTCATTTTCAAGGGGTCGAAAACAAAACGCTTCATAAATTCGGGAAAAGACAGCCCGGATACTTTTTCAACAACCATGGCTAGCAGGATATAGCCGTAATTACTGTAAGAATATTTTTCGCCGGGCATGAAGTCAAATACCTTGTGTTTGGTCATTCCGTCAAACACATCCTGGTTTGTAATTCCATCACGCCAGCCGCCGTTGACTTTCAGTTCGGGAAAATCAATGCCTCTTTTCAATCCGGACGTGTGAGTCAGAAGCTGCCGCAGCGTGATCATTTCAGAATTCTCAATTTGAGGAAAAAATTGTGCGAGCTTGTCCTCGTAAGCAAGCTGCTTCCGTTCCTTGAGTATCATGATCGCCATGGCGGTGAATTGTTTGGCAACGGAGCCGATACAAAAAACAGAATGTAATTTTAGTTTTTCTTTGTTTTCAAGGTTCGCGAAGCCAAAAGCTTTCTGGTATAAGATCTCCCCTTTATTGGCCACCAGTACGGCTCCGTTAAACATGTCATTATCGGCAAGATAGCCCATCAGGGCTTGAATGTGTTCTCCCATGTTGTTGGCATCGTCGCTGATTGCATGACAGCAAAGAGCAATGAATACGAGAAACAAGAGAATTCTAATATGAACCATGTTTTTGCCCATTATTCCACCTCGCCATGTAATCAATTTGAACTCTTCGATAATTCCTGCATCGACCCAGTAAATATCCCCTTGAGATGTTTTTTATTCCTTTTTTTGAATATGCTCTGCTGTAGTTTTTTCGGACAATTTCTTTCGCCGCGCACGGATGCCATGCTTACGCATTTTTTCGAACAGAGCGGTGGGCTTGAGGCTTAACATCACAGCGGCTTTTTTCTGGTTGCCGTTGGTTTGATGCAGAGAAGCAAGCAATATTTTTTTTTCAAAATCATCCATGAATTCTTTCAGCGGCACATTCCTGAAATTCAGATTGGCGGCCAGGTAGTTGATGACCAACGATTCATGAATCTTCGCCAGCGATTTCTCGGTTTGCGAATCAGTCCGAAACATTTTCTCCTTATGTGGCCGCGTCAGTTCCGGGAGAAATCAGAAGCACTTCCAGGTTTTGGCATAAAGTCCCCGCCCAATTTCCGATTCGATTTTTTTTTCGAAATTACCTTTAAACCTTATATTTTGACCATTGCCAGTTGGGCCGGGCCCAGCAGGTGGAAGCTTTTGACTTCCTTGGGGATCTCGACGATCACATATTTGATGAATTTCTCGTTTTTTGACACGCCGATATTGACCGAGATGTCCGGAGCAGTGTACCAGTATTCTTTTTCGACAGCGGTCATTTTATCCCGGACCTTTGTCCCCAAAGCAGCTGCGGGTGTCAAGTGAATGCTCCCCCGGTACATAAACATAGCCGCGAACAGTTTTGGATTCAAAGCGAATTCACCGCCATCATTGGCAATGATCTCAAGTTTGATCTCAAAAAGAGAAACATTTCTTCTCGAGGGTGCAATCTTTTCTCCCGTTTCGCTCGTGAAACCACTGAGAGGTTTAATTCCAACCACTTGATGGGTGAACTTTCCGAAATCGAGAAAATTCTGACCCCGGGCATCCATAAAACATAGCAACATCAAAACGATCGCCTGCGCAAGCAATTTTTTTTTCATTGCATCCTCCCGTTTTTTATTACAAACTCGACCTTTTCAATATTTCCAATATGTTCAAGCGGATTGGCTTTCAATACCAGGATATCGGCAACCTTCCCTGCCGACAAACTCCCATGGCTTTGAGTGATCCCCAGTATCTCCGCGCCATGAATCGTCGCCGCACGAATCGCGTCTAAAGGGCTGAATCCAGCATCACACACGAGCATCGAAATTTCGTCGTACAGAAAAAGCCTGTCATTCTCACTGCGCGGCAAAGGTGAGTCGGTTCCGGTCACGATTTTCACCCCCTTGCGATATGCCAGATGGGTTGCCTTGAAAAGAGAAGCCTCGATCTCCCCGGCCTTCTTTTTATCGCTGATGGATCGGGTCATGTATTTCATCACCGACAAGGTGGGATCCAGGTAAATCCCCTTGGCAACCATTGAATCAAGAATCCGTGCCAGACGCGCGGAATGAAGCAGCGGAGCGTCGATGGCCAGGGAACCATCGCGCTTCAAATTCCAATCTGGTCTGAGCAACAGACTGTTGACATGAGATACCGCATCGACACCGGCATCAATGACATCTTCGAGCATAGCAGGATAAATGACGCCATGCGACCAAACTTTCAGGTGATTTGCCTTGGCCTCCTTGGTGAGTTTGACTACCAAATCCGCCGTGAGCTGGGCGTACATTTTTATTCCAGTGGCACCACAGGCCTTTGCATCCTTGATGATCTCGGCGATATTGCTTTCTTCCGTGACCAGCCTGGCCCAGGGAGCTTCTCCCAGGGGGAACCGAATCGGGGTTGACAACCGCACCCGGGAATCATTCATAATGAATTCTTTTCCGCCCATGACCGCGGAAAAATATATGTCCGGACCTGGCAGCTCTCCCTTGCGGACGGCTTGCTGAAGTTCTTGCAAATACTGGCCGTCGCCCCCCATGTCCCGGATCGCCGTGACTCCTTTCTTCAAAGCCAGCGCCAGGCTTTTCTCGGGTGCATTCGAAACATGGGTGTGCGCATCGATCAGTCCGGGAATGCAGTAAAGCCCTTCCCCGCCAATGACCGGGACATCGCCATAGGGAATTTCCGGATGATGGGATTCGATCCCCTTTATGAATTTTCCCTCGATCAGCACATCGACGTTAACAACAAGCTTGCCATCATTCACATCAACCACGTTGGTATTCCTCAATACAAACCGCGAAGCTGCACCCGGCGAAAACTGGCCGGCAAAAAAAATAAAAAAAGAAAATAATAAAATCAACCTGCCGGAGTTTTTCATGATTTCATAATAAAAGAATCGCGTTTCACTTCGATCAGCTCACTTTCACAGTTCACTCGAAGCACACCGTCAGGCAGCGAATCCCGCCCGAGCGTCATATCTTCATCAGCACATTCAGTATTTTCTTGACCTGCTCAAGATCACCTGCTTTGGCCGCTTCGTGGATAGAGCAAGGGAGGTTGCCGCCAAAACAGTAAAAAAACCGCCGCTGCGACTAAAATCTGAATTGTTTTTTTTATATGCCGATCTCCGGAAAAAATGGCTGCTCGTCGCGGTTAATCTTGCTTAAGATGATAGGCAATCAGTGAATTGTTTATGAAAGTGGGGAATACCAGCAGGCCCTTTTCCGCGGCGAAAGCAAAATCGGCCAGATTGGTCCCGATCACGGTGGTATCCAGGATCTTTTCGGAGATCCCGTCTTTGCCGATACGATACAGACGGCCTTCATTATGCGACAAGAGTATGTTGCCTCGACCATCCACGGCAATGCCATCGATGATGCCGGAGCGGAATCGGGCCACAGTCCGTACCTGCTTGGACGCGACAGCCACGGCTTTCAAGGAGCGGTCGCCGTTGTTGCCGACCAGGAGTTCGTTCTCCAGCAGGCAAAGACCATTGGGATTGGCGATCTCACCCCCCTGCAGCCAAACCTCGGCTGTTTCGCCCGTCACGCGAAAAATGGCATGGGCTGCCGAATCGGAGATGTATAGTGTCCCGGCCGGGTCAATGGCAATGTCATTTGGGAAAATGGCACCGGGCAGATCGATGCGGCTGAGGATTTTTTTATTTTTGATATCAATGACGGCGACCGCACGGCGCTCGACGGCAAAGAGCCGGTCCTGGTGAACGGCCAATCCGGTCGGATTGAACAATCCCTCCAGCCATCGCGGTTCCACTATTTTCCCGTCCGGGGAAATCCTGGCGATAGTCTGCTGGCCCTCCGCGCGGCTGCGATGGTAACCGTCGTAATTCGACACATAAAAAACATTGCGTGTGTTGTCCCAGGCCGCCGATTCGGGCACGGCGAATGTTTTCGCCGTTTCCCAGGCTTTCGTCAAGCCTTTGCCTTGCACCACGGCGGCGGCGTCCTGGAAAAGGAATCCCCAGCCGCCCATCACTTCGGCGACCATCAGCAGCAATTCATTCTCGCCCTTTTGCAGCGGCAGGTAGAGGGAATCCGCGGTACCGACCACACCCAGAAAGGAACT
>JAFGSF010000026.1 GCA_016934745.1 Candidatus Aminicenantota bacterium | reverse complement strand
TGAGGGCCTTAGCCGGCCGCGAAACAGCGCCCGCACGACCCACGGATCGGCTGTCCCCCGGTTATGCCCCGGAAAGGATTTTGTCCATTTCCGGGGTGTAGGCACCTTTTTCCCTGAAAATGACCAACGGCTTTTCCGGGGCACAGCGCTTCCTGGTTTTGCCAAGCCGGACCAGGAAACGGTCGGGCGGCGCGCCGGCAAAGGGCTGGACGCACCGGATCTTCTCCGGATACAGGCCGTGGGAAGCGGCGGCGACGAGCAGTTCCTGCTGGCGCAGATGTGGAAAGATCAGGCAGAGGATTCCCTTCGGAGCCAGGACCGCCGCGGAACAGCGCAGCAGGTCAGCCAGGGTGAGGGCGACCTCGAAGCGTGCCAGGCGAATGGACCGGTCGGGACTCACCCTGCCCTGGCCGGCCTTGAAAAAAGGAGGATTGCAGAAGATGGTCCAGACGCTGGCCAGGCCGGCGTACATGCGCTTGAAATCGCCGCGGATGACAAGAAACTTCCCGCTCATGCCGTTGGCCGCAGCATTGTCCACGGCCAGGCGGTACAAAGGTTCCTGGATCTCTACGCCGGTGACGGCGGGGAATTTTTTCAGGTGCAGGGCCAGCAGCGATACCACGCCGACGCCGCAGCCGATTTCAAGGGCCGGGGCGTTGGAACCCGGCAGGAAATCGGCCAGGATGGGTGAATCGACGGCGAAGCGGTAGCCTTTCTTCGGTTGCCGGATCACGACTTTGGCATGGTAGAAAGTGTCGGAGGTGGTCAGGGGTTCAGTCATTGCTATATATTGAATAGAATAATTATTAAGGGAAGACAGAGAGAAGAAAAAGGGAAAGGCAGAGGGAAGAAAAAGATATAAAAAATTGACAATTTAATTTTCTGCTTCTTACTCACTCTTCCCTCACTCTTCCCTCACTCTTCCCTATCTCTTCCCTTATTCTTCCCATCGCCTATTGCCCCTTACCCCTCGCCTCTTTCAGATACTGCCAGATCAGGCCCAGCGCCCGGTTCACGGCGCGCGTTCTGACCATGTCGCGGTCGCCGGAAAAAAGCTGACGCACACCCTGCTCGAAATTTTCCACGCTGAGGTGGACATGGACAAGGCCCTTGGGCTTTTCGGCGGTCGCGCCCCCGGGCCCGGCGATGCCGGTGATGGCCACGCCGATATCGGAACCGCACAGGCGCCGGACCCCGGCGGCCATGGCCTGCGCCGCCTGCTTGGATACGGCGCCATGCTTTTTCAGTACCTCTTCCGCGACGCCCAAAATGCCGGTTTTCATGCTGTTGGCATAGGCGATCACCCCGCCCAGGAATACTTCGGAGCTGCCGGCCACGCCGGTGATCTGGCTGCCCAGGCCGCCGCCGCTGCAGCTCTCGGCCACGGCCAGGGTGAGCTTGCGCCTTTTCAAGTCATCGACAACGACCTCGGCAAGTGACTGCTCTTTTTCGGCAAAAATGAAATCGCCCAGCCGGGCCCGCACCTTCCCGGCCAGTTCGTCGGTTAGGCGGCGGGCCTCTTCGTCGGAATTTTTTGAACGGCCCAGGAAGTGCAGCTCGATCACCCCCAGCGACGCCAGGATGGTGGTCACCGGGTTGCGGTATTTGCGGTAGATGTCGGCGATGCGGCTGTCGACGTCCGATTCGCCAATGCCGGTCAGCCTGAAGGTGCGGCTGTAAATGAAATAATTGGCCGCCGGCACGATGTGCCTGGAAAAAATGTCCTCGAAGACCGGGATCATTTCGTTGGGCGGCCCGGGCAGCAGCAGCAGCTTGCAGTTCTCCGTCTCCAGGTACTGGCCTGGTGCCGTGCCCGCCGGATTGGCGATGATTTCGGCGCCCTCGATCACGAAGGCCTGGCGGGTGTTGATCTCGGGCATGGCCAGGCCGCGGTCGCGGAAAAGACTTTGCAGGTCGGCGACGATCTGTTCATGAAAAACCAGTTTCTTTTTCAAGGCCGCGGCCGCCGCCTCGCGGGTGATGTCGTCCTCGGTCGGCCCCAGCCCGCCGCTGATGATGACCAGCTGGGCCCGCTGGCAGGCCTTTTTCACGATCCAGGACAGGTTGTCCATGTGGTCGCTGACCACAACCTTCATGTCCATCAGGACGCCTTTTTCGCGCAGGCGCCGGGCCACGTAGGTGGAATTGGTGTCGACGCGGTCCAGGTCCAGCATTTCGCTGCCGACGGCAATGAAGATGGCGCGCATGAAATTACCCCCAGGCCGTTATAAATGAAAACCAGCACTCTGTCAACAAATTCCAAATTCCAAATCACAAATCCCAAAATCCAAATAAGCACCAAGTTCCAAATTCCAATGTCTCAAGCGAAGGCTATCGAAAGTTTCTCCTCTCGTTTGGGTCATTTGGAATTTGGGATTTGTTTGTGATTTGGTGCTTGGAATTTGGGATTTGAATGAAAAAAGTAAGGGCGGGTTTAGAAACCCGCCCCTACACATGAATTCGAATGATCAGCAACCCTGAAATCGTTTTTCCAGCTCGGCGTAGCGTAGGTCGACCAGCTTCTGCACATCGGTCACGTCGTCTTCCTTGAGGTGTTTGAAGCGGCCCTGCAGCTTGAGGTATTCGAGCACCGGCTTGCGCTTGGCGGTTTTGATGGTTTGCAGATATTTGCCGCTCTCCACTTCATAGACGGGAAACACACCGGTTTGCACCGCTAAACGGGCCAGCTTGACCGTGTCTTCGGGCTTGGCCTTCCAGCCCGGAGGACAGGGCGCAATGATGTGGATGAACTTGAAGCCGCGGATATCCTTGGCCTTGATGAGCTTTTTATACAGGTCTTCGGGATATGCCACCGAGGCCGTGGCCTGGTAAGGCACCTTGTGGGCGGCGACGATGTCATCGATGCTTTTTTTGACTTCTTTCTTGAAATGCTTGACCGGTGTGGTGGTAGTCCAGGCGCCATAGGGCGTCGCACCGCTGCGCTGGATGCCGGTATTCATGTACGCCTCGTTGTCATAACAGAAATAGAAAATATCATCATTGCGTTCGGCGGCGCCTGAAAGCGCTTGCAAGCCGATGTCGAAAGTACCGCCATCACCGGCCCAGCCGCAAATGGTGGTTTTGCCCTTGCCCAAGGTATCCATGGCCGCTTTGATGCCCGAAGCCGTGGCCGCCGTGGCTTCAAAGGCCATGTGCAGCAGCGGAACTTCCAGGCAGGAATACGGGAACGGACCGTCGATCACCGTCCAGCAGCAGGCCGGGAAAGTGAAAATGGTATCTTGGCCGAGGGCTTTGAGCGTGGTACGCATGGCAATGCCGGCCCCGCATCCCTGGCAGGCCAGGTGGCCGGGGCTCATGAGTTCTTCAAGGGGCAATGTCGGTTTCATTTTTTCACCTCCACCCAGTACAGTTCCTGGTCGGGTTTGTCCTTCTTTTCAACCAAAGCAATGATGTTATAATAGGTTTCCGGGAAAATGTCCCGCCCGCCCAGGCCGGCAATGAAATTAAAAACCGGCACCTGAGAATGTCCGTAAAGGGCCGATTTCACTTCCTGGGCCCAGATCCCGTGGTAACCGTAGGATATATCGCGGTCAACAATGATTATTTTTTTGGCATTTTTCAATTGCTGACGCACATCGGCAAAGGGGAATGGCCGCAGCACGCGCATACGCAGGTTGCCGACTTTTTTTCCTTCGGCGCGCAGCTGGTCCACGGCGAATCGGGCGGTGGAGGCGGCGGTGCCTGAAGTGACAAGCACGGTTTCGGCGTCATCGACCATGTAAGGGTCCACGGTATCATAAAACCGTCCGAAAACCTTTTGAAACACCGGGGCTTCCTTCTTGATCTCCACCAAGGCTTGTTCCATGGCTTCATGCATCTTGATACGGAATTCCATGTACCAATCCGGAGTGGTCAATCCGCCGTACGTATGCGGATTTTTAACATCCAGTTTATACTTATAGTCGAAAGCCGGCAGATATTTATCCACCAGTGCCTGGTCCGGGATATCGACGCTTTCATAGGTATGGGAAAGGGAAAAGGCATCGAGAACGATCATGACCGGCATCAGAACCTTCTCGGCCACCTTGTAAGCCATGATCACCGAATCAAGTACTTCCTGGTTGGATTGGCAATAAATTTGCATCCAGCCGGTATCACGCTGTGACAAGGAGTCGTTCTGGTCGGTCCAGATGGTCCACGGCGGAGCCATGGCACGGTTGATATTGGCCATGACGATCGGCAGGCGCGCCCCGGCCGCCCAGTGCAGCAATTCATGCATCAGCGCCAACCCCTGCGCCGAGGTCGCTGTGAAAGCCCTGGCTCCGGCCGATGAAGCTCCGATGCAGGCGGCCATGGCCGAATGCTCGGATTCGACCTTGATGAATTCAGCCTTAAGTTTCTGGTCGGCAACAATTTCTGAGAGCAGCTCCACCACCTGGGTTTGGGGGGTTATGGGATAAGCGGCGATAACCTGGACCCGGGCCAGGGTTGCCCCGTAAGATATGGCGTGGTTGCCCATCATTACTTTTTTCATTTGCCCTCCTTGATCATTTCGATGCATTTTTTCGGGCATTCTTCGGCGCAGATACCGCAGCCCTTGCAGAAATCCATGTTGATCACCGGGTTGCCGTCGATCCAATCGATGGCGGCGTCGGGACAGAATTTCCAGCAAATCGTGCACTGGATGCACTGACTGAGGTCAATCACCGGCTTCAAATTTCTCCAGGAACCGGTGGGATTGGCGGCCATGGAGCGCAGGCTCATGACCATGGGCGGAAGTTCTTCCATTTTCTTGAAATCGATTTTTTTTCTATCCTTGGCCATGTCACACTCCTATTACCGAGTCGTACGCTTCCTGAGCCGCTGCGGCATTTTCATCGGGATTAACCGGCACGCCTTCGCGCACCGATTGCACGATCGATGCCAGCTTGACGAAATCAAAAATGCGCGGGACAGCACCCAGGATGGCGGTGTTGACAATGGGGGCCGCCTTTGAACCGAGGCGGTGGCGGATGGCGATATCGTTGGCATCCACCGTAAAAACGCGGAAGTCCTTGCCCAGGTTCTGGAACTCGTCTGGATGACGACTGCTGTTGATCAGGATGAAGCCGCCCTTTTTTAGCCCTTCGGTCACATCAATGGCGTCGATCAGGCTCGGATCGACAACGATCACATGCTGAGGAAGCACGATCTTGGAACGAATATAAATCGGTTTTTCATCAATGCGGATGAAGGCGAAAACCGGGGCGCCCCGGCGCTCCACCCCGAACTGCGGGAAGGCTTGTACATACTTGTCTTCCTTGGAAACGGCATCGGCCAGTATCTTGCCCGCAATAACCGTTCCCTGGCCGCCGCGGCCGTGGAACCTTATTTCAACCATGATAACCTCCTATTCCAGCCATGCTGGATAAAAGCCTTGTCGACAAATTCAAATTTGTTTGAGGAACTGACAAATTTCAGAATTTGCCATCAGGCTCTAAAAATCTATTTCGACGATACGGTGCGAATGGCAGTTGACATTGACCGCCACCGGGAACGAGGCAATGTGGCAGGGATGGCTGACGATGTGCACCGCCAGCGACGTGGTGCGGCCGCCAAGTCCCATGGGCCCGATGCCTAGATTATTAATGCGTTCCAGAATGCGCGTTTCCATTTCGGCATAGATGGGATCCGGATTATGACTGCCCACCGGTTTACGCAGCAAAGCCTTCTTGGCCAGCAAAGCCGATGTATCGAAGTTGCCGCCGATACCGACACCGACAATGGTCGGCGGACAGGGATTGGGACCGGCCTTGAAAACCGTATCGACCACGAAATCCTCAAGTCCCTTTGCCCCGGCCGATGGCGGCATCATTTTCAAAGCACTCATGTTCTCCGCGCCGCCGCCTTTGGCCATGAAGGTGATCTTGAAAACATCTCCGGGCATTACATCCCAGTGGATGAAAACCGGCGTATTGTCACCGCTGTTCTTGCGGCTGAGCGGATCACAGACCGATTTGCGCAGGTAGCCTTCCTGGTAGCCTTCAATCGTGCCTTGGCTGATGGCATCACGGACACTTTTAAAACCGTCGTAAGCAAACTGGGTTTGCTCGCCGATTTCTACAAAGAAAACGGCCAGTCCGGTATCCTGGCACATGGCCAGTTTATCGTTGTTGGCGATATCGGCGTTTTGCAGGATCTGCTGCAGGATCTCCTTGCCTGAAGGGGATTCTTCCCTGGCCTGATAGTCTGCGATCAATTTTTTCAATCCGGGATCAATGACAAAATTGGCATCCTGAACGGCTTGCTTGATCTTTTCTTTTACTTCCAGAAGACTAATTTTTTTCATTTTCGCCTCATGAAATAAAATTCATAGCGGTAAGGTGTACTTTATATTTTTTTAAGCCGTTAGTCAAGGGGAATTTCATTTTTTCAGAAGTCCTGACCTCGTCCCTGGCGTGCTCCCTTTAGGTCAGACCCCAACCCCGCGCCCCTTCCCCTTAAGGAGAAGGGGTAAGAAGCTATATAAAGTTTTTGTATGAGTTGAAAGTTCCTTTATGCCCCCTTTACTTCAGGAGAGGTGCGCATCGCCATGCCGAGTCCTTGCGAGGCATCTGGTGATGCCACTCAGCAACGATGGGGGTCGGGGGTGAGGTCATTTTTATCTTCCTTGAGATAAGGAGCAAATAACATTTTTAATCTTAGAGACAACCCTAGGCAGATTCCCTTCAACTTCTTTATTTTTAAAGCGGACAATTGTACAGCCTTGACCTTGTAAAATATGTTCACGTTCCAAATCCGCGCTCCGTTGTTTCCTATGAATTCCCCCATCGACTTCAACCACCAGTCCCAATTCGACGCAATAGAAATCGACGATGAATTGATCGATCAGGTGCTGCCTTCGGAACTTGACTCCCAGTTTTTTGGCCCGCAACTCCTGCCACAGGATGCGTTCGGAGTCTGTTGGTTCCCTTCTCATTTTAACAGCTACCGGATAGAGTTTTTCAAAGAGTTGTTTATTTTTGACTGCGCCGATGACGCCGGGTCCCTTTCTATTATGGATTTTCATTGGCTTTTCGAACTCATCCTCACATAGCATTCAGTCCCTCTTGATTTCAATAGCACCCATCTCGGGAATCAGGATCTTATACAGCATTTTTGGATTATCGAAATGGTAAACAGGAACTATAGCCTTGCTGAGCACAGTGGTATAACCGGCTGGGTCGTAAAGCCAGCGATGAGAGCCATCTTTAGTTTGGATATCGATCTTATAGGTAAATGACTGGTTGTTGGAAAACTGCGGATCATCGGAAAATGCAATTTCTTTACGTGAAATCCAAATCCTGTTAAATTTGGCAAGTATGGATTGATCATCAATACGTCGAACAACAGTTAAGTCATGGTCCAACACCGTAATATGAATAATGTGCTCTGAATCTTTCGCGCAAGCAGACCACAAGAATTGAAATAGTACTAAAAGAATAAAAATAGTTTTTTTTGTGGGCAAGAATGTTTTTTTTATCATTGTCTTGACCTCACCCCCGATCCCCCTCTCCTAAAGGCGAGGGGTAGGATAACCGCACTTCCTTATCTGGCAAAAGTTCCCTGTGCCCTCTTACCCCTTCTCCTTTAGGGGAAGGGGTGAGGGGATGGGGTCATTGCCTACTTCACCGCATCCACGGCTTTCTTGACCGCGTCCTCCAACAGCTTGATATCGGGTTTTTTGATGAAATTCTTTTCCATCAGCAAGCCCATGGCGTCGCGCGCTTCCTGGATATCAGCCATGGTTTTCTTGAAAACCTCGTCCCAGGTCTTCTCGATGCGGGCCACGCCGTTTTTCACTGCCTCAACCGCCACGTCGGCGGCTTCCTGGGCGAAAACCTCGGTCTCGTCCATGGTCGGCATAATACGTTCGGGGCTGATGCCTTTTTTCTGGGCGAAATTGGCCATGGAATAGGCAGCGGCAATGGCCATCTCGTCGGTGATCTTTTTGGCCCGCACGACCAGCGCCCCCTTGAGGATGCCCGGGAAGCCCAGCGAGTTGTTCACCTGGTTGGGGAAATCGCCGCGTCCGGTGGCCACGATGTAGGCGCCAGCCTCCTTGGCCGCATAGGGATAGATTTCCGGGACCGGGTTGGCGCAAGCAAAGATGATGGTCTTGGCAGCCATCTTTTTGATCCATTCCGGCTTGACCGTGTTCGGACCAGGCTTGCTGACGGCGATAAGCACATCGGCACCGGTCACGGCCTTTTCGATATCGGTGACCCGGTCGGGATTCGTTTTCTGGCAAAGTTCCCATTTACGGTAAAAGGCCGGGTCGGCCTTGATGTCGTCGCGCCCCAGGTGCAGGGAGCCAGTGGTATCGAACATGATCATCTTGGACGGGTCGGCGCCGGCCTGGATGATCAGCCGGGCGATGGTCGTATTGGCCGCACCGGCTCCATAAAAAACGATTTTTACATTTTTTAGGTCTTTTTCCACGACGCGCAGGGCATTGATCAACCCGGCCAGAGTCACCGAGCCCGTGCCCTGGGCATCGTCATGCCAAACCGGGATGTTGCAGGCTTCGCGCAAGGTGTCGAGAACCTTGTAACAATTGGGCTGCGAAATATCCTCCAGGTTGACTGCCCCGAAACTGGGTTCGGCCATCTTGACAAAATCGATGATCTTGTCGGGATCGTGCTTGCCCTGGTCGTTGTAGCTGTTGACACACAGGGCAACTCCGTCGACGCCGCCGAGATATTTCATCAAAAAAGCCTTGCCTTCCATGACGCCCAGGCCGCCGGCAGGAGTGCAGTCGCCGTCGCCCAGCACCCGGGTGGAATCGGAAACCACAGCCACCAGGTTGCCGCGGTTGGACAAGTCAAACGATGTGTCATTATTATCGCGGATGGTCGTCGAAACCTTGGAGACTCCCGGCGTGTACCAGACATTGAACCAATTGAATCCGTAAACCCCAGCCTTGGGCATGGTGGCTATTTTCCCGCCGTAAAATTTGTGGCAGGAATAAGCCAGTTCTTTCAAAAAAACGGTCTTGGCCTTGGCCAACTGTTCCTGGGAAAAATCGTCGGGGAACAATTCATTCAGGTTGGACAAACTTAAATCGGGTTTTTTCATTGAAGCCTCCTTGATTTGTTATCCAGCTCTGCTGGGTTCAGTTCCGCAAATTGAACTTTAAAGATTTTTTTGACAATAGTCAAGTTTTTTATTTTTTTGAATTTCACCCATAGCAAAAGGCTATTCACTCTTCCATCGTATGAAGCCATCCTTGGCCAGCATGGCAAAAAACTGGGCCAAGCGCGTTTCGGCCGGCTCGATTTTCTCGCCCAACGCCTGTTTCAGCAGCGAACTGACAGCCAGGATGGAATGTTGCCCATCCGCCTGCAGCCAGGCCGCCGTGCCCAGTTCATCAAGATGGATATGAAAATCCTGGCTGCGGCCAAGCAGTGAGATGATCTTTTTCAGCAGCTTGTTCTTGGTCTTTTCCTTGATCAGATAAACCTTGCCTTTGTCGTCCGTACCCCATGGGCAGTTCTGCACGGGAATGTAATCGAGGATGTTGTCTTTGTTTTGCATTTTAAAACGTAAGGACAGACAAACCAAATCGGCTCACTTTGTGGCCGATTGGTTTGAACTGCCCCTACCCTATTCTTTTCTTGACCTTATACCTTACACCTTATACCGTACACCGATTTCCTATCCATGTAAGCCTCGCCTGCGGCTCAGCAACATGGATAGTCCCATGTAAGCCTCGCCTGCGGCTCAGCAACATGGATAGTCCCATGTA
>JAFGSF010000025.1 GCA_016934745.1 Candidatus Aminicenantota bacterium | reverse complement strand
TTCCAGGAATTCAATCGTGTTCATTTTCATCAGAAAAAGTCTTTTCCATGACCAGGTAAACCGGCCGCTCCTTGACTTTGTCAAAGGTCTTGCCGACGTAGAGTCCCACAACGCCCAAAACCATGATCATCAGGCCGGAAAGAAACCAAATGGAGACAATCAGGGACGTGTAGCCGAGAACCTTGATTTTGTGATTGACGAATAAAAGCAAATTATAGATCGCGAATAAAAACGACACACTGGCTATGCTCAAGCCGATTTTCACCATCAACCTCAACGGCTTGTCGGAAAATGAGATAATGATGTCCATGCCCATATTAATCAGTTTTTTTATGGTGTAGGCGGATCTTCCGTCTGCCCTTTCGGCATGGGAAACACTGATCTTGGCGTGTTTAAAACCAACCCAGCGGACCATGGTCGGAAAATAGCGGTGATAGTCGTTCATGGAGAGAATGGCGGCAATCACTTTTTTGTGGTATATGCCGAAATTGCCGATGGAGGGGTCCTGCCGGGTGTTCGTCAAGTAGCCTAAAACAGCATAAAATATTTTAGAATAGGTCCGTTTCAACCATTTGTCCTGACGGCGAATCCTTTGGCCAAAGACAATCTGGAAGCCCTCCACGGCCTTGTGGTACAATTTCTCAATTTCTTCGGGCTGATCCTGCAGGTCGCAATCCATGACCACCACCCATTCGCCCCGGCAATGGTCGAGTCCGGCAGTAATGGCATAGTGCTGGCCGAAGTTCCTGGAGAGGTTGATCCCCTTGACCCGCTTGTCCTGTCCGGCCAGCTCGACGATGGTTTCCCAGGCATTATCGGGGCTGGCATCGTTTACCAGGATGATTTCAAAATCATGGCTGATTTTTTCTAGGGTAGCCTTCAAGCGGCAATAGAGTTCTCCCAAACAGTTTTTGCAGCCATAAACCGGAGAGACAATAGAAATGAAGGGGCCCACGCCGGTCTTTGTTTCTGCCCTTGTGTTGGCTGTGTTCATGTTCGCCGCCTTACTCGATGATGATTATTTTTTCGCTCGGGACGAATTTTGCCAGGGAAGACCGGTACACGAAACATGCCGCCCGATCATTGCTTTCTATCACTTCCCTGGTTTGGCTGCCGGCCCTGAAATAAATTTCACTGAACAATATTTCGGGGAACTTTTTCGCGTAATTGGTGATCCGGCTCACCATTCCCGGTTTGGCAAAAACATAGTAAATGCCGGCATACGCTTGCCGGCTTTGTTCAACACCGTCGAAATGCCCGCAGGCGATCTCGATCACGCCCCTGACATAATCGTAGCCCGTAGACAGTTCAACCAGATGAGAGCCGATATAATCACCGCCCATCCGGGCTCCGATTTCCACGATGAAGACATCACCTTCCGCCGCCAGCAAAATCTCGGAGTGGGAGGCGCCGTATTCGACTTTCAGGCAGGTCAGGGCTTTGTCGACCAGGGTGATGATTTTATCGCGTGTTGCGGCCGGCAGGGCCGCAGGCTGATGGTGGGCCTTTTCAACATAGTGCGGCTCGCCGCTGGTTTCTTTCTCGGTGATCTGCAGGAAATGATGCTCTCCCTTCCAGCTGATCATTTCCACGCTGTATTCCCGCCCGGCGATGAATTGTTCGACAATGTGTTCCAAGCTGAAAGAAACGGATCTGGCGCGGACAATGGCCTGCTCCAGTTCAGTCTTGCTGGAAACCCTGGTGACACCCCGGCTGCCGGAACGGTCCGTGGGTTTGACTATCAGGGGGAAATCTCCGCAAATATTCAGTATTTCCTGAATATCAGCTGATTTTGAATATTTGGGACACGGTAGTCCGCCTTGAGACAGGCATTCACGCATGGCGAATTTATCGGTTGTAACCCTGACGCATGCCAGCGAATTCCCGATCAATCCCATTCCGTCGGCAATGTAATTTACCGTGGCCATTGCCAGATCGGAACCGATGGAAATAATGCCGTCGGGATTGATCTTTTCCACTTCTTTTAATATCAGCTCTTTCTCAATGATCGAAATCGGATAATAATGATCGGCACATTCTCTGCCCACCGCCCCCTTTTCCCAGGCAAAGACATGGGTTTCCATGCCGAGCTCCCCGGCTTTTTTTATCAGGGGCAGCTGGAAATTGTTGGCGCCGATGATGACCAGCTTCTTCACTTTGCCGTCCGCAAAAAACGGGCCGGATTGCCGGCCCAGATTTCATTTTCTCCCATGTCCTTGGTCAAGACAGAACCCATGCCCAGCGTCGAGTTTTTCCCGATGGAAAGGTTTTCCCGGGTGGAAGCGTTCAAACCGATATGCACCCCTTCTGCGATGCTCGTGTTGGCGCCCACGCAGCACTGGGCGGCCAGGTGGCAATAGTTGCCGATAATGGTATTATGCAAGACCGTCGCCCCGACCATGACCAGGCAGCCCTGGCCCAGCACGCTGGAAGCCGACACCGCGGCAAAGGGCATCAGCACCGTCCCCGGACCCAGCCGGGCATTGGGAGCGATATAGCTCAAGGGATGGATAAATGTCGCCAGCTTGTCGCCGGGAATATTCAGGCTTTCGAACAAATCGATCCTTTGCTGCTGACCGTCGATGCGGTAGATGGTGTTGATGAAATAACAATCCTTGCCGGCAAAGTGCTCCCAGTCGGCAAGTTTACCCAGCACCGTCCAGGATTCAATATTTCCGCCGGCCTCGATGCGGTCGTTGAGGTAGCCCATGAATTCCCATTCACGGTTACCACGGCGGTTGGCGTCAACGATGGCGGCGGCAATCACGCTGCCGTTGCCGATCCCGCCCAGGATGATTATTTTTTTTGCCATGCGCTTATTTCAGTATTTTTTTGACGATGAACTTGGGACGCTGCTTGGATTCCATGAAGATGCGGCCCAGGTACTCACCGATGATGCCCAGGAAAATAAAGTTGATCCCGAAGAAGAACAGAACCAGGACGATGATTGACGTCCAGCCCGGGGCGACCCCCCCGGATATATTGCGAATGATCAGCCCAGCTCCGAGCAAAAAGCTGAGGATCGATATGCACAGCCCGGTATAGATGGCTACGCGGATCGGGAACATGGAAAAGGAGAATATCCGGTCCAGCGCCAGGCGCAGCATTTTTTTTAACGTATAGCCGCTCTTGCCGCTGTATCTTCTGTCCCTTTCCAGGTCCACGGTCGTATAATCCATGCCGATCCAGTACAACAGGCTCAGAGTGGAAGATGTTTTTTCCTGGTATTTTTTCAGCTCCTGGACAACTTCCTTCCGTATGGCACGGAAGACGCCGAGATTGGGCACATGCTTGATCTTGGTGATGCGCTGCGACACACGGTAGAAAAGCCGCGATAACGACTTCCTGAACCAGTCGTCGCGCCGGCTCTTCCACCGGGCGATGGCCATCGAAACATCTTCACGTATCAGTGCCTCCACGAGCCTGGGGATGTCTTCAGGCCGGTCCTGCAGGTCGGCATCCATGAGCACCACGATGTCGCCCGTAACATGCTCAAGGCCTGCGCCAATGGCATTCTGCTGGCCGAAGTTGCGCATCAGCTTGATGCCCACGATATGGCCATCCCGGGTTTTCAACGCTTCGATCAGTCTCCAGGAATCGTCCTCGCTGCCGTCATCGACCAAAACGATCTCATAGGCATCACTTAGCCCGGGGAGTATGGAATCCAGGCGATGGTGCAGTTCATCCAGCACATCCTGGTTGTTGAATACCGGTATCAAGATGCTGATTTTCTCTGATAATTTTTTCATGGGCCATCCCTATTCATAAATAAATTTATTTTTCAGACCGGCCTGGATGAGCCGGCAGACCTGGGGAATGGCCGGGTCGGTCAATTCCCTTTCTTCTCCGCTCAACTCGGTGAACTGCGCTTTTTTTTGGGAATAGGCCCAGTTGACGATATACGGCCTCGGGTCCTGCAGCAAGCCGTCGGGACAATTCTCGGGCTTGTGGAAAATAGTCCACATGTAGTAATCGGACAGGGAAAAACTTTCCAACGGATTGGCGAAGACATTCAAACGGATCCGGCCGGCCCGGCCGTCCTTGACTGCCGGAGCTACAAAATCCTGGTAAAGGACCGTGTTGCGCTGCCCGAACAACGGGTCCAGCAGCCGGTCGAAGCCACGTGAAGCGAGTACCGGGGGCACTTGATCCTTGCGGGTCATCTGCAACATGGCCATGGCCTTTTCCACGCTGTCGGCCTTGAGCATGTGAACGGACTTGCCTTGCATTTTGCCGCTCGGCTTGATGACCAGGGTGGGCCACGACTCGGAATAATTGCCGGGATCAAGGCGCAGTTCATTGCCGCTTTCGGGAATATTAAGCAACGGGTAAGAAGCCGG
>JAFGSF010000024.1 GCA_016934745.1 Candidatus Aminicenantota bacterium | reverse complement strand
TTTTTTTTGACCTGCTTGCATTCACATGCCTAAATTGCTAATATCTGTGCAAGGCTGGAAATCATGGGCAAATTATTACGTTTCGGAGTTTCCCTGGACGCCGCGCTGTTAAAAAAGTTCGATCCGTTCATTTCCCGCATGGGCTACAAGAGCCGTTCGGAAGCGATCCGCGACCTGATCCGGGAGCGGCTGGTGGCCGAGGAATGGGAAACCGGCAAGAACCCGACCATGGGGGTTCTGAGCCTGGTCTACAGCCATGACGTGCGGGAGCTGGCAAAAAAACTGACTGACATCCAGCACCACCATTTGGGAATCATTCTGTCCACCACCCACATTCACATGGACGAGCACAATTGCCTGGAAGTCGTGATCCTGAAGGGATCGGGACAGGAGATCAACAAGGTGGCCAACCAACTGCTCAGCGCCAAGGGAGTCAAGCACGGAAAACTGATCATGACCACCACCGGCAGCCACCTGGACTGATGAGTCGCGGCGCCATCCTGTCCTGGCCGAGTGATTCACAATGAAAAGAAAAAACGACATGAAGCCATCCAATGATCCGGCGCGAACGGAGGCCATTCTAGAAAGCATATCCGATGGAGTCTTTACGGTCGATCGGAATTGGCTGGTCACATCGTTCAACCGGGCGGCCGAACAGATTACCGGTGTGAAGCGCAAGGAAGCCATCGGCCGGCACTGTTCGGAAGTTTTTCGCTCCAGCATGTGTGGTGCTGATTGCGCTCTGAAAAAAACCCTGAAATCGGGACGGCCCGTTATTGGTAAATCCGGGTACATCGTGAATGCGGCAGGCAACCGCATCCCAATCAGCGTATCCACCGCCGTGTTGCGCGACTCCTCCGGGAAGGTGGTCGGCGGGGCCGAGACATTTCGCGATCTTTCCGAAGTCGAGGCTTTACGCCAGGAGTTGGAGGGCAGGTTTCACGTTGGTGACCTGTCCAGTTGCAGTCCCCTGATGCAACGGGTTTTCGAGGTCCTTCCGGCTGTTGCTGCCAGTCCGAGTACGGTCCTGATCCTGGGTGAAACCGGGACCGGCAAGGAACTGGTGGCGCGGACGATCCATGCGCTCAGTTCCCGTAACGATAAACCGTTCATCGCGGTCAATTGCTCTGCTCTGCCCGATACACTGCTGGAGTCCGAACTTTTCGGCTACAAAGCGGGGGCATTTACCGGCGCCAATCGGGACAAGCCGGGTCGTTTCGCCCTAGCCCAGGGTGGAACCCTTTTTCTCGATGAGATGGCCGAAATCAGCCCGATGCTGCAAGTAAAGCTTTTGCGGGTTCTGCAGGATCGCATTTATGAGCCATTGGGCGCCACACGTTCTGAAACCGCCGACGTCCGGATCATTGCCGCCACCAACCGCGATCTGCTGGAACAGACCCGCAAGAAACAATTCCGAGAAGATCTCTACTATCGGGTGAATGTCGTGCGCATTGAATTGCCGCCCTTGCGTCGACGCACAGAGGATATCCCCCTGCTGGTTGGGCAATTCATCACCCGCTTCAACCGCCTGCAGCGGAAAGCAGTCCAAGGAATCGCCGCCGACACCCTGTCCCTGCTGATGGCCCATGATTGGCCGGGCAACATCCGCGAACTGGAAAATGTCATCGAGCGCGCCTTTATTCTCTGTGCAGAAGGGGAGATTCGCATCAGTCATCTTCCCGCTGAATTGACCACTTTTTCCGCTCGGGCGGGGAGAAAATCGGCCGTGAGGTCTGCGCACGATATTCTCGATGCCCAGGCCATCCGTTCGGCTTTGGAACGTCACCACGGCAATCGCTCCGCCGCCGCTCGCGAACTGGGCATCCATAAAACCACCCTCTTCAGGAAGCTCAAGAAACTGGGCCTTTCCCTCCCTGCCCGGCACCATCGATAGTAGCAATAAAGCTACCATTAAATTAAATATAGTAGCCATAATGATACAATTTGTTATAGTTGCAAAAAAATGAATATTTGATAAAATCCAATGGGATCGGGTATCTGCACTCTCTGCGCTGCCTCAGCGCTCTTGGCACTATTATTGCTATAAGATTGTCTCAAGGAGTCAACCTGCAAATGAAGAAAGCGGCTTTCGCATTCTTGGAAAAACGTATTGCGCCGGTGTTCGACACCGCACGGCAATTTTACGTGATCGAGGTTGAGTCCGGCCAAATCATCGGCGAAGCACAAGAAATAGTGACAGCAGATTTGCCGCTGCAAAAAGTGCTTCGCTTGACTGAACTGGGCATCGATACATTGATCTGCGGAGCCATCTCCAGGCCGCTGCATGCCATGGTGGTTGCTTATGGTATCCAGGTGATACCCTTCGTGGCCGGTAATCTTGAAGATGTAATCCGGGCTTGGCTCAAAGGCGGTTCACTTGGAAATCATTTCGCCATGCCCGGTTGCTGTCGGAGCGTGCGCAGGCATTTTGGAAAGCTCGATGATATTTATCAGGAGGAAAGAATCATGAATGGAAAAGGCCAGGGTGGCATGGGAGCCGGAGGCGGCCAGGGACAAGGTGGTATGGGGGGTGGCGGCGGCCGGGGGCAGGGGCGTGGCGGCCAGGGTCGTGGCCGCATGGGAGGGCTCCGGGCGGGTGGAGACAGTGGAACCTGCCTATGTCCGAAATGCGGACAGCGAGTGGCGCATGAACGTGGTGTGCCCTGCGTGCAGAGGCAATGTCCGCAATGCGGGTCTGCGATGACCAGAGAGTAATTGTATTTAATTTCAAAGGAGGATATAATGCCAAGAGGAGACAGAACGGGGCCCAGGGGAATGGGGCCCATGACCGGCCGTGCGGCTGGATTTTGTGCGGGTTATGAAATGCCCGGTTATACGAATCACTTGCCCGGACGAGGTTTCGGGATGGGATTTGGCCGGGGCCGCGGGGCTTGGGGACGGGGATTTGCTGGCGGTGGGCGTGGTTGGAGAAACATGTTCAATGCAAGCGGCCAGCCCGGATGGATGCCCTATGGCGGCTATGCTGCGCCGGTCGCCAATGCGGATCCGGAAATGGAGAAGCAGTCACTAAAAAACCAGGCCGACTACTTGCAGGGCGAGCTGGATGCGATCCGCAAGCGATTGGAGGAGGTCGAAAAGGAAGCCGCTCAGAAATAACGCTACAAACAGAAACGGAAATGGGTTGAAATACCATAGCGACTCATTTAATATAGAATCGACCAAACAGGAGAAACATCATGACGAGGATCAGTATCATCATTTGCGCACGCTACAAGGACTGCGGTGGCGGCAAATGTTTTCGGGCCCTGAAGGAACGTGTCGGCGCCTTTTCCATCTACCCGGCCGGGGAATTGGTGGAAATCGTCGGCTATTCGAGCTGTGGCGGCTGCCCGGGCGGCAACGTGGAATATGTCCCCGCCGAGTTCAAGAAAAACGGCGCCAGCGTCGTCCACCTGGCCACCGGCCTCGTGGTCGGCTACCCGCCCTGTCCCCATATTCGCCGTTTCAAGGCATATATCGAAGCCGCTTATGACCTGCCGGTCGTGGTTGGTACTCACCCCATCCCGCAAAAATACATGGATATTCATGAAAAATTGCCTTTCTGGCAGGAAAGTAACATGGCAGCACTGGCCAAAACCCTGTTGGCTGAGCCGGTTGAGATCAAGATGGCGTACAATTGAAATGCGGTTATCGCACGATGATTGAGATCGCCCGCTATATAAAAAATTAAAACAAAGGAGAAAAAAAATGGAAACAGGCGACGAAACAAAATTCGTGTCCATGCCGCGTATCGGTGACAAGGCCCCGGCTTTCAAAGCGGTAACCACCCAAGGTGAAATTGATTTTCCCGGGCAGTATGCGGGAAGTTGGGTCATTCTCTTCAGTCACCCGGCCGATTTTACCCCGGTATGCACTTCGGAGTTCATGACCTTTGCTCAGATGGAAAATCAATTTGCTGAATTGAATTGCAAATTGGTGGGATTGTCAATCGATGGACTTTACAGCCATATCGCCTGGCTGCGCACCATCAAGGAAAAGATCGAGTACAAGGGCATGAAAAACCTCGAGGTCAAGTTCCCGTTGATCGAAGATGTCTCCATGGAAGTCGCCAAGCTGTATGGCATGCTGCAGCCTGGCGAAAGCACCACCAAGGCGGTGCGCGCTGTTTTCGTGATCGATCCCAAGGGAATAATCCGTACCATCATCTACTATCCGCTAAGCATGGGGCGTAATTTCGACGAGCTGCTGCGCGTACTGCAGGCGCTGAAAACGGCCGATGCCTTCAGTGTGGCTACCCCGGCTGACTGGCGTCCGGGCGACGACGTCATCGTGCCCACCGCCGGCTCCTGCGGCGTAGCCAAGGAGCGCATGGATGGCAAGGAAAAGGACGTTACCTGCCACGACTGGTTCTTCTGCACCAAGAAGATCGACAAGGAGAAGGTGCTGAATACCATTAAAAAGACAGCAGCGAAATAAACCAACCCGCGGGCGGCGTTTGCCCTCGTTTTGATATCATGCCGGCAGGCAAGGAGATAAACCTATGAAAATTGTTTTCAGTACTTCGGGAAACGATCTGAACGCACCATTGGACAGCCGTTTCGGTCGGGCTGCCAAGTTTCTGATTTACGATCTCGATGAAAAAAAAATTGAGATTATCGACAACCAGCAAAACCTGAACGCCGCCCAGGGGGCGGGTATCCAGTCGGCCGAGACGATCGCCAGATCAGGAGCCAAGGTTTTGGTGAGCGGCCATTGCGGTCCCAATGCTTTCCGTGTCCTCGCTGCAGCCGGAATTAAGGTCTACTCGTGTGATGCGGCCACCGTGGCCGATGCCCTGGAACAGTTCAAGGCCGGGAAGCTGAAAGAAGCCGTAGGCGCCGACGTCCAGGGACACTGGTAATACCGGTTCGGCTTTTTCGGCCTTAAATAGAGATATTCATGAAAAAAAAGGCGTTTATGCTCTCTCCCATCGGGGTCATCCGCAGTGAGCACATCAAACCGGAACAGACCCCGATTCAACCGGTTTATGCCAAGGGCTGCCAGGGGCAGGTGGACGTGTTTCCTGAATTTTCAGAGGGACTCTGCGACCTGGAGGGCTTCTCTCATATTTACTTGATTTACTGTTTTCATAAAGCCGGGGCTGCCAAGCTGATCGTGAAGCCTTTCCTTCAGGACGTGAATCGGGGCGTATTCGCTACTCGCGCCCCCTGCCGCCCCAACGCCATCGGCGTGAGTATCGTGAAACTGTTGCGTCGTGAAGGCCGCATCCTTCACGTGGAAGGGATCGATGTGCTGGATGGCACTCCGTTGCTTGATATCAAGCCCTATGTCTCCAGGTTCGACCGAATTTCTTCCAAGCGTAACGGCTGGCAGGACGAAGTGAATGAAAAGACCGCCAGGAAAAAAGGGAAACGAAAAATGATAAGGAGGAGGTGATTGTATGCCGGGATTTGATGGAACGGGCCCGCAGGGCCGAGGCCCCATGACCGGCAATGCGGGAGGGTATTGCTTGATAAACATCCCGGATAAGCCCAATGAACCCAGGACCGGTTTTGCCGGGATGGCAGGGAAAATAGTGACGATGGCCAATGATCGCTGTGATGAGGATCTCTTCGGGCTGCAAACCAGGCTGCGAGAAATCCAATCGGCCTTGCAGGCAATGAAATCGCGCCTGGCTGAAATTGAAGCCGGCAGCAGAAAATCATGATCCTGGCCATTGCCTCGGGCAAGGGCGGTACCGGTAAGACGACGGTGGCCGTGAACTTGGCCCGTGCCTTTGCTCAAAAACTGCAGCTCCTGGACTGCGACGTGGAAGAACCGAACAGCCACTTGTTCCTGCCCGCGGAAATTAGTGGCGAGGAGGCCGTTTCGATCCTGGTGCCCGAAGTGGACGAGTCTCTTTGTGACGGCTGCGGTGAGTGCGGGCATTTTTGCGCCTACCACGCCATCATCTCTACGGGTGCCAAACCGCTGGTTTTTGCCGAGATGTGCCACGGTTGCGGTGGCTGCATGCTCGTATGCCCGAAAAAAGCGATCCGGGAGATCCCCAGGCGGATCGGAATAATCGAAAAAAGGAAATCAGGAGAAATTGTTTTGCTTACGGGGCGCCTTGATGTCGGCCAGGCCATGGCACCGCCGCTCATCCGGGAGGTCAGGCGGCGCCTGCTGCCCGGCATGCCCGCCATACTCGATGCCCCGCCCGGGACCTCGTGCCCGGTGATCGTGTCCATCCGGGGAGCGGATTTTATTTTACTGGTCACCGAACCCACCCCCTTCGGCCTCCATGACCTCAAAATCGCCGTGGACATGGTGCGCGAACTCGGCATCCCTTTCGGCGTGCTGGTCAACCGCGCCGGCAGTGGCGACGATCGCGTTCATGGGTTCTGCCGGGAAGCGCACGTACCGATCATGGCGGAGGTCCCCGATGACCGGCGCATTGCCGAAGCTTACTCCAGGGGCCAACTGATCGTGGAGGCATTGCCGGAATATTTTGAACTGTTCGCCGGATTGGCGGAAAAATTGCTGAAAAACAGCGGTGTTGACCGAGGGTAAAACATGCCAACCTATGAATATGAATGTTTGAAATGCGGCTGGAAATTCGAACGGCGGCAGTCGATTCATGAGGGCCCGGTCCGTGAATGCCCCCGGTGCCATGGCCGGGTGCAACGATTGGTGAGCGGCGGAGGCGGATTTATCATGAAGGATTCCGGTCATGATCGGACTGGCGAGAGCAGGTCTGATTGCGCTTTGAACCGTACGGGTAAAACCTGCTGCGGGCGGGACGAACGTTGCGGCAAGCCTCCCTGCGGAGAAGGGGAATGAAGGAACTGGTGGTCATCAGCGGCAAGGGCGGTACGGGCAAGACCAGCCTGGCCGCCTCGTTTAGCGTACTGGCCGAGCGCCCGGTCATCGCTGACTGCGATGTGGATGCTGCCGACCTGCACCTGGTGCTGGCAACGCATATCAGGGAGCGCCATGATTTTACCAGCGGCCATCAGGCGATTATCCGCCAGGCCGATTGCAGAGGCTGCGGCACCTGCCTAAAGCTTTGCCGTTTCGAGGCGGTGCAGAAAACAACCCGGGAAGATGATGTCACAACCTACGCCATTGATCCTGTCGCCTGCGAGGGCTGCGGCGTATGTGTCCGCTTTTGTCCGCAGCGGGCCATTGATTTTCCAGAGAGTCTCTGCGGTGAATGGATGGTCTCGGATACCCGCTGCGGTCCCATGGTCCACGCCCGGCTGGGAATCGCGGCCGAAAACTCGGGCAAGCTGGTCTCCATTGTCCGTCGTGAAGCCCGGCGCATCGCCGAGTTGGAAAACCGTTCCAGCATCATTGTCGACGGCCCGCCGGGCATCGGCTGCCCGGTGATCGCCTCGCTCACTGGCGCCACACTGGTACTGGTAGTGACCGAACCGACCGTGTCCGGCGAACATGACCTGGAAAGGGTTCTGGCCCTGGCCCGCCATTTCGAAATGCCGGCGGCGGTCTGTGTGAACAAGTGGGACTTGAACCCGGATATGACCCGGCGGATCGAGGCGATGGCCAGGCGTGCCGGGGCGAAGATCGCCGGCCGCATTCGCTTTGATCGCGCCGTGACCGCGGCGCAACTGCAGGAACGAGCGGTGGTGGAAACCGAGGCGCCCTGCGTGGCCGACATTCAGCAGGTCTGGAAGAACATCAACCTCTAGGAGATAAAAAATATGCGACCCAAGGAAATTGAAAAGAATCTGGAAGAACACGGCGGCAAGCCGGCGGCCTGCAACACCTGCAGCGACAAAGATTGCTCCGCTGCCAAGCGTAAAAAAGGCGAAAGCGATCAGGACTTTGCGGACAGGCAGCAGCTTGAATCCCGATTATGCCGCATCCGCCGTAAAATAGTCATCCTGTCGGGCAAAGGCGGCGTCGGCAAGAGTACGGTGGCCGTCAATATCGCCGTGGCCCTGCACATGGCGGGAAAACGCGTCGGCTTGCTGGACATCGATATCCACGGTCCAAGCATTCCGACCATGTTGGGCCTGGATGGCAAGACACTGCAGGGGGAAGCGAACGGTTTGCTCCCCATTGATTTGGACGGACTGAAGGTCATGTCCCTGGGTTTTCTGCTGCCCGACCCGGACCAGGCCGTCATTTGGCGTGGACCCATGAAAAATGGCGTAATCAAACAGTTTCTCAAGGACGTGACTTGGGGAGACCTGGATTACCTGGTCATCGACTCGCCGCCCGGGACCGGCGATGAACCGCTCTCGGTATGCCAATTGATTGGGAAACTGGATGGATCGGTAATCGTCACGACACCACAGAAAGTGGCGGCGGTGGATGTGCGCAAGTCCATCACCTTCTGCCGGCAGCTCCATGTGCCGGTGCTCGGGGTGGTGGAGAATATGAGCGGCTTTGCCTGCCCGAAGTGCGGGGAGATTACACCGATCTTCAGCACAGGCGGCGGTCAGCGCATTGCTAGCGACATGAAGGTGCCATTTCTAGGATCCATTCCCATGGATGTCGCCATTGCCATGTCGGGTGACAACGGCCTGCCGTTTATCGATCATAACGCCGATTCGCCGACGGCGAAAATCATGCGGGAGATTGTCCGGCCACTACTGGCCTTGGAACCAGCCGCAGCATCCGCAACCATAACCGAAAAAATCGAAAATAAGGAGAACACAAACATGAAAATCGCTATTCCCCTGGCTGATGGAAAATTATCAGCGCATTTTGGACATTGCGAGCGCTTCACCTTGATCGAAGTGGATCCGGCGGAAAAGAAGATACTCAAACGGGAAGACCTTGAGGCTCCGCCGCACGAACCGGGGCTCTTGCCGAAATGGCTGGCGGAACGGGGAGCCAACCTGATTATCGCCGGCGGCATGGGCCAGCGGGCCCAGAACCTGTTTTGCGAACACGGCATCGAAGTGGTCATTGGTGCTCCGGCTGAAACTCCGGAAAACCTGGTAAGCTCGTATCTGGCCGGGACCTTGAAATCCGGGGAGAATGTATGTGACCATTGAAGTCCCGATCAGCTTAAGGGTCCGAAATGGTCACGCCCATAATATGGTTTGCGGAAACCTGAACCCATGGTTGAATCTGATTATCCTGGTTACTGCGAAACCGGCATGGTACCTGGTGTGAGTGTGCCTTGAGGACATACCTGGATTGCATCCCCTGCTTCATCCGCCAGGCACTGGAGTCTGCCAAATTGGTGACAGGGAACGCCGACATTCACGAACGGGTCTTGCGCGAGGTGCTACGTTGGGCCGCCGAGATGGATATGTCTCAGCCGCCTCCGGCCATGGGGCAGCGCATCCACCGTTTGCTCAGTACGCTTACCGAGACAGATGACCCCTACCGGCTGGCCAAGGAACGGCAAAACCGCATGGCCCTTAACCTTCTGGCCGAATTCAAAACCGAGATCGAAAGTGCGATCGACCCACTGAATATGGCGGTGCGGCTGGCCATTGCCGGGAATGTGATCGACATGGGTGTGAACGGCAGCCTGACAGAGTCCGACGTGCGTGCATCCATCAACCATGCCCTGACAAAGCCTTTTTGGGGTGAGCAGAATGGATTTCGTAATGCGGTTACCCATGCTCAACGCATTTTGTACTTGACTGATAATGCCGGCGAGATCGCTTTTGATCGCCTGCTCATCGAACAAATTGCGCCGGAACGGGTGACCGTGGCCGTGCGGGGAAGGCCAATCATTAACGACGCGACCACAGTCGACGCGCAAGCTGTTGGACTTCACGAACTTGTCGAAATTATCGACAACGGATCGGATGCTCCGGGCACGTTACTTGATGATTGCAGTCAGGAGTTCAAAGTGCGCTTCAACGAAGCTGACCTAATCCTTGCCAAGGGGCAAGGTAACTACGAGACGCTGAGCCAGGAACGGCGGAATATATACTTTCTTTTCAAAGCCAAATGCCCCGTGATAGCGGAGCACGTGGGCGTGCCACTGGGAACCCACGTGCTGTTGCGCCCTGCTCCTTTCCATCGTGTCCAAGGAATAGAACGGATGTTCGGAAAAAATTGAGGAAGAGCATGAGCGAAAGGCAAATACGTTACTCATTTGGGCCGGTTCCATCACGGCGTTTAGGGAAAAGCCTGGGGATTAACAATATCCCGGCCAAGGTGTGTTCCTATTCCTGCCTCTACTGCCAAGTGGGTCGAACCACCGCGATGCAGATCGAGCGCCGCCCATTTTACAAAGTGGAAGCAATCGTCAACGATGTGCGGAACAGAGTGGAGCAAGCCAGGAAAGAAAATGCCAATATCGATTTCCTCACCTTCGTGCCGGATGGAGAACCTACCCTGGACGTGAACCTGGGCAAGGAGATCACGTTGTTGAAAACACTGGGATTTCCCGTGGGCGTGATCACCAACAGCTCGCTGATCTGGCGCGATGATGTACGGAGCGAACTGGCCCATGCCGATTGGGTTTCGCTGAAGATGGATGCCGTCCGGGAACCGGACTGGCGGCGGATAAATCGCCCCTACAGGGCGCTGAGTTTGAGCACAATTCTGGATGGTGCGCTTGAATTCGCCAAGACCTTCTCTGGAAAACTCGTGACCGAGACCATGCTCGTGCAGGGTGGAGATGAAAACAATGCCCATTTTAGCGAGATAGCTGATTTCCTGAGTCGGCTACGGCCATCGGTGGCTTATTTGAGCGTTCCCATACGTCCCCCGGCCGAGAAAGGGGTCCACGGCCCGGATGAAAGCACTCTGAATCGCGCATTCCAGATCATCGGCGAAAAAGTCGCGCGCATGGAATACCTGATCGGCTATGAGGGGGACGCCTTCGCCAGTACCGGCGATATCGAGAAGGACCTGCTCAGCATCACTGCCGTCCACCCAATGAGAAGAGAAGCGGTAAGCAAATTTTTAGCGCAGGCCGGAGCCACCTGGGCGGTTGTGGAACGCCTGCTGGCCCGGGCTGAATTGGCCGAGACGGCTTATGAAGGACACCAGTTCTACTTAAGAAAATTCAAGGAAAATATTGAGCAGCGAATGCCCTCTGCAGGGCAGTCTTCACTATCAAGGGTCATGGGAGGAAAAGAAAGACATGGAAAAAAATGAAAATATCGAAGTACTTGAAGGGGAGATTGTGGATGATTCTAAAGAAAAATCAAAGGCGCTTGCCGCTAATGGAACCGGTATGGAGAACAAAGAGAACAGGGTGGAAAAGGCGGGAAAATGGATCGACACCATCGCTTTCATCGGCGGAGGCTTATTGAAATTTCTTTCTATTTTTTCAAAAGCCGCTCCATTCGATCGGCGCGAAAATTCGGGCAAAAACGATTCTTCTTCCGGCAGAAGAAGGAGAAGGCAGGGGAAACACTTTTGAAACTGCTCATTGTCTTGGGATTCGCCGATTGCCTGAACGAAAACAAGCATGAAGATTCTGAATGAATTGATCGCCAGCTTGAAGGGAAGGGAAACACCCGTTCGCGGGGTGTGTGCCGGCGCCTTCTGGACAGCAGTGACCACTCGTTTCACTGGCTTGGCGACAACCTATCGCGATGCCGATCCCAAGCACGACATCCACGCCTGCCCGGTCCAGGATGCCGGTTCCCTGCTGGGGAAGACAGCCGGAGAGCTTGCCGATTACGCTTTGGCCGATGATACCGTGAGCGCATCCCTCGGGCTGGCCGCGATCAACTCCCTGATCGAAACGGATGAAGCCCGCTGCCTGGAAAAAGGGGCTTTTGAGATCCTGGCGGAGCAGGGGCGCGGGCGGGACGTGGCTGTGGTGGGGCATTTCCCCTTTGTTGACAAATTGCGCGTGGTGACGCGGAATCTCTGGGTCATCGAAAAGCGCTTGCATCCCGGAGACCTGCCGGAAAGCGAAGCGGCCCGGATCCTGCCGCGCTGCGAAGTCGTCTGCCTGACCGGCACAACCTTCATCAACCATACGCTGGAGGACCTGCTCGCCTTTTGCCGCGACAGTTACGTGGTATTAACCGGACCCACTTCCCCCCTTTCCCCACTGCTTTTCGAGTTCGGCATCGACGCCATCTGCGGCACGCGCGTTGTGCACGCGGAAGAAGTGGTCCGATATGTCAGCCAGGCCGCCAATTTCCGGCAGATACACGGCCATGGTGTCCGCTTGCTGACCATGACCAGGGAAACGGGGAAAATGTCATGAAGATCACCATCTTGGTGGACAATCGGATTGCCCGATCGGAACTGCGGGCCGAGCACGGGCTAGCCTTCTGGATCGAAAGTGAAGGCAAACACATCCTTTTTGATACAGGCCAGGGTGGCGCCCTGGAAAAAAATGCCAAGGTTCTCGGCATCGACCTCGGGAAAACCGACATCATCGTCTTGAGCCATGGACACTACGATCACAGCGGCGGCCTGGCACAGGTCATGAAACGCGCAAAAAAAGCGGAACTATATTGCCATCCGGGGGTCATCCAACCCCGGTACAGCATTCGTGACGGGATCGCGACTCCCGTGCACATGCCCAAGCCATCGCTGGATACGATAGAAGGATTACCGCCAGCGCGCATTCACTGGCTGCAGCAACCGTTTATGCTTTCCACCCTGATCGGGATGAGCGCGCCCATCCCGCGAGAAACAAGTTACGAAGATAGCGGCGGTCCGTTCTATCTTGATCCGCATGGAAAAAGTCCCGATCCGCTCAGTGATGACCTTGCCTTGTGGCTGCGGACCGTCAGCGGGCTGGTGGTATGCGTCGGCTGTTCCCATGCCGGCCTGGTGAACACCTTGAACCATGTCCGCCGCCTGAATAATGGCCGAAATATCCATGCCGTTATCGGTGGCTTTCACCTGCAAAACGCCAACTCCGACCGTCTGGCTCGAACCATTGCTGCCTTGCGGGAGTTGGAGCCGGATATCGTGGTTCCATGCCACTGCAGCGGCGAAGGGGCTGTGGCCGCGCTGCGGAATGCCTTGGGGGAACGGATATCAACCGGAGCGGCCGGGATGACGTATCCGTTCTGAAGCTAATTTCATCAGCCGCTGAACCGGTTCTTGACATTGCCTACGTTCGGACTGGAATGGTCATGAAAAGGAGGTTTGCTGGTTGACAGAAATAGACGAATTTGCTAAAATTCGGCCTCATGAAAAAGTCCGGTCTCAAGAAGATTTTTCTCATCTACCTGTTCTATTTTTTTATCTTCGTTGCTTTTATTAATTTTTTTCACACCGATTCTATACTGGATTGCCAACAGGATTGCCCGGCCTGCCAGTTTCAACGGTCCAACATCGCGCTGGCTTTCATCCTGTTTCTCTTCCTGATAACGTTTATCTGTCAACGACTGCCAGCCATAGAAGACAGCTTTCCCCTATTTTTCATTCCGCATTTTTTTGAAAAATCCCGGGCTCCACCCTTTCAGTTCTCCTAACCGACCTTATTCCGTAGGGCCCATAGCCTCGAGGCGACGGCATATCTTGACTTAAGGAGAACACATGAAAATAAAATTTTTGCCATCCATACTTCTTTTTGGAGCACTGGCTGTCGCAGTGCCCTTGACCGGGGGGGAGGGGACGGGCAATCCCTTTGCCCAAGCCAAGTTTGTCCCGGACATCTCGTTGATCCTTGACAGTTCGTTCGTTATTCGTGATCTCGAAGACCCATGGTTCAGCGACCTTTTTCTGCCCGGATTTTCACATGCCGGCCCGGGCGTCCGGGCGTTGGAACTGGACGAGGCGAATGTCGGGAAAGGCTTCAATCTCAATTACGCCGAACTCAGCCTGGCATCGGTGGTCGATCCGTACTTCGACCTGTTCGCCGTGTTCCACCTTTCTCCTGAAGGTTTCGAGATCGAAGAAGCATATTTCAGCACTCGCCGTCTTCCGGCCGGGCTGCAGATAAAAGGCGGCAAATTTCTCAGCCAATTCGGGCGCATCAATGGACAGCACTCCCATTACTGGGATTTTGGATCGCCCCCCCTGGTGCAGTCGGCCTTTTTTGGCGGCGGTGGTCTGGCAGAATTGGGCTTGCGGCTGTCCTGGGTGGCGCCGCTCAATATTTTTCTCCAGTTCGCTGTTGAGATACTCCAGGGCCACAATGAGATGAGCTTCGGCCACCAGGGATTTGACGCCGGCGGCATTTCCATCGCCACGGTTGACGGTCCGGGGCTGGTCGTGGCCACGGTCAAGAGTTCGTTCGACCTGGGCAATTTAACCGTCCTGGCCGGAATCTCCAGTGCCAGCGGCAAATCCAGGTGGCCTGCCGACCTTGAAAATGACAACGGGGCCTCGGCCTTTGCCGGCACAGCCGCCGTGTTCGGAGCCGACATCACTTTCAAATACCTTTTCGATTCAATCCGCTACCTGTCGCTGCAGACCGAGGTGATGGGCCGGACCAGCCGTGGCGACCGTTACGGCCTCGAGGTCGTCAACGGCTGGAGTGTCTGCGAACAACGCAGCCGGCAGGAGGGATTTTACAGCCAAGCTGTGGCCCGCCTGAACAAACGGCTGCGCTTCGGAGCGCGCCTGGACCTGATCTGGAAGAATGACTTGAGTTTTGCTGGGATGACGCAAGCCTTGCCGAAGAACCTGATGCGTTACACCGCCATGGGTGAGTGGAACCCGACCGAGTTCTCACGCCTGCGTCTGCAATACACCTATGATCGCAGTCGATACGAGGAATCCGGCGGCATATGGCGGCAGCGTCCGGTCCATGAACTCACCCTGCAGGTGAACATCACGATTGGCGCTCACGGCGCCCACGCATTTTAGTTTTTCAAGGAGAAAATCAAATGAACATGAAAAAGTTAATTCTCATCCTGGCCGCTTTCGCCTTGGCCTTTCCCCTGATCGGAGCGAAGTTGCAGGTTGTAACCACCTATCCCTACATAGCCGGCCTGACTGAACAGGTCGGCGGCGACCGGGTCGATGTCCGTGCCCTGGCCGGCGGACAGTGGGACCCGCACACGATCATGGCCAAACCGTCTTTTATCGCCAAGCTGCGCCGAGCCGACTTGCTGATCATCAATGGTGCGCAACTCGAGATCGGCTGGCTGCCGCCACTGTTGAACCAGGCCAGCAATCCCAAGGTCAACGTCGGTGCGCGCGGCTTGCTTGACCTGTCGCGCTCAGTGAAAATGCTTGATGTTCCCGACAACGTTTCGCGCGCCCATGGCGATATCCACCCCGACGGCAATCCCCACTATTATCTTGACCCGCACAACATGCTGCCGCTAGCCGAAGCCATCGCCGCGAAACTCAGCGAACTGGACGGCACCGGCGTCCAGGCTTACCGGAAAAACCTGGCCGATTTCCGTGTTCAATGGAATGCCAAGCTGGAAGAGTGGGACCGTCGCCTGGCCGATTTGAAGGGAGCCATGGTTATCGAATACCACCAGAACTACGACTACCTGTTACGGCGGTATGGTATCGAACTGCTGGGTACCATTGAGTTGCTGCCGGGCATCCCGCCCACCTCGCGGCATATCCAGGAACTGGAGGCCAAGATTGACAACGCCTCGGTGCGTTTCATCCTGCAGGATGTCTACAATCCGGACGAAGCTTCACGCCACATCGCAACCAAGCATCACATCCGACTTATCAAGCTGCCGCACGACATCGGAGCTGTGCGCGAAGCTGACGGGCTTTTTTCACTATTCGAGGAGATAATCCGGAGGTTGACCCATGATTGACATTTTGTTTGCTGCATTGCTGCTCTCATTGGTATTGCTGCTCATCCATTCTTATTTTGGACTCGAGATCATTCGCCGAGGCATTATCTTCACCGACCTGGCAATCGGCCAGATGTCGGCACTGGGAGCCGCTTTCTCGCTTTTCTTTTTTGACGGTCGCCTCATGTATCCCATCTCCCTGGCCTTTGCGCTGTGCACCGGTCTGCTCATTGCTTTTGTGTCGCGGCGCGGCAACCATCTCGAGGCTTTCATCGGCTTGATGTACGCCTTCGGCTTTGCCGCTGTTTATATTCTGCTATCCAAGTCCTATCACGGCATGGAAGAATTCCAAAAATTAATGGCGGCCGACATCCTGTTCACGCCGCTGCGCGACATTGTGCACACGGCCTTCATCTATGCCGGCCTGGGAGTGATCATCTGGTTCTTCCAGCGCTATACGAAGGGATTGTTGCGCGACATGCTGTTCTTTGTCACCTTTGCCGTCACGGTAACCAGTTCGGTGCGCATGGCCGGGGTGTTGGTGGTGTTCGCGCTGCTGGTGGGCCCGGCGTTGATCGCCTTGGCCATCGGCCGCGGCATTCTACTGCTCAATGCCTGGGTGATCGGCACCGTAATCAACGTGGTCGCCATTGCCATCTCCTACCGCTTCGATTTTCCCACCGGTTATTCGATCGTCTTCTGCAATGCGCTGGCGGCCTTGGTGGCCACCGGGCTCAGGCCCAAGCAAAAAAGTAAAGGTTAGCAGCCCTGGAAGAGGGGCTGTGTTTCTCAAGCCCCTATTCCTTCATCCTGTTGCGGTTTGGGCTCGTAAGCCGCCTCATTGAAATCCTTTTTTCGAAACTGGCAGTGATAAAGGCATGACCTGTCCGTTCCAATATTCCAGACGAAGCTTCACAGAAATATCCCTGGCCCAAGCGCCTGATTCGACTTGACTTCACTTTTGCGATGTGTTACGTTTATTTTTTTAGTAACACTGGCTCGGGAGGATTCATGACCATGAGAACGGTGATCGGAAAATTGATTATCCTGATTTTCTTTTTGACATGGACACCCGGACTTGTCAGGTCCAACGTGTCCTCAGTCGATGCATCGAAAAAAAATGAAGCCGGTGACAAGCTGGAAAAAAAATATCTTTTCCGGGAACAGGTCGTGGTCACGGCCGTCATGTCGCCAAAAGAATTGAAGAACTGCAGCGATTCCCTGCAGGTCCTCGACCGTCCCGCCCTGAAATTCCTGCCGGCCGCCAACGCCCTGTCGGCCCTGGGCGGCCTGCCCGGCTTGTTCGTGCAGCGCAGCGGCGATTTCGGCAGGTCCGACCTCGATATCCGCGGACTGGGACAGAACGGCCGGCGCATCGCTGTGATGGTCAACGGCCGGCCGGAGAAGATGGGCCTCTACGGCTGCGCCGTGACCCATGCCTTTCCCCTCGATAACGTCGAGCGCATCGAGGTGATCAAGGGCCCGGCTTCGGTGCTGTACGGCGGCGAGGCCATGGGCGGGGCAGTGAACATTATTACGCGCAGGCCGGAAAAGAAGTCTGAAAGCCAAATCCAGCTTTCCTACGGCAGTTTCAATACCAGCCAGCTCAATCTGCATCAGGGCGGCAAAGGCAACCATGTCAGCTACATGGTCACCTATGACCGGCGCCAAAGCGACGGTCACCTGGAAAACTCCGGGTACCAGGGCGATGCCCTGACCGCACGCTTCGATTGGCAGTTGGCGCCGGCGCTTGAGCTCAGTTTTCAGGGGAAATATTTCAGCGGCGATAAGCATGAGCCCGGAACCGTGGAGCAGCCGTTAACCGACTCCTGGAACGATTACCGCCGCGGCGCCGTGGATCTCTCACTTTCAGGCACAGGGGAGCGGGATGAGTGGTCGCTGCGCCTCTATCGCAACTTCGGCCGGCACCTGTTTTCCGACGGCTGGGACTCGACCGACTTCACCAACGGTGTCATGGCGCGCTGGACCACGCGCCGTTTGCGCAACCAAGTCCTTTTGGCCGGGGGCGACTTCCGCTATTTCGGCGGCCGCAGCCATAATTATCCCCAGGGTGAATGGCATAAAAGCGAAGCCTCGATTTTTTTCCATAATGACTGGCTGCCGTCGGCTGACGTTGTTGCCAGCGCCGGTGTCCGCTTGCAGTTTGATTCCCTGTATGGAAGCGAATGGTGCCCCCAGGCCGGCCTGGTCTGGCACGCCTGGCCGGCGTTTTCGGCGCGTCTGCAAGTCAGCAAGGGCTTCCGCTCGCCCCAACTCAACGAGCTGTACATGTTCCCGCCGGCCAATCCCGAGCTGGAGCCCGAACGCACCTGGAAATACGAGGCCGGCATCGACTGGCAGGTATCGGCACACTGGTCGTTGCAGGCCGCTATTTTCAAAATGCGCGGCAGCAACCTGATTGAAACTCGACCCAATCCCAATTCCGGCAACAGGTATATCTTTCTCAACACGGGCAGCTTCGACTTCAATGGCATCGAAGTTGGCCTGCGCGCCAAGCCGGTCGACTCCCTGGCGATCGAGCTCAGCCACGCCTACCTGGATCCCGGCACCCAGACCAACGGCCGGCCTGGTCACAAGTGGGACGGGATTGTTCGCTTTGAATCAACCCTTTTGGCCGTTCAATTTCAAGGCCAGCAGATCAACACCTATTTTGCCGCGGCCAATGCACAGGATCCCATTCCCGCCTATTTTGTCCTCAACGGACGACTGGTTGGCAAGTTCATCCGCCATATTGACCTGATCGTCGACGTGAACAATATCCTGGACGAGGAATATGTCATCTACGGCGAATTTCCCGGCATCGCCGCCGGCACCTTCGCCATGCCCGGGCGATCCATTTCAATCGGGCTGCGCTGGCAAAAATGAAGCACCCTAGTTTCGATTATGTCTTGGCCGGTCTGTTTCTCTCAGCCGCACTGGTCCTGCCGGTTTTTTTTCATTTATTGGGGCTGGGCAGCGCCTTCATGCCCATGTTCTATCCGCTCGCCCTGGCCGGTTTCTTAGTCGCACCGTCTCTGGCCATGATCGCTGGAGTCGCAGCGCCGTTGCTTTCGGCATTGCTCACCGGCATGCCTCCTTTCTACCCGCCCACAGCCTTCATCATGATGGCTGAAGGCCTATTATTTACCGGTCTGCCGAGAAATATGCGGAAATGGTTCCGCTTGCCGGTGTGGCTGACGCTGTTGATCATTCTGTTGCTGGACCGGCTGCTGCTTTTGCTGCTCGTCCAGGGTGTGGCTAAGGTCATGCAATTGCCGCCGCGCCTGCTTGGATGGTCGGCTGTCCTGCAGGGGATGCCCGGGCTCATTCTGATGATGGCCGTACTGCCCTGGATCATTCCGCGCTTGCAGGAAAGCAAGGAGCGAATCATGAGGCGGCATGCCTAAGCGCGTTTTTTTTTCAGATCTTTCCCGATCCTGGGATGATCACCATTCCACCCAGGAAGAAATCGAGCGCCTGCGGTTTTTTTCCAACCATTTCCGCCTGCGCCTGGGCGAGCGTGTTCTTGATGTCGGCTGCGGCAGCGGCCGTTTGATTCCGGTGATCTGTGAACAGATCGGCTTGCAGGGAAGCCTGGTGGAGCTGGACTTCGCTCCCGGCATGCTCGAGATTGGACGGCGCAAGGCCAGCGGCGACCATGTGACTTTTGTTCCGGGCGATGCCCACTGTCTGCCGCTGCCCGATAAAGATTTTGACAAGGTCATCGCCCTGGCACTGCTGCCGCACCTGGACGATAAGGACGCCGCCCTGAAAGAATTCCACCGCGTCTTGAAGCCGGGCGGCATGCTGGTTATCGCCCACCAACTGGGACGCGCTGCTCTGGACCGACTGCACGGAGAAAGCGGCGCTGCGGTCAAGCATGACCGACTGCCGAAAAAAAAGATATTAAACAAACTATTGACGGCGGCAGGTTTTTCAGCCATTGAAATACTCGACGAGCCAAACCAGTACGTCGCCTGGGGGCAGGCCTGAAGCATGTCCGCCAACTGGATTGCTACTCTGGATCCGCGCGTCAAGCTGGTCGCTTTTCTAGCGGTCCAGGGACTGCTATTCATGTCTCCCGCGCATTTTCTGCCTTCCCGCCTGCTTGCCATCGCGGTCGTGCTCCTGGCCCTGTTGCCTTGGGCCGGCAGGGCCTGGCACTTTTGGCTGCGTACCCTGGCGTTGACGGCGCCTTTTTTGGCGTTCCTTTCCCTCAGCGCCTGGCTGCTGCCATCCGCAAGCCGGGCGGATCAGAGCCGCATCATCCTGGCTCTGGTCGGCAAGTCCATGCTTGTATTTCTATCCCTGGCCTTGTTCATCATGAACGATGCGCCCTGGCGCCTGCTCCAGGCCCTGCGCCAGGCTGGTTTGCCACGTTCCGCCCTGGTTGTCATGGCCATCGGGTATCGCTTTGCCGGCCAATGGCGCCTGGAGTTACATGGAATGCATCGGGCCTGGACAGGGCGCAACTTCAGCGCCTTGTCGAAACTGAGCCAGGCCAGGGTTTTGGGTCGGGCACTGCCGCAGTTTTTTGAGAGATTGCTCAATGGCGGCGTCCACATTCATGATGCCATGCTCAGTCGTGGTTTTCATGGTGCACTGCCTGGCTGGCAGCGGCTGGTGTTTGCACGTCGGGATGCCTTCTTCATGGTCCTGGTGTCCATGACCACGATGGCCATCATGCTCCTGTCATGACTGCAGCCGTCGTCGAGATCAGCGGCCTCAATTTCACCTACGACTCCGGAAAACCGGTTCTGAGCGATGTCAATCTAATTGTCGACCGCGGTGAATGCGTCGGTCTGATCGGGCCCAATGGCGCTGGAAAATCGACGCTGCTACTTCATCTAAACGGCATCCTGCGCGGCCAGGGCGCGGTACGCATCCTGGGTCTGCCCCTGCTGGCAAAAAACCTGAAAGAAATCCGTTCCCGTGTCGGTCTTGTTTTCCAGGATCCCCGGCAGCAGCTCTTTCTGCCCAACTTGGCGGAAGACATCGCCTTTGGACCGCTCAATGCCGGGTTGCCTCCTGCCCAGGTCCGGGCCAGGGTGGAAAGTATCCTGGCGCGATTCGATCTGGAAGAAAAAAGAAATTGCTCTCCGCTTCATCTCAGCCTGGGCGAACAAAAAAAGGCCGCCCTGGCCACCGTCCTGGTGATGGATCCCGAGCTGCTGGTTTTCGATGAACCCTCGGCCGGTCTCGATCCAGCCGGCCGGCGCGATTTCATCGAACTGGTCCGCGCCCTGGCGCAAACCAAGATCATCGCCACCCACGATATGGAACTGGCGTACGAATTGTGCGACCGCGTGCTGGTCATCGACCGCGGCCGTATTTTTGCCGAGGGAAGCGGCACGGCCATACTTGGTGATGCGGCCTTGCTGAAAGCTCACCGCCTGGAACCGCCCTTGAACCTGTTGTTGGCGCAACGGCTCTGAGACATCCTGCCGCAGTGGCCGAGGGCCGCCAAGGTGGCGGCCATCCGTTCAGAATCCAAACAGGGGGATGGTTTTCGTGTTGATTTGTGGAGCGAGTGAGTGTAAAATGAACGCACATGGCTGAAAAAGTAGCGATCATTCACGACTGGTTGAACGGCATGCGCGGTGGTGAAAAGGTCCTGGAAGAAATTTTGCGGCTTTACCCGGATGCCCATATTTTCAGCCTTTTTTACGAACCCGACAAGGTATCGCCGTTGATCCGTTCCAAGCAAGTATTTGCCTCGAGCTTGAACCGCAGTGCCTGGATTAAAAGGCATTATCAACTTTTCCTGCCCTGGTTTCCCCGCCATATCGAAGCCTTCGACCTGAGTGACTATTCCCTGGTGCTCAGCAGTTCCCATTGCGTGGCCAAAGGCGTTATCCCCGCTCCGGATGCCCGTCATGTCAGTTATATCCATTCACCGATGCGCTATGCCTGGGACCAGTATTATACTTATTTTTCCGGCGCCGGTTATTTCCGCCGGAAAATCATCCAGAGGGAAATTTCGCGCTTGCGCGTCTGGGACGTCTGCAGCGCGGCCCGGGTCGATGATTTCGTCGCCAATTCCAATTTTGTCCGCCAACGCATTGAAAAGTATTACCGGCGCCGGGCCACAGTCATCCACCCGCCGGTAGATACGGATTTTTATCAGCCGGGAGTTCACCCCAGCCGCGATTATTTTCTGCTGGTTTCGGCCCTGGTGCCTTATAAAAATATCTCCGTGGTCATTGAAGCCTGCCGGCAGCTGGGCGAAAAGCTGATTATCGTCGGTCGTGGCCCTGAACATAAAAAAATAAAAAAAACAGCCGGTCGTGGCTGCGAGATCCTGTCGGCGGTCAGCGCTGAAAAGCTGAAAGCGTTGTACCAGAATGCCCGGGCCTTCGTTTTTGCCGGAGTCGAGGATTTCGGCATTGCCTTTGCTGAATGCCAGGCCTGCGGCACTCCGGTTATCGCCCTAAATCGCGGCGGCGTACAGGATATCGTCCGCCATGGCGTCAGCGGGATATTGTTTGCCGAGGCCAGTGTGGCGGCTTTGAAAAATGCCATCCTGGATTCAGGGAATATCACTTTCGAGCCTGCCGCAACCAGGGAAATGAGCCTGCAATTTTCTGCGGCTCGCTTCCGGAGCCAGTTCTTCGAATTCATCAGCGGGAAAATGCAATGATCAGAAAAAAAAGGGAGCAGCTGGCCCGGGTATTTGTTTTAAGCGACATACTGGCAATCCTGGTCAGCTTTTTTGCCTCGTTCTGGCTGCGCTTCCACCTGGGGCTACTGGGTGCTGCCAAGGGCATTCCTCTGCTCGGCAATTACCTGGGCATCATTCCCTTTTTGTTATTCATGCAGCTGATTTATTTTTCCTACCAGGGCTTCTATCGTTTCAAGCTGCGCCGCAACCGTCTCGATGATCTTTTCCTGGTCATTCTGAACAGCTCGATTTCATCTTTTGCCGTGCTGCTTGTTTTCAGTTATTTACAAAGCTATGACTTCATCCGCTTTGAAATTTCCCATGTTTTTTTATTGGTTTACGCACTGCTTTCGATCGTGGTGATTTCAATTTTCCGCACCTTGATGTTTGAAATCTTCAGCAGGCTGGCGCTGGCGCGCAACGGCGTTTCCAGGGTGCTGATCGCCGGCAGTGGAACTCTGGCCGAGATGACGGCCACCAACCTGTCCAAGTACAGGCATTTCGGATTGGAAGTTGCCGGTTTTCTCGGGCCCGATCAAAACGGGGCCACGCTCGGTCCCTGCGAGGATTTGAAAAAAGTTGTTGAACAATACGGCATCACCGATCTGTTTATCGCCCTGCCACTGAAAGAATATGCGACCATCATGAAGCTGATCGAGACCGGCAACAATCTGCTGCTCGATATTCGCCTGGTGCCGGATATTTTACAGCTGGCCTCGCTGAAGGCCGGTTTGGAGCACATTGAAGGCTTGCCGATCATCAACCTCGGAGATATTCCCCTTGAAGGCTGGCCGGCGCTCAGCAAAAGGATTTTTGATCTGCTGGTCAGCCTGGCCGGATTGATTTTCTTTCTGCCGCTGATTGCCTGGACTGCCCTGATCTTGAAACTTGACTCCGCGGGACCGATTTTTTACCTGCAAACCCGGGTGGGACTGGACGGCCGAATATTTAAAATGATCAAGTTCAGAACCATGATCAGAAACGCCGAGCAGGAAACCGGTCCCATCTGGTCACCCGTGAATGATCAGCGTGTGACCAGGGTGGGCCGGATTTTACGAAAATTATCGATCGATGAGCTGCCGCAGCTGCTCAATGTGCTGATGGGGGATATGAGCCTGGTGGGACCCCGTCCCGAACGTCCGGAACTGGTGGAAAAATTTAAAAAAAATATTCCGCGCTACATGCTCAGGCATCGCGTAAAAACCGGCATGACCGGTTGGGCGCAGGTTCACGGTCTGCGTGGCAACACGCCCCTGGATAAACGGATTGAATTCGATATTTATTACATTCAGAACTGGACGCTGCGCTTGGATCTTGAAATTCTCTTTCGAACCATTTTGAAATTCCAGTTTATTGACAAGAACACGTGATATGAAGCGCGAGCCCATCAACCCGAGTCTGGAGACATTGAATATTTCCCACGAATTCCATCCCTTCATCAGTAATTTGAGCGACCTGGCCCGCAAAAAGGACCGCATGCCGTTCATCGGCAGAAAAAAAGAAATTGAAAGCGTGCTGGAAACGTTGCTGCGCAAGCTGAAAAAAGACATCATCCTCGTGGGTAAGCCCGGCGTGGGGAAAACCGCGTTGATTACTGAACTGGCCTGGCGCATCAACAGTGGCCGGGTCCCGGCTTCGTTACAGGGCAAGGTGATCCTGGAACTGGCATTGAATTCATTTTTGTATTCCCGAAAAACGAGCAATCTCCTGGTCAAGGATTTTGAAAGACTTTTCTCGCAGATCATGATCCATGCGGAGCGGATCATCCTTTTTCTCGATGAATTGCAGCTGCAATCGATGGCCGGCATCGCCAAGAACGGTAAAAACAATCATATCCAGGAATTGTTGAAAGCCCGTATCGCCGCCCGGGAACTGACCATCATTACCGCCGCCACGCCCGAGGATTATTATAAATACATCAAAAACGACGAGATCATCGCTGCCAATTTTTCGGCCATCCTGCTCAATGAGCCTGAAAAAAACGATATGCTGAAAATTTTAGCCGGGGTCAGGGGATATTTCGAGCGTTATTACAGCTTACGCATTCCCACCGTCCTGTTTGATCGTATCTACACCTTTGCGCAGCGCTTCATTCCCGCCCGGGCATTCCCTGACAAAGCCATTGAACTGCTTGATATTTCATGTTCCAAGGCATCCCTGAAAAACGTGAAAACACTGGATGAAAGTTTCATTTATCAAAGCATAGCCGACATTTCACGGCTGCCGCTCGGCATTGTCCGGCTGGATCCGCAAGTTCATTACCGCTGTCTGCTGGACTACCTGCAGGGGGCGTCGGTCGATCAATTCAGCGCCTTGGAGGAGATTGCGCGGATCATCAAGCTGGCGAAACTGGCGACCACCGCCAACACCATGAAACCGCAAGGAATATTTCTGTTTCTGGGGCCGGCCGGCAGCGGCAAGAGTTTCGTGGCCGCCCGCATCGCCGAATATCTTTTCGGCAGCGTGGAGAAATTGCGGACCATTGATCTGGCTGAGTTTAAAAAGGCCGAGGATATCATTAAACTGTTCGGTGGCAAAGGCAGTGAAAACACGGGTCTGCTGATTCGCGAGGTTGAAAATCATCCGTTTTCCGTTCTGCTTCTTGAAAATATTGACGAAGCCCATGCATCGATTTTGTATTTTCTGGGTAAAACCCTGGCCCAGGGTGAAATGATCGATCATTTCGGAAAAAAGCATTTCCTGGCCAGCATCATCATCATATTAAGTTTATCCGCTATCGGTGAGGAAAAGAAAGGCGCGACGATCGGTTTTGTCGGTCGGGGACCCCGTTCAGGAACGATTATCATCGAGCCAAAAATCATGAATGTTCTGGAATGGGTGGACGAGATCATCCAGTTTGCCCCCTTGAGCGCCGATCATTTGTTGAAAATCGCCCGCATTCATCTGGATGAACTGAGTCGGAATTTGCTGCGCCATTACGGCTGCAAGCTCTCGCTGGGTCCTGGCTTGCTGAAGACGGTCAGTGAAGTTGCCGAAAAATCCGGACGCTATGCCCATGCGGTTACCGAGTTCATCGAGCGCGACATCCGCCTGCCGGTCATGGATTTGATCACCAAGACCGATAAAAAATTGAAATTACGTGTTGCCATTGAAAAAAAACGGGTGCGCATCGACGTCTCTTGATATGGGAGAAACATGATTAAAAATTTAAAAATCGACCACTTGCTGACGGTGAAAACCTATCCTGCCGACGTGGAGATCAATTTTTCATTTTCCGACATGGACTTCCTGCTGCAACGGCACGAGCTGCCTTTCGATACGGAATCGATTCGCATTCACGGCTCTCCGGGCGATGCCCGTGTCGGCAGCCGGCAATTACTCGAGACCTTGAGCCGGAAGGAAATGGTGCCCCGGGAAAACATTTTCCTGTCGCTGGGGACCAGCTTGGCCAATTTCATCCTCTGGTCGGTTCTGCTCAGGCGCGGCGATGAAGTGTTGGTTGAATTCCCGGCCTACGAACCGATGTTCAAGGTCCCGGCATATCTGGGAGCGAAGATCAGATTTTTCAAACGCGACGGGCAGGATTTTTCCTTGAGCGTGGACGCCATTGCCGCCATGCTTTCCGAAAAAACCAGGATGATTGTCCTGACCGATTCGCATAATCCTTCCGGCAATCAGATATCCAGAGAAGTTCTGCACTATCTGAAAACCCTCAGCCAGGAAAGAAACATTACCATTTTTATCGATGAAGTATACGGAAAATTCTATCGTGACAAGTCTCTTTTTATTGATTATCCGGAATTTGTGGTCACCGCTTCCCTTTCGAAATTCTATGGTTTGGGTTCACTGCGCATCGGCTGGGCTTTCGCGCCGGCGGCCATCGTGGAAAAAGCCCTCAATTTCAGTGATTACCTGACTCCGGAAATCCCGTTCCCGCCGTTGTTCCTGGCTCACCTACTCCTGGAACACCCCGTGCTCGGTGAACTGGAACGGCGCATCCGCCAGCGCATCAAGGCCAATCGCGAAATCATCAGCGCTTACTTTGACCGCACCGAGTTCCTGTCTTGCTATATCCCGAAAAACGGCTTGCTATTTTTTCCGGCAGTGAAAAGCGAGTTGGACATGAAAAAATTCCATGCCCGGCTCTACAAAAAATATCATATGGTCGTGACCGAGGGCCGGTTCTTCCAGGTACCGAGGCATTTCCGCATTGCCGGCGTCTGCAACTCGGAAATGCTAGCCGACGGACTGCAACGACTGGAAGCGGCCCTGGGTGATGCGCAGCCTTAAAATGAAAAAGCATGACTTAAAACAATGCTCCGCCGGCAACGGCAAGGAGGAGATAATGAAAAAATTATTTTATCTGTTCCTGTTGATCGGACCGTTTATTCTATGCGCCCAGAAAGATGCCTATCCACTGACCGGCATTGATGAAAACGGCCAATTCCGATTGCTGGTCAATAACAGCGAATTAGCGACCATCGACTATAAACTGGATGCCCACGGAAACTACCAACGCTCGTTCAAGCTGACGATGGCCGGGCAAAGCGTTGATTACAAACTCGGGATTACGGCCGGCCCACAGGGCGCATGGCAAACCATGGATATCACCGTGCCGACCGAAACAGTCCACGTGACGCGCGAGCAGAACAAGGCGGTGTTTAAAAGCCAGGACCAGGCCTACAGCGTCAGCCTGCAGGAAAAGTCGGTCATCTATGACAATTACGGGCCGGCCCTGGAAACTTTTTTTTTGAAGGCCTATGATCTTGAAGCCGGCGGTGTTCAGAAGTTCAGCCGCTTCATCATTCCCGCCCGTTTCTTCGACATGGAACTGCAGTTTAAAAACCGTCAGCTACGGAAAACAACTGACCGGGAAGAAAGCGTGCTTTTCTTTGAAGCCGGCCTCAGCGGGCTGGCCATTCAAATCTGGGCCGATGAGCAGCTCAAGGTGCTCATGGTCCATGTCCCCATGCAACGGGCCACGTTCATCCGCCAGGGGTACGACAGCCTGCTGGAGGCCATCGCGGAGGATCCGCTGGTTTCAAAGCCGGTGTATGCGCTGCTGCGACGGACCGAAATGGTTCCCATGCGCGATGGCGTCAAACTGGCCACAGACCTGTACCTGCCCCAGGGAACCGAAACGGAGAAATATCCGCTCGTCCTGATCCGCACGCCCTATAAAAAAGAAATGATGGAGATGGAAGCCAATTTCTACGGGCGGCGCGGCTATGCCGTGGCCATCCAGGACTGCCGCGGTCGCTTTGCTTCCGAAGGTGTCTGGGTTCCTTTTTTCAACGAATCCCGGGATGGATATGATGCCATCGAATGGCTGGCGGTTCAACCCTGGTCCAACGGCAAGGTGGGTATGGTCGGCGGCTCGTACGTCGGCTGGGTGCAGCTCTGGGCCGCGGTAGAAAAGCCGCCGCACCTGGTAACCATCATTCCCAACGTGGCGCCCCCCGATCCTTTTTACAATATTCCCTATGAATACGGCTCCTTTTTCATTTTCGGTTCCATCTGGTGGGCCGAGATCCTGGAAAGCGAAGCCACCGGCGACCTGAGTGGAAAAGCCATGAGCAAGATCAATGAACGCCGTTATGAAAAGATCCTCAAACGCCTGCCGGTCGTGGACCTGGATAAAGAGATCTTCGGCAAGGTCAATCCATACTGGCGGCAATGGATCGAACACAACCGCGATGGCGGTTTCTGGTCGGGGGCCAATTTCATGGACAAGTTGTCGGGCCTTGACCTGCCGGTCTTTTTGCAATCGGGCTGGTTTGATGGAGACGGCATCGGTTCCAAGCTCAACTATGCCCGGTTGAGAGCAAGCCGCAACCGTTTTCAAAAGCTGATCCTGGGACCCTGGGGACATACCGACCAAGCCAGTTCCCGCATCGGTGACCATGAATTCGGCAAGGAAGCCGCGCCCGACCTGAAGATCATGTACCTCAAGTGGTTCGACTACTGGCTCAAGGGCATCGATAACAATATACTCGAAGAGCCGTTGGTGCAGATATTTGTCATGTTCAGCAACCAGTGGTTGACGGGAGACACGTATCCGTTGCCGCAGACCAAGTTCACCAAGCTGTATCTCGGCAGCCGCCGGGGGGCCAACACGTCCCGCGGCGATGGACGGCTTGCCTGGGAAACGCTGCCGGACGGCAAGGATTTTGACAGCTATCTCTATGATCCAGGCGATCCGACTCCGCATCCGGAGTGGATTATGAAGAGCGATTCGGAACTAAAAAAAGAAAAGAAACGCGTCATCGACAGCGAAGCGGAGAAAAAACGCATGGCGGCTTTTCACAACCAGGTCACCGATAAACGGCGGGACATCCTGGTTTACCAAACGATGCCGCTGGATAAGCCGCTCACGATAGCGGGCCCGGTTTCGGCCGTCATCCATGCCGCGTCATCAGCTCCGGACACCGACTGGTTCGTTACCTTGATGGATGTCGACGAGCAGGGTGAAATTTTTCCCCTGGTTCACGGCACCCTCCGCGCCCGTTTTCGCAACTCTCTGGAAAAACCCGAACTCCTGGAAATAAACAAGATATATACTTATGACATCGACATGTGGCAGACCGGCATCACTTTTCAAAAAGGGCACCGCATCCGGGTTGAAGTCGCTTCGGCGCTTTTCCCGATGTTTTCACGCAACCTCAATACCGGCGGTCACAATGAAAAAGAAACACGCTTCCGCAAGGCCTCCCAGAGAGTTTATCATAGTGACGCGTATCCTTCGCATATCCTACTGCCCGTGATCGACATGGCGAAAAAATAGGGACGGTCCGCTCTGGCGAGCGGAGCCAATCAATCCGGTCTGACCTTGACGAATCGGTGCAGGGAGATGAAGGAGGACAGCAAGCCGATGGCCGTGCCGGTGGCCAGCAGTTGCCAGAAGATTTTCTGTGGCAGCAGTTTGAAATCAATCAACTGCTTGATGATATGATAGACAAACCCGGCATAAAGCGGAAAGGCCTTGATGGTGAGCAGCAGCAATCCGCCGGCCAGCAATCCACCCAGAAAACCCAAGATTAGCCCTTCGATCAGGAAAGGAGTTTTGATATACCAATTGCTGGCTCCGACCAGCCTGAGAATGTTTATTTCATCGCGGCGATAGAAAATGTTGATCTTGACGACGTTAAAAATGATAAAAATTGAGACGATCATCAGGATGGCGCTCAGAAAAAATCCGGCAAAGGAGGCGAATTTTTTAATCAGGGCGATCTTTCTGGCCCAGTCCAGGTTGAGCTGGACGCTTTCGACGGGGCCGGAATGGTTGATGTCGCGGACGAACGATTCGATCTGGATCAGGTTGCGGGCGTCTGCCAGGAACTTGACATCGATGGACGCCGGGAAAGGCGACTCATCAAATTCGGCCAGAATATATTTCAATTCGGGGAATTCGCCGGCGAATTTCAATTGCGCCTGGTCCTTGGAAGTGAAACCGACTTCCTTGACCAGCAGGCTGGCCTGGATATGCTGCAGCAGCTTTTCGATGGTGGCGCTGTCACTTTCATCTTTGATGTAAAAGATGGCTTCGACGTTTTCACTTAATTTGTTGATGTAACGTTCCAGATTGAAAGAAATGTAATTGAATATCCCCGGGACCAGCAGGGTAAACGCAATAATGCCCAGGCAGAGGGCATTGACCATTTTATTCCTCAGTAAATTAGCCAATGCCTGTTTGAGTGAATAGAGTATGAATTTCATTGGCCGGCCTCTATTCTCCGGTCCTGCACCAACTGACCTTTGTCCAGTTTGATGATGCGCCTGGGAAACAAGTTGATCAGGTTGAGATCATGGGTGGCGATGATGGTGGTAATGCCGCTGGCATTGATTCGTTCGAAAATCTTGATGATTTCGATGGACAAGTTGGTGTCCAGGTTGCCGGTTGGTTCATCGGCGATCAATATCTTGGGGTTGCCGATGATGGCCCGGGCAATGGCGACCCGCTGCTGCTCCCCGCCGGAGATATGGGCGGTCAGATAGCGCTTGCGGTAGGTCAGGCCAACCAGGGCCAGGGCACTGTTCACTTTTTTTTCTATGTCTGCTTTTTTCTCTCCGCGCACCAGTAGGGGAATGGCCACGTTTTCATGCACGGTACGATTCATCAGCAATTTGAAATCCTGAAAAACGATCCCGATCTGCCGGCGCAGCTTATAAAGCTTGTTGGCCGGGATCAGGGTGCTGTTGACCGAATCAATGAGGATCTGTCCCTTGCTGGGTTCTTCATCCTTGTAGATCAGTTTGAGCAGTGTGGATTTGCCGGCCCCCGAGGCCCCGGTCAGAAAAATGAATTCTCCCCGGTCGATGGCCAGATTGAGGTCGCTCAAAGCTTCAATGCCGAAATACTGCTTCGAGACATGAAAAAATTGAATCACTTTATTCTTCGTCTTCCCCGGCCATGGGTTTGAATAATATTCTTCCGCAACTCTCGCAGATCAGCAGATCATTGGAAATCACCAATTCGCTTAAAAGCTGGGGGCGAATTTTAATATTACAGACGCCGCAAAAATCCGTCTGTACTAAAGATACAACTTTACCGGCTTTCTTAACGAATAAATTATCATAAGCTTTTAACAAATTGGCGGCCACCTGGGTGCGCAGTTCCTTTTTATTTTTAGTTTCTTCGCTCAGCTTGTCCTTATGATAATCCAGATGGCTGTGCAGATCCTTGATCTGCTGGTTGAATTCCGCCGCGATTTTATTGAATTCGCTCTCTGTCTCGCGGATAATACCCATGATCTCATCGGCTTCGACCATTTTTTCGATTATTTTTTCTTCCACCGTGTTGATGTTTGTTTCCTCGAACTTGATCTCATTGCTGAATCCCTGATATTCTTTATTGGTGGTCACTTTTTTCATCTGTTCTTTATACTTGCTGATTTTATCCTTGATCGCGGCGATATCCCTTTCGAGTTTTTTTCTGTCTTCAATGTTGTTTTGCAGTTTTTTCTTGGCTTTTTCGATCATTTCCGAACGGGCATCTCTTTCCGTTTCGAGTTTTTTTATTTGTTGGGGGATTTCTTTGATGATGATCTCTATTTCTTTCAGTTGGTCATCTTTTTGCTGCAGCGCATATAAAATATCGAGTCCTTCTTTCAAGTCAACTCCTTAATCGGCGCGATTGCTGGGCCTACCAGGATTCGAACCTGGAACCAACCGGTTATGAGCCGGTAGCTCTAGCCGTTGAGCTATAGACCCGTGCGGCCATAGACTAGCAAAAATGCGTCGGACTGTCAAGCCTGCCACGGCAAGTCCTGAATGACGAATGATGCGTGACACGTGACCCGCAACGGCTGCAAAACAGACTTTTTAACCTGCACAAATTTCCCCTTGACCCGGGGTAGAAGGGGGATGGCGTCCGGTTTCAAATACCCCGGATTGACATTTTTTGTTATTTCATTATATTGAAGGGCAACATGAAAAAAATCGTCATGATCATTTTACTGTGCGCTTGCTTCCGGCCCGTTTTTCCGGTTTTCCCAAATTTTCATGGAGCCCGATCTTTGGCGCTGGGCTACGCCTCCCTGGCATTCAACTACGAAATAAACTCCATTTACTTGAATCCGGCATTATTAAGTTCGTATACTTATTCCCTGGGCGGGTTACAATATGAAAACAGTTTTATGGATTATTTCGATTTTAGCGAACAGCTTCAAAAAATCAGCGCGGTGGACTTGAAAAATTTTCAAGAACTCGGCATCGATCAAAAAAGGGACCTGCTGGGAAGTCTTCAGGACGTTTTTTCGGCTAATACCGGCATCAACGGTTTTCAGATCACGAGCAGCGGCTATGCAGGCAAAGGCTATGGCCTGGCGGTGGAATTTGTCGATGCGGCGATTATTTTCCCACTGGCTAACGATATCCTGGACAAGCCCGTCGAGCAAATAACCAATGCCGACATCGCCTCCCTGCACATGCGTTTTATCGGCTTTCATTACAAGGACTACTCCGTCGCCTATTCTTTTTCATTGTCACAGGGATTGGCCCTGGGTGCCACCGTCCATTATTTGAAAGGCAAGACAAGTGAATTCAATGTCGCAGTCATCGATGAACCTTTCCAGCCCTCTGCCGGCGGCAGGGAATACCTGGAATACGCCTGGTCCGAGGTCCAAAAAGATTTCAGTAAAATTAATTTTGATATCGGAGTCAGTGCCGACCTGGGGCCGTATTTTAAAGCCGGTGTGCTGATAAAAAATGTCGCTGAACCGATCATCAGTACTGAAATCAGGGACTTGCATTTGCCCAGGAGGGTGATTGCCGGATTGGCCTTTCGCCCGGACATGCAGTGGGCCATATGTCTGGATATCGATGTGGCTGAAAACGACCTGTACCACAACGGCGAGATGGTCCAGCCGCTGTCGCTGGGAGTGGAAAAAGGTTTTTTCAAGAACAAGTTTTTCCTGCGCGCCGGTTTCCTGAATGATCTCAATGAAAAATATTTTTTTGGACGCCATGCCAAGATCATGTACGGAGTCGGCTTGGGATTCAACCTGGCCAGTTTTCTGATTGATTTCGCCGTAAGTTTGGACGGACTGGGGCATGTGAAAAACCTGGGCATCTCGGGATTTTACATGATCAAGGGAAAAAATTGACTTTTTTTTTAATATTAATTACAATATAGCCAATGGCAATGCGTTTAGGAGATTTTTTACTTAAGGAAAAGAAGATATCAGAGGAAAAACTTCAGCACGCGCTTGAAGTTCAGAAAAAAGAGCCCGGCAAACTGGGCAGTGTTTTTATCCGCCTGGGTTATGTCACCGAGGAGGATATCGCCCAGGTACTGAGCAAGCAGTTCGGTTATCCATCCATCAACCTGAGCAAGTTTGAAATTGACAGCAAGGTCATTGAGTTGATCAAGCCTGATGTCGCCCGCAAGCATGTGGTGATCCCCATTCACCGTATCGGCTCCAACCTGACCCTGGCCATGGCCGATCCATCCAACTTGTTTGTCCAGGAAGAAATACGTTTTTCGACCAACCTGCGCATCCAGGCGGTCATTGCCCCCGAATCGTCGATCGTCGAGGCCATTGACAAGTATTACGGCTCTTCCACCGGCATCGAAGCCCAAAAGTTCCTTGATGAAATCGAATTGAGCGAAGATTCCATGGTCGAAGTCTTGGAAACCAGGGAAGAGGACGGCACCAGTGAGGGCGATATCGACGAAGATGCCCCGGCGATTAAATTGGTCAACTTGATTTTTAATGACGCGATCATTAAGGGCGCTTCGGATATTCACTTCGAACCTTACGAAAAAGTGTTCCGCGTCCGCCTGCGCATCGACGGCGTGCTGCACGAGTACATGACACCGCCCATGAACTTGAGGAACAAGGTCATATCCCGGATCAAGATCATCGCCGGCATCGACATCGCTGAACGCAGGCTGCCCCAGGACGGCCGCATCAGAACCAAGATCGATACGCCGACACTCAAGAAAATTGTCGACATGCGCGTATCTTCACTGCCGACCATCCATGGCGAAAAAGTGGTGATCCGAATTTTGGACAAGGACCAACTGAAACTGGATTTGACCCAACTCGGTTTCGAGCCGATATCTTTACAGAAATTCGAGAAGAACATCAAGGAACCCTGGGGCATTATTCTGGTTACCGGCCCCACCGGTTCTGGCAAAACCAACACCCTCTATTCCGCCGTCGCCCAATTGAACAATGAAGAAGTGAATATTCTGACCGCGGAAAACCCCGTGGAGTTCAATATCATGGGCATCAACCAGGTCAATATCAAAGAACAGATCGGGCTGACTTTCCCGGCTGCCCTGCGCACTTTTATGCGCCAGGATCCCAATATCATCCTGGTAGGGGAGATTCGCGATTTTGAGACCGCCGATATAGCTATCAAGGCCGCCCTGACCGGCCACCTCGTTCTTTCCACCCTGCATACCAATGACGCGCCGTCGACCGTGGCACGCCTGATCAATATGGGCATCGAACCCTTCCTGGTGGCCAGCGCCATCCGTCTTGTCCAGGCCCAACGGCTGATCCGTCGGCTGTGCAGTTCATGTAAAAAAGTCGGCAAGATCCCGGCGCAAACACTGATCGAGATCGGATTTTCTCCGGAAGAAGCCAAAAGCGTGAATGTTCATGAGCCCAAGGGCTGTGATAAATGCAACAACACCGGATACAAGGGCCGGGTCGGCTTGTTCGAAGTCATGGAGCTCGATGAAGAGATCAAGGAAATGGTCATGATCGGGGCTTCGACTTCAGAATTAAGACAGAAAGCCAAAGAAAAGGGCATGCTGACTTTGCGACAAAGCGGGCTTGAAAAAATCAAACTGGGGATCACTTCCATTGAAGAAGTTTTGAGAGAAACAAGCAAAGTATAAGGAGAATGTGATGGCATTGCCACTTCCGCAGCTTTTAAAAATAATGGTGGATGAAGGCGGCTCCGATCTGCATATTACGACCAATTCCCCTCCATTGATCCGCGTCCATGGCATACTGAAAAGAATCGAGCATCCGACGCTGTCTCCCGCTGAAACCAAGCAAATGATTTACAGTATTCTCAACGACAACCAGAAATACAAATTCGAAGAAAACTGGGAGCTTGATTTTTCGTTTGGCATCAAGGGATTGGCCCGTTTCCGGGCCAATGTCTACATGCAGCGCGGCGCCGTGGCCGGAGCTTTCCGGCGCATTCCTTACGAAATATGGTCCTTTGAAAAGCTTGGCCTGCCGGCCATCGTTCCGGCCATGACCAACAAATCGCGCGGCTTGATCCTGGTTACCGGCCCCACCGGTTCCGGAAAAACCACCACCCTGGCCTCGATGCTCGACAAGATCAACAAGGAAAATCCTGTACATATCATTACGATTGAGGACCCCATCGAATACCTTCATTCACACCGCAAGGCCATGGTCAACCAGCGGGAGCTGCATGCCGACACCAAAAGTTTTCCCATGGCTCTACGCTCGGTTCTGAGAGAAGACCCGGATGTCGTGCTGATCGGAGAAATGCGTGACCTGGAAACCATCCAGGCGGCGATCACCATCGCTGAAACCGGGCATCTGACTTTTGCCACCCTGCATACCAATTCCGCCGCCCAGACCATCAACCGCATCATCGATGTGTTCCCTACCCACCAACAGGACCAGATCCGGACCCAGTTGTCCATGAATCTGGAAGGTATCATATGCCAGGCCCTGCTGCCCAAGGCCGACGGCCGCGGCCGCGCGTTGGCGCTTGAAGTGCTGCTGCCGACGCCGGCGATCCGGCATCTGATCCGCGACAATAAAATCCACCAGGTATATTCTTCCATGCAGATGGGGCAGGAAAAATACGGCATGATTACTTTTAACCAGTCTCTGGCCAGTCTGTATTTTAAAAGAGACATTTCATTGGAACTGGCCATGGGGGTTTCACACAATCAGGAGGAATTGCAGGAACTGATCAATCGTGGACCGCAAGTTCTGTCGGGCACTTTCAAAAACAGTCAAGCAGCCGCCAGTGCTGTCGGCAATAAAGCCTATTAAATACAAGGGGAGAAAACATGCCAATTTTCAAATACAGGGGTAAAAACAGAATCGGAAACATCATCGAGGGCGAGCGCAACGGGCGTAATCAGAATGAAATCGTCATGGCCCTGGAAAAAGAGCAAGTCCAGGTATTGAGCATTGAACGAAAAAAATTGAAATTCAATATCCCGTTAATTGGCGGCAGAAAAAGTGTTTCCCTGCGAACCATCGCCATTTTCAACCGCCAGCTTTCGGTTATGTTCAATGCCGGCTTGCCGATTACCCAGGCCCTGGCCATTCTGGGCACTCAGCAAAAAGACAAATTTTTTCAGAGCGTGCTCATCGAAATCCGCAAGGATGTCGAGGGTGGTGCCAACTTGTCAAACGCCATGAAAAAACACCCCCGCGTTTTCAACGAACTGTATACCAGCATGGTGCAGGCCGGCGAAGCATCGGGCAACCTGGACACGATTTTGTTACGCTTGTCGCAGTACATTGAAAATATTACCAAATTGGTCGGCAAGGTCAAAGCGGCCATGGCCTACCCGGTCGGCGTGCTGACGATCGCCTTCGTTTTAACCGGTGTCATCCTGTGGAAAGTCGTGCCGGTTTTTGCGGATATGTTCAGCCAGATGGGAGCTGAACTTCCTCTGCCCACCCAGATCGTTATCGGCGCCTCAGATTTTCTCGGCGCCAATATTCTTTTTATTATTATAGGCATCATCGTCCTGTTTTTTATTTTCCGTTATTACTACGGCACCTTTAAAGGACGCCGGGTTATCGATCGCATCAAACTGCGCATTTGGGTCGTCGGTGAGCTCCTGATCAAGGTGTCTGTGGCCCGCGTGACCCGCACCCTGGCCACGCTGATGACGTCGGGAGTTGAAATTATCGAGAGCATGACCATCACTGCCAAGACGTCCGGCAATGCCATTATTGAAGATGCCGTCATGAAAAGCCGGGCCCTGGTCCAGGAAGGAAAACCGTTGTGGGAATCCTGGGAGGAAACCAAGCAGTTTCCTTATATGGTGACGCAAATGGTTTCGGTCGGCGAACAGACCGGTTCTTTGTCAACCATGCTCGGGAAAATAGCCGATTTTTATGATGAAGAGGTCGATCAGGCTGTTTCGGCCTTGATATCTTTGATGGAGCCGATCATGATCCTGTTCCTGGGCGGATTGGTCGGAGGCATTATCGTGGCCATGTACCTGCCCCTGTTCGATATCATCGGCAAAGTGGGTTAATAAACGAAACTTGATTGCCATCGACGATCAGAAACTGGGCAAGAAATTAGTACTGCTTAATTCGATCAGAATCGCTATTTTTTTGACCTTGACCCTGGCTTCGATCATAATCTGGTTATTTTTTAACATTGATTTTTCAATTATTCCCGTAATCATTGCCATGGTGGCGGCCATCGCCATCAGCATTTTGTTTTTCCCGTTATCCGCCCTGCTCAGTATGCGTTGGCTGCTGTACGTCCAGCTGACATTCGATATCCTGACGATCACGTTGCTGGTGTATCTTTCGGGCGGTATCATCAGCCCGTTCTATTTTTTATACATCCTGCCCATCATTGTCGCTTCGATTTTTTTAAACCGGCGTGATACCATCATCATGGCTACTTTTTCGTTCATTTCGTTTGGAATTCTGTCCGATCTCCTGTATTTGGGGATGATTCCATACTACCCCAATATTGATGTGGGCGATGTGTCTTTGGGAACTTTTATTTACAACCTGATGATGAGCTTCATCGCTTTTGCCGCTTTTAGCATCATGTCTTCCTATTATTTCGAACGCATGCGCAAAACCGGCGACCAGCTGAAAAACATTCAGGATAATCTGCAGGACATGATTTCACTCAACAATTCGGTCATTGAAAAAATGGAAAACGGTTTTATCACGGCCGATACCCGGGGACGGATTGTTTCATTTAACGCCAAGTCCGCCCATTTGCTGCGCCTGAAGAGGTCAGACAACGTTTTTGAACTGCTGCACATCAAGCCCGATCTGCTGGACGTGCAAAAAACCTGGCAGGGCGCCACGCCGTACTATTTTGAAAAAAAACTGCATGAATTCGATCTGGGCATTTCGGTTACGTCCATCAAGAAAGTGTCGACGTTTGAAAATCTGCTTGTATTTTTAATCACCGATTTGAGTTCCATCAAGAAAATTGAGAAAAAGCTGCAGGAAAAAGAGCATTTGGCCTTGATCGGAGGGATGGCGGCCGGCATTGCCCATGAAATCCGCAATCCACTGGCCTCGATTTCAGGATCGGTGCAGTTTTTGCGCCAGGAACTCGCTCTGGATAATGAATACCGCAGCCTGATGGATATCATCGTCAGTGAATCGGCGCGGCTGTCTGCCTTCATTGAAGGGTTCCTGAATTTTTCCAGGCAGGCGCCACTGGAAATCAGCAGTTTTGATCTGGCGGTTATCCTGGATGAAGTGGTGGAAATGCTTTGCCTGAATTTGCCCAAGGTGCGGTTTTTAAAGAAATATAACCGCGAATACTGGGTTGCCGCCGATATCAAGAAAATACGGCAGTTGGCCTGGAACCTGTTGAGCAATGCAGTCAAGGCCCTGAATGAAAACGGGGAAATTGAAATCAACCTGGTTCGCGCTGGAGACCAAATCCTGCTATCCATCAAGGATTACGGTGTCGGCATGGACCGGGTTGAACTGGATAAGATATTCATTCCGTTTTTTTCAAAATTTTCCTTCGGCATCGGTCTGGGCATGACGATCGTCAAGCAAATTGTCGATGAACACGGATTTAAAATGGAAATAAAATCCGAAAAAAAACTTGGCACCGAGGTAGTCATATGCTTCAGCAAGTCATAAACATTCTCATTGTCGATGATGACCTCAGCCTGCGTAAGATGCTGGCCTTTGTTCTGACCAAGGAAGGTTATCGGGTGCAGGAAGCGGTCAACGGCGTGGATGCATTGAAAAAACTCAAGGGTCGATATTTCGACTTGGTCATTTCCGATATTCGCATGCCCGATCTCAATGGCATCGAACTGCTCAAAAAAATCAAGAGCCATGATCAGGATCTCCCGGTAATCATGATCACGGCGTATGCGGCCACCAACGACGCCATCGAAGCCATGAAGCTCGGGGCCGAAGACTACATCACGAAACCATTCAACCTGGATGAATTGAAAATCATCATCTCCAAATCGTTGCATAAAAAGAATATTGAGCGGGAAAACGTCGCACTGAAAGAGAAGCTTTCCGATAAGGAAAAGTTTGAAAACATTGTCGGCGCCGACCCGAAAATGCACAAAATATTCGAGTTGATCGACACCATCGCCCAAACCGATTCCACCGTATTGATCAGCGGTGAAAGCGGTACCGGCAAGGAATTGATTGCCCGGGCCATTCATAGCAAATCCAGTCGCAGCGCCCAGAAATTCATTTCCATCAACTGCGGGGCTTTGCCCGAAAACCTTCTGGAAAGCGAATTGTTCGGGCATAAAAAGGGCGCTTTCACCGATGCCTACCAGGATAAGGAAGGCTTATTCGAATCCGCCAGCCGGGGCACCCTCTTTTTAGACGAAATATCTGAAATGTCGCAGAAAATGCAGGTCAAGATCCTGCGGGCGATCCAGGAAAAAGTCATTCGCCGCGTGGGCGGGAATCAGGAAATCCAAATTGATGTGCGCATTATCACCGCCACCAACCGCGACCTGGTCGAAAGCATGGAAAAGGGAGAATTCCGTTCCGATCTATACTACCGACTGAATGTTATTTCCATCAAAGTCCCGCCACTGCGGGAAAGGAAGGACGATATCCCGATACTCATGCAGCACTTTTTGCAGCGTTACAATAAAAAATTTGTCAAGGATATCCAGGGTTTTGAAAAAAAAGTACTGGAATGCTTTCAAAATTACAATTGGCCGGGAAACGTGCGAGAGTTGGAAAATTTCGTTGAACGGGGTGTCGCCTTGGAAAAAGGCTCGGTGATTAGCACCGATTCGCTGCCATCCGAAGTCATCTACAACCTGGATACCCCGGCTGCGACCGGGGCGGATTGGCAAATCATGCTCAGCCGGGGAGATCTGGATTTAACCCGCTATATTGACGATATCAGCAAAAGCATCATTGTCAGGGGTTTGGAATTGAACAGTGGGAACATCAAGAAAACAGCAGCGGCGCTCCAGATCAATTATCGTTCCCTGCGCTATCTGATTGAAAAATTCAATCTCAAATACCATTCTTGATCTGTTCTTTCCAACGGTAGGCCAGCAGACCGAATGCGCTGCCCAGCGCGTCAACCGTCATGTCTTTCAAAGAACAGAAACGGCTGGGAACGAACGACTGGTGCACTTCGTCAAAAAAGCCCAGCACGATCAGCGCCACCCAGGCGCTGGCCATCTTTTTCAGGTTGAGGGGATCATCGAAAACCTGAACAAAAAAGAAGGCTAAGATGGCATAGGCGCAGAAATGGGGGATGATATCGGGGACCTTTCCGGGCAGGGCCGAAGCCGGCAGCGATGAAGCCACGAAAATACCCAGGTACAGCAAAAATGAAATCATGGCGGCAATTTGATTTTTTCGCTTCAGCGGCATGCCGACGCGAGCCTAGAGAAGATACATGATCCAGCTGACCAGCATGACGCCGCCGGCCATGTATAGAAACAATTTGAGCGCGTAGAGGCCGATGCGGCGGTAATCGTCGTGCTTGATGAAAGCCAAAATGACTGAAACTATGGCCGCGAAAATCAGCATGGAAAGGATATGGCTTCTGAATATCACTTTTTTCTCCCCTTGGCCAGATCAAAGGCGTTCAGTGCCACCAAATAATTGAGCAACCCCGCCGCGGCGAGATAGGCGGTCCCGTAATGGAAAGTGACGGCCTTGATATCTCCGCCGGCCCAATGATTTATCTGGAGGAGGATAAAAAAAATACCGTTGCCCAGGTCACCGAGAAACCCCAGCAGCAGCAGGGGATGCAGCACCGTGGTATCGTAGAATTTCCCCTTCATTAGCAGTCCCATGGCCAGCAATGCCAGGATACCGGAGAAAAAGACAAGGGCCTTGACGGTTTTTTTCTGCAGCAGGTGTCCAAGTCCCGGCACCAGCCAGGCCAAGAAGAAAATTAAATATGGATTCATTGGCAACAGTATAGCGCATATTGTATGGCAATTCAAGACCGTCATTGAAATCGGTTTACGGTAGACGGTGCACGGTAGACGGTAAGAATAAAATTCCAAATCCCACATTCCAAATAACAAATAAATCACAAATTCCAATGACCCAAACGAAGAAAGGCACGTAGGGGTTTGATTAATCAAACCCCTCCAAGATCAAGAACCATAAAATCACATAGCGCCTTTGTTTTGGTCATTTGGTAATTGTAATTTGGTGCCTGGGATTTGGAATTTTCTTTCTCGTCACGCGTCACTCGTCACTGATTCCTTCATTTTTTGGTCCTTTCCTTTTCCTCTGGCTTTAGGTATAATAGGACCAAAAATGAAGAAAATACTGATTGTCGATGATGAAAAAAACATCCAGGTTTCCCTGGCCTCGGTGCTGGAGGATGAAGGCTACCAGGTTTTTTTCGCCAATGATGGCCAGGCGGGAATTGAAAAATTCATTAACATCAAGCCGGATGCGATTTTCCTGGACATCTGGCTTCCGGGCATGGACGGCTTGGAGGTGATCAAGCATATCCTGGCCATCGATCCCTTGCAGATTATTATCATGATTTCCGGGCACGGCTCGGTGTCGGCCGCGGTTTCGGCTTTGAAGGCCGGGGCCTATGATTACATGGAAAAGCCGCTCAGCCTGGACAAAGTGATCTTTGTTTTAAAGCGCGGCCTGGAGTACCGCCAGGTCCGTGATGAAAACCTGAAGCTGAAAACCATCCTCGGCCATGAGGACGAACTGGCCGGCAACGACGAAAAAAAGAAGCTGTTGCGCGAAAGCACTGCGACCATCGAATTTGACAGCGGCGACACGCAGTATTTTCACAAGCAGAAATCGGTGGGCGTGAGCAATATCATTTACGGCATCGGTCTCCATTCCGGGGAAAAGACCGGCATGGTCATCAAACCGCTGCCGGCCAACAAGGGCATCCGCTTCGAAAACATCTCCAAATCCGGATATATCCCGGCCCGCATCGAGTTTCTCAACAATAGCGGTTACGCCACTTCGATCAAGAAAGACGACCTGGAGGCACGTACCATCGAGCATTTCATGGCCGTGCTGCACGCCTTCCAGATCAGCAACCTGGCCATCAAAATCAACAAGGAAGTTCCAATCGGCGACGGCTCGGCCATCAATTTGTGCGAGTTTATCAAGGAATGCGGCATCGTGGAACAGGGCGAAATTATCCCCGATATCGAGATTACTCATACGCTGCTCATCGGCGACGAATCAACCGATGGCAAGTTCATCAAAATTGAACCGTGCGATGTGTTCACGGTTCGCTACACCTGCATCTACCCCGAACCCCTCGGCCGGCAGTGCTACGAGTTCGTCATGAACAGCGGCGAAGATTTCCAGCGCGAAATCGCCCCGGCCCGGACCTACGGTTTTGTCGATGATTTCAACAAACTGAGCGACATGGGACTGGCCGAGGGCGGTCGCATGAACAATTTCATCTTGATCGACAAGGACAAGATCATCAATACCAGCCTGCGTTTTCCCGAGGAATTGGCCCGGCACAAGATCCTGGACATCATCGGCGACTTCTACTTGTTGGGACGGGCGATCCGCGGCCGGATCACCGCCCAGAAAACCGGACACACCGATAATGCCAAGATGGTGAATCTGATCAAGGATTCGTTCCTGAAGAAGCATTGATCTTGGCGTAGGGCGTAAGGTAGGAAAAAAAAAGCAATCAGTTTAAGAAATATCTATCAACTCACCCCCAGCCCCCTCTTTTCGTCAAGAGAGGGGGAATTGCTTAATAGAAATTAGGCCCCTTTTCTTCACAAGAGAAGGGGGTGGGGATGAGTTGATTTGTTTCTTCCCTACACCTTTCACCTTATACCTTAAACCAATTCCCTATTTCATATTTTCAGCTGTACTCCGCATTTTTGACGAAGGGCAGGTCTTCTTTAGCACGCATTCCGTGCATTTCGGTCTGACCGGCCTGCAGATCGTTTGCCCGAAACCCACCAGCACCTGGTTGACCTGCGACCAGTTGCGTCGTGGGAAGAGATTCTGCAATTCCTTTTGCACTGCGTCTGGCGTCCGGCCGCTGGCCCAACCCAGGCGCCTTGAAATGCGAAAGACATGGGTGTCGACGGCGATGGTCGGAATCCCGAAAGCCAGGGCCAGTACCAGGCTGGCCGATTTGGGGCCGATGCCCGGCAGCGCCAGCATCTCGTCGAGGCTGGAAGGAAATTTTCCGCTTTGCTTCAAGATGGCGCAGATGGCCAGGATATTCCTGGCCTTGGTGCGGTAGAAGCCCACCGGGTAAATCAAGCGGTTCATTTGTTCGGGCGACAGCCGGGACATGGTCTCCGGGGTTGCGGCTACGGCAAAAAGCCTGGCCGCGGCCTTCTCGGTCACTGGGTCCTGTGTGCGTGCGCTCAACAGCACCGAAATGAGGATGCGGAACGGGGTGGAGCGGATGCTGGATTCAAAGGCGTAGACGGGAGGCGACAGGGGGATGATGAATTTTTTTATAGCCCGCAGGACGTGCAGCGGTTCCTTGGCCATGGTCGTTATCCATCTTGATTTTGGCCATTCATTTGCACGCACAATGATTTCAACCATCCATTTGATTCGTTGAAATCATCACGTGCGTCAATGTCAATGGATGTCGTTCTCACTATGATTTTAACAATTTCTGGGATCATTTGAAATTATTCAGTGAGACGATTTCCATTGACAATGATCGCATGGCTGATGTTCACCGTCGGTGCCAGCGTGGCCCGGACGCCGCAATATTTTTCTTCGGAAAGGGCGATGGCCTTGCGCAGGGGCTCCACGGTGAGCTCCGTTCCGCTAAAAAAATAGGTGACCTTGATGGCCAGGAATTTTTTCGGATGTTCTTCGGCCAGACGGGCTTCTGCCGTTGCCGAGAACTTTTCGACCTTGACCTTCATTTTGCCCAGGATGGATATGACGTCCATGGCCGTACAGCCGAGCAGGGACACCAGGGTCAGTCCTTTCGGTTGCGGACCCAGGTTACTGCCGCCGACTTCGGGCGCGGCGTCGATGGTGAATTCGAATCCGTCCAGGTTGGCCTGGAAGGCCAGGCCTTGCTGCCAGGTGATCTTTGCTTCAAGTTGCATGTGGTTATAATACAATAAGCTCGCGAAAAAATAAAGATGGAATTGGTTTAAGGTGCAAGGTTGAAGGCGGAGAGGAAGAGAATAAAAGATGAAATCGGTGTAAAATATATCTATCAACTCACCCCCAGCCCCCTCTCTTCGCCAAGAGAGGGGGAATTGCTTATTTGACTATTTTTCCCCTTCTCTTCTCAAGAGAAGGGGTAGGGGATGAGTTAATTTATTTCTTACCGAACGCCGAATCCTTTTTTTCTATCTTTTTTTTACCTTAAACCCTACACCTTTCACCTTACGCCGATTCCCTGACTTTAATTCTGCCCTAATCCCAGAGCCGGCCCAGCTTGTCCAGTTCCTCGCCGGTGTATTTGCGGAACAGGATCTCCCATTCACGCGAGTTTTCGGGGATGTTCTTCTTTTGCGATACGATCTTGTCCCGGGCCGCGGTCTCGATGTCCTCGAACATTTTCAATTCATCGAGAATGAATTGATATATCTTGAAGCGGATGTTGCCGATGTCGTCGCTGTAATCGACCTCATCGCTGGTTTCAATGTATTCGACGATCAGCTTGGTCAGGAAGTTCACCCGGTTTTTCGACAGTTTCAGGCTCATAGGACGATATTCTCCTGTTCGGCCAGCTTGCTTTTGACCATGCGAAACATTTCGTAATAATCGATGTTGGAATTCCTGATCTC
>JAFGSF010000005.1 GCA_016934745.1 Candidatus Aminicenantota bacterium | reverse complement strand
TGGGTGAAGTTGGCCAGGCTTCCATGGCCGAAGGCGAAAGCCAGGATGACAATGGCCAGGATGACTGCGATCTTGAGCGCAGTGAAGATCACCTGCACCGCGCTGCCCAGGCGCACGCCCAGATAGTTGACCACGGTCAGAAACAGGATCAACAGGATGGTGCAGCCCTTCAGGCCGATGAATTTGAACGGCGTAATGTCTCCGACCCAGGGAATGTGCAGGGCGAAGGCTTCCCAGGCCGGGCCCAGCCGTGGAAATTTAAAAAAATAGCCCAACGAATCGGAAAAGACGTAGGCGATGGAGGCGATGGAACCGGTCTGGATGACGATAAACACAGCCCAGCCGTAAAGATAACCGCTGAATTCTCCGTAGCTTTTATTGAAATAAATGTATTGGCCACCGGCTTGAGGGAACATGCTCGAAATCTCGGCGATGCTTAGAACCCCGAACAAGGTCATGAGTCCGGCGACGATCCAGACCAGGAGCAGCAGCAGGGGCGATTCGAGCTGGGAGGCCATCAGGCCCGGTTTCTTGAAAATTCCCGAACCGATGACCGAGCCGATGGCGAAGGCCACGGCGGCGATCAGGCCGATTTCCCTGAGTAATTCAACCGGTTTTTTCATTTCATTGCTGTTCATGATTGCCCTCTTATTTCCATGAAGTTGTCAAGGCCGCAAAGAAAAGAAAGGCCATTATAAAAATTAATGTAAATTAAATCAATAGCGGATAATTGCTGCCGGATTGACAGCAAGGCGGCGATTGGTTAATATTTATCCATAGACCGAGGCAAACCATGGGCAGCGACCAGAATTTTATTTTCAATCCCGACGACGACCTGCAAATAAAAGAAAAGGCCGAGATACGCGAACCCAAAATGTTTCGCGTCATTCTGCATAACGACCACTATACGACCATGGAATTCGTGGTCGAGGTCCTGGTTAAAATATTTCATAAACCTTCGCGGGAAGCCAAGGGCATCATGCTTGATGTGCACCGCCGCGGCAGCGGCCAATGCGGGGTCTATTCCCTGGACATCGCCAGGACCAAAGTGTCCCAGGTGCATACCCTGGCCCAGCAGCATGATTTCCCCTTGCGTTGCAGTTACGAAGAAGCCTGAAATGGCGAAATGAACATGGAAATCAACGAGGAACTGAATCGCGTCCTGGCCGTGGCCTTTGCGGATGCTCGCAACCGCCGCAATGAATACCTGACACCGGAACATGTTTTTTATGCGTCGCTTTTTTTTGAAGCAGGGGCTTCTATTATTAGTCGCTGCGGTGCCAATGTCGAACTGCTGAAGAAAGAGCTCGAAACTTACCTGAATGAAAAAGTGCCCAAGGTGACCGCTTCCGATCCAGTCGCCTCGCTTGGATTCCAGGAATTGATGGAGCAGGCAATAGTCCATACTGTTTCGGCCGAAAAAAAAGAACTTGAAATCGCTGATATTTACGCGGCTCTATTGGAAGAAAAAGAGTCCTTTGCGGCCTACGTGATGAAGAGTCAGGGCGTCAGCCGTTTCAACCTGCTGAGCGTCATCTCCCACGACCAGGGCAGTGATCCCGAAACTGATCAGGCCGGAGCGGAAAACAGTTTCAACGCGGATGCCGGCCGCCGCCGCGTTCGGGAAAGGGAAAGTAAAACCGCCAAGAGCGATGAATTTTTAGGCAAATTCACCCGCGAACTGACTGCCAAGGCGCGCAGCGGCGAAAGCGAACCGTTGATCGGACGAGAAGATATCCTGATCCGAACCCTGCAGGTTCTTTGCCGGCGCTTCAAAAATAATCCAGTCCATGTCGGTGATCCCGGCGTCGGGAAAACAGCCATCACCGAGGGATTGGCCCAAAGGGTGGTGCAGGGGCTGGTACCGCCGGCATTGCGCCATATCAAGATCTATGCTTTGGACATGGGCTCATTGCTGGCCGGAACCCGCTATCGCGGCGATTTCGAGGAACGTTTGAAAAAAGTGCTCTCCGCCCTGCAGGCTGAAAAAAATGCCGTGCTGTTCATCGATGAAATCCATACGATCATCGGCGCCGGTGCCGTATCAGGCGGATCGCTGGACGCCTCCAATATCCTCAAACCGGTACTGGCCCTGGGGAAACTGCGCTGTATCGGCACGACCACCCATGAGGAGTACAAGAAATACTTTGAGAAAGACCGCGCCCTGGCGCGTCGTTTTCAGAAAATCGAAATTCCCGAACCGTCGATCGATGAAACGTACGAGATTTTGTTGGGATTGCGCCAGCGGTATCAGGATTACCATCGCGTCACTTATTCACATGCCACTCTGAAGGCCGCCGCCGAGTTGTCAGGCAAACATATCAATGACCGCTTCCTGCCTGATAAAGCCATTGACGTCATTGATGAAGCCGGTGCTTTCGCGCGCATGAATGCCGAGGAAAAAAGCGGTTCGATCCGTATCGGCGTGGAAGCCATTGAACAGGTTGTCGCCCGGATAGCGAAAATTCCGCGCCTGAGCGTCTCGGTATCCGAGGCCAGGAATCTTCAGGTCATGGAGCGGGAATTGAAAACCAGGATCTTCGGACAGGATCAGGCTGTTGAAAAGGTGGCCTGGGCTATCAAGCGATCCCGGGCCGGTTTCCATGAAGCAGATAAACCCGTGGCCAAGTTTCTGTTCGTTGGTCCTACCGGGGTAGGGAAAACTGAACTGGCCCGGCAGTTGGCTGACATCCTGAGCGTTCCCTTGCTGCGCTTTGACATGAGCGAATATCAGGAAAAGCATACGGTGTCGCGACTGGTCGGTTCGCCGCCCGGTTATGTCGGCTATGAGGAAGGGGGATTGCTGACCGAAGCCGTCCGCAAATCACCTTATTGCGTACTTCTCCTTGATGAAATCGAGAAAGCCCACGCCGATATTTTCAACACCCTGTTGCAAGTGATGGACTACGCCACTTTGACCGATAATAGCGGCCGTAAAGCTGATTTTCGCAATGTCGTGCTGATCATGACATCGAATGCCGGTGCCAAGGAAATCGGCAAAACCATGGTTGGCTTTTCCGGATCAACCTCGGGCGGAGCGGTCAATATAGCCGTGGAAAAGTTTTTTTCGCCTGAGTTTCGCAACCGCCTGGATGCCATCGTGACATTCAATCACTTGGATGAGACCGTAGTGACGCGCATTGTTAAAAAAATGATCGCCGAGTTCAGTGATCAGCTCGCTGCAAAAAAAGTCATCTTGAAGGTCAGCCCAGACTGCAATCTTTGGCTGGCCCGGCGCGGTTTTTCGCACATGTTCGGTGCTCGTGAAGTGGGGCGCTTGATCCAGGAAAAAATAAAAAATCATTTCGTGGACGATGTCCTGTTCGGGCGCCTTAAAAAAGGCGGCAGGGTCAAGATCTCCATATGCAATGATGAGTTGGTGATCCGGCTGGATGCGTTGAAAAAGTAAGGGTCTTGCATTTTTATTTAAGCTGTTTATAATTATTCCGTGAGGTGGAAAATGAAAAAAACAATTGCTTTAGCAATCTGTGCTTTGTTAATCGGCGCCGTCGGAACCTACGCGCTGCTCAAGGTCGTCATTCCGCAATGGAACCGTTCGGCTGAGGCCAACACCTATTGGCAGGTGACGGCCAAATTGGACCAGGGCGGCGAGGCGTTTGGATATCTGCACACTGAAAAGATCAGCGCTGCGGTGCTGCAATTTTTTGCCAATCTTGAAAAAACCATAGCCAAGGGCGCCGTCGGCAAACAGGAAAAAGCGGTCCAGGCCTTCAGCATGCTGAACATGCTTTTTAAAAGCTATGGGCTGGATGAGATCAGCGGCCTGGGATACAGTTCGATTACCCTGAAGCCCGGGTTGCACCGCAACCGCTTTGTCATCCATCATCGACCCGGAAAAAACAAGGGCCTGATATGGAACATCGCCGGACCCGCTCCCCGCTACCTGAGCGAGCTTAACATGCTGGCTGCCGATACGGCCCTGGTTTTTTTCGCGGATTATGATATAGAGAAACTGGCCGCCTGGATCGGCAAACAAGGCCAGAAAATGTCCGGCCAACAAATGGAGCAGGGACTGGCCATGATGAAAATGGGTCTGGCTTCCGCCGGCATTGATGGCGACCGCCTGCTTAAATCATACGGCGGGCGTCTGGGTTTTCTCATTACCCTGAATCCAGAAAAACGTGTCATGATCCCCATGGGCAGCGCTTCGATCTCGATTCCGGAGCCTGGAATCGCCTTTATGGTCCAAGTCAATGATTCTTATCTGTTTGACCTGATCAAGACCAAGGCAACCCCTTCCGGCCAGGCCCAGTTCAAGGACGAAGCGGGGGTGAAAAAGATAGTCTTTCCCAGGCTGCCCATGCCTTTTCCCCTGGAGCCGACCATTGCCCAGAAAGGCAACTGGCTGATTGCCGCGACACTGGGTTCCGTGGTCCAGGGCGTGTTCGCTAACGAGGGGCAGAAACTCGTCAGCAGCGACGATTACAAGGCCATCGCTTACAAGCTACCCCGACGCGGCAATGGTTTTAGCTATATCAGTCCGATGTTGCCACGGCTGATCGCCCAAATGCTGAGGGAAAACAAAACTGTTTTTCCATTTCCCGCCGCCATGGAAAAGATTGCTGCCATCCTGACCCGCAGCAAGGGCCTGTGCCAGGTTTGGGAAAATTCCGACAGCGGACTGGTTTATACCATCAACCACGGTTTTGAAATTTCCACTCTGGCTGAATTGGTGGAATCTTTTGTTGAGATTGCCGCGGAAATGAATATCAAACGGGCGCAAGCCGAAGCCGCGCCGCCGGTCGGGGAAATGCCGAAAAATGAATGATAGGTGATACGCAAAGAAAAAAATCAGAAACGGGTGAAGGGCGACCCACTGGGTCAGCTTTATTTATTGCGGCCCGGAGAGCCGTCGCTTATGAAAAGAGTAACTATTTTATTGTTCTTACTGTGGGTAACCATGGAAATCCAGGCTCGGGAAGCGGAAGAAGAAATTTTGCCCGCGGTAGAGGGGGGGGCATTTTTTTTTGAAGTGACCACGCAGTTCCTTTCTTTCAGCCCACGTGATCTTGACGGCCATCTGGTCCTGGGCAATGCGGAACAGGTTTTTTACATTCCCCGCGTCAAATCCAGCCTCGGTTTCGGCATCGGCTTCGGTCGCCGTTTCCGTTCCGGACTGTGGTCGATCTCCTATCTGGCTTCGGGGCACGATGTGTCCTTCCAGGACCGTAAAAGCACGGCCGTATCGCATGTGATCCAGCTCAATTCGCGCACCTTCCTGCTCAAAACCTCACCGCTGAAGATCTTTGCCCATTTCGGCCTCAATTTCCCCTGGTTGAAAGTCTATGATAACGCCGCTGACAAACAAGGATTGGTCTGTGATGCGACTTACTTGGGAGTGGGCGTCAATGTCGGAACCGGATTGCTGGTACCGATTTCTTCGAGGATGCTTTTCAGCGGCAGTCTTATTTATCGCTATATCGCTTACCTTTATGCCAAAGGGCCCGGGCGCGGCATTGATGTAACCGATCTTTTTGAAGACCGCAACGGGCCTCGCCACCCCCTCTTTTTACGCTCGCCGGTATTTGCCTTGGAATTAAGCCTGGCATACACGCTATAGGCAGAAAACCAGGGTAAACCAAGCAATCACTCGTTCGAATTTTTGACAGCCAATCCGCTTTCGATTAGAATGGGCTCATGAAAAAAATTATCCTTGCCATCTTGACTTTATGGTTGCATGCATTATGGTTACCAATCGCTGCGTCAGCCGCCGAAGATGACGGTTGCACCGTGATTGCCGTGGGGAAAAAAGCTTCTGTGGACGGTTCGGTGATCCTGTCCCATACCGATGCCGGACCTGATTCGCGAGTCTATGTCGTATCCGCCGCCCGCTATAAAAACGGCGCGCAGGCTCCGGTGTATTGGGGCATTCAAGATGCCAGCCGTCCGCTGCGTGATGACGGAGAAGTGATCGGGACCATTCCGCAAGTACGCAAAACCTATGCTTACATCCACTCGGCTTACCCGCATATCAACGAGCATCAGCTGGGTATCGCCGAGAGTACGATCAGTCAACGTTCGGAACTGGCTGTTACGCGTGAAACCGGAAAGCAAATCATGACCGTGGAACAGGCACAGGTTTTCGCCCTGCAGCGCTGCAAAAAAGCGCGGGAAGCCGTAAAGCTTATCGGGACCCTGATGGAAACTTACGGTTTTCTGCCGTCGAGCGGTGATGGCGCCGAGGATCTGGTTATCGGTGATCCCGATGAAGCCTGGGTCATGGAAATATTCGGCGTCGGCCCGGGCTGGAGCCGGGAAAGCGGCAAACCCGGGGCCATCTGGGCGGCGCAGCGCATCGGCGACGACCAGGCGTTGATCATACCCAACTGGAGCATCATCAAAGAAATCGATGCGCAGGACACAGATCATTTCCAGGTTTCGGCGAATTACATGCAGGAAGCGGTGGATCGTGGCTGGTACAACCCCGCCGCCAACAAGCCTTTCATCTGGCAGGATATTTATGCCCCGCTGCCGGTGGAATACGCCACCAGCCGTTTCTGGCTTTTTTACAGCACCTTCATGCCCAATCTGGCGCAATGGCCTGATAGAAAGCTGGGCAAAAACCCCTTTAAAACCATTAATCCCTATTATCAAACCGTTGAACCGATCTCCCTTTACCCGTTTTCGGCGACCCCCGAGAAGAAGATTTCCGTGCGCGACATTATCGCTTTTCAGCGTTCGGTTTTTGAGGGAACGATCTATGATTTCACCGCCCAACCGCAATGGCTGGTCAGTGACGGCCGGGGCGGCTTCAAGGTCAGCCCGCTGGCTACGCCCTTTCCTTCCAGCGACCTGCGCGCCTTGTTGATGTTAAGCAACCGCAGGCCGGTGGCCCGCCACCGCGGCCATTATGGCATGGTCTGCCAGCTGCGCGGCTGGCTGCCCGCAGCCATCGGTGGCCTCTACTGGCTTTACCAGGACAATCCCTATATCAGCCCCTACGTGCCCATCTATGCCGGCTGCAGCGACACGGCTCCCAGCTATCAAGCCTATGACCCGGGAAAATATAGTGATGCTTCGGCGCGCTGGACCATTGATTTTGTCGACAACCTCTGCAATTTGAGTTTCCAGGACGCGATCAAGGAAGTCGGGGCCATGCGCCAGCCTTTCGAAGATAAAATCTTCGCTGACCAGGAAAAAATTGAAAAGGAAGCCCTGCGGCTCTACTCCGGCAATCCACGGAAAGCCAAGGCCTATCTGACGGCCTACTGCCGGAACTTGATGGAAAAAGTGCCGCCGCTGTATATCGAGATCCGCAACCGGCTGATCAGCAAATTCACCAACAACCGCGAATGAAAAACAAAAGCAGGAGGTGAACATGAAGTACAAAGTTTTTTTGTTGTTGGCGGTCATTCTATTTTTGTTTTTAGCCGCCTGCGCACCGGGCCCCAACCGCCTGGCCAAAACACCGGATGGCGAAGGTAAAATCGCCGGTTTCTGGCTTGGCCTTTGGCACGGTTTGATCGCGCCGATCACGTTCATCGTTTCCATTTTCAGTTCCAAGGTAGGCATATATGCCGTGCACAACAGCGGCGGGTGGTATAATTTCGGTTTTGTTCTGGGCGCCGGCTTGTTCCTGAGCGGCGGCATCCTGGGCCACAAGAAAAAGAAATAAAAATCATCCTGAAAAATTATCTAAAAAAATGTAGGGGCAACCCTCGTGGTCGCCCTTTTTAAAGAAAAAAGGGCGGGGGAAAACCCCGCCCCTACACTCTGCGGCGTAACAATGTTTTTATAAGGTGCGTGATTTCCCTCTTCTCGACCACGCGCATGACCAGCAGCGCAGCAATGAATCCGAACAGCAGCGCGACCTTGTAGATGATGGTCAGGCTACCCTGGTAATGTCCAAAATAAAAAAGACCCGCCGCGGCGATAACCGTTCCCAAAATTTTGAACAGTTTGCCGTATTCGTAGTCGATGCGATAGAATCTCTGCGCGAAAAAGTACAGACCGGCCGTCATGACCACGTAGCTGGCCAGCACGGCCAGGGCCGCTCCCATGATGCCCAGGCGCGGGATGAACAGCAGGTTGGCCGCCACGTTGACCAGGGCGCCGGCTCCGGTGATCAGGGGGAAATATTTCGTTTTTTCCTCAATGTACAGCCCGACTTGGAGATTGACGTAAATGCCGTTGAACAGGTAGGCCAGCAGGATGACCGGTACCACGACCAGCCCGGGCAAAAACTGCCTGGCGATGAGCGAGCGGCCGGGCGAGAATTCCCAGCCTGCGGCCACATCAATGAACAGGCTGACGACGATCCAGATCACGCTGGCCGCCAGAACGAATAAGGTCAGCACCTTGGCGAATATCTCCTTGGCGTTCTTTTCCCGGGCATTGTTCAGAAAGAATGGCTGCCAGGCGTACTGGAACATGGAAACAACCAGCATCATAAAGATGCCGAGCTTGTGGCCGGTCTGGTAAAGGCCTAGGGTAGTGGCGTTGGTCATGGCCAGGACGATGGGGCGGTCAATGACCTGGATCATGATCGAGGCCAGGCTGGCCGGCAGGTAGGGCAGTCCGAAGCTCAGCATGCGCCGGAAAAGGGGCCCATGGATCCGCAAGCAGAGCCGCGTCCAGATGTCCGGCAGCAGCACCAGGAAGGTCGCGGCCGAGGCGATCAGGTTGGCGGCGAAGATGGCCTCGATGCCCATGCGGAACTTGATGAAAAAGAGCAGGTTCAGCCCCAGGTTCAGCAGGATGTTGCCCAGCTTGATGAAGGCGAATTTTTTTGCCTTGCGCTCCAGGCGAAAGCTGGCGAAGGGGATCAGGGCCAGGGTATCGAAGAGCAGGATGAAAATGGTGTAATAAACCAGCCGGGCATAACCGGCGGGCACTTCCATCATGCGCACGAAGGGAATTCGCAGCAGATATAGCGCACCCGACAAGAGCATTGTGGTCAGAACAACGGCCAGATAGGCCGTGGAAAAAGTCTGTTTCTTTTCCTGCGGCTCGGCCAAGGAACTGTATTTCATGAAGGCGGCATCCATGCCGTAGATGTACACGATGTTCAGGAAAGCCAGGTAGGCGTAGATGTTGGTATAGATGCCCATGGCGCCGGGCGAAATGAAATGGGTGTAAAAGGGCACGAGCAGAAAATTGAGGAAGCGGCCGACGATCGTCGATATGCCGTATATGGCAGTATCCCTGCCCAGTTCCTTTAATTTATCAAACATGATTGATTGAGATTATCTTGTTTCTTTCCATTGAAATTTATTCTCTCGTATCTATTGTACTGAAAACACGGATTATTGCAATCATTTTTTGACAAACAAGACGAAATCGGTTATAAGACAATTTCGCTTTGCTTAAATCCCTGAAGATTGTTACAGGAAAAAATGCAGGAATTTATTCCAAGCATAAGGGGGGGAGTCATGCAGAACTTTGCCAGCCACGTGTTCGACCTGGAGAAGATGAAAAAGGCCCTGCCGCCGCAGGTTTTCAAGAAATTCATGCGCACGGTGGACCAGAAAAAAGCGCTCGATGCCGAGGTGGCCGAATTCCTGGCCGGGGCCATCAAGCAATGGGCTGAGTCCATGGGCGTCAGCCATTTTACCCACTGGTTCATGCCCCTGACCGGACTGACCGCCGGCAAGCAGAACACTTTCCTGGAATGGGAAGGCCCCAGCAGGATCATCTCCCGTTTCTCCGGGCGCGACCTGATCAAGGGCGAACCCGACGCCTCGTCGTTTCCGCACGGTGGCATGCGCTCGACGTTCGAGGCCCGCGGCTACACGGCCTGGGATCCGAGTTCACCGGTTTTCGTGGTCAGGAACCGCCAGCATTGCGTCCTCTTCATCCCCTCGGTTTTTTACGGTTATAACGGCTGTGTCCTGGATAAAAAAACACCGCTGCTGCGCTCATTGAGGTCCATCAACGATGTTTCGCTGAAGATCCTGGCCAAGTTCAACCAGCGGGCCGCCTGGGTGAAGAACATGATCGGCGCTGAACAGGAATTTTTCCTGGTCCGTGAAAAGGATTTCCAGAATCGTTCCGACCTGAAAACATTCGGACGCATGCTCTTCGGCGCCCATCCGCCCCGCGGACAGCAAATGGGCGACCATTATTTCGGCGCCATTCCCGAAGCGGTGCTGCATTACCTCGAGGATGTGGAGGCCGAAGCGTTGAACCTCGGCATTCCCGTCAAAACCCGCCACAATGAGGTGGCCCCCAACCAGTTCGAGATTGCCCCCCTTTACGAGGAAGCCAACATTGCCGCCGACCATAACCAACTGTTGATGGACCTGTTGCTGCGCATCGCCCGCACGCACGGCATGGTTTGCCTGTTGCATGAGAAGCCATTCGCTTTTTTTAACGGCAGCGGCAAGCACATCAATTGGTCGTTGAGGGACAGCCAGGGCAGGAACCTGTTCACTCCAGGCGATAATAAAAACTCAAGGCTGGTGTTTTTAAGTTTTTTAGCCGGTTTTATCTGCGGCATTAACCGCTATCATGATCTGTTGCAAGCCGTGTTGGCTTCAGCGGGTAACGAATTGCGCCTGGGAGGCCATGAAGCCCCCCCGGCCATCATCTCTGTTTTTTTGGGTGATGAATTGCAGGCAGTCGTCGATGATCCCCAGACGTTCATTATGGGAAAATTCCGCAAATCGAAGCTGGTGCGTTTCGAAGAATTCGTGCCGGCCATTCTTCATGATCTATCCGATCGCAACCGGACGTCCCCCGTGGCGTTCACCGGCAACAAGTTCGAATTTCGCATGCCGGGATCATCGGCTTCGCTGGCTTTTCCGATCGCGGTGATCAATCTCCTGGTCAGCGCCGGATTGACTGAAGTGTACGGGGCCATTGAGAAAACCAAGGACGAAAAATCATCGATTCATAGGCTACAGGATATCATCAACAAAAACTCATGCATCATTTTTGCGGGCGATAACTACAATTCAGACTGGCATCAGGAAGCCTGTAAAAGGAAATTGTATATTCCGGTTTCCGTACCGGATACGGTGGACCGTCTGCAAGAAGAAAAAAATTTGCGCTTGTTCGAAAAGTTTGCCATCCTGTCCCGGGAAGAGATCAAGGCTCGAGCCGACATAAAAATTGAAATTTATGTAAAGACCGTGGAAATGGAGCTCCGTGTCGCCCGCAATCTTCTGCGTGTTCATGTCATTCCGGCGGCGCTCAAAAACCAGGCCATGCTCCTTGAAGCCGTCCGCCAGTTTCCAAGGGAAATCCTGGCCAAGAAGCCGGCCCTGCTTAAAAATCAGTTTGCTTTTATTGCCAAGTTCACTGAAAAGATAAACCGGGCCATGGCCATGGTATCTTTATTGGACGAGGATAACGAAAAACTGAAAATTGGACCTGATCGTATCCGGGCGCAATTCTGCACCCGCTTCATCCGGCCGCACCTGGATGAAGCGGCCGTTCTGGTTGAAAAGATCGAGGAGCGCGTCGACCGAGAATTCTGGACGCTGCCGCGCGTGACCGATATGTTGTTTCGCTGAAGAAAGTGTTAGTGTTAATGATCGTGGAAGTAGCAGAGGAAGAGAGGCAAAAATATTACTTGCTGTTTTACTTCACTAACACTATCACTTAGACTTCTTGATTACTTAGTTTCCGGCAGCAAGCCGCGGCTCCTGAGCAGGGGCTCAATTTTCGGTTCGGCGCCGCGGAAGCGTTTGTACAGGGTGAGCGCGTCTTCGCTGCCCAGCCTGGCCAATACATGGTCGCGGAAGGACTTGGCCGTAGTCCGGTCAAAGATGCCATTTTCCCTGAAAGCTTCGTAGGCGTCCTGGTCCAGAACTCCCGACCAGATGTAACTGTAGTAGCCGGCCGCATAACCTGAAATCATGTGGTTGAAATAGGTTGTGCGATAGCGCGGCACGATGGCCGGGATCAGTCCCAGGGAGGCCATGGCTCCGGTTTCAAAGCTGCGGATGTCGATGGTTTCACCGTCTCTCAAGCTGTGCCAGGCCATATCCAGAAAAGAAGCGGCCAGGTATTCAACGGTCTCAAATCCCTGGTTAAACAGGCTGCCCGCCTTCAGTTTTTCAATCAGCGCCGTTGGGATCAATTCTTTGCTTTGATAATGGTGAGCGTACAGATTGAGCAATTCGGGTTCAAGCGCCCAGTTTTCCATGATCTGTGAAGGCAATTCCACTGCGTCGCGGGGCACATTGCGGCTGCGGTAAACTCCAGTGGAAAACAGCGTATGCAGCGAATGTCCGAATTCATGGAAGAAGGTGCTGACTTCGTTGATGCTCAGCAGCGAGGGGGCGCCGGCGGCAGGGCGGGTAAAGTTGCAGACCAGGGTGGAGATCGGCGCCACGCGCTTGCCCTTATCGGAGTAGGTGCGACGGAAACCTCCGGACCAAGCGCCGCCGCGTTTGCCTGGTCGGGGGTGAAAGTCCATATAGAGCAGACCAACTTGGGAGCCGTCTGATTCCTTTACCTCGTATACCTGGACCTCCGGGTGATAGACCGGCAGGCCTTCCAATTTCTCGAAGCGCAAGCCGTAAAGTTTTTGACAAAGGATGAATATTCCCTTTTTCACGTTTTCGAGTGAGAAATAGGGACGCAAGAGCGAGTCGTCGAAAGCATATTTTTCCTGGCGTAATTTTTCGGCATAGTGCCACCAGTCCCATGAGGCCAGTTTAAAGCCGCCCTGCTCGCGGTCGATGATCGCCTGCATTTCACTGGCTTCATTTTGAGCCCGTTCCAGTGCCGGGGTCCATAATTTTTGTAAAAAAGACATGACCGTCTCCGGGTCCTTGGCCATGCGTTCGGCAAGGACGAAATCGGCATAGGTCGCGTAGCCGAGGAGCTTGGCTCGCTCCGCGCGCAGGGTGACTATTTTCTTGACGACCTCCTTGTTGTCATTGGCGTTGTCGCGGTCGCCGCGCATGAAATAGGCGCGGTGAAGCTGCTCGCGCAGGTCGCGGCGGGTTGAATACTGCAGAAAGGGGGTCATGGATGGGACCTGGACCGTGTAAACCCACTTGCCTTCCATCTTGAGCGCCTGGGCGGTTTCGGCACCCATGGCGCGCACCGATTCAGGTAAGCCGGCCAGATCATCGGCAGAATCAATGACGATGCGCGAGGAGTTGGTCTCGGCCAGCAGGTTTTCGCCAAACTTCAAGCCGAGCAGGGAAAGTTCGCTGTTCAACCGGCGCAGGCGCGATTTTCCGGCAGCGTCCAGCAGGGCGCCGCTGCGAATGAAGCCTTTATAAGTATTTTCCAGCAGGAAACTTTCCTCGGGGGTCAGCGTCAGCTTCTGCTTCTGGTCGTATACGGCTCGAACCCGGGCAAAGAGTTTTTCATTGAGGTTGATATTGTCGTTGTGGGCCGACAGCAGCGGCGACAGGTCGCGGGCGATGGCTTGCAGTTCCGGGTTGCTTTCGGCGCTCAAGAGCGAATAAAAAACGGATCTGACATCACTGAGGAATATGCCGCTGTGGTCCATGGCGGCGATGGTGTTGGCAAAGTTCGGCGCCTGCTTCCTGGCGGCGATGGCGTTGATTTCGGCCTGTTCGCGGCGCATGCCCTCTTTAAAGGCGGGCAGGTAATGCTCTTTGGTTATCTTGTCGAATGGCGGCACTTTGAATGGGGTTGTGCGCGCTTGGAAGAATGGATTCTCCGTTTGTCCTTTCTGAGCTGTGAGCGGTTGCAGCATCAACAGTCCCAGGGCAAGCAGCATGAACATTCTGCACAATGATTTTTGTTTCATGATTGAGATCCTCCTATGGCATGGCATTTAATTTTATATACGGAAAGGAACTCATTGTCAATCATCCACGAGTGCCAGAAACTTTCCGATCTGATAAAATGCCGACATAGGTTTAAATAGGAGTCACTATCACGATGCCGCTGTTCATGCTGGACGCAGCCGATTTTCCGCCGGCCGACTGGGCCGGGCCCGAAGGCCTGCTGGCCGTGGGCGGGGATTTGTCGCCGCGACGGTTGCTGCGCGCCTATGGCCGCGGCATCTTTCCCTGGTTCTCGAACGGGGAACCGATCCTGTGGTGGTCGCCGGAACCGCGCTTTGTCCTTTTTCCAGATGAAATTCATGTGCCGCGCAGCCTGAAAAAAATCCTAAAAAAAAACATTTTTCGACTGACCTTTGATCATGCTTTTGCCGAAGTCATCGCCGGCTGTGCACGGCCGCGCCCGGATCAGGATGGAACCTGGATCACGGATGAGATGCGTCAGGCGTATCAGCGATTATTTCAGCTCGGTTATGCCCACTCTATGGAGGCTTGGCATGGCGGCAAACTCGCCGGTGGTCTATATGGAATTTCTTTGGGACGATGTTTCTTTGCCGAATCGATGTTTCATTCCGAGGCCAATGCTTCCAAGGTGGTTTTTTTTACTTTGACCCGAATTTTGCAGCAGCATGGATTCATTTTGCTCGACTGCCAGATTCATTCGCCCCATCTGGCCGAATGGGGCGCCCGTTCCATCGCGCGCTGTGAATACCTGGAATGGCTGCGCAGGGGGATGGCCTGTACCACAAGGCGGGGCAGCTGGGAGAATTTACTTTAAACGGAATAGATCAGTGCTGCCAGGCGGCGATCACACGCTGCAGCAAGTCGCCATACTTGACGATCAGGCCGGCAAAGACCACCGAGACCATGGACATCAACTTGATCAGGATATTAAGGGAAGGTCCTGACGTATCCTTGAAAGGGTCGCCTACGGTATCGCCAATGACTGCGGCGCCGTGGTTGGGGTTTTTACTGCCGTCGGGCAACTTTTTGCCGCCCAGATTACCCTCTTCAATATATTTCTTGGCGTTGTCCCAGGTGCCGCCGGCATTGTTCAGAAAAACGGCAACGACGAAACCGGTGGTCAGGCCGCCCGCTAACAAGCCAATCACGCCGGCCACACCGAACACCAGGCCCATGGCCACCGGCACGGCGATGGCGGTCAGCGAAGGTACGATCATTTCGTGTTGGGCGGCGCGGGTGCTGATCTCGACGCAACGGCCGTAATCGGGTTCAGACTTGCCCTCCATGATGCCGGATATTTCACGAAATTGGCGCCGTACTTCCTCGACCATTTTTCCGGCGGCGCGTCCGACCGATTTCATGGTCATAGAGCAGAAAACGAAAACCATCATGGCACCGATGAAAAGCCCGGCCAGAACCTTGGGATTGAAAATGGTCAGGTTGTAGTAGCTGATCCAGTCGCCGATATGAGTGTCCTGGATGGCCTTGTCCACGCCGCTGATGGTGATGACCTTCTGTCCCATATGCAGGAAGCCGACTTTGATCTCTTCGATATAGGCGGCCAGCAGGGCCATGGCGGTCAGGGCCGCCGAGCCGATGGCGAAACCCTTGCCGGTGGCGGCGGTGGTGTTGCCCAGCGCGTCGAGGGCGTCGGTGCGACGGCGCACTTCGGGGTCCTGTCCAGTCATTTCGGCGTTGCCGCCGGCATTGTCGGCGATCGGACCGTAAGCATCGGTAGCCAAGGTAATCCCCAGGGTGGAGAGCATGCCCACCGAGGCGAAGCTGATGCCGTAGAGGCCAAGATTGATGGCATTGGCGTCACCGCTGAAACCGCCCCCGAGGGCGTAGCTGATGATGATGGCCAGGGCGATGACTAATACCGGCAGTCCGGTCGACTGCATGCCGCTGGAAATACCGGCAATGATGACTGTGGCCGGTCCGGTCTGCGATTGCTCAGCCACATACTGGGTCGGTCTGTAATCCTGCGATGTATAATACTCGGTGATCTTGCCGATCACCCAGCCGGCGATCAGTCCGGTGATGACTGCCAGGAAAATATTCACGTGTCGTCCCTGGAACGATTCCTTGAACAGCACCAGGATGAAGAACGAGGCGATTAAAGTCAACAGGGTGCTGGCATTGATGCCGCGGGCCAGGGCTTTCAGCAAGACTTTCTGTGAAGCCTTTTCCCCCGAGCGTACGAGAAAGACTCCCAGGATGGAGAATATCACTCCAATCCCGGCGATGACCATCGGCGCCAACACGCCGCCCAGCCCGTAACCGGCGGCCGCACCAAGGACGGCTGTGGACAGAATGGAGCCGGCATAGGATTCATACAGGTCGGCGCCCATACCGGCTACGTCACCGACGTTGTCGCCGACATTATCGGCGATGGTGGCCGGGTTGCGCGGATCGTCTTCTGGGATGCCGGCTTCGACTTTACCGACCAGGTCGGCTCCTACGTCGGCTGATTTGGTGAAGATGCCGCCGCCGACTCGGGCGAACAAGGCTTGGGTCGATGCGCCCATGCCGAAAGTCAGCATGGTGGTGGTGATAATCGATAGTTTGCTTACCCCCTCAGGGATAAAATAGTTCAGGATGATAAACCACAGCGAGATGTCCAGCAAGGCCAGCCCGACCACCACCAAACCCATGACGGCACCGGAACGGAAGGCGATCTGCAGCCCCTTGTTCAGTGAAAGCATGGCTCCGGCTGTAGTGCGGTTGGAAGCGAAGGTCGCCGTGCGCATTCCCAGGAAACCGGCCAGGCCTGAAAAAAAACCTCCGGTGATAAAAGCGAAAGGAACCCACGGATTCTGTGTATGCAGCACATAGGCCATGAAAGCGAACAGGATGAACACGAGAAGAAATACAAAAGCCACCACCCGGTACTGACGTTTCAGGTAGACCATGGCCCCCTTCTGCACGTAACCGGCAATACGTTGCATGTCGGCGCTGCCCGCGTCCTGTTTTTTCAGAAAACGATAGAAATAGTATGCGAAAGTCAGGGCCAGGACAGAACCCAGTGGTGCCAGGATGAACAAATTCATCGAATTCATTTTGACTCCTTCAGGAAAAAAATCGATTTGATTTGGTAGAAATGAATTTTTACCTGATTTTAGCCAAAAAGTCAACATGATTGCCTTACATCGTCAATGAAACAGTTCCCAGGGCAGCACTTGTGCTATAATAAAACCAATGACTCGGAAGAAAATGCTGCTGTTCTTTATTGGATTAACCATCATCGTGGTCATAGCACTGCTCTTTTTCAATTTCAGACGAAACGACGTCACGCACGTTCCTTCACTGCTTTCCATGCCAGCGCATTTTGATGAGACCTTGATCGAGCGCACCTGGAAAACCATTGCCGATCAAAGGGAGCTTTCGGCTATCTTTTTTCGTGAGCGGCTCAACCGATATTTCCAACCACAGGCGGTGCATTGCCGGGTCAAGTACCGGGACACCAGCCACCAAGCCCTGCTGGCTCCGGCCGGGAGCCGGATCGAATTCGATATCGAAGCAGACCAGGGCGACCAATTGTCTTTTTCCATGTTTGCTCTTCAAACTGGGGCCCTTACATTCAGAGTTAAAGCTGTCACAGCGGCAAAAGAGAAACTGCTGTTCAGTAGCGATATCCGAGAACAAATGGGTAAAGTTGAGAAAGTGACCCTGACGAAAGCCGCAAAACAAACCATGCACCTTATCTTGGAGACCCGGGGGCACGGCCTGGGAGCCTGGGTTGATCCCTGCCTGCTACACAAAGGTTTGCGACCCAGAACCGTCCTGATTCTCATGTTGGATACCATGCGTGCCGATCATGTTTCGGCTTACGGCTATCCACGGCGGACCACTCCGGCTCTTGATGAACTGGCAATGGGCAGCCTGCTTTTCAACCGGGCTTTTTCCACCTCTTCATGGACCCTGCCGGCTCATGTGTCGCTGTTCAGCGGCCGCGATGTCCTGGAACATGGTGTCATTTTTCCGGAATCCCTTATTCCGGCCGACCTGCCGCTGTTGGCTGAAAAAATGCAGGCCGACGGATTTATTACCCTGGCCCTGACCGGAGGCGGTTTTGTCGATGACCATTTTGGGTTTTATCGCGGTTTTCAAAGTTACGCCAACCGGCCCGATGACATTTTTCAACAAAAAGCCTCTGTATTACTGTATCGTGCCTTTATGGAGAAAGTGGCTGATTTTGCCGGCCAGGACCTTTTTGTATTTTTGCACACCTATCAAATGCATGCACCCTATAAAGCTCCCGACCCGTATTTTCGGGCATTCAACCCGGAATTGGACATCAAGATCAAGCATGTCGGCAGTAACCTGCGCTTAGCGCGGGATCCAACCCGGCCCTTGCCACCGGAAGTCCTGGCGGACCGGCAGAAAATCATCGACCTTTACGATGCGTCCATTCTCTATAGCGACCAGGTTTTACTTAAACCCGTCCTGGATTTTTTGCGCCGCAGCGGGCGCTTTGACGATGCGCTGCTAATCGTCCTGGCCGACCATGGCGAAGAATTTTATGACCACGGTGATTGGGAGCATGGCCACACCCTTTATCAGGAGCTTACCCGCATCCCGTTAATCATCAAAATGCCACGGCAGAAAGTCGGGGAAACACGGAACCAGCTGGTTTCCATCAGCGATATTGCCGGATTTATCCAGGATGAATACGGTTTGCTTGCTGACGCCGTCAGCGCCAGTAGTCCGGCTCTCAACTCCCGGGAGCGAATTTTGGAATTGTCACTGCCTGTAATTCCACTGCGCAAGGGAGTGCATCGCAAGCTTTCATTTGTCGGCAATGACCATCAGTATATCCACAATTTTTTGCCGCCAACGACCACCGGGACCAAGATGACGTCGCAGCCGGCAGTGAGCCGCGACGAATGGTTCAGCCTGGCCGATTCGCCAATTGCGGCCGTTGAACCGTTTTCGCCGTCGCCGGCTTTGCATGCTATCTACAAAAAAAAGCTGGCTGTTTATCTGCGCCGGCTCCGGGCGTTGAAAAAGAACCATGGCCGTCTAGAACCCGAATTGTTGGAAAAACTCAAAGCCTTGGGCTACCTGAACAACTGAGCATGAGAAAACTTCATGACCGGCTTAAGGAGATTGGGCCTAAACGCATTCATAAAAAGCTGAATGGCCTGGATAATGCCGATGGGCTGACCACCCGGGAAAAACTTGAAAAACTGGTCCTGCAGAACTTGAAAAGAAAGGGGCTCACTGCAGGCAGACGAAGGGAAGCTCCCGTGGTGGTTGACCGCGAACCTTTCCTGGTCAAGGATTTTTTTTATCCACGGGAAGGTCGTTATGGCAAGGTGCGCCTCGGCGATTGGTACGCCCTGCAGCCTGAAGCGTTGGCCATTATCTCGGGCAGCAGCGCTTTTTCCGGACTGGATATCCACAAAGTGCTTTTTTTTGACACCGAGACCACCGGGCTGGCCGGTGGAACCGGTACGATTCCCTTCATGCTTGGTTTCGGCTTTTTTAGCGAGCAGGTTTTTCAGGTCAAGATATTTTTACTCCAGGATCTGGACCGTGAAGGGGAATTTCTGGCCGCGGTCGATGAATTTTTAAAAACAGGAAACTTTTCAGCCATCGTGACCTTCAACGGCAAGGCCTTTGATTTCCCCTTGCTGGAAACCCGCTATATCCTGCAGCGCCGGCGTATGCCGCTGCTGGATTTACTCCATCTCGATTTTCTTTTTCCGGCCCGTACGCTGTGGAAAAATACCTTTGATTCACGCAAGTTGGGCTATTTGGGCGAAATGCTGCTGGGGCTTTCTCGTGCCGACGATATCGATGCCAGTACCATTCCAGCTCTGTATTTCAACTTTCTGCGCCACAATGATTTTTCCGTTATCGAACCGATTATCGAGCATAATGCCATGGATCTGGTCGGGCTGGCGGCCGTAGTGCTGCTGGGCGCCCGCTACCTGGACGATTATAAACTGACCGGTGATGAAGGTGAGATACTTGGTCTAGGTTTACTTTGCGAACGGGCGGGACTGTTGGAAAAAGCCGAAGCTTACTACCGCATTGCCAAGGATGTCAGCGGCCGCAATGCGGTCAGTGAGCAAGCCGTGCGCCGTCTGTCTGTTTTGTTAAAAAAGAAAAAATTGTACATCGAAGCGATGACGCTGTGGGAGATCCTTTCCGGGACCAACGATTTGCAGGCTTTCCGTGAAATATCGGTGCATTACGAGCACCGGGAGCGCAATTATTACCAGGCGGTCGAAATCGTGGAGAAGGCTCTGGGCAGTGTAACCCTGAGCCCAAGCCAGCAGCAGGACCTGGAAAAGCGGCTGCAGCGTCTGCGGCAGAAGATCGCCAAGCTCGAAGAGATAGATGTGACCTGTGACGTATAACGCCTGACATGTGGCTCGGTTATCCCAATCATCCACATATCCAATTTTAATTGCTTTCGGTGTGGTGAATTCGATTTTTTTTATCTTGGCTAGTGAAATACACGCCAAGTCCTTGAAAATCGTCTTCCCACGAGGTATAAACTATCCATGGGGAAAATTGGTTTTTCGATCAGTACTCCCTGGCTGGTGATGCTGGCTGTCCTGCTCGCCTGCTCCATGGCTGCGTACGGACAAGAGCTTGAGCTGGGCCCGGCTGGAATGCACGAGAACTTGAGGCGCTGGGGCTACCCGGAAGGGGTGCCATCCGTCAATATCTCCGACCTTGAAGAAACCCCAGATGGATACCTGTGGCTGGCAACCCAGGAAGGGCTGGTGCGCTTCAATGGCCGTGAGTTCTTCGTCTTCAATACTGCGAATGTTCCGGTTTTGGGCCATAACGACATCCGCCGCTTATTGACCACCCGCGACGGCACCCTGTGGCTGTACAGTTACAACGGCGAGATCGTCGCCTACCACGATCGCACTTTTGCCATGGTCGTGGACAGGCGCCTCCTGCCCAGCATGCAGGTCAACGCATTGCATGAAGACCTTTATGGTCGGCTGTGGATCGGAACCCGCAAGGGTCCGGCGGTCATCGATCGGGGCAAGCTGGTCGTTCTCGGCGAACTCGCGCCCCTGGCGGGGCTCGAGATCGTGGCCTTGGCCAGCATGTCTGGAGGTCAGCTCCTGGTGGCGACTTCCTCCTCCATTTTCCGCTGGGACCAAGGCGGGCTGCGGCAAATTCATTCGGAGCCCGGGGTAATCAGGGATGTTTGTGCGGACGGGCAAAACAGATTGTGGGTTGCAACCGAAGCGGGGTTGTCATTCGTTGATCGGGGCGAGCGCCGCCAGTTCACGACCCACGATGGGCTGCCCGATGACCTTGTCACACAGGTCTTTCTGGATCATGATGGACTTCTGTGGATCGGGACGGCGTCGGGAATCGCCCAGATCGGACCGGATATGACAATACGTATCGTGGCCAGGCAAGCTACTTATCGGCAGGCCGGGATTGTCAAGGCCTTCCATCAAGATCGCCGGGGATTCGTCTGGATGGCGACACCCAACTCCCTCTTCCGGCTTTCACGTGATCTCTTCATTACCTACGACAGACAGAAGGGGCTCGGCAACGACTTGGTCACCGCAAACTTCTGCGACAGCAAGAACCGCCTCTGGATCGGCACCGAGAGTGGCCTGAACCGGTTGGATCCGGAAGGCATGATGCAATCCATCGGTTCGCCCGATATCCTCAAGAGAAACACTATCAGAGCGCTTCACGATGACCATCGCGGGCAGCTCTGGGTTGGAACCAACCGCGGGCTGGTCCGGCTCAGCAGCGCCGGCTCCGCCCTCTTCACCACACGGGAAGGACTGCCGAGCAGCGTCATTTATTCGCTGCTGGCCGATCGCCAGGATCGTGTTTGGGTCGGAACAGCTTTGGGATATTGCCATTTCGACGGCGGCAGGCTGGTGAAGCCTGATCCAGGACAGGCGCTGACAGGGGAGGGCATCTTCCTCCTTTTCGAGTCCACTGCTGGACAAATCTGGATGGGCTCGCGCACCAGGTTGTTCTTACTTCGGGCCGATGGGCCTGTGCCAGTCGAGATTCCCGGCTGCAGTGAGCGCCCGATATTTTTAAGCGCGTTCGAAGAGGCGTCCGGGACACTGTGGTTCGGCACCTACACCGATGGCCTGTACCGCGTCCGCGGTCGGCAGTTCGTCCGCGTCGGCGAGTCGCAGGGACTGCCCGGCAATACCGTTTACAGTATCCTGAACGACCAGTTCGACTACCTGTGGATGAGTAATAATCGCGGTGTATTCAAAGTCAGCAGCGCCGAACTCAACGCGGTCGCCGATGGCGCCAGTGACCGACTGCACCCGATTCTCTATGGCCAATCTGACGGGATGAAGGCCACGGAGTGCTCCGGCGGGTATTCGCCGTCGGCAGTCCGCACTCTGGACGGAAGGCTGGCCTTCTCCACAGTGGGCGGCGTGGTGATTGTCGACCCTGCTTACCAGATGCCTGTCAAGTCGCCACCGCCAGTCGTGATTGAGAATATCCAGGTTGATAACCGGGAGATCGATCCGTTACTTCCTGCACAGTTCTCAGCAGACGTTCGCATGATCGAGCTCTCTTTTGTCGGGCTGGACCTGCAGGAACCGGAGAACGTACATTACCGGTACCGCATCGACGGACTGAGCTCAGACTGGCATGATCTAGGAAAAAGCGGCCGTATCAATCTGTCCAATCCAGGAGCCGGGAATTATATCGTCCGTATCGCGGCATCCACCAATGGCCGGGATTGGAGCGAGCACAGCGCCGGATTCGCGTTCACGGTGCGGACACGCTGGTACCAGACGCGCGCCTTCATTCTGTTCGGCTTTTTACTTGCCGTGAGCGCTGTCATGTTGAGTCATCGCCTCCGCATACGCTACCTGAAGCACCGACGCGATATCCTCGAGACCAGGGTCCACCAGCGCACTGAAGATCTCAAACTGGCCAAGGAAAGCGTCGAACAAGCACTTGAACAGGAAGCGTTGGCGCGGCAGCAGCTGGCTGAGAAAAACAATGAGCTGGAACTGGCCAACCAGCTCAAGACGGAGCTCATGGGCGTCGCCGCCCACGACCTGCGCAGCCCCCTGCAGCTGATCATGGGCTACTCCGAGCTACTCAGCCTCAAGGCCGGGAATCCGGACTATGTCCGGCAGAAGGCGCTCGTCATCCAGGAGACCAGCGAGCGCATGAGCCAGCTTATCCACGACCTGCTTCAAACCTCTTCCCTGGAGGCCGGAAACATCGTACTGAACAAGACCCGGGTCGACCTGAACCAGACGGCCCAGCTCGTGGCTCAGACATACGAGCCGTTTGTCCAGCAGAAGCAGCAGACGCTTCAATTGGTCAACTGCTACAAGTGCCTGGTCAGGGCGGATGAAGAACGGATGCGCGAGATCGTCGATAACCTTGTCTCGAATGCCGTCAAGTACACGCCGCTGGGCGGCTCCATCAGGGTGATCACGGAAGGGGCCGGGGGACGATGCCGCTTAATCATTGAGGACGAGGGCCCGGGCTTCACCGAGGATGATCGCCGGAAAATATTTGGCAAATTCCAGAAGCTCAGCGCCAGACCGACCGGCGGCGAGTCCTCTTTCGGGCTTGGCTTGGCGATTGTCAAGATGCTCGTCGACCTTCATGGAGGCGAGATTCAGGTGGACTCCAAATCGGGAGTTGGATCCCGGTTCATCGTCGAGCTACCGACCGATCTGAGCATAAACTGATTGTATGATTCAGGAAGGGTGCGACGTGTGCCTTTGCCATCATCACAGTATGGACGGCAAATATTGAAAAAAAAATAGGCAGCATGCAGACCTTTTTTTAACTGGCGCCTTTCACTGTGAACCGAATGCCGATTTCTGTATTTTGAGCCGCTGGTTCTAGGCCTGCTTCCGCCTTTGCCGCAGGTACTCGATTACCCCGGGCAGAACGGATATGAAGATGATGGCGATGATGACCACGGTGAAATTGCGCCTGACCACGGGCAGATTGCCGAAGAAATAACCGCCGAAAACGAAAATGGCCACCCAGGCGATGCCGCCGCCGACGTTGTAGGCGATGAAGCGCCAATAGGACATGCGGCCGATGCCGGCCACGAACGGCGCGAAGGTGCGTATGATGGGGATGAAGCGAGCCAGCACAATGGTAATGCCGCCGTGCTTTTCATAAAATTCATGGGTTCGTTCCAGGTGTTCTTTTTTTAATAATCGTATCTTTTTCTGGCTGAAAATCTTGGGACCGATGAAATGGCCGATCCAGTAGTTGACGGTGTCGCCAATCACAGCCGCAAGGCTGAGGATCAGGAATACCCAGTGGACTTTCAACGGGCTGCCCGGGGTGGCAGCCAGGGCACCGGTGGCGAAAAGCAGCGAGTCACCGGGGAGGAAGGGGGTAATGACCAGGCCGGTTTCGCAAAAAATTATAACGAACAATATCAAATAGGTCCAGAGTTGGTAGGATACGATCAGGGAATTTAAATGGACATCGATGTGCATGATGAAATCAAACAATTTTCCGACCAGTTCCATGAGGTCTCCAGTTCAGCTGAATTTTTGCGACCTGACGCCCCAAACGGGTGCGCCGTGAACGGATATCTTAACCAATAAGTCCATGCCTGTCAATTCGCTCATGACGGTATATTGATTTTTAGGGAATGATATGGTACATTTCCTCTATGTTAGACTTGAATTCTTCCCTGCTTTGGATTTTTTTCATGGTTAGCGCACTTTATCTCGTTTTAACTCATATTTTTTTCAAGCCAATGGAAAAGATCATCAATGAAAGAGAATCGAAGGTCGCCGCTGACAACCAGCGTTTGCAAAAATTGACCGAACAGGTTGAAACCCATACCCGGGATCTTGAAAACCAAATGGATCAGGCACGCCTGGAGGCGTCGCGCATCAGGGAGGAATGGTCGAAAAAGGGAATTGACGTGCGTGCCCGGAACTTGTCCGAGGCCAAGGAACAAGCGGCGCGGATCATGGTGGAAAAGATGGCTGCATTGGAAAAAGAGGTCGCGGTTGCCGAGAAGCTCCTGGAAAAGGAGATCGTTGTCTTCAGTGAAAAAATCAAAAAAGCCTATTTATGAAAAAAATCAAAATTTTCGCCCTCTTGCTTCTAGCGGTCATGCTGCTGACCGCTTCGGCAGGCGAAGAAGCCCATGACGCCGCTTCCCATCATGTGGATTGGTTCAATGTGCTTGGCAAGGTTTTCAATTCCACGATTCTTTTCGGCGGGCTGGCCCTGTTGCTGCGAAAGCCGCTGATTAAAATGCTGTCTGAGAAGAGTGCAGGGATCGTAAACGATTTTCATGAGCGTGAAAAAAAACTTGCCGATACAACTGCCTTGCTGCAAGATATTGAGCAGCGTCTACAAAAAGTGGCGCTGGAAGTTGAACAGATCAAATCAAACGCCTTGGCCAATGGCCAGGAAGAATTGGCCCGACTCGAAGCGGCCGGCCGTGATGAAGCCGCACGCATCATCGCTCTGAGCGAGGAGGAAATCCAATTACGGGTCGATGCGGCCGTGCGTTCCATTAAAAGCCATATCGCCGACCTGGCCATTGCACATTTCCAGGCGGATTTCATGAGAAGCCTGGATGTCGACATGCAACAAAAAATCATTGAGCGCAACATCTCGGACTGCGGAGATATCGATGAAGCAAAGTAGCCTGGTCAGGCGCTATGCCAAGGCCCTGGTTCTGACCATTGCCGATGAAAATGAATTCAAGCGCGTTCGCGATGAACTGGATTCTGTCCTTACCCTGCTGGCCGCTGATGACAAGCTGAAGGTCGGCCTGGCGACTTTCATGATCTCCCAGCCCGAGAAAATCAAGGCGCTCAACATCATTAAAGATAAAATGAAGCTGCATGCCAATAGTTTTCATTTTTTGTTGACCTTGGTCGCCGAAAACCGCTTTGCCTATCTTGAGCAGATTGTAGGCCAATTGCCTGATGCCTGGTGCCGCGTGCACGATGTAGAGAAAATAACAGTATTTTCCTCCATCGAACTCAACGGCGCGCAGAAGGAACGTTTGCTTGGCAATTTGCAGAAAGCGCTGCATAAACCGGTCAGACTGCAGTTTGGAATTGACCCGGCCTTGATAGCCGGGATCCGATTGCTGCGCGGATCGCTGCATTACGATTTTTCTTTGGCCGGCAATCTGAAAAAACTCCGCGAATCGCTTGTAGGGGAAAAATAAATGCTAATCAAAGTCGATGAAATCAGTGAATTGATCAGGCAGAAAATCGAAGGCTTTGCCTTTGATTTTAAAAAAGAGGAAACCGGGGTGGTCATCACGATCGGCGATGGCATCGCCCGCATTTACGGCCTGGACAATGTCATGTACAACGAATTGCTGGAATTCCCCGGCCAGATTTATGGGATTGCCTTGAACCTGGAAGAGGACAATGTCGGTTCCATTCTGCTGGCCGAAAGCCACAAGATCAAGGAAGGGGATATCGTGAAGCGCACCGGCCGGATCATTTCAATTCCTGCCGGAGAAAATGTCATTGGACGTGTGGTCAACCCCCTGGGAGAACCCCTGGATGACAAGGATCCCATTCGCTCCACCATTTTCATGCCCATCGAAGCCCTGGCCCCCGGGGTCATTGATCGTCAGCCGGTCAAGGAACCTTTGCAGACTGGAATCAAGGCCATAGACGCCATGATTCCCATCGGTCGCGGTCAGCGCGAATTGATCATCGGCGACCGCCAAACCGGGAAAACGGCCATTGCCCTGGACACCATTATCAATCAAAAAGGCCAGGATGTCATTTGCATATACGTGGCCATTGGCCAGAAACAATCCACTGTCGCCCAGGTGGTCAAAACACTGACCGAAACCGGGGCCATGGAGTATTCCGTGGTGGTGGTGGCCTCGGCTTCTGACCCCGCGGCATTGCAGTACATCGCTCCATATTCGGGTTGTGCCATGGGCGAGTACTTCCGCGATCGTGGCCGGCACGCCTTATTGGTCTACGACGACTTGTCCAAACATGCCGCAGCTTACCGGGAAATTTCACTGTTGCTGCGCCGCCCGCCGGGACGCGAGGCGTATCCCGGCGACGTGTTTTACCTGCACTCGCGGCTGCTGGAGCGGGCGGCAAAAATGAATGATGAAAAGGGCGGCGGATCATTGACCGCTTTGCCGATCATTGAAACGCAGGCATCGGATGTTTCGGGTTATATCCCCACCAATGTCATCTCCATCACCGACGGCCAGATTTACCTGCTGCCCGACCTGTTCAACGCCGGACAGCGTCCGGCCATCGATGTCGGTATCTCCGTTTCGCGGGTCGGCGGAAACGCTCAAATAAAAGCCATGAAGCAAGTGGCTGGCTCCTTGAAAATGGACCTGGCCCAATTCAGGGAACTCGAGGCTTTTACTCAGTTTGGTTCCGATCTCGATAAAATAACCATTGCCCAGCTGGAACGCGGTAAAAGGTTGTCCGAGCTGCTCAAGCAGGATGAAGGTATGCCCATGCCGGTTGAAAAGCAGATCGTTTCGATTTTTGCCGGCACGCGCGGCTATCTGGATGAATTCCCTGTAGATCGTGTGCATCAATTCCAGCAGGAAATGCTGGAATTTACGCAAAAGCAACACCCGGCCATTTTTCAGGAAATAAAGGAGAAAAAAGTAATCACTCCGGAACTGGAGCAAAAAATACAGGCCATGCTTAAAGAATTCTGCGGTGAATTCAAGAAAACCGGCAATTCCTGATGGCTGGAAATTTAATTTATCTGCGCCGGCGCATCAAATCGGTTAAAAACACCCAGAAGCTTACCCGGGCCATGAAAACCGTGGCTGCCGCCAAGCTGCGCCGGGCCACCGCGGAATTGAAAAAAACAAGGCCGCACCGTGATAAAATAGCTTTTCTTCTGCAGCAGTCGGGTTCTAGGGTCGACCTCAGTCGGCAGCCGTTGTTGAAGACGCGGGAACAGGGGAGTATCCTGTTGGTCATTATAGCCAGCGATAAGGGGCTGTGCGGAGCTTTTAATTCCCAGGTACTGAAGCAAAGCGAAAATTATTGCCGCGAACTGCTTGAGCGCGGCGAAGCGGTTTCCCTGGTCACCATTGGAACCAAGGCCAGCCGCTATTTCAGCAAACACAACCTGGCATTGAAAACGACGCACAACGGCATGATCAGCCGGCTGCAATTTGCCGATGCCAGCCGCCTGGCGGCTACATTGCTGCATGTTTATCGGAATGAGGACATCAAGCGGGTCGAATTCGTTTTCCAAAAATTCATGTCCGTATCGAGACAGCAATTTACGGTACGCCAGCTGTTCCCGCTCGAAATGGAATGGTCCGCGGGTGCAGGCTCTGAAAAGGAAAGTGAAGCAGAAAGAACCGGGTATATTTTCGAGCCCGGCGCCCAGGCCATTTTCGAAGCGCTTTTACCGCGTTTCATCACCGACACCGTCTACCAGATGCTGCTGCAATCGATGGCCGCCGAACAAATATCGCGCATGGTGGCCATGGACCTGGCTACACGAAACGCCAGCGACATGATTCGTTCGTTGACCCTGCTTTTAAATAAAATGAGACAGGCATCCATTACCAAGGAGCTTCTGGAAATCATCACTGCCACGGAAGCCTTGAACAAATAGGAGCGAATATGAGCAAGGAAAAAGAAAAGCAAAAAAATGTCGGCAAAGTCATAGAGGTCATCGGCCCGGTCGTGGACATCGAATTTGGCAAAGGACAGCTGCCTGAGATTTACAATGCCATTGAGATCGTTTCAGACGGTTTTGACAGCCCCTGGCCAATCAAGATCATCACCGAGGTGCAGTACCACCTGGGCGAAAACCAGGTGCGCACCGTTTCCATGCATCCGACCGACGGTTTGGTGCGCGGGATGACCGCGCGGGATATGGGCGGTCCCATCACCGTGCCAGTAGGGCGCGAAGTGCTCGGGCGGATGATCAATGTCATTGGTGAGCCGGTTGACGGAAAAGGCCCGATCAACGAAAAAAAAAGATATCCCATCCACCGGCCGGCGCCGCCACTCGATGAACAGGATACACGGCTCGAATTGTTTGAAACGGGCATCAAGGTGGTGGACCTGCTTGAGCCTTACCTGAAGGGCGGGAAAATAGGTCTTTTCGGCGGGGCCGGGGTGGGCAAAACTGTCCTCATCCAGGAATTGATCAACAACGTGGCCAAAAAGCACGGCGGCTTCTCCGTGTTTACCGGGGTGGGTGAACGCACTCGTGAAGGCAATGACTTATGGCTGGAAATGATCGAATCGGGAGTCATCGAAAAAACAGCCCTTATTTACGGCCAGATGACGGAACCTCCCGGAGCCAGGCTCAGGGTGGCCCTTTCCGGATTGACCGTGGCTGAATACTTCCGCGACGAAGAAAACCAGGATGTGCTGCTGTTCATTGATAATATCTTCCGTTTCACCCAGGCCGGCTCCGAAGTATCGGCCTTGCTGGGGCGCATGCCTTCAGCGGTCGGCTACCAGCCCAACCTGGCTTCGGAAATGGGTGAAATGGAGGAGCGGATCACCTCGACCAAGAAAGGTTCCATTACGTCGGTTCAGGCCATTTATGTGCCGGCCGATGACTATACAGACCCGGCGCCGGCGACCACCTTTGCCCACCTGGACGCCACTACCAATCTTTCCCGTCAATTGACCGAAATGGCCATCTTTCCGGCCGTAGATCCCCTGGCCTCGTTTTCTCGCATCCTGGATCCCAAGATCATCGGCGACGAGCATTACCAGGTAGCCAGAAAAGTCAAGGAAGTGCTGCAGCGCTACAAGGATTTGCAGGACATTATCGCCATTCTGGGCATGGAGGAATTGTCGGATGAGGATAAAATCGTTGTGGCCAGGGCCAGGAAAATTCAGAAGTTTCTGTCCCAGCCGTTTTTCGTGGCCACTCCTTTCACCGGCATGGAGGGGAAATATGTGGAATTGGAATCGACCATTCGCAGTTTCAAGGAGCTTGTCGAAGGAAAATACGACGCCCTGCCAGAGCAGGCGTTTTACATGTGCGGTGGCATTGAAGACGCCGTGGCCAACGCCAAAAAAATGGGATTTTAATGGCTGAAACCATCGAATTGGAAATCATCTCCTTCCGCGAAGTTTTTCTACGCAGTGAAATCAAGGATTTATACATTCCGGCCTTTTGGGGTGAAGCCGGAGTCAAATCCAATCATTTGCCTTACCTGTCGCAACTCAAGCCTGGTGAGATTTCCTACCTCGACATGGCCGGAGTCAGGCATTATCTTTACAGCGGGGAAGGTTTTTTGGAAGTCAGAGACAACCACATTACCCTGATCATCGACACCATCGAACGCGGCGAGGATTTCAACGCGGAAGAACTGAAAAAAAAACTGGCGGCCAGTGACGACAGGGTCAAGTCTTCTTTCCAGGGAGCCATCACGCCGCTGGAGCTGAAAGAGGAATTGGCCAGGCAAAAGGAATTGCGCCTCAAGCTGGATATTTGTAAAAAATCAGCTAAAAAATAGAGCGGCCGCCGCACTCATTCGCCGGCGGCTTTCAGGATTATGAAAATCAGGAAACGGCGTATTTATTTCAGGGTTTTTTCCGGCAACCGTCTGACCATACCACTGCTGCTGAATATCTGGGAAACGAACGGTTTAGATCGTCATTTCGACATCCATCTGGCTGACGCCGCACCTGGGCGGTTGTCTATCCGCCCTGGTGAAGATATCAGGGAAGGAGATGTTTTTATATATTCTTTCATGACGCCGCACCTGCCCTGGGTGACGGAAGAAATCGGTTATTTGCGTTCGCGAGCCGCGCTAGCCCCAATATTGGCTGCCGGGGGTCCCCACGTCAGCGCCGAACCTGATTTATCCGTGGATTGCGGTTTTAATGTCATTTTTCGTGGTCCCGGAGAGGATAATTTTTTGCGTTTCGGCCGCGACCTGCTGTCCGGAAATTTGACTGCACGTGCAGCGATGATCTATGATGACCAGACCCTGGACAATAAATCTGACAGTGAGCGGAAAGTTGAATCCTGGGAAAAATATTTTCCGATTTCCGCGTATTTGAAAACAGTGCCGCCTCTGGAAATTGCCCGGGGCTGTTTCTGGCGCTGCCGCTATTGCCAGACGGGCGGTGAAAACCCATGCTATCGGAGCCTGGATTCCATCAGCGTTTATCTTGAGGAATTGCGGCGCCGCCGCCTGCCGCGCGTCGGGTTCATCTCACCTTCGGCGTTTGAGTTTGGTGCAGAAAAGCCCGGACATCCGAATGTGGGAAGAATACGGGCTGTACTCGAGCGCTGCCGGCAGGCCGGTTTTAATTTCATTGAATATGGGATTTTCCCCAGCGAGGTACGGCCCGATACAGTTCGCGACGATGTTTTAGCCACCTTGGCTAATTTTGTTGCCAACCGACGCCTGACCTTTGGCGCCCAGAGTGCTTCGGATGTGCGCTTGGCGGCCATCGGCCGCGGCCACCGGGTGCTTGATATCATCACCGCGGTTGAGGTTGCCAACAGCGCCGGTTTCGCAGCCAACCTGGATTTCATCATCGCCTTGCCCGGAGAAACGGCTGCTGATCGCCGCGAATTGCTGGAGTTGATGAAAAGCTTGAAAAAGAAATACCGGGTCTATTTTCAGTTGCACCATTTTTCCCCACTGGCCGGAAGCCCTTTCGCGCGGCGGTTACCTTCTTATTTGAGCGATGCCGAACGTCAAATCTTCAGCGATCTGAAAAAAGACGGCCTGGCCAGCAACTGGTGGCTGGCGGGTGAAAAATCGGTTAAAGAATATTTCAACTGGCTGAAGAAAAAAATCCCGGTTATTTTTAAAGAATATCATTGAAGCGGATTTGCTGAACCGGACCGGGCGGATTCCTATTTCTGCAGGGTGATGGTCAAGGTAAATTGAAGCTGTTTGGGAACCGTGATTTCTTTTTTGAAGACCTTGAACCCAGGCTTGAATGCTTCGAAAACGTATTTCCCGGGCTGCAGGCGAAGATTCTCGATTTTGCCCCGGGTCGGGGCCAGCCCCCAGAACTTGCCATCGATATAAATGGCGGTCTCAACGGGAGTAACCGACAGCACCACGGTTGACAGGAAACGTTCTTCAGCCGCGGTCGGTTTTTCAACCGCCGGAGGTGGTGGTGGGATCTCGCTTTTGGCCGCGTAGGCTTCATCAGCTTCGCGGACGGGAATGCCTTCGCCAACTGGATCAGCGGTGGTTTCTGCCGTTTGCAAGTTGAGGTCGATTTTCAATGTGATATTCCGTGATGAATAGGAACGCAGGTCGATGGCTTCTTCGTCATAACCCTTCTTTTTGAAAACCAGTTCGTTTTGCCGTGAAGCCAGACTTAGAGCGGATCGGGGGGTGGAAAATTCGTAAGCGCTTCCGATTAACCTGCCATTGAGCAGTACATCGGCATCATCGGGTTCGATCTTCATCATGACGGTTATGCCGTCAAGATCATCAAAAGCATCATAGGGAAGGTTGATGGTGCAGGCAGCGCCCAAGCTGATAAAAAACAAGACCGTCAAGAACAGACTTATTCTTTTTCTTTTCATGCATATATAGTAGCATAATTTCCGTTCACCGTCAGGTTGCCTGGTCGGGGTTTGAAGTGGGGATTTGCCGCAGTATGATTAATCAAGCACATTTCGTAGTCAGGGCAGGCAGGCGATTATTGCGGACTATCGGTAAAAAAGTGTTTATCTATTGCCTAGGCCGGGTGAAGTATGTTAGATTTCAATATCAATGAAAAAAAATGCAGTGACATTCGCCCTTGTTTTTATGCTTTGCGGGTCCGCATGGCTGCTCAAGGCTCAAACGGATGACGAAGCTCCGCAAATTCGGGCCGATAATCAGATCATCCGCGAAGATTTCCTTAGAGCTTCCGGCAACGTGGAAATCATATGGCAGGATTACATCATCTATGCCGATGTCGTCGAATTCAACCAGAAGAGCAAGGAATTATTTGCAGAAGGCCGGGTTACCATGACCAGTAAGGATTCGGTTCTCAGCGGTGAAAAATTGAAATTTAATTTAAAAACACGTTCGGGCGAACTGATCGATACCTACGGCCTGATGAGTCCCTTTGTCAGATACCAGACCGACAAGATTACCCAGGTTGACGCGGAGACGCTGACTTTTCAACGCCTCGATTTCTCCTCCTGTTCCCAGATTGTTCCGCGTTGGAAAATCACCGGCCGCATGGGGAAAATAAAAAAAGAAAAATACATTGAATTGCAGGATGTGGTGTTTCGCATAAAAAATATCCCGGTTTTTTTCCTGCCTTTCCTGCGTTATCCGGTCAAAAAGGATGGCCGTTCCACCGGTTTCTTAATCCCCGCTGTAGGTAATTCATCGCTGCGCGGTCTTTTTGTCCAGAGTTCGTTTTTTTGGGAGATCAAGTCCAATATCGATCTGACCCTGAATCTTGATTATTATCAGAATCTGGGTTTGGGTTTGAGTGAGGAATTGCGTTATCTTTTTCGTCATGCCAACGGCAATATTCGTTTTTTCAGTTTGTTTCCTGGCATTGGAGTGAAAGCAGACGTCGACAATCTGATCCGTGCGGAAGATATTGAGCGTTTGAAGCTGAACGGCAATAATTTTGTCCTGGACATGAGCCATCAACAGGATATTCCGTTTCTCAATTCCCAGCTATCCATCCAGTCGCGTCTGCCTGGAGCTCCGGAGGTATTGAGGTATCTGGACACGGGATTTGAACGATTCAATTTGATGACTTTTCGTTCCGCTTTATCATGGACCAGCCATTTTTCAGTTTTCACTTTGAATATGGCTGCTTCGCGTAGCCAAACGTACAATATCAATACAGACGAATCCGAGAAGGATGACAGGTTCCCCGCCCTTTCCTTAAGCATGAAGCCTCAAAGGTTGGGTCCTTTCCCGGGCCGGTTCAGCTTTTATCTTTCTTATGAAAGGAGCATGCGTAGCGGCGAAGTCCAGACCGTGCAGCCAGACTTCATTTATGGCCAGCCATCCCAAAAAATAAGGATGGATCCTGGCTATACATTGGATCTGATTAATGCCTCATGGTTGAAATCATCCCTGGCTGTCAGTGCCCGCAATTCATTTTATGCCCGCAGCCTTGACCCACAAACGGGAGAGATTATCGATGAACCCGTCACACTGCAGTATCAGACCATGCAGGTCAATCTCAAGGGGCCGTCATTCACGCGCAGCTACGCGGCTTCTGCCAATAAATATTTGCATGTCATCGAACCCAATTTCAATTTCTTTTATGCGACTAAAGCTAAAAACAGCGATCGCATTATCCGGGTCAGCGATGGTGATTTTGGATTTTCTTCACGGGCGACTTTCTCTTTGGTCTCTCGGCTGTTGATGAAAAAAAAAGATGGGGGAGAAGCACCGCGTGAGCTGCTCTTGTTGAAAATCGAACAAAGTTTTTATCTGGATCCGGAAACGGCAAATCGTGGAATGAAAATCAATGAGCAATATCCTGCTTTTTCCGATCTCAGCGGCACCGTGAATTTCAATCCCGGTGAATATTTTTCGCTAACGGCACAACTCTCTTACAATTATTATCAGACAGATTTGTTCCGGCGTCTTTACAATGTCAATTTCCATATGAACTATGCCAAACCGGATGCCCCGCTCACGGGAGGATTTTATTATAGAAAATATTGCAGCCCTTATGGCCCAACCGACCATCCTTCGGTTCAGTCTCTGCTTGGCGGCGACCTGAGCCTGAAAATTCCCCGTTTCCCATTTTTTATGACGGTTGATGTCGAATATGATTTTATCCGCAAGCAGTTTACCGGCTGTTATCTGAAGGCCACATTTGATTTCCAGTGCATCACCATCAACGCCAATTTCAGCCTTTACTTGCTGAATGGGAAGCTGCAAAGCGACTACAAGATATTCCCCACTCTGGGAAACTTTGGAACGGGAAATCCTTTTTTTTAGGGCCGGGATGATTCCATGCTAAATAAAAAGGGAATTGCAAGGACGGCAGCTGGTCGCAGTGAATGAACCATGAATAAGATCTTGCTTACCGGTTGCTCGGGATTTTTAGCTTCACATCTGCTGAAATTATTGGCACGCGACAATGAAAATAAGGTGTTCGGCATGACCGAAGTGCCTGGATTCAGTTACCCGCAGGTCGAGGTCAGCCAGGTGGATATCCGTCGACGCGACGATGTGCTGCATATGGTGGCTTCCATTCGCCCCGATGTCATTTATCATCTGGCGGCGGTAACCCATGTCGGATTTGCCTGGAAGAACCCCGCGATGACCTATGAAGTCAATTTCATGGGCAGCTCCAATCTGCTCGAAGCTATTTTGCCGGTAATGCCCCATGCCCGGGTGGTGTTGATGAGTTCAGCAGAAGTATATCGCGGTGGTGGGGAAACACCCATCCATGAGGCTAGTCCGGTTGAAAGCCAGAATCCTTACGCTGTCTCCAAACTGGCCATGGAAATGCTGGGCGACTTGTACTGGAAAGCACACGGCTTGAATGTCTGCAAGCTCAGGGCATTTAATTTTACCGGTCCAGGCCAGGATGCTAAATTCGTGGCTTCCGATTTCGCCAGCCAGATCGCTGCCATTGAAAAAGGCAGACAAAAAGCCGTTATCCGCGTCGGCAACCTGGCAGCTGTACGAGATTTTTCCGATGTTCGTGACATAGCTAGATTTGTATGGGTACTGGGCCAGAAGGGGCAGGGCGGAGAAGTATATAATTTATGTTCAGGCTGCAGTTACTCGATTAAAACGATTCTCGATGTTTTGCTTGCCCAGGCGGCAAAGCCGATACGAGTGGAGGTCGATGCCGCTAAATTCAGGCCTCTGGACAATCCGCAGATTAACGGCGATCCCTCACGCATACGCGGCGAATTCGGCTTGCGCCCGGAAATTGCCATGGAAAAGACATTGCTCGACCTGCTTGATTATTGGCGGGAGTTCCCAGGGTGAATGTCCTGGTAGTAAAAATAGCGGCCATCGGTGATTTCCTGATGGCAACTCCGGCGTTGCGGGCACTCAAACTCAATCCTGCCGTCGACCGGGTTATCCTGTTGGCCGGTTTGTCCATTGTCCCTGTGGTCGAAGGTAATCCCCATCTCGACCAGATCTACACCCTGGACGATGCCAGGATTTTCAGGGGCGCTTTCTTGGCCAAGTTGTGGGAAGTGTTGAAAATATCATGGCGTCTGCGTCGTGAAAAAATAGACCTGGGCTTCAATTTTCACCGCGACTGGCGTTTCAACATCATTCTTTTTTTAGCAGGCTGCAAAAAAAGGATCGGCTTTGCCCGCGGCCGAAAATCAAGGCTCTTGACTACCCGTGTCGCTGTTGAAGGTGTCAAACACCATATCTTTCATTACTGTGACCTATTGAAGACGCAGGGTATTTTTTGCCTGGATTTTAAAATGGAATTTCTGGTTGGGGCGGATGCCGTTAATGCTGCCGAGGCAAAATTTTTGCGGGAAAAACAGATCAGCGATTACGTGGTCCTGGTCCCCGGCGGGGCCGCTAACGTCAAGGAGGAAATGGACAGCCGGCGCTGGGGAACTGAAAACTTTGCCGCCCTGGCCGGCTTGTTGGTTGCTTCCGGCCGCCAGGTGGTGCTGCTGGGTAGCCGCGGCGATCAAAAGATTTCCCGGCTGATCATTGAGGCACAGCCGCAGGTAATTGATTTCTGCGGTCAAACCAGCTTGAGCGAAGCCGCCGTGTTGTTGAAAAAATCCCGGTTGGTGGTTAGCAACGATTCGGGCTTGATGCATCTGGCTGATGCCGTCGGTGCGAAAATCATTGCCATTTTTGGGCCGACCCATCCCGAGGAAAAAAAACCGCTCACTGCCGGCAATATCGTCGTCTGGAAAGGGGAGGATCTGGAATGCTCCCCCTGTTATCATGACGGTGCATTCCCCGAATGCCGTCACCGAAGTTGCTTTAAAAAAATATTTCCGCAGGAAATATTCGAACTAACCAAGACCTTTTAAACTAGGCGGTTGAAAATACTTTTGGAACCACGATGTAGCGACTGTCTTAAAGCTCGTATGATCTCGGATTGAACCCCTACCGTATGTTAAAATATAAAAAATGCAATGTTTTCATATTTTAAACAATTTCCCCGTTGCCTGGGCATAAACCTGTCCGGCGGCGTCAGTGAGGCGGCTCTCGGCGGTGATTATCCGCCCGCGATTTTCCAGCGTCTTTCCGAAAACATGATAGGCCGTCCCGGTCATAGCCGGTTTTTTATATTTGACGGTGATTTCAGCGGTGACGCACTTGATCCCTGAAGCGGCCGCCGATTTGATCATGGTCTCGTCCAGTACCGTGGCCAGCAAACCGCCGTGAACGGTGTCCTGCCAGCCTTGCAGATGCTTTGGAAATATGACCTCAGCCGTGGTTTCCTGGCTCTGGGAATCTTGATGGAATTCGATCTTGAGTCCGGCCATATTCCCCATGCCGCAAACAAAACAGTTTTGATCATCATTGAAATCTTTCATGACTCCTTTATACACCAAAATCTTTCTGTTTACAAAATGTTCTTAGTTCTATACAATAATTATAAGAAACAAAGGCAAGGTGAAAAATGAATGAAAGAATGATCCAACAGTTCATAGAAATGGTCCGCATAGACAGCGAATCGGGCAACGAAGCCTGTTTCATCGATTATCTCCTGGCTGAATTCAAAAAATTGGGTGCCGATGCCCGTACCGATGATTACGGCAACCTGGTGGCCAGAATCTCTCCTAAAAATAGCTCCAGCAAAGAAGCGATTCTCCTTTCCTGCCATGCCGATACGGTCATGCCCGGCCGGGGCATCCAGCCGAAAATCGAGGACGGCGTAATACGTTCCCAGGGCGATACCATCCTGGGCGCCGACGACAAGGCCGGCATTGCCGAAATGCTCGAAGCGCTGCGCCTGGCCGAAGTGCGGCCGCCGCTTGAAGTGGCCATCAGCCGCCAGGAGGAAGTGGGTCTGCTGGGCGTTAAAAACCTGGATTTCAGCCTGCTGAGCGCCAAGCGCGGCTTTCTGCTGGACAACGACACTCTCGATACCATCGTTATCGGCGGTCCTTCCTATTTCGCCATCGATGTCGATATCAAGGGTCGTTCGGCCCATGCCGGCATGGAGCCCGAAAAAGGCGTCAACGCCATCCTCGCCGCTGCCAAGGCCATTGCCGCCCTGCGTTTGGGGCGTCTGGATCACGAAACCACGGCCAATGTCGGCGTATTCAAGGGCGGCATAATCCGTAACGGGGTTCCCGATTCGGCTTCTTTCCTGGCCGAGTGCCGCAGCCTGCAGCATGACAAGGCCCAGGCCCTGGCTACTGAAATGGAGGACATTATACGCCGCGAAACGGCTGCAGCCGGCGCCCAGGTTGACATCAAAACTAATAATCTCTGCCGCGCCGTGCAGATTCCCCCCGATGCCTGGACTGTGGTCACGGCTCAAAAGGCACTGGCGACGGTCGGCATCCAGGCCAAGACCACGTTCATTACCGGCTTCACCGATGCCTCCATTTATAACAACCAGGGCATTGAAATGGCGGTTGTCGGCATCGGCGCCCGCGACGAGCATTCCACCAGCGAGCATATTCATGTCGCGGATATGGAGAAGGCTTTGGCCATGCTCATTGAAATACTGAAACTTTCAGCTGCCTAAGGTATATTTATGCCAAATTCAACAAGAGAGGGAAAATGAAAAGATCGCTTTTTTCAGTTTTCATGTTCGTCTTCTTGATTGCCCTTCCGGTTCTCGCCCAGGAAAGCGTGGGTTTCAACACGTCCAAATGGGGGGGGGTACTGGCCGTGTCCCAGAATCCGGCCAATACTTTTTCCTTCGACCTGAAGTACGATATCCATTTGTTTTCCGTGTCCGTTACTGCTGACAATAATTATCTATCCATGCACCAGAGTGAATTATCCAGTGGAGCGGATATTAAAGATGTCCTGAAGCCGAATCAGTCAGTGAAAAATGCGAGTGCCCTTTTCAATGTGGAAGCCATCGGGCCTTCTTTTTTGATGAGGCTCTCGGCTAAAGACGCCCTGGCATTCTCAACAAAAAATCGGGTTCTGATCAATGTGGATGACATCCCGCTGGATGCCGCCAATATGCTGTACGATGTCCTGCTGGGTGCCGGGGCGAATAATTATTCTTTTTCCAGCGATTATACTTCCATTAATGCCAACAACTGGATAGAATACGCTTTCACTTACGGGCGATTGCTGATCAATCGCGGCTCGCACCGGCTCAGATCCGGCATCACGTTGAAACTTTTGCAAGGTGTTGGCGCTTATGCCTTGACGGTCCGTAATTTTCAAAGCCAGTTGGAAATTGCCAATGATATTGTCGACAAAGTCACCGCCGAGATTGCCTACGGACATACTCAGAATTTGACCTGGGGCAACGATAACAATAGTTGGCTGAAAAATGAAGCCATGGGTGTGGGTTTGGATATCGGCGCTGTGTATGAGTACTACCCGTCCGGGGCGACCGGCGAAGCGGACATTAATGGGGAATCGACGCAATCCAGTGATTACAAATTCAAAATTGGCTTTGCCATTCTGGACCTGGGAGGCATTACGTACCAGAAGAAGCTGGGATCTCGCAACTTCAATGCCGATGTGGATGTGCTGGATATCGTTGTTTTCGATGCCATCGAAAATCAGGCGGACATCAACGCGGTTCTCAACAACATTGCCGGTGTCACTCCCGATCCCAGCGACAACGGCAAATTCACCATGGATTTGCCGGCCAGGATCAATGCGAATGTGGATGTCAGGATTTTCAAGGGCATCTATTTCAACTTGAATCCGGTCATCGCTCTGAGCGGCGGCAAAGGCGATTCGTATCGAATTCACCAGCGGACCATGAGTTATTTTTCGTTGCGGATTGAGAAACCCTGGTTGGGAATTTATATTCCAGGTTCCATCGGCGGCTTGGGCGGATTTCGCTTGGGAATAGGCCTTAAGCTGGGTCCATTACTCATCGGGTCGTCTTCGCTCTTCAGTACACTGGTCAGCGGCCAAACCCAGGCGGCGGATATCTTCATCGGCTTGAGAATACCGCTCGTTTGAACCGCCACGCTGGTCACAACGATCGGGATTCATCCCGGGCTGAGTTAAACCGTTTTGGGATGTTTGCTGGCGCTTGACAGCGGAAAGCGAATCCGATATCATTGCCGTCATGCTGGATTTCAAAGCTCATAAAAAAGTAGCGATCCTTTTTTCCGGAGGACCGGCGCCATCCGCCAATGCCGTTATCTCTTCGGTGGCCCTGAACTTTATCAATGCCAGAATTCCCATCATCGGATTTTTTTTTGGCTTCGAGTTCCTGGAGGATTACGATAGCAAAAACCGTTATAGCCTGTCGCCCAATGTCCATTACCAAGTATTGGATGCCACCATATCCAGAATTCGCAATCAGCGCGGGGTATTCCTGAAAACTTCGCGCGCCAATCCCGGCCGCCTGATCAAGTCACCCCAGGACCTGGACGATGCTGAAAAGAACAAGAGGTTGCGCAATATCCTCGAGGCATTGGACAGCTTAGGCATTGGTTGTTTGATCACCATCGGCGGCGACGACACACTGAAGACCGCCAATTTCCTGAGCCGGCTCGGTTTGCCGGTTATCCATATCCCCAAGACCATTGACAACGACTATTTCGGCATTGCCTGGACCTTCGGTTACTGGAGCAGCGTGCAAGCCAGCCAAGAAGCCCTGCTCAATCTCAAGGCCGACGCCGAGAGCACGGGGTCCTATTTCATTGCCGAATTGATGGGGCGCAAAGCCGGCTGGCTGACCTACGCGGCCGGAATTGCCGGTGAGGCGATACAAATGGTATCCACCGAGGATGTTGAAGAAGACATTTTGGACCTGGAAAAGCTGGCTGAAAAAATAGTTGATACCATCCTGTTGCGGGAAAAAAATGACAAATATTATGGAGTGATCTGTGTAGCCGAGGGGCTGGCCGACAAGCTGCCGGAAAAATCCCGGCCGACCGAGAAGGATCGTCATGGCAACGTCATCCTGGGGGCGGCGGAAGTGGGGAGGGTCTTGCGCGATGTCGCGGAAGCGATCTACCAACGACGCACCGGCCGCAAAAAGAAAATTATCTACAAGCAGATCGGCTACGAGACGCGAAACGCGCTGCCAATCAGTTTTGACGTGGTATTGGCCAGTATGCTCGGCTTCGGGGCTTTCAAGTTGTTCAAGAACAGGCAGTTTGACTGCATGGTGTCTGTTTCGGACAATTTTTCCATTGTCGGTGTCCCCTTTGAACAGCTGATCGATCCGCAGACATTGCTGACCAAACTGCGCAATGTGCCGCGTGGCAGTGATTTTTTCAATTTAAAGGAAGCCTTGTCCTATAAAACCATCGATTGAACGTCATCCGCAATAAAAACTCTATTTGTATCTGATCCAGCGAAAAATCTCTTTCAACGACGGTTTTTTTCCGTACATCAGTATGCCGACGCGGAATATTTTGGCACCCAGCCATGCTAAAAAAGCGATAAAAACCAGGCTCAGGAGAATGGATGACAATATCTGCAGCAGGGGAGGCGGTGATACGGTGATGCGCATGAACATCAGGGTGGGAGTGAACAGCGGAATGAACGAGGAAACCACTGCCACGGAAGAATTGGGGCTCTGGGTAACCATGATGCCCATGATGAAGGGAATGATCAACAGGTAAGAAATAGGGGCGGCGAACTGCTGGGCTTCCTGGTCGGTGTTGACCGCGGCTCCGACTATGGAAAAAAGGATGGCGTACATGAAAAAACCCAGCATGAAAAATACGATGAAATACAGACCGATCTCCAGGGTCAGGAAATTAAGGATGCCGCTGTCCAGGCCGATCGAAAATTTTCCCACCAGGGCCATGGCGAATAAAAACCAGATGGCGACCTGGGTCAGACCGGCCAGGCCGATGCCGATGATCTTTCCATAAAAAATCTGCTGGGTATTGGTGGATGAAATGAGGATTTCGATGATACGGCTGTTTTTTTCCTCAAGTACGCCGCGCATGATCAGTTGTCCATAGCCCATCAAAATGGAAAAAAGAATAGCCAGCATGAACAGGGACATCATGTATTCGATGCCGGCGCTTGATTTGGCGGTGCCCTCCTTTTTCACCTTGATGGTTTCAAAGTCGATGTCGCGGGTGGCTTCGTTAACGATTTCGGGATCAATTTGTTTTTCAATCAATATTTGCCTGGAAACGACGGTGCGGATGGCGGCCTTGATAAAGCTGTTGGTGTCAAAATCGGAAATGTTGCCCGAATAATAATATAATTTTCTGTCTTTTTTAATGGTTGCCGGAATCATCAGGAAGCCATCTATTTCTTTTTTGCGGATGGAAGCAATGCTATGTTTCAGGATATCCTCGGCGGACAGACCGGCGGTAATTATTTTTTTGAATTTCAGCTTGCTGCCTTCGCCTGTTGAGTCATGGTCCAAGTAATCACGGTTAAAATCGGTTTTTTGCTTCTTGAGCACGTTTTTCCCGGCATGTGGCGATTTCTCGACCTGCTGCAGTGCCGCAAAAATAAAATTCGAATAATCGGCTACCTGGATGGTTTTTTCGCCTTTGCCCATTTTCATCAGCATGACCGGCAAGAACATGAAGGCGGCCATGATCAGTGGGGTCAGAATCGTAGAGATGATGAACGATTTCTTCTTAACGATTTCCCGGTATTCTTTTTTAATGACGGCAATGAGTTTCATGCAGGGGCTCCTTCGTTGACTTTGCGTATAAAAATATGCTGCAGGGAAGGCTCGGTCAGTTGAAAGGCATTGAGCGAGATGCGGCTGCTGAGTTCCTTGAGCAGCCTGTTTTTATCGGCCAGGTCGTTGAGTTCGATTTCCATGGCCCGGCCATAGTCTTTATAGCCGCGGACGTAATCCAGACCGGCGATGAAGGCGCTGTCACCCTCATACTCGATGCGGATGAATTTATTGCCGTATTGGGCCTTGATTTCAGTTAGCTTCCCGTCCAAGACCTTGTGCCCCTGGCTGATCATCACCACGGCATCAACGATTTTTTCAGCGTATTCCATTAAATGGGTGGAAAGAATGATTGAAACACCTTCTTTTTTCTTTTCAAGTAGAATGGCGGTGACCAGTTCAATATTGAGCGGATCAAGCCCTGAAAAAGGCTCATCCAGGATGAGCAATTCAGGCTGATGCAGGATGGTGGCGATAATCTGCAATTTTTGCGCCATGCCCTTGGAAAGTTCTTCGATTTTTTTATGTTCATATGGATCCAGTGCGAATTGTTTCAGAAGTCTGCGGCCGCGCTCACGAATCGTTTCTGCCGCCAAACCTTTCAATTCACCTAAAAAAATAAGCACGTCCATCACTTTCATCTTGCGGTACAGGCCCCTTTCTTCCGGGAGATAGCCGATGTTGTCCTTCATTTTATTTGAAAATGGACGCCCCAGGATTTCAATGGTTCCCTGGTCCGGGGCGATGATATTCATGATCATGCGGATGGTCGTGGTTTTTCCTGCCCCGTTCGGCCCGAGCAGGCCCAAGATTTCTCCCTTTCGGGCCGTGAAGGAAATCCGGTCCACGGCTCTTTTGCCGTCAAAATCCTTTACTAGGTTCTGCAGTGCTAATGCCTGTTGATTCATGATGTCTCCTTGGCAAAATCATTCATTGTTGGCTTATACGAATGTTGACGCCCATTGGTTCCTGCCGTTTTAGCCAGCCAATAGGCTGAGTGTACTTTTCTTAATTTGATGCAATCCCGTTTCGATGATTTTATCAGCCGGAGCATGCAGCTCGAGTATGCCGCTATAGACACCGCGCAGCGGCTGTCGTGACACCAGGTAAATCTTCTTGATCTGCAATGCGCTTCTATATTTTTTATATAGATCGCGCATGCGGACGGCCAGTGAACGAAGGGTGACGCTGTGTATCTCCAGTTGGTAGACATTGCTGAAAGGCGGCAGCATGAACCATTGCCTGTACTTCAGTTCCCGTTCGAAAAATTTATTTTCATCCATGAGAAACTGTAACGCGTAATGAAAATGAAAAACCGAGAAAACATGCAATTCGCCTTGCGCTTCAAGGGTTTCCATGATCTCGGCGCTGGTGGTGAAGATCATTTCCCCCGAATTGAACTCATCCATGCCGAAAAACGATTCGGGTTTAATGTAAATGACGGCAGCGAATGTTTCCTTGAAAATAGGATTGAGGACGGCCGGAGTAGCGATGACCACCGCGCTGGTTTGGACGGCGGAAATCACCCGTTCCACGTCTTTCAGGTCGGATGCGCTAAGTGTTAAGACGGACTTTTCACTGACGGTTCGTTCGATGGCCCGGGCCAGCGAGTGTAAACTGACGTCATGGAGCAGGGTGAGGTTGCTTTGGCAGCGAGGGCAGGCGGCCAGGTTTTCCTGGTGAAAACTGCAGCGGCGACATGTCGCCAGTCGGGGTTCGGCGATATGCAGGATACCGCCACAAGTTGGGCAGGCCGTGATTTTGCCACACGTGGAGCAGAACAGGTTCCGATATGGTTCGATCTTGTTTACCAGAACCAGCGTTTTCTTTTTTTGTAGGAAATTTTGATTGATCAATTGAACGATGGCTTCCGGTATACCCCGGTCCCTGCCCTTCAACATATGCACCTGAAAAGACAAGTTGCGCTCCCGGCGACGATCCTCAATCGTCATGTTCTTTTTCCGGTTGAAGGTGCTGCATGAATGGGTTACGGCTCCCAGCAGCAGTGGGACACAAGCGGAACGGGCCCTCAGCAGGGCCAGATGATCGGTCTTAAAAGGAGAATGGAATGTTCGATGGTACAGGGGGGAGGATGCGCGGTCAACGATCAAAATTCCCAAGTTGGTCATGGGCAGCAAAGCTGCCGAAAGACCGCCGCATACGACTCCGATTTTTCCAAGCTGATATTGCGACCAAATACTTTCTCTTGACTTCGGTCGGGTTTCCGAGTTGAAAATATCCATTTCCGGCCAGACTTTTTTCCAGAAGCGGGCGCTGGCGTTGTCGGGAACCAAGAGCAAAACACTTTGACCGCCGGCCATCACCGCCTGGCTGATTTTTCGATAATCCTGTTCCCGGTCAGGAGCCAGGAGCAGGCGATCTGTCTGAATGGCGCCGTCGGAGTCGGTTTTAACGACGTCCGTCTGCTGCGCAACAGTTTTTTTAAAAAAAAAGCGCAACGGAATTTTCGCAGCCATCTCTTTCAATTGTTCCGGACTGAAATCACCGATCTTGCTCGTTTGACCAGCCAGTTCAAAGTAAAGGTTTTTTAAATTTTTTTTGCTCGCCGGCAGGGAATGATCCAGAATAACACCTACTGAAGTGAAATAGGCGGTGGAGACTTGGCGGGCGAATGCAAAGAAACTTTCATCGGGACGGAATGGATCATCGATTATACCGACTATATTTTTAAGACTACCTGAATAGGGAGAGTCCAGATTCATGATCCAACCTGATACGATCCTGTTTGCCAGCGGTACCAGAACTCGCATCCCCGTCTTCAATGAAAGTGCTGCGCTTTTGACGTGATAGGTCAGGGGTTCAAAAATATTGTATGAAAGTGAAACACTGATTTTCACTGGCGTTGCTTGGCGATAATGGCCAGTACTTTCTGCATGTCTTGCCAAACTTCCCGTTTGGTTTGGGATATTTCTTCCCTGGCTTTTTTATGCAATATGAAAGAAGGGTGATAGGTGGGAATCAGGGGGATGTTGTTGAAACTGAGCAACTGGCCGCGGATGCGGCCCATGCTGTGGTTGGTTCCCAGCAGCTTGTTTAGGGCGACTCTGCCAAGGCAGACGATTACTTTGGGCGCGAGCAATTCAATTTGGCGGTGCAGAAAGGGCAGGCAGGCTTCGACTTCATCTGCCAAAGGCTCGCGATTATTGGGGGGCCGGCATTTGACCACGTTGCCTATAAAAACATCTTCACGGCGGTAGCCCATTTTATCAATAATTTTATCCAGCAATTGTCCGGCATTGCCGATGAAAGGCCGCCCGAATTGATCTTCGGTCTGCCCGGGACCTTCGCCAATGAAAAAAATATCCGGTTGGAGGCTGCCTTCACCCGGAACGTAATGGGTCTTGCTTTCATGGAGTCGGCATTGCCGACATTGCAATATGGAGCGATTCAATTCGGCCAGATCAGCACGCGGGTTTTTTTCAGGCACATGGAGGAATTCAGCCCCCATTTCGTTGAAAAAAATCAATATTTCCTTTAATTCGTTCATGGAAACAGCATACTATTTTAAAGCTGTCCGGACAAGTCACGAATTTCGTCCCAAACAAGCGCAGCCACACGGGCCTTGTCCATTTTATTCATTTTTTTGATTCCGTCGGGTCGTAATAAAAACACCTGATTTTCTTCACTGCCAAAGGCCGGATTACTTAGCGAAATTTCATTTAAAACCAGAAGGTCGAGGTTTTTATTTGATAATTTATTTTTGGCGTTGAGAAGAATATTTTCGGTTTCAGCGGCAAACCCGACCAGGATCTGATTTTTTTTTTTGTTTCGGCCCAGCTCCGCGAGGATGTCCGGGGTTTTGACCATTTTTAGGGTGAGTGGATCATTGTTTTTTTTCAACTTATTCGGGAAATATTCAGCACTGCTGTAGTCACAGACGGCTGCTGCCATAATGACTACATCGGCCTGGGTGAAATGTTCATTGATGGCGGCCTGCATGTCCCGGGCCGTTTCCACCTGGATCAGGTTCACTTCCGATGGCAGAAAACAGGTCGGTCCAGTGATGAACACGATTTGAGCGATTCCTCTTTTTCTGGCTTCATTGGCCAGGTGAAAGCCGGTTTTTCCCGAGGATCGGTTGGAAATGAATCGAATGGGGTCTATCGGTTCCAGGGTCGGTCCGGAAGTGATAATTACTTTATTAAACACCGGCTGTATCGATGCAGTGGCGGTAAATAACATCTGCCGTGGGCAATCTTCCTTTGCCTGATTCGCGATTGGCCAGTAATCCTTCGGCGGGTTCAATGATGTCAATGCCCCGGCTTTGCAAGCGAACGATATTTTCCATTACTGCCTTATTTTCTAGCATGTGGACATTCATGGCGGGAGCTACGACCACACGCTTGTAGAACGCGCATAACAGGGTGGACAGCAAATCATCGGCTATGCCGTTGGCCATTTTGCCGATGATGTTGGCGGTGGCCGGAGCCACAAGCAGCAGATCGTTTTCATTACATAAATTGATGTGCAGTAGAGAATCCTGGTTTTTTGAGAACATGTCATGAAATACTTTTCCCGGCGCAAATGCCGAAAAAGTCAACGGCGGTACAATTTGCGTCGCCGCCCAGGTCATGACTACCGTTACGGAGTGATTGTTTTTTTGAAATAAGCGCATGATATCAACGGCTTTGTAAGCACCGATCGAGCCGCTGACACCCAGAATAAGCTTCATTTTTGACCTCGAATCAGTTTTTTAATTTTATCCTCGTGGCGATTCATTTGCAGGCAAAAAGCGACATATAGGCAGCACAGTTCGCTGAACGCCTGACCTAGATCGCGGTTAACAATCACATACTCATACAATTCATGTTCGTTCAATTCGTCCAGAGCTGTTTGCAATCTCAGCGCTATGTCTTGGTTCCAATTCTTTTCACGGTTGCGCAGGCGCTTTTTCAATTCGTGCAGTGAAGGCGGGATCACGAAGATCGTCATGGCCTCTGGAAACTGCCTTTTGATGTTGCGGGCTCCCTGCACGTCAAGGTCCAGGACCAGTGTCCGGTTTTTAGTCGATTTCTTGAGAATTTCACGCCGGCTGGTGCCATAATAATGACCATGTACCTCGGCCCATTCGGCAAATTCACTTTTTTTCTTCATTTTTACAAAAACAGCCTGGCTGACAAAATAGTAATCAAGACCGTGAATTTCGACTGAACGCGGCGGTCTGGTCGTGTGGGAAACGGAAAAATTAAGTTCGGGATATTTAGCCAGCAGTTTATGGATCATGGTCGATTTTCCGCAACCGGACGGACCCGAGATGATGATGATGTTATGCATGCGTGGTGCTTTATTCGATATTTTGCACCTGCTGACGGATCTTTTCGATCTCGCGGCGGACAATAAGTATATGCTGGTGAATGTCCAGGCAATTGGCTTTGGCGGCAATGGTATGGGTTTCGCGCTGCATTTCCTGGGAAAGAAAATCGGCTTCACGTCCGATGGTGTTGAGTGTTTTGTTTCGCAGCAATGCCTTCAACCTTTGACTGTGGGTTTTTAGGCGGTTGATTTCCTCGGCGATAGAGGCTTTTTCAGCAGTGATGGCGGCTTCCTGGGCAATTCGTTTTTCATCGATATGCAAACCATTGACGTATTTGGCGATTTTATTGCGATAATTCTGGAACATGTTTTTTTCATAATTTTTTTCTTGGCTGACGATTATTTTCATATGTTTGTCGATCAAAGCAATGCCTTTAAACAAGTCCCTGCCAATGAACATGCCTTCCAGGCTGCGGCTGGCCAGGAAATCCGTAAATACTTTGGTAATTGATTTTTGGATGTCAGCCCGGTTTTTCCGACTGAGACGGTCGAGATTGTAGTCCAGGTGAAAAATCATGGGGAGCTTGAGCAGAGAATCCAATGAGATGGTCAGGTTCTGGCCGAATTTATTCTGCAAAGGTGTGATTTTGTTTATAATTTCCTCAAGCAAGGCGCTGTTCAAGCGGATGCTCCAGTTTTTCTGGTTATTCTGATACAGGTCAAATACAATTTCGATTTTGCCGCGCTGGAGTTTTCCCTTGATCAGTTCCTTGATGATTTTTTCACTGATTGCCGAGATGCCGTTGCCTTTGAAATTGATTTCCAGGTAGCGGTTGTTATAGGATTTGAAAGAGATAAACAATGAAAAATCATTGAAGTCGAATCTCCCCTGTGCAAATCCAGTCATGCTTTTCATGGATCACATTATAATATTCATTTCCGGGAATTGCAAATTGTATAGTGAGTAGTAGAGTCCTCTTTTTTTTAACAGTTCGCGGTGGTTGCCAGTCTCCTTGATTTCGCCGTTTTCAATGACCAGGATGCGGTCGGCCTCGATGATGGTGCTCAGGCGATGGGCGATGACAAAGGTGGTCCGGTCTTTCATCACGTCAGCCATGGCTTCCTGAATCAATTTTTCCGATTCCGAATCCAGCGATGACGTGGCTTCATCAAAAATTAGAATTTGCGGCTTTTTCAGGATCGCCCTGGCGATTGAAATACGTTGCCTTTGGCCGTTGGACAAGAATATTCCTCGTTCTCCGACCACGGTTTCGTATTGAAGCGGCAGTTCGCTGATGAAGCCGGCGGCGCGGGCCACGACGGCGGCGTGATGTATATCGTCCAGTTTGAACTTCTTCCGCCCGTAGGCGATGTTGTTTTGGATCGTATCGTTAAAAAGGAAAACGTCCTGGGTCACCAGGCCGATCAGTTCCCTGAGCGATTTCAGGGTGATGGAACGAATATCCTTGCCGTCAATTAATATTTCGCCTTTTTCGGGTTCGTAGAAGCGCAGCAGGATATTCATGATAGTGGTTTTTCCGGATCCGCTGGCCCCGACCAGTGCGACCAGTTCGTTGGCTTTGGCGCTGAAAGAGATGTTTTTTAAAACCGGCACGCCGGGCTGGTACGCGAACGAAACATTTCTGAAATCCACTTCGCCGCGAATATTTTTAATTTCAATGGCCGATGCTCTGTCCCGGATCGGATTTTCGGTGTTGATGATCTGGCGGACGCGCGCATACCCGGCCTTTCCCTGCTGGTAATCATTGTGGGCCATGGAAAGCCTTTTGATCGGGCTGTACATCATGAACAGGGCGGTCAGGAAAGAAATGAATTGACCGGGTGATAGGGTGTTCGTTGAGATACGATGCATGCCAATGGTAAAAAGCCCAGCCGCCACCAGCCCGCCGATGACATCCATGATTGGGGCTGCCAGTGAGTAAGCCAACGCAATCTTGGCATTGATGCGGAAATGCTTATGGTTAAGCTGGCGGAATTTATTGATCTCAAATTCTTCCATATTGTAGGCCTTGACTATTTTATTGCCCTGGGCCGATTCACTCATGAAATTGGCCAGTTCGCCGATGGTTTCCTGGGATTGAATGCCGCGTTTTTTTACCTTGCGGCCGAAATAAATCAGGGGTACGGCGGCAATGGGAATCAGGACTAGCGAAATGAAGGCCATTGCCCAGTCCTGGTAAAAAATAACGGTCAGCAGCAGGATAAGGGTCAGGCTTTCCCTGATATACACGGAAAGTGTTTCAGCCACGGCCAATTTGATTTTTTCGATATCGTTGGAAACGCGTGAGACCAGGTCGCCGGTTTTGGATTTGCTTAGAAATTCGATGGATTGATGGATCAGATTGCGGTACAGCTTATCGCGGATATTGCGTACAACTTTCAATCCCAATGTTTTCATCATGTAGAGAGACAAGAAAGAGAATACTGCTTGACCCAAGAAAGCCAGAAAAAGAAGTTGTGGCAGAACCAGCACCAATTGACTTTCCTTGACCCCGAGCAGCCTCATAATCAAGTTGCGGATGATTTTGCTTTTTGAGGCCAGGCGTCCACCGCCCTGGATAAAAAGTTCATCGATGATGGGTTGGATGATTACGACGAAGAATGCAGTAAAGACGGCCACCATGGCCATGAAAAACATGGCCAGGATAAATCTTTTTATAAAAGGTTTGAAATGGCTATACAGTGAATTTTCTTCAGCCATGAATCGTTCTCAGGCCTTGGTTCTGCTGGCCCCAGGTTCTTCGGCTGGTTTTTCGGAGCTGGCTTGCGCCACGCTTTTTTGCCTCCTGGAAAATAGGCGGAAAAGAAGCGGGGATATCGTGTAAGCGAGGGTTAGGATGGGAAGTGTGATATCGGGAAAAATAACCAGGCAGGCGATGATAGAGGCCAGCAGGAAAAGAGCTTTCAGGCTGTTTTTTAGAACGATTTTTTTAATGGTTTTGTACTTGATATTGGAAATCATCAACAATGAAATCAGGATGACTGCGAGTGAGAAAAGAAAAACGCCCAAGGCCGACTGTGGTTGCGTTTTATTGAAAAGCAGCACGATGGAACAGACGGCCATGGAGGCGGTCGGGATGGGCATGCCGATAAACACGTTGGCCGGAAAAGCCTGGGCCTCCTTGAAAACATTAAAGCGGGCCAGGCGGATCAATCCGGCGCTCAAATACACAAAACTCACGATTTTGCCGATTTGAGTATATCCGGATTGGAAGCCCCATTGGTAGGCCAACATGGAGGTGACCAGTCCGAAAGTGATGGCGTCCACCAGCGAATCAAGCTGTACACCAAAATTAGATTCGGTTTTGGTCAGACGGGCGATGGTTCCGTCGAAGCCGTCCATGATGACGCTGGCCATCAGGTAGTAAATTGCGGTTTTAAAATTTTTCTTGCTCCCGACAATATGAATCAGGGCCTGATACCCCAAGAAAAGATTAAACATGGTGAATACCGAGGGCAGAAAGGAAATATGGGTTAGGGATGATATATTGACTTTCCTAATTCTTTTTTTTTTCATTTTTAATTCAATTTCTTTTTGAACTCGCAGATATGTTTTTGCATGGCATCTTTCAATTTGAGTTTTTTCTTTTTTATGTTTTTTTCTTCCAGGCGATCATCATCATTCTTGAATTTGTTCTGAATATGAGTTTGCAGTTTTTCTTCAAGCTCCTGGTGTTCCAGAAAAAGTTTTTTGAAAGCGCTATTCTTTTCAATCAGGATTTCTTTTATTTTATGATCATCCATTGAGGATTCCTTATGACTTGGATTCTTTATGATTGCGACAATACTTCAAATAGGCCTGTAAATTTTTATCTTTCCCCATAATGGACATGGTGGTCACGATGGATTCATAAAAGTCCTCATCGAGAATATTCGTGACGATATAATCCAGGCCCTTGGAAATGGCCAGGGAAACAAAATAAGATGCCAGAACCTGGCGTTTGGGCAGGCCTTCAGAAAGTTGCGATACATTGGCCATGGTCTTTACCTGGGGGAAATCAAGTTTGAACAGTTCCAATTTGTCCAGGAAAACCTTGCCATTGTTGAAATCTTCCTCCAGGGGCTTCACCTGCGGGTCCAGAAGGATATCCTGTCTTTTCATGCCCAGGTCCAGCAAGTAGTCAATGTATTTTTGGGCGATCAGCAGCGATTTTTCAGGCGTGGAGTGATGACTATTGGTTTTATCCTTGATCAGGGCGATAATTTTAGCGTTTTTCTCTTTAACCGTGTCAATTAAAAAATCAATTTTTTCGATATCATATTCAACGGCGCCGATGATCATCGGGTTCTTGGAAATCAATAGGGCTTCTTTCAGGGCTTCAACGTTTTCGCTGACGATCATCAGTTTCGAGCCCAGCTTCTCCAGCATGGGAATGACCTTGCGCAGGAAGGGAGTTTCATTGTGCAGCAGGGAGAGGGCATTGACTTCAATATATTCAGCTCCCAATTCAATCTGGGAAAGGGCTTCTTTTTTTATGAAATCGAAGTCCATTTTGTTCATGCGGTCCAGGATTTTCTTGTTGGCCGAATTGAGTTTATTGCCGATGATGGTTGTCATGATTTACACATTGAAGAAATCTTTTAAAACAGCGATCACAGCCAACTCCTTGCGCTCTTGATTTTCCACAGCCGGTGAAGGGAGTGTGCCCTGAACCGGCGGGATGCAGCGGATTTCGATATTTTTTTGCTTGGCCATCTCGGTATCCATATGATTCGGTTCACCTCCGGTCAAGATGATGATCTTCAAGCCAGTGGCGCTTGCCAGAATGGCTGGGAGCAGTGGGCTCAGGGCGTTGATGATCCCGGCGTCGATATTTTTTATTTCGCTGGTGATATTTTCAGGGATCAAGGTCGTATTTTCTATGATTTCAAATTCCGGGATTTCATTGAGTTTATCAAGGGTTGCGGAACCAAGTTCCTCGGTAATCAGGATTTTAATCATGGCCGTTTTTGTTTAGCCTTTCCTAAAATCGTAGATTGGCAGGGTACGGCGGCGGAGCTTGAAGCATGGATTAGTAAAACATTCGCTTGCAGGGACAATCAAGCACCTCCCTTTTCTTTGTAGGAGAATAGGTTAGCAGATTTTTGCGCTGCTGTCAACTTGTTAAGAAAAAAACCACGCCCCAATGGGTATTTTGCCGGTTTTTTTAATGATATTAAAACTGCAGGGATTACTTGTTTTCCGCGGCGAATTTTTTCATGAATTGAGTCAGTTCACTCACCCCTTCCAGTGACATGGCGTTATACAGGGAAGCCCGGCAGCCGCCGACGCTGCGATGGCCTTTCAAGCCGATGAATCCGGCTTTCTTGGCTTCATTGATGAATTTTTCCTCAAGTTCCTCGCTGGGGAGACGGAAAGTGACATTCATCTTGGAGCGATCTTTAAGGGCGGCTGTGCCTTTGAAGTAGCCATTACTGCCATCAATAGCGTCATATAGAGTCTTGGCTTTTTCGTTGTTGATTTTTTCAATGCCCGCCAAACCGCCATGGCTTTCAATCCATTCCATGACCAGCTTGATGATATATATGATAAAGCATGGTGGGGTGTTGTACATGGATTTTTCTTTGGCGTGTGTTTTGTAGCTGAGCATGGTGGTCAGGCCGTCGGCACAGGCTTCGACCAAATCGTTGCGCATGATGACCAGGGTCGCCCCGGCCGGGCCGATATTTTTCTGCGCCCCGGCATAGATCATGCCGATGTTCTTGAAATCGATTTTTCGGCTGAAGATATCCGACGACATGTCGATGATCAGCGGCACGCTGTTGGTTTCAGGAAAGTTCATCCACTGGACGCCGCCGATGGTTTCATTGGAGGTGATGTGCACATACTGAGCGTCGGCCGTAAAATTGAATGTTTCCGGGATATAGCTGAAATTTTTGTCCTCGGAGGAGGCGGCGACATTGACCATGCCGAAAAGCTTGGCTTCCTTGATGGCCTTCTTGGCCCAGGCACCGGTGTTGACATAATCGGCCTTTTTGCCGATGAGCAGGTTCATGGGAATCATGCCGAACTGCAGGCTGGCACCGCCCTGCAGAAACATGACGGAGAAGTTTTCCGGTACGCCGAGCAAGGTGCGGATCTTGGTTTCGGCCCCATTGATGACGGCTTCGAAATCCTTGGAGCGGTGGCTGATCTCCATGATCGACAGACCGATGCCGTTGAAATCGAGCAGCTCGGCCTGCGCTTTTTTCATGACCTCTTGGGGCAGGATCGCCGGCCCGGCAAAAAAATTATACTTTTTAGCCATATCTGGAATCCTCCTGATTTTATTAAAGATAAATTTTACCCCGCATGGCGAAAAAAAGCAATACAAATGGTGGTTTTTCCACCGGGCTTCTCAGACATGGAATATTTCTGAGGCAGAATCAGGAATCAGGTCTCTTCACCGGGCCGATTGATACCCGAGACATGGTCCGAGCCCAGAAACGACCAGGCCAGTGCGCCGCAATAACCGCTGTTTTTTGCGCTGGCGATGATGGCATCGGGTGAGCGGGCTGAATTTTTGGTTGGGTATTCGCCGAGGAGCAGGGGACGATCGAGATTCCATTCCGGCACCGGCTTGTCCAAGGGAGATTGTGCATCCCAACGGTCATACCAATGCACCTGGTAAAAGTCCAACCCGCTGTCCCTGACCAGGGTCAGGCCGGCGGTGTTGGCCAATCCCACCGTGGCCAGCTGCCGGGTATGGCGCTGGACCAAGCGCGCGGTTTTTGTTATGAAGCGGCGCATGGTCAGGTAGGGGACGGCGGTATCGGACGAGTCGCCAAAACCCAGGGTAACCCATTCGGGCTCGTTGACGATGTCCCAGGCCAGGATGACCGGAGAATGACCATAACGCTTGAATAGTGGCTTCAGTACCCGTCGGCGCAGGGCCCTTTGTTTGTAGGCGCCACTGATGACGCCGGCTCGGCCCCGGACCTGGACGCCGTTGACCAGGGCGGCTTTGCCAAACCACAGGAAATCGAGCAGAACAAAAATAATGCTCAACTCACAGGCTGCTGCAACCTCCAGGGCGGCGTCCATGTCGACGAACAGGTGTTGGTCAGGCCCAAGGGGAGTCCCAGCCCGGGTGAAACGAATGCCGGCCCGGCCGTCGCATAACAGGAACCAACGGATGGTGCGGATGCCCCGATCATGCAGCTTTCGGAATATTCGTTGCATTGCCTCCCGGTTCGCCCCTTTTCCCACTCCGCCCAGCGGCTTCCAGCCATTGGCGCCGAAATCACCACCGTAACTGAGCCAGGGTAAGTTCAATCCATTGATAAAAGGCAGCCGGACCTTGTCTCTGCTTAAACAAAGCGGACCGGGGACGGCGTCAGGTCCCGCCAATGCTTTTTTCAGCAAGGCGCGTCCGCGCAACCTGAATGAGAAGAAGAGTTTTAACAACCAGTTCATTGAACATATTTTAAAAGAAATGCCAAGTCGGCGCAATCGGTGGCCTGGAATCAATGAACTGCATCGATGACAAAATCACACCCTCGGCACTCCGGAAAGAGCACATCTTGATTTTATTTTACAGTTTGCCTACAATGAAAATCCGTCTGCGGCCGCACACAGCCTCGTCGCGGACTCAACGGCGCTTATTGCCAAGGAGGTTGCCATGAATGCTTCTGACCAGGAGACCCGAGATCTGATCGCCCAGTGGGCTTTTGACGCCCGACCAATCCTCGGCCGCTTCCACATCTGGCTTGAAAATGTCGAAATTACTTGGGTACGCGGCAAACCGGCCAAGGAATTCACCAAAGATATCTCTTTCATGGATGGCAGCCTGGAGCGCCTGTTCGCCGTCACCGGCGCGGTAACGGCACTGGGCACTCGCTTGTTCGGACGTTATGGTGCCGGTAAGGGACTGGATAAATCAGGACTCAATCAGGCCAAGAAGGAAGCGGATGCCATTTCGGCTTACGCCATGAGTGAAAGTTTATGGTACATGTCCCGGCAACTCCCGGAGAACCATGCCATCATGGTCTGTGTCGGGGAGGGGCTGATGCCCAAGGCTGGCGAAACACCTGAAATGGGATCCAATCCCCAGCTTGGTTTCGGCCGGGTTTATGCCAGGCCGGCGGTGGCACACTGGCTTGACCGTAAAGTAGTGCAACTGCTTAACCACAAGGACTATGGCTGGGAAGAGTTTTATCGCGATATCAAATCAGCCGGAATTACTATCTGGGGAGCGGCAATCGACACGCTGGAGAACACCTCGCGGTTTTCCAAGGGAGCCGAAACCGGGCCCATGACCGTCCTGCACCTGTTCGACCAACCGTTGGCGATCACCCGCCCTTACGAAGGCTATATGGGTAACCTCTTTCTGCCGCGGGCCGTGGCTGATCGCGCCGCTGAAGAGTCGATTCTCCTTTCGTTTCGTACACCGCGGGCACTGGTGATGCAGGCCATTCGCCAAACTTATCCCGATATCGTTCCGGAACACGTCCACATCTGGACTCTGGGCGGAAAGAGCCGTGAAATGAGGATCGGCGAGCTGTGGAAGGAATGGTCCGATCTCGGAGCGCACATTGTCGAGGACAATTTCCCCCTGCCGACCGATATCCCTGCCTTCACTGAATCGGGCACTTATGCTCCGACTTACTATATCGGCACGTATATGCAGGGTGGGGCGCGCCATCTTTTCCTATGTGACGGCTACGCCGCCTCGGCTGAGGCTATCCAGGCTGCCAGCCTGGCCCCGATGCTCGACCTGGTCGCCTACATCTGCCCTTTCACTTCGACATTCGAGGTTCCCTATCACCGCGAACGGCAGGTGATGGGACTAAATCCTGACACGGAGGATTTCCCGGCCCGTTTGCAACAAGTACTCGGCCGGAAGAGCGACGCCGCTACCGTTGCCCGTTTCCGGGCCATGATTGAGGATGCCCGCCAGGCCGGCATCCCGGTACACAAATCTTCGGTCGAGGCCGGAGATTTTTTCCCCGAAAAGAAGTGGGATGTGCTGGCCGTGTCAGGCTACATGTGTCCCGATCCATATTCCGGTGCACCGGGAGTCGAAGAGATCGGACCGGGACGCTACCGGGTGACGGTACGGCTGGCCGGCTCACGCGGTGACAAGCGAATCACCTTCACCCTGCGATTGGGGGAGACCCTGGAACAGAGCTGGCTGGTTTTCAACCCGCTACTCAACCGCTTCATGGGCGGCGAGGATTACGAACACCGCCCGGTACGCATTTCCGACTCAGGGCGCATCCGCAACGAGCTGCAAACCCTGTGCTCGGAGGCGCTGGAGTTCCCCCAACAAGACCACATCCGCGTCCACTTCGACCGCATTCCCCCCGAGGTAATTCCCGCCGCTTCCCAGGTCAAGCTGCTGAAGATACTACGCTGGTATAAGCAGCATCACCCGATCTGGTTCTCCTGGCTCGATATCGCCGCCCCGAAGGGCCGCTAGGGGCAGAATTAGCGCCTGAAATGCTGGCCCACCTAGGCAATAAGGCTGGAGGATTTGAGCGCTGGCCAACGGCCAGGACGCATGCTACAATCTCAATATGAGGAAAACGGGACCGAGGACTTCTTCTAAGGGCAAAATGATCCTGTTGGGACTGAGCCTGGTCATCCCTGGTCTGCTGATCAGTATTATCGGCATCGGATCGGTGTCCCGTCAGAAGCAGGCGCGCGCTATTCAATTGGATGAACAATGGCAAAGGCAGCTGGAGTTGATCGCTGTTGGCCTGGAAAAATCAATTGATCATTCCATCGAGGTCGTCTTTGCTGCACTTGCCAAGGAACCACTAGCTCCAGGCCGTCCTTTGCTGATTCAGCAAAGGCTCAAAAACCTGCTGGCCGCGCACCCCATTGTCACTTACCCGTTTGTGATCACGGCCAATCGCGAATATCTTTTTCCTTTCACCCGGCCGATGATCTCTTTGCCTGCACAGCTCGAGTTCTCTGCTTTCAGCACCGATGACCTGAAACGCCAATTCCAGGCAGGGGAAAATTTGGAATTGGAGAAACGCGACTGGCTGGCGGCAATTAAAACATACCTGGCAGCTGAAAAAAAAACAATTGCCAGGCGTGAGCAAAATGTATTTTTTATGGCTATCGGGCGGTGTTACTTTAAATGGGGCAAATATCAACAGGCACTTCAGTATCTGCGTGAGGCTGTCACTGGCCGGGGATTGAGCGACGATCAAGACCGCTACCAGCAGCTGCAAGTCCGGCAATTGCTGGCCCTGACCTATGAGCGCATGGGCATCATTGATGCGGCTGCTGACTGTTATTTGGGAATCTACGAGGATATTCTGGCCCTGCAAGCAGCCAGTAACTCGCTGCTGCTCGATTTTTATAAAAACGAAGCCATCGATTATCTCAATCGCCAAAAATCCCGGTTGACTTCCTTGCAGGAACGCTTCAGCAAAGCCTTGCAGCAAGAACACCTGGAAGGTGTGCCGGCCCAGGAAATGTCTTTGCGCTGGCAATTCTTCAATATACCTGAACTCGATTCGCAAGGGGCGGTAGCCGGCCCGCAGGGGATTGAATTCAAACGCCTGCAGCAGATTCAGGAGTTTTACCTGGTCAATGACCAGAAAAAACTTTTTTATACCAGATTGCAAAAAGAGCTGCCATTGTCAATCCCTGATCCGCAGCCGCGAAAAGAACTCCAGACCGCAGTCGGGTTCATCAGCAAACCCGGGCTGTGTGTGGCTTATGTCCCGTTGCCCATTGAAAAAAACATTGCCAAACCTATGTTTTTCGGTTTTCAAATCGCTTTGGCCCATATTCAACAACTGCTGTTTCCAGTCCTGAAAAAACAGCATTGGCCGGAGACGAGTCCCGATCTGGTTTTGATAACCAGAGCCGAAGCAGCGGCTGTGAGCAAAGAAAATTTGCCACAGGTGGCGTTGGCGAAACTGCTGCCCGGGTACGTGCTGGCGGTCAAGGCGCCATATAGCGGATATCTTGCGGCACGAGTTCGCAGAGAGTCGCTGGTTAATTACGCAATGATCGCTTCGCTGTTATTGACCCTGTTTGTGGCTATGGCCTTGTTTTTTCGTTCTTTGCGACGTGATATGGAATTGCTGGAACTTAAAAACCGTTTCCTGGACAGTGCCGCCCATACCTTGAAAACCCCTTTGGCCCGCATGCGCATGCTGGCCGAGCAGCTGCAGTTAAACTGGCTGAAAAGCGATGCGCAGCGGGTCGCCCAGTCCGGCAGAATCATTGCCGAAGCGGATCGCATGAACGATTTGATTGGCAATCTGCTCGATCTCTCGCGCATCGAAGCCGGGCAGAAAACCTACCGTCTGCAGCCGGCATCTTTGCCCGAAATTGCCTGGCAAGCCTGGAACGAAGCCTTGCCGCTCCTTGAAGAAAATGGTTTTACCTGCCGGGCTGAAATAGCTGAAGAGATGCCGGTGTTCGCTTTTGACACCCGCGCCCTGCGTATGGTGATCGGCAACCTGATCCAGAACGCGCTCACCTATTCATCTGGCCATAAAGAGATTGAACTGAAGGTTTACAACCACAACAGAGAGGCAATACTGGAAGTGGCTGATTGTGGCCTGGGCATCGCCCCCGAATACCATCAGGCCATCTTCAACAAGTTTTTTCGGATCGAAGCTGGCGAAACAAGTGCCAGCCAGGGCAGCGGCCTGGGGCTGTTTTTGGTCAAACATGTTGTTGCCGCCCACGGTGGCCGCATTGCGGTGCAAAGCGCGCCGGGACAGGGAGCGAGAATCATTATCCGCCTGCCCATGGCCGCTGAAGCGCGCCATAATAACAAAAAGCTGAAACGATCATGAGTAAAATACTGATCATTGAAGACGACAGCACCCTGCAAAAGGGCTTGGCGGAAACCATGCAATTCCATGGTTTTCAAACTATCATCGCCCATGACGGCCGTTTGGGGCTCGAATTGTATAATCAGCAGCACCCCGACCTGATCGTCCTTGACATCATGTTGCCCGGGTTTGACGGCTACGAAATCTGCAAACAGATCCGTGGCCACGATGAAAAGACACCGATTATCATGCTCACGGCCAAAGACCGGGAAAACGACAAGTTGCTCGGCTTCGAGCTGGGGGCTGACGATTACATGACCAAACCGTTCAGCATCAAGGAACTGTTGGCCCGGGTACAGGCACTGCTGAAAAGGACAACCCGGGAAAAAGAAACTCCGACCACTATCCGCATAGGGGAAGTCGAGGTTCTGTTCCGCCGCTTTGAAATCCGCCGCGGCAAACAAACCATGGACATGACGCCCAAGGAAGTCGCTATTCTGCGGCTGCTGGCCGCCAATTCCCCGGAAGTGGTCAGCCGTGATCAGATCATGGACCGCGTCTGGGGTGATGAATACGATCCTTCACCCAGGACTATCGATAATTTCATCCTCAAGCTGCGCCAGAAAATTGAATCCGATCCGGCCCGGCCCGAGCACCTGCTGACTGTGCACGGGGCCGGTTATAAACTGCTCATGTAAACAAGGGTCATTGACAGCGGCTGTGACATTAATATGACATAATCATGATACTTTGGAGACCACATTTCATTTGTTGCACCTTACAATGGGAAAAAAAGGAGGAAGCATGAAAAAAATCATGATCCGTGTATTGTTGGTGATGCTGGCCCTGATCATCGGCTATCTGGTCTTTAACCAGATTGATGCCCGGCCCAATCCATCCAAGCTGGGCGCGCCGCCGGCTCCGGCGCCGGAGTCTTTTGATAAAAGCAACGGTTATTACCGGCTATGGACCCTGATCGAGCCCAAGGATGTCGATATCGAGACGGACGCGGCGATCCTTCCGTACCGCCGCCTCGCTGATCCGGCCTTTGACAACGACCGCTATATCAAAGAATTTAACCATGCCTGGAAGGAAGCAAGGAAAAATTACCAGCATCCTGAAAAGTTGAAGCCAGCATTCGATGTGATGAAATTTAAAGGCGATTGGCGGTCCAGCTTGAGTCCTTTTCGGGAACAGTTGACTGCGGCCGCTGAAGAATATGGTTTCATGCTAGCCCGCTATGAAAAACTGATCAACTGTGAAACGTTCATTGATTTCACCTTGATCCGGTTCGACTTCCCCATTCCGCATCTGCTGGCCTGGCTTCATACAGCCAAACTTTCCATTGCCCTGGACATCATGACGGCGCGAAATGGCAATTCTCCTGAAGCCGTCGCGCACCTGCTGCGCCATCTCCATTTTGCTGTTAAAGTTATCCCCAACAGCCGCACGCTGATCACCAACCTGGTGTCCAAGGCCGTGGCCAGGCTGGCCATCTGGGCCCTGAACGACATCATGAACCAGAAAGATTGCCCCCCTGATGTGTATCAGACCGTTCTGGATGGAACTCCCACGCTGGCTTACGAAGCGTTTGGCTCCCGTTTTCCGTTCGAATGCGAGACGTACTGGTTTTCAGAAATTACGGAGTCCGACCAATCTGCGGGAAACTGGCTTTCTGTCGTCAAGAATAAATTGCTTTTCCAGGAAAATCGCACCCGCAATATCCGGGTTCCCTTTATGGAGGGGATCATACGTTACGAGGAAACCCCTCCCCGTCTCTGGAACGAGGATATCCAGGAATTACCCAGACAGGCTCAAGGGGCTTTCTGGTGGCTGCAAAACCCGCTGGGCAAAAAAAGACTTGATGACGAAAAATCGGAAAATTTCGTTGCCGTGGTCTACAAATCATGGGCCCTGAAGGCGTGGCATGATATGCTGCACATTGCCGCCGACCTGCACCGCAGCTATGACCCAACCCGTCCGATCCAGTCGCAGTTCAATGATCTGCCGAGCTACCGCGAATTGCTGGATCCATGTTCCGGGAAGCCGTACATCTGGAACGAGGCCAAGCAGGTCCTCTATAGTATCGGCATCGACCGCCGCGACAACCAGGGTGATACCCGGGATTATCAGGCTTGGCAGGACAGTGACTACGCCCTGCCGGTAATCATGTTTGTCAGGTGAGAAGACGGCTTTATACCGCTTTCAGCGACTGGACCGACTCCTCGGGCGAAATGGGGTTGATGTAGAAGCCGGTGCCCCATTCGAAGCCGGCCACGCGCGACAGCACCGGCATGAACTCGATGTGCCAGTGGTAGAAATCGCCAACGTTGTTCTGGCAGGGAGCGTTGTGGATGATTAAATTGTAGTCAGGGTGGTTCAACAGCCGCGATATTTTATTTAATGTTTCGCTCAGGATAGAACTCAGGCTTTCCAGCTCGACATCCGGAGTGCTTTCAAAGGCCGGATTGTGGCGCTTGGGATAAACGGCGAGTTCGAATGAAAAACGGGGCGCGTAGGGTGCCAGGACAATGAAGTGCTCGTTTTCCATGAGCAGGCGGCGATCGGCTTCGCTTTCATACTGGATGATGTCGCAGAAAATGCAGCGTTCCTTTAAATCAAAGTGGGCCTGGGCGCCATCGATTTCCTCCTGGACACGTAGCGGCACGACCGGCAGGGCGACGATCTGCGAGTGTGAGTGGGCAAGGGTGGCGCCGGCTGTCGGGCCGAAATTCTTAAAGACCATGATATATTTGAAACGGGTATCTTTCTTCAGATCCATAATGCGGTATCTGGCTGCCGAAAGGGTATTTTGAATCTGGATGCTGCCGATATCGCCCCGTTCCTCGGGGTGTTGGGAAGTTTCAATAATCACCTCGTGGGCGCCGATGCCGCTGATCTTGTCATAAAAACCCTCACCGCTTTTGCGCAATTCACCCTCGATGCGCAGGGCCGGAAACTTGTTGGGCACGACCCGCAAGTTCCATCCCGGCCCGTTCGCCGGCGAATGATCGGGGCGCAGGGCATAAGTCTCGGGTGGGGTCATCGCTTCATTGCCGGGACAGAAAGGACAATTTTGCGGTATGGACATGTCCTTGTTCACGACGATTTGGTAATACTTCGGCCTTTTTTTTCTTTCTTCGGATATAATCACCCAGGTTCCGGTGATGGGATCTTTGCGTAATTCTGGCATCGTTTACTCCTCGAAAGCATTTTCCAAGTGATCGAAAGCCATGCCTTTTTCATCGCGAATGATGGAAATGACGTCGAATCGTACCAGGAATTCCTGGTAGGCCTTGCGGCTGGAAAAAAATTTGGCGGCCCGTATTATTTTCCGCTGCTTGCCCCGGTGGACGAAAGCTTCTGGCAAACCATAATCGCTGCTTTTCCGGGTTTTTACTTCAATAAAGCATAATATCGTGCCGGTTAAGGCAATAATATCGACCTCTGCGCCGGCCACCCGGTAATTGGTTTTGATGATGCGAAAGCCCTTGTTTTTTAGAAAAATAACAGCCGCCTGTTCTCCGTCCTGACCGATAGTTTTTTTAACCAAAAGCGTATTATTTCAGGGGGATTCTCTTTTCCACCATCTTGATGTTCAGGGCTTCCAGCTCGCGCAGGACCGGCTCGTAGATCTCGGCGTGCACCGGGGTCTGCACTCCCTTCAAGGGCATGCGCCCCTCGGCGATCAGGTGTGTGGCGATGGCGAGGGGCAGGCTGACGGTGCGGGCCATGGAAGAATCGCCAAAGGGAATGCCGTAGTCGATCAGGGTGGAGGTGATCAGGTCGTGTGTCTGGTCCTTGTTTTCCACAATAAAGCGGTGGCGCAGGATGAGCATATCCTTTTCGCCTTCCTTGAAGAAGAGCTTCTCCTGCAGGCGTTGGCTCAAGATATCCAGGCGGTTGTCGAAAGCGGGGACCGGTTCATCGCTGAAAAGACCCAGCCATTCGAGGCGACCGATAATCTCCGAGTCTGGGGCGATGCCGAGTTTTTTCGCCGTCGCCTCCCTGACATTGCCCTCAGCCGGGCAGCCGACCAGATCGGCCGTCATTTTCTTGAAGGTCACGTCCTTGAGGTTGGACTGCGGGGTTTCGTCGACCAGTCCCAGGTCTACGATCTTCTTCAAGGTGGCGCACCAGCCCAGGTTGCGGTAGGTGCCGCGTTTGACGGTCAGCGCGTCCTTCAATCCGTACATTTCCTGGTAGGGGACCGAATCGCGATTGGGATAAACCTCGAATTTTCCCAACCCTTCGATCTCTTCCACCAGGGGATCGACGAACAGGTTCTTGCCCTCGATCTCCACGATCTTGCCGTCTTCCAGGAAACGGGCCGAATTGCGCGAGGCCAGTACCACGCCGCGCGGGCTCCAGGAGAATTTGTATCCGAAGGGGTTGTTGTTGTGCTCAGGGGCCGGCAGGCCGCCGCAATATGAGAAGAAGTGCAATACTTTGCCGCCTTCGGACTCGACCGTATGGATGATCTTCATGGCCGACATGTGGTCGATGCCCGGATCGACACCGATTTCGTTGAGAAAAAGCAGGCCTTTTTCGCGCACCGATTTGTCCAGTTTTTTCATTCCTTCGCTGACGTAGGAAGTGGTCACCATGTCTTTCACGTGCTCCAGGCACAGGGTGGCTACCTTGACGTGGTGGATCCAGGGCAGCAGGCTGATGACGATGTCGTGCTCCTTGATCAACGTGGTCAGGGCCTGTTCGTTCTCGACATCGATGGCAACGGCTTTGCCGTTGGCGTAGCCTTTAACCAGCTTTTCGGCCTTGCTCACCGTGCGTGAAGCGACGGTGACTGACAGGTCCTTATGTTCCAGCAGGTAATTCACTCCCGGCCTGCTTACCAAGCCGGCACCCAGAACCAGAATATTTTTCATTGCGTTCCTCCTCTTTTAAAACCTTAATGACAAATTCTAAAATTTATCAATTTTTTAGAATAAATTTTGAATTTGCTATCTATGGCTCTTATCAAGCTCTGCTGAATTTAAAAAATTATGCATGTATTGATAGTCGTTGCTGAAATTTCCCTGGCGCAGGATCAGTGCTTTGCAGATAGCGAAGGGCAGTTCCATGGATGAGTCTTTTGAACTGAAGTCGGCGGCACTGATGGCACTGACGAAATCGCGTAACACCGCTGAAAACTCAAGCGATGATTCGCGTGGAAATTCGCAGGGGAGGTTGTCCACGGCCATGACTGTGACTCCTAAAGGTTTGATGCCGTTTTCAAAACAGTCGGTTTCGGCGAAATACGTGTAAAAGGCGTCATCGGGCTTGGTCGCCCTGTTGGTGATCTCGATGGAACCGTTGATATCGCAGCTGATGTCGCCGATGACCTGCAGTTTCAGGTTGGATTCCAGGATGGTCCTGTTCTTGAGGTATTCCTTGCGGACCAAGCGCGGATATTTTTCGGTCCAATAAATGCAGTTTACCAGGATGGACAGCAGGGGCAGATAGTTTTCGAATTTAGATTCGTATTTTTCCGGGTGGGCGTAATAGTCCGGCAAGGAAAAAGCACCCTGCCGGGGCCGCACCATATCGTCCTCGCTGAAAACAACCTTGTACAGGTTTAAATTGTCATTGGAAAAATTCTCAGCCATTTCTAGCATGGCCTCGGCCGAGAGGATTTTGTGCGGCAGGAGGTCGAAAATTTCCTGGGCACCGCGCGATACGTTGCCATAGCCGGAAAAACCGACGATCAGCGGGCATAATTCGGCTGGGAATCCCTGGCTGTCTATTTCACTGCCGATGGCCGCAATGGATTCCTTGGCCGCGGCCAGGGAGTCATATTGATAGGCTTGCTTAATTTTGGCAAAGGGAGTCGGAGTGCCCCGGGCCATCAATTTTTGTCCATAGCCGTGCAGGGTATCCAGCATGCCGGCCAATCCGGCGTAGCGCCCGAAAAAAATGAGCCGTTGATTTTTTTCATCAATCACACGTTCATAGTCAATCAAATTGCAGCCCAGGTCGACCATGGTCTGAAGCATCGGCATATTATAGGCTTGCCCCTTGATCGTATGTGAAAAAAAGACATAGGTCTTGTTTTTTTGAAAAAGATGAGCCGGGATTTCCTTGACGGCATAAATCACTCCGGCCCGGTTTAAATCTTCGCTGATTTCGGCTCCGGCCTGGCGGTATTCCTCATCACTGAAAATTCTTAATTTTGACGGCTGGACAATCGTGTGAATGTCATGCGTTTCCTTGAGCCAGCGAATATCAGCGGGTACCAGTGGAACCCTTTTTTCCCATTCGTTTTTATCTTCCCTGCGAATGCCGATAATTTTTCCCATTTTTTCCTCTTGCTCGTATTGGATTAACCAGGTTTTTACTTTAGCAAACTCCGCCGCTTTAGTCAATCGTTTTGAACCTGCGAGTTTCTTTCGCCGCCCGCTTCTATATGGCCGATTTCCCGTTCATGGCACGGTTCGCTGTATGAGCATGAGATTATCTTTGTTGAGGAGCGAATATTTTTTTTTTATCTTTAACCCTTTTTCCCTTGGTTTGCTTCGGCAAGTTCAAGCAGTTGTTTTACAGTTGGAATAGGTGTTGCTTTTATAAAAATCTGATAAGAGAAGAGGCCAGGAACGAGCCATATCAAGTAGGTATTTATTCTCAACAGGAACCTGCTTATAATATTGTTTCCCATAACTTGCGGATACGGAAGCGGTATCCCTTTTGTTTTTTCAATTTTGTAGCCGGCTTGGTTGAGAAACCGGCGAATGGATTTAAAAGTAAAAAGGTGCCTATGAGTCATATCGAGAATCCCTCGTTTCCCATAATTGAAATTTCCAATAAGTAGTTGCACCCGAATGAAAAGAAAAGCAATATTCGGAACGGTGATGATGATTGCCGGTTTTTTAGATTTTGATCCTGTCCGAATCTTTTCCAGAAGATTGAATTGAGAGGGCAGATCCAGGTGTTCCAGAACATCGAGGATGAGTATGAAATCGAAAGAATCAGGAGGATATGGGATGGAATCCCTATTCAAGTCAATGTTACTGAATTTCCGCAAAGATTTGCCCTCTTCCTCCATGGCAATATCGACACCGGTTACCTGGCAATTCCGTTTTTCGAGTTCTCTGCCTACGTGCCCTGCTCCGCAGCCGATATCCAAAACATGAGCCCCAGATCTTACTTCATTGATGGCCATGGTATGCGAAGAGAGAAAATCAAATTTCGGCGGGTAATTGTGCTCGGGTTTGACAATATCGAACTGTCGATGGTAGGCAATATTCATCTGCTGAAGCTTTGCTCTCATGGTAGCTTTTATAACATTCCATGCGTGGACAAAATTGTTGACATCGTATTTTCCAGCGCCATTACAAGTTGAAATAGGAATTTCTCGTATCTTGCTTCCATGCAATTTCAATTGAATGCCTATTTCCGTATTAAAATGGAAGTCATTCGTATTCAATTCGAAGGGGATCTGTTTTAAGGTTTTAACCGAATAAACTCTATCTCCCGGATGAAACTCGCTCAGGCGCGTTCCCAGTATTTTGTGGGCCGTCCTTGTAACGAACACGGCGTCGGCTTCTTCGTTGAGTACTGGGAGTATTAATTTCTCCAAGTCTTCTGGTGCGTACGGACCATCACATTGCAGAAGTGCAACAATATCAAATTTTTTTTCAATTGCGTATTGGAACCCTAGTTTCTGATTCCCGCCATATCCCCAGTTTTCAGGACTATATAATTCAGTTAAAAGAATCTCTGGATTAGGCGATTTGTAACCTATTGGGCCGTCAAAGGTATGATCCGAGGATTTATTGCTAATAAAAAGGATTTCATAATCATAATTATGAATCGCGACAGGAATGCGTTTAAGAACCTTTTCGATTGTCGGTTCGGCATTATAGGCGAAAATAAGTAATAAAATTTTCTTTGCATCTCTCACGGGATTTCTGTTCCAGTGTTACAAATTTTCCTTTTTTCACTAGTCATTCTGGCAAATAATTGAAACAATATTTTGCATCATCAAAGTTGTCAATATTTGAAGAATATAATACTTTAATGATTTAATCAATATTTAATTGCGCTTAAGGGGGTCGACAAACCCTGGGAAAAATGTTATATAAAGTCCTTCTTACGGAGAAACGTATCGATATGGATGCACCGAAACACGGAAAAAAAATCGTTGTCGTCATGCCGGCCTACAACGCTGAAAAGACGCTCGAGCGAACCCTGGCTGATATTGACCGGTCCTGGGTGGACGAGATCATCCTGGTCGATGACGGCAGCCGTGATGGAACGGTCGAATTGGCCAGACGCTTGGGCTTGCGTGTGTTCGTCCACAAGAAGAATTTGGGCTACGGCGGAAACCAGAAAACCTGCTACACACAGGCACTGAAAATCGGGGCGGAGATCATGATCATGGTCCATCCCGACCATCAGTATGATCCCCGCGTTGTTCCCCATCTCGTCCAACCGCTTCTCGACGGTTCCTGCGACGCGGTCTTCGGCTCGCGCATGCTAGGCGGACGTCCCCTCGAAGGCGGAATGCCCAAGTGGAAATATCTGGCCAATATCTTCCTGACGGCCATCGAGAATGCCACGTTTTATATGTATCTCACAGAATATCATTCCGGCTTGCGGGCCTATTCCCGGCGTTATCTCGAAACAGTGAATTTCATGGCCAATTCCAACGATTTCGTTTTCGATACGGAAATCATTGCCCAAGGAGTCCTTCACGGAATGAGCATACGCGAGATCCCGATCGAAACGCGCTATTTCTCCGAGGCTTCCCAAATCGGGCTGCGGCGGAGCATCATTTATGGTTTTTCCATTTTAAAAACACTCGTTAAATTCAAGATGCATAAAAAGGGCTTGAAGCGGTTCGCGATGTTCAACGACCCGGCCGAAGGGTGAACGTGTAGGGTGTGACGGCCGTCCGCACATCAGATTTTTTATCGAGCCGGATCGAGATGCGGTAGAGGTTCAATCCTTTCCAGCGGTAAGCGGGCGGCGATTCGATCGTCCGGGACAGCACTTCGCGGCGGGTGGTAGCGGCAAAGACCGGATCATCGGCTATCAGCAACTGAATATCATAGACACCGAAGGAGGAGCCGAAACCGACATCAAGCTTAGCCACGGGATTCTGCGTCGCAAAGAAAAAAATATAATCCCGGTCGTCTTGGAAAAGGGTGAAATTCCCCGGTTCTCCCATCCGGGCCACACGTGAAAAGGGATAGAATGCCCATGTCTCCCCCGTGGGCAGAGCCACTATCTGCGGCGACTTGAGAACGGGCCTGGGGAAAAAGACGTACATCGCGAAAAACCCGGCCAGCAACACGGAGATCACTGCGCCATGTCCGGCAAATGACAGTTTAAGTTCATGGCCGCGGACGAAAAAATAGGCGCCGATGAACAGCACTAGGGCCATGATCCAGACGATGTTCGGCGTCCAGCGGCCTGCATCGATCTTGATAAATGAAGGCAAGCGGTTCGGCAGGTAGAAATGGAGGTTGCTCAATATGACGAACAAAGCACCGGCCCGCTCGGTTATCCCGAATGTTGTCTCCTGATAAAGTGCGAATGGATTCCGGCATAACAACCAGGTAAAGAGCAGCGAAAGCCCCACGGCGCTATTAAAGAGAATTCGGTACAATCGTTTCCCGTTTTCAGCGATAAAACCGCCGATGAAAATCGCCAGCACCCATATTACGGGAACAAGCGGCCTGGCTTGTGGGGCATAGCCTGTTCGTTGAGTAAGAAATGCCGATATAAGGATGTAGGGAGAAGCGATAAACAATAGCCAACCGACATCTTTGGACTTGGCGCGAAGCATTGCTATTACGCCAAGAAAGGCGAAGATATAAACCGGGGCGTAAAGAAATAGGCCGTCTCGTTGGTCAAGGAAATACCCGGCCAAGGTTTCCCAGCGGAGTCTGAATGGAATCCCGGTTAACAGGCTTTTGAGAAAACCCATGGTTTGCCGGCCGTTCATAGCGCCCTGGAAGGAAACAGCCGTAGGATTGAAAGAGCCATAGATAGCATATTGAAGGTAGAAATAGGCCGCAAAACACAAACCTGCCGGGATAAAAAATGCGGCCAGCCGGCCGAAACGGTTTTTTGCCTCGCTGCTTTTCCAAACATTCAATAGCGCATATAAAAAAAGGGGGGCCTGGATGAACACGTATTTCAGGGCGTGGAACCAAATGAAAGATGCGAGCAGAAAGCCGATCAGGGTCAAGTTTCTGGCATTGAGGGTGCCGGCTGAACGCAAGCGGCGAAAAACAAATAGGCCGAAGGCGGCGACGACCAATTCCGTATAGATGTGAGTAGGGTAAAAAAAGACCGGTGCACTCAGGGTGACAACGGCCCATAAGCCGAGCGCAAGCCTTTCCCGGTTCCAAGCTTCCCGTGCAAAAAGATAGATTTGAATCCCGAAAAAGGCGCCAATCAGACTCATCCCGAAGCGAACCAGGAAAATCAGCATGCTTTTCCCCAACAGTAGGCCGAGCGCATAGAAAGGAAGAAGCAAGATCGCTATTCCCGGAGAATGAAAGGAATAGGCGACGCCTTTTTTTTTCGCCGGTGCAGTATGAGGCTGAAGCTGAGAAACCTGGGGCGGCATATATGCCTTGAAGTCCGCGTTTTGATAGTTATTGGCGAGATCCAGGTCACCGTCCTTAACCAAGCTGTGTGCTATCAGCAGATAATGCGGTTCATCGCCGCCGAAGGATTTTCCCTGGCTGGTCATGATCTGCACCCCGCTGTTGGTCAGAAGGAGGGCGATAAAGGTTAAAATGATAATCCGCCGGCGGAGCGGCCAGGCCAGGAAAATATCAAGGTAAACGCTCCAATTCGCTTTCCCTGTTTGGTTGGCTTGGCCCATGCGGACGATTTTGAGATAAAGAACAGCCGCCGCGGCGGCGAAGGCAAAAAGGCCGAGCCGTTCCAGAATATCTTCTCGGGTCAAATAATGAGTCAGGACCAATGGTGCAAGAAAAAGGAAACCGATTGGCGCATAGGTCGGGAAATCAAGGGCCAAAGACTCTTTATAGTTGAGCAGGCTTTTTTTCGCCCAGATTTGGCTGATGAGAACCCAAATCCCGATCAGAAGAATAAAAATAATGACGGTTGACACAAGGAGTGATCCGATCTCGGGACGGAAATAATGGTTTTTAATCGAGAAGTCGGGGGCTTGGTTGCACAGCTGGAGAAAAAGAGCGATTCCCGTTGCCAGTGCCATAAAAACGAGATGCTGGAGCATGTCCCGGAGCTTTTTCTGGCGTCCGCAAGAATTTACAGGAACAACGATTTTCTCCATGCATGCATTTTGAGGATTATGTGTTGCAATGTCAATAGCCTGCAAGAAGCCATTTTTTCACCGCACAATGAAATTGACGGTCAGCCTCGGCGATGCTATAATATTTTCTTTTCTTTTGGAGGAATTAATGAAACGATGGAAGCTGCTGTTCACAATATTCGTCATCACTTTTACCACGATGCTGGCCGAAGTGCTCTTGACCCGAGTTTTCTCTGTAATCTACTTTGGACAATTTGCATTTCTTATCATCTCTTTGGCTCTTTTCGGATATGGTCTGAGTGGAGTCTTCCTAGCAATTCGCAATCTCTCCGAGCGTAAAGACCAGGCGACGCTGCTGTCTCGCTTTCTCCTGCTTTTAGTCATCTCGTTTCCACTGGCCTACAAGGTGACCCTGATGTTCACGATCGACTTCCTCCACCTTTTCGCACCCTTCCATAACTTCCTCTTCCTGATCATCAATTTTCTGGTCCTGCTGCTGCCTTTCTTTTTCGGGGGGGTGGTGCTGGCCCTGATCTTTTCCGCTTATTCCGAGAATATCGGCCGTCTTTATTTCATTGACCTGGCAGGGGCCAGCCTGGGTTCCCTGGCCATCATCCCACTCATCCCCTGGCTGGGCCCGAACCGGGTACTTATCTTCCTCTTCTGCCTCCTGGCGCTGGCCTGGTTCTTCATAACCACAGGCCGTAAGGCCTTCCGCTTTGCGGTTTCAGGTGTTCTCATTGCTGTTTTTGCCGCGGCCTTCCTATTTGAAGCCAGAGTCTTCCCTATCGTCCCAACGCTTGAGTCTGATAAGCGTCAGTACAATGCCCAATTAAAGAATAAGCGCATCGAATTCAGCAAGTGGAGCACAATCGACAAGATTGATGTAGCCCCGTGGCTAGAGTTACGCAAAGTCATCTGGATAAACGGCGGCACCATGCAATCGTTCATCATGCCGTTCGACGGCAACTTGGCCACGCTGAAAAAAATCGAGTGGGATCCTGCTTCCCTGCCCTTCCAGATAGCCCGGAATGGTACCGCGATTATCATCGGCTCGGCCGGGGGGTACGAGGTCCTCTGCGCCCTGTCTCACGGTTTTCGATATATTGTGGCGATAGAGATGGACCCGGTTATCTGCGCCCTTCTTAAGAAAGAATATGCTGACTACACGGGAGGGATTTTCAATCTACCGCAAGTGAACCTCGTTGCTGATGAAGGGCGGAGTGTCCTCAAGCGTCTAAGCCGTAAGTTTGATGTGATCCAGATGGTCAACTCGCATAACGCCGATTCTCTTCTTTCCGGCGCCCTCAGTATATCCGAGACATATATTTACACCGTGGAAAGTTTCAAGGACTACTGGGAGCACCTCGAAGCGGACGGTTTAATCTACATTGTGCATTGGAACGGCGAGAGGTTGTTTGCGACAGCGCTGCAGGCCTTGAAGGAGATGGGGATAGAACATCCTGAGGAGAAGTTCTTTATCGCCCAGCATCCCGGAGGCTTCAACTTTTTTTATCTTAAAAAGGGCGCCTTCACCGCCCATGATTACGATATCCTCAAAAACTCTGTGGCTACACCCGAAGATATCAGCTATTCGCCCGACATGCGGTTGGATAATCTCTTTTACCGTATGATAGCAGACCTGGACGGGACGGTGCGGGAATCGTCGGTCAATATCGCCCCGGTTTACGACAACTCACCATATTTCAACCAGCCGAACCGTATTGGTCAATTCCGTTTCAAAAATATGCCTCTCCAGGGCATAGGGGAAGGCGTTGTCCGTTCAGCGATCATTTATTCCAACTCCATATATCTTTCCATCCTGGCGCTGGCCCTGCTCTTTTCGTTCTTGTTCATCTACCTGCCCCTCCGGCGGAGACGATCGGACGCTAGCCAGAATCCGCTGATCTCCTATTTCTTCTTCATTGGACTGGCCTTCATCATGGTCGAGATCATTTTCATAAAGATTTTCCAGCTCTTTCTCGGCAGTCCCGCCATTTCGATCTCAATCATCATTTTCTCCCTGCTGGTCTCTTCCGGCGTCGGCAGCCTGCTGTCGGCACGGCTCTTTCGTCGGCTTGGAAAACACATGATCCCGGTCTTCGCGCTTTTCTTGGCCACGCTGCTCACGATCTATGGCTTTGCCATGTTCTCTATTATCGACCGCCTGATGTTCCTTGATTTCCCTTGGCGCGTCCTGTCTTCCTTTGTACTGATATCCTTGGCGGGTTTCTTCATGGGAGCTTTTTTCCCCGAAGGCATTCGACGTTTGGGAAGGAAAAACAAGGCTATGATCGGCTGGGCATGGGGGGCAAACTCGTTCGCCACGGTCGTCGGTTCGATCCTGACCGTTATCGTCTCCATTAACTGGAATTTCACCATCGTGCTTGTGCTGGCCGCCTTGTCCTACTTATCGGCGGCCTTTTTCAGCACAAGGACTGGACAAGATAAAACAGCCTGAAAATCTCCTTCAGACTTAAACAGGTTCGATCCTGTTTACAACTGCACCTCGCCGAAAATCACTTTTTTGGCACCCGATACAATGACATTGTCTTATCCCAAATCGGAAACGTATGAACGAGCCGCAGGGAGTTGGCGACTTCCGGGAATTTTCGCTGGATCCAGCCCATTTCAGCACCTCCAAACTTGTCCAGAACCAGAATGTAGTTTGGAGCGAAACGTCTAAAAGGGTCGTGGTCATTGAACCAATTCTCATAAGCCAGGATGGCATGAAAGCGTGTGCCCAGGGTTAATCGGGGCGCTTCCTGGCCCATGACCACTGAGCCGGCGGGAAGTGTTTCCATGAAACGCGAGGCGGCCTCCAAGCGATAACCCGGTTTGTGATAAAATTGATCGGCATAAAGAAATAGCGAACAGCTCAAGCTGACGGCAAAGACAGCTGTTGCTCCGGCCGTTTTCAAAGCTGCGTTCGGAGCGGCAAAGAATATAACGATCCCGGCCAGGGAAAGAAAAACAGCGCCGCGCATGAACAATGGAAAAACCATGAAGGCGGAGTGGGCGGCAGTAATAAACTGGAAGAAAGGGAGTGACAAGGAAGCCACAAGGACGGCCAACGGCCAGAACAGGCGGCTTTGGGAATGGATCCAGTCGCGGTCCCTGAGCAGCAGCGAAACTGCCAGGTATATGGCGGGCAGCAGTGGCAGGTAATAGCGCAGGGGCCGATAACTCAGGACGCCCATGGAAAAGACGGCGCCGGCGATCCAGAGTGCAATAAAAACGTCAAGGCCGCTCGGCCTTCCTGTCGTCCGGGAGCGAATGATCTTTAAAAGCGCCCAGGCCCCGAAAAGGATCAGCAGCAGGCCCGCTACCGGCATTAGCTGGAGATAGCGTGGCAAAGGATTGTGCACTAGGTTGCTGAAAACCTGGCCGATGGAGCGGGGAAGGGATAACATGCCCCAGCCAGAGCCAATTTTTTTAAAAGTTGCTTGGAACGGCAGGTAAATGCCTAAAAACCAGGGTAGAGCGGCCGCGAACCCGCCTGCCAGGAATGCAAGGAAATAACGGAAGTCGGAACGCTGCCAGGCCCGGTAAGCGACGGCCAACAGGGTCGAGATCAGGAAATAGATTAACAAATACTTGGATAGAGCGGCAACAGCTGCGGTTAAGCCCAGGAAAAAGACTGGCCAGCGCCTCGCCTCAGAGCGGACAAAGAGATAAAAGCTGAGCAGAAAGCAGAGCGTGGAAAAATTCTCGAGCAGTCCGATGCGGTTGTACATCAGTCCGTAAAAGTCAAACGCAAAGAGGGAGGTCAAGGCCAGGGCTTGGCCGGATTCCAGGTAATGCCGCAGGCCGGCATATAAGAGGAGGATACCCAACAGACCAAAGAGGATGTTAACGACTTTGACCGTGACGATGGATACTCCGAACAGCCCGAATGCCAGATAGTAGATCATGGTCAGGGGCGCATTGTAGACCATCGGATTCCATTCGTCCGTGATCCATTGTCCAAAAAGGATTTTATTTCGGGCGTTGTGGCTGTAGATCCCCTCATCAAAATAGATTCCGGCGCTCCCCGAAATCTGAGGCAAGAGGGTGGGAGGGTCGGCCTTGATATGTTGCAACCTGAATGCGGCGGCAAATACCAGGAGCAAGGCCAGGCCAATCCACTTTTTCGAGGTCAATGATGATTGGGCTAGCGTTCTTTTCATAATGCGATTATATCATATGGAGGAATAAAGAAGTAAAGCAGCGAGGGCATGGTTTGCCAGGCGATTGCAATTCAGAAAAAGTTGAAATATAATCTGCCCATGCCGAAAAACAATTTGGCGATTCATTATTTATTTCCTGAGCTTTGGCCGTGAAAAGGAGATGGATCGGAATTTTGATTGTTCTCTTTTCCACAGTCTTCACATTAGTCTTCCTGGAAATTTTCTTAAGGATCATTGATCCCTTCCAATTCCGCCCGAAACGGGATGCTGATATTTTTGCTTCGCAAACCTACCGGCTGTCCAGGAACAAGAATATTTTATATGAATTGCTACCCGATTCCCGGGCGGTGTATGATGGAATCGAGTTCCAGATCAATTCCGCCGGTTTCCGAGACAAACCCTATCGGATCCGCAAGGGAGACAAAAAAAGAATCATATTTGTCGGCGACTCCCTGACATACGGCTGGCTGATTCCATTGGAGGACACCTATCACAAACAACTGGAAAGAATTTTACGCAGCAGGGGATATAAAGTCGAAACAATGGGCATGGGAGTGGTCGGGTACAATCTCGTGCAGGAATATTTTATGGTCAAGGAGACGGTGGCGAAATTCAATCCCGATATTATGGTAATGCAGATTGGGCCAAATGATTTTGAGAGAACCTTGACCGTAAAAACCGCGAATCAGGGCAAACTGCTGCTCACCCCTTATTATGATTTCCAGATCCCCTATATGTTCTCCAAAAACGGTTTTACCGGGTTTCTGATGAGCCATTCCCATCTCTTCAAATTCATCAATTTGAAACTCTATTTGCTCAAGAAAAAACGGGAGAAAAATTTCGTAGCGAAGGATATTTTTCAGTTGGGGGAGGATAAGGCTTTTCGCTACCTGGACCGAATCATTGATTTTTCGAGAAATTTGAAAATTCCGTTGGCGGTGGTCTTCTTTCCGTTTCGAAATAACGGCGATCATTATATCTATGCCGCATTACATGATAAAATCAACCGCTGGTTGCGGCGAAGGGAAATTCCCTTTCTCGATCTCAACCAGCCCTTTATTTCGAGTAAGACCGCTAACATTTGGGTGGACGGTCTCCATCCCAACCGGGACGGCATGGCCATTGCCGCCAGGGAACTTGCCGATTTCATTACACCCCTTTTCGAGTAAAAATAAAAAAAAGCTCTTTTTCCCAATTGTCGACAATCCGTATCATACTCCATGAACCCGCTGCTGGTTTCATCGTCCAAACAGTTGCTTCAAATCCACTGGCTGAGATTAACGAAGGCCTTGATCTTGACATCGGCTTCGCGCAGACGCGAGGACAGAATCCTGGCCAGGGTGAACAGTATTTTTACGCCGCTGGCTGAATCTTTTTCAATAAAGCGCAGGAATTTGTCGCGGCTGATTTCCAGCATGCATGTATCACTGTGGGCGATAGCCGTGGCGCTGCGCGGCAAGTCTTCGAGCAAAGCCATTTCGCCGAAAAAATCGCCTTTTCTGAGTACGGTCAAGGTTTCCTCGCCGCTGATTCTGGCGTGCTGGCTGATGCGCACCTCACCGGAAATGATCACCATGATCGATTTGCCGGTGGTGCTTTCTTCAAAGATGGTTTCTCCCTGATGAAAGAGGCGTTCCCCGGCAAGCATGGTCAGTTCCTTGATGGCGCTGAAATCCAGTTCACTGAACAATGGCAATTTTTTCAGAATTTCTATAATAATGTCTGTGCTCTGGTCCATGAAATTATTGTAGCATAGTCAACGTGGTTTTAGAATAGACGGGTTTCGGTTGCCTGGCAGCATGTTGCTTACGCCATGATTTGTCCCAGTCCAGAACGAATGTATTCTCTTAAAAAATTGTAAACTTCGGGATGGGAAAAATGCAGTGTGCCGATTTGCCGGCGAATGGCGCTGGAAGAAATACTGAAATCGCCCCGGTCGCATCGGTAAGAAAATTGCAAATTGATTGCATCCAAACTCACTAGCAATCCGAGCACTGTTTCCGGCAAATTGCCCAGGGGCGGGCAGTCAGGATGACTCCTCTGCATGCTGGCCTTGACCTCAGTGCCGCGGTTCATGTCGCTGCGAATGGCGAAATCGCCATGGCAGGCCTGGGCGGTAGCCTTGAACAGCGGAATCCCCAAACCCACCTTCTTGAAGCTTTTGGTGGTAAAAAAAGGATCTTGCACTTTTTTCAGGGTTTCCATGTCCATGCCGCGGCCGTTGTCACTGATCTCCACGACCAAGATATTCTGCTTTTCGGATTCCAGGATTTCCAGGTGAATATCCGTAGAACCGGCGGCGATGGAATTCTGCACCAGGTCGGTCAGGTGAAAACAGATATCTTCAACCATGACAATTCCGGAAATGGACGTGATACGTGTGATGGGTGGCGGCCTGGATCAGGGAGGGCAGAGAAGCTTCGGCGGCGTCAAAGATGGTGTAAGCCCGGCCGATATCTTTCAGGAAATGCGCATCCGAATTGCTGATCAGCGGGAAGCGAGCCAGTTCGGGAAATGTTTGTAACACAGCTTGCGGCCGGGTTGCGCAGGATATTTCCATGACCGAAGCGTCAAGTTCCACGGGGATCAGTCCCATGTTGACCAATAGGCCGAATGGGGCACTCTCGACATGGGCGGGAATGGCGAATCCCTGGTAGCGACGCACCAGTTCGAATAATTCCGCTATCGAAGCATCCAGAGCGTTCAACAGAAGCTTTTCTTCATGGCGGATGATGTTATCCTGCTCATCGACAACCACTTGATCACCGAAATAGAGCGGATTGTTTTTTATATCAGGCAGCAAAGCATAGATGTGATCGTTGAATTGTTCGGCCTGGGAGCGACTCTGGAAAAGGCACAGGATGTGGACATCTTCCCGGGTCTGGGCTTCCATTCCGAAAAAAACCTGCAGGTTGTTTTTTTTGCCGATGGCGGCCGTGCTGAAACAATTGGCCATACTGTTGTGATCCGTGACGGCGATCGCGTCCAGTTTTAATTCCCGAGCCCGGCGGATGATGGCTGCTGGGGACATTTCCAGCGATGAGCAGGGCGATAATGCAGAATGAATGTGGAGATCGGCTGCTATTTTCATAATGTAGATCCATATTATGAAAATCGCCGTTACTTGTCAATCGCTGGCAGCGCGGCGATCAATAACCCAGTTCGATATGGGTTTGCACGCCCAGCCAGCGCTGATCCAACAAATGGGTGTTGGCATAATAGGGGCAGTGAGAACGCTGGCTTTTGACCTTGATGTGATACAGATAGCGTTGGTTTATGCGCAGTCCGGGAATGTGGCTGAAAGTGATTTCGCGGACACTGTCGGCGGCGAGGAATACTTTTTTTATTTTATGCTCGACCTGGAAACGGACATGATTGGCCAGGGGAATGTTTTTTAATTGAACGTGGAACGTTTTGACCGCCTTCGGTGCCAGCAGGAACAATTCCAGCTCCTTGTCGGCATAGCTCCAGAATAATTCACCCTCGAGCGGATTGAAATTATCATTGAGAAAAAACAGGGTGTACTTGTTTCCGATGCGCCGGTTGAAGGCGCGCGGGTTGGTATTGCTGGGCAGCGTGGAAAACTGAGTCTTTTCAGGAGGCAGGAGTTTTGTCGGGAAGTAAGTGCCTGGCAGGCGAGGCGTTGCGGAGTGAAGCATGCCGTCCATGTATACCGGCGCTAAAAATACCACGGCAACAAAAACCGGCAGCAATGAAAATTTGAATACCCGATCACGATAGCCCAGAAAGAAAAACAAAGGGAAAACATTGAAAAAATACCGGTTGCCCAGCGAACCTCCACCGCCGAAGTAATTATCCGGAGTGACCAGGACATAAAAAAGGATCGCCGCACTGATAGCGGCCATCAGGAACCAATCATCAGGCTTTTTTTTCTGAAAAAAGAAAAGCAGGAAAAGAAACAACGCCGAGGGGAAATAAACGATCATGCCGGTGAAGCGGCCGAATACATAGTAAAACAGGTTGAGCAGAGCAATGACCGGACTGAGGTAATAGCGGTTCCAGTAGTTATCGCTGCTCATTGGGAAGCCGCTGGAAAATTTGAAGTCAGGACGCTCAAAGGGAAAATTTCCGTAGAAGGACCTTCTTTCTCCCGCCATATAGTTCAAGGCCCCGGTTTGGATATAATTGAAGTATAGAAGCCCGCACAGTATCAGCAGGCAAATGAGCGCCATAACCGTAAATTTCTTCCAATTTTTTTGGTATAGGAGCAGAAGGAATAGAATGCCTATGTGCAGGACATTATTGGGTTTGGAAAAAATGGCCAGAGCGAAAAAAAATCCGGCCAGGCCGTTCCAGGCTGGTTTTTTAAATTGATAGAAAAAGAAGAATAATGCGGTGAAATTGACAAAAAAATTAAAAAGATCGGCGGTGATCCACCAGATGTATATGAAGGTAATGCTGGCAAACAAGTAAATGAGTGTAAAAGTGAAACTTTTAACGGGATTATGGTGCTGGCGCAGCAGCAGGAAACCCATCAGCAGGACAAAAAATATCATTAAGCCATTGGCCAGCAGAATTCCATGAGTGCCGAAAAGCCTGAAAAATGGAGCTATGGCCAGGGGATATACAAAGGACTTGGCATAATAAAGCCGTCCATCCTGTCCTTTTTTAATGAATACGCCCATGGGGCCCACCCAAAAAATTTCTCTGATGCGGACGATATCGGCTCGGGTGTATTCCAGGTCACCGTCGAAAGCAAGGCTTTGCAGGATTGAAAAATATGAAGATTCATCAGAAAAAAAACCGCCTTTCTGGGCCTTGGGCAAATCGGTCGCGAATGAGAAAAAAATAATGAACAGCAGGAAAATGAGGAAAAAATATCTTATAAATTTCGGCATCATGGCGCAGCCATTATAGCAAAATTGTGAAGAAAATAAAAACCGCGGGGATGGACTGGTAGGGATTCAAAATATTGAACCCTTGCTTATTTGCGAAATAATCTGATCCGCATGTATACCAGGCCGATGACCAGGTACTTCCAGATATCGCGTCCGGAACGGATGGAGCGCAGCACATCGGGGATCTTTTTCCACAGGGAAACACGCTGGGTTCCAATCGACCATTTGAGGACCAATTCGCCGATTTGGGCCCAGGTGAACTGGTCCTTGAAGAGGGGTATGTCCCCCTGGGCGGCAGGCAAGGTCTCGACACGGCGATCAAGCTTGTTCCAGGAAAAATCAGCCGGCAGCAGTTTCTTTTCCTTGGCATAGGTTTCCAGCTCGGTACCGGGATAAATGTGCAGGATGGAAACCGTGATATCGGCTTTGTCCTTGATCTGCTCAATGATGCTGAGGCTTTCTTTGGCTTCGGCCCAGGTTTCGGTGGGATGTGAAAATATGAAAAAAGCCGTGGCCTTGATGCCCAGTTGTCGCGCCCAATCCACGGTCTGAAAGACCTGGGTGTTGCTGATGTTTTTGTGGATGATATCCCGGCGTACCCGTTCCGACCCGGCTTCGACACCGAATGAAATATATTGAACACCGGCTTCACGCATCAAAGCCAGCAGGTCGTATGAAAGAATATCGATGCGCACTTCGGCCACGAAACGAATGCCCATTTTTTCCTTGATAATCAGCCGGCAAAGTTCTTCGGTGCGTTTGATATGGTAGTTAAAGGTATCGTCGAAAAACCACAACACTTCAGCGCCAAACTGGTCACGGTTCCAGCGGATCTCATCAACCACCCGCTGGGGGGAGTAGCCGCGTACGTGTCGACCCCAGGTGAATGGCGTGGGACAGAAGTTGCAATTAAAAGGGCATCCGCGCGAAGTGATCATATTGGTGGCCCGCAGCATCTTCCCGTTCACCGGCCAGAGGAAATCATAGTGGTCCATGGGGATAAGGTGCTTGGCCGGGAAGGGCAAGGGATCGAGATTTTCGATCATGGGTCGCGGTCCGGTAAATATGGGTTGGCCATCATGCTTATAAATAATGCCCTTGATCTTGGCCAGTTCGTGCGGATCAGCCCCGGCCGCATGCCATGCTGCAACTTCCAGAATGGTGCGTTCGCCTTCACCAATCACGGCCAGGTCGATAGCCGGGATTTGGGTGACCATGTCCAGGCCTGCCATGGTGGCATGCGGTCCGCCGACGATAAGCTGTTTCTTCGGAAATTCATTTTTGATGGTTTTAAGTAAATCGAATATTTCAAAGCGGTTTTCGGTGGTGATGGACATGCCGATGGCGTCGGCATCGTATTTGCGAATCTCCCTGAGTATATCGTTTTTCTTTAATTTCAGTACATCGGATGCGGTGATTTTCACCGGCAGGTTGTTTTTTTCCAGCATGGCGGCAATAAATAATATTCCCAATGGCGGCATGGTGTTGTGTTCTTTCCAACGCTGGGCGATATAACCGCTGGGCGGGATGATTAAGTGTGTTTTCACCTGGATTCCTTATGTCGAAAACGCATTATAACAGATATTTTTTGGAAATTGAAGCTTGGAATAGGCTGTATTGCGTGAAAAATTCAAGGCATGTGCCTGAAGATCATTTTTTTCAAGTATTCGCGGGGCAGACCATGGAAGGTCCGGCGCCGAATGCGATCGCATTGGCTGCAGGCGCGATAAGCTGAAATGTCTCCCTTGGCGAATGCCCGGCGCAATTCCTGCATGGGCGTTCCGTTCCAGATTTTCAGCAGGGGAGTATTCGCGGCATTGCCCAGGTGGTAATCGCCAAAAAAATCCTGGGCGCAGGGCGCTACGGTGCCGTCGAAAAAGATCACCAGGGCGTTCCAGGGGAAGGTGCAAGCTGAAATTTTTCCCGACGGCCTGATGCCGTCCAAGTAACCGGCCCAGTTGTGCGTTTCCTTTAAAACCAGTTCATCAAGGCCGAGTTTTTTTAAATGGCGGACAAACTCTTTTTGCTCTTTCTTCTGGCCCTGACCAGGGGAAAGGCGCATCATTTCGATCGCCAAACGCGGTGTTTTTTTTTGCAATTGCCGCCGCCGGTTTAAAAAGGCTCTGATGTTTTCAGTGACCTGCGCAAAGCTAGCACCGACACGGTTTTTTTCATAATCAGCCGCGTTGCATCCGTCGAATGAGATGGACAGGCGCTTCAGTCCTGAAGCCAGGATTTCATCAATTGTTTTTGCGGTTAGCCGTGTGCCGTTGGTGTGTATCTTGCATAGGAGGCCCTGGGCCGAGGCAAAGCGGATAAAATGACCGATTTGTGGGTGCAGCAGCGATTCGCCGCGGTGGTGGAGATTGATTTCAAAGGCGAATTCTCGAGCCTGGTCAATTATCTTTTTAAACAACGGCCAGTCCATGTCGCCTTTTTGGCCGGCCGGCAGGTCTTTATTGGGGCAGAACGGACAATGCAGATTGCAGCGAGAACTGATCTCGATCCACAAGCGCAAGGGGGGAACCGCGACCTGCTCATCACGACGACGGTAGCTTTGATGAAGGGCGAACAGCCGTTGGTAGTATTTTATTTTTCCAGTCATGGCAACTGTTGATTGTATGCGAATCGTCCTGGCGCGTCAAGCGCAACGGTGAGGAATAATCGCACTGGATGGTTGTGACAACTGCAGATATTGCCAAAACCACAGTATTGATATAGAATTTTGCCCATGACACACATTGAAAAACCCTGGCAATTAAAGATGTATGACCGATCGCTGAAAAAAAAGATGAAGGTCAAAGCTCTGAAAAAAATATTGGGCGCCGGCGGCGGCATGACGTGCTTGCTGATTACCTGCGGTGACAACAACGGCGCTATCAACTACCACGTGCAGCGCAGCGGCGGAAACTGGCAATGGGCCGAGTTCGAGAGTGAAACGAAAACCGAAATGGAAAAACTGCTGGGGGCGCCGGTACACATCCTGGACAAGGAGACCTGCCGGCTGCCTTTTGCAGACAACGCTTTTGACCTGCTTGTCAGCATTGACGTTCATGAGCACCTGCAGCAGCCGGAACTTCTGGCCGCTGAATTCTTCCGGGTTTTGAAACAAAACGGTCGTGCCGTAGTCACGACTCCCAATGGCAACGAGCGTAAATTGGTCGTGCGCATGAAACGTTGGTTAGGCATGGGCAACCTGGAATACGGCCACGTGCGCACCGGTTTCGATATTCCCGACTTGGAACGACTCCTGTCTGTAGCGGGGCTGAATCCCGTCCGTTCTGCGTCCTATGCAAAATTTTTCACTGAATTCCTTGAATTACTGCTCAATTGGACCTATGTCAAAGTACTGGACCGCAGGCATCACACTGCCGGCAAAGGTATCGCTCCGAGCAGCCTGGAAAAACTCAAGGCTGTAAAAAAAAGCTATCGTTTATATGCCTTCCTTTATCCATTTTTCTGGCTGTTTTCCCGCCTGGATGGCTTGCTTTTTTTCTGCCGCGGCTATGCCGTCATCGTTGAGGCAAGAAAGTAGCTGCTAAAAAAAGGGCCGCCGCGAATAAGTTTTTAGCTGTTTAATTTATTTCAGGAATTGGGTTGCAAGCCCCCCCCTGCATCCTGTATGATCCATCCGATGAAATTATCCGATTTTAATTTCCAGCTGCCAAGTGAACTCATTGCCCGCTTTCCAGTCGAGCGCCGCGACGCTTCCAGATTAATGGTGGTCGATCGGCGCGATGGTAACGTCGGTCATTTTCATTTTTATGATTTTCCGGGACTGCTGGATTGCAGCGATTTCCTGGTCATGAACAATTCGCGCGTGCGCCCGGCCCGCCTTTTTGGCAGGATCAACGGCAAGGTAGCGGAGATGCTGATTATCAAGAACCTTGGCTCAAAAAAACTTGAGGTTCTATGCAGGCCTGCCTCCCATTTCCGGATCGGGGCCATCTTTACTGGCGAGGACGGACTGGGGGCCGAGGTCCTGGCGGCAGGAAAACGGGGACGTCGTGTGCTGTTGTTCAACCGTGAGTATGAACAGGTACTCGACCATGGCTACGCGCCGCTGCCGCCTTACATCAAAAGAAGGGCGGAAGAATCCGCTCATTATCGTCGCTTCGATCTGGAGCGCTACCAGACCGTCTACGCCCGGGACCCGGGTTCCATTGCCGCGCCGACGGCCGGGCTCCATTTCACGGCCGATGTGTTGGCGGCCGTGCGTGCCGCGCACCCGCTGTTGGAAATCACCCTCGATGTGGGCGAGGCTACTTTCCAGAAGATTGAAGTCGAGGACATCAATTGGCATCGCATGGGATGCGAGAAGATTCGCATTGATCCGGCCACGGCCCGGCGCATCGCCGAATTGAAAGGGGAGGGACGAAAACTTCTGGCCATCGGCACCACGTCGGTGCGTTCTTTGGAAAGCTTCGCCCTGCTACCGGAACCGCTGGCCGAGTTCAGTTCCGATATCTTCATCAGCCCCGGTTTTCAATTTCGCCTGGTTGACAAGCTGCTCACCAATTTCCATTTACCGCAGTCCTCGCTCTTCATCCTGGCGTCAGCCTTTGCCGGACTGGACTTGATGAAACGGGCCTATGCCCTGGCTATCGAACGGCAGTACCGGTTTTTTTCCTACGGCGATGCCATGCTGATCGTATAAAAAAAAAGATAATTGACAAAAACGAAAAGATTAAATAAAATACAGCTTTTCAATTCATGACCATGTAATGAGGAGAGGATCATTGAACTCGCTGAACAAGGCAGAATTGCCGTTCAAATTATTTAAAAACGGCAAAGTGCGTGATGTATTCGAGGTCGACGGCCGGCTGCTGATCGTCTCCAGCGACCGAATTTCAGCTTTTGACTACATCCTGCCTTCGCTGATCCCGGGCAAAGGCCAAGTGCTGAACCTGATTGCCGCCTTCTGGTTTGAAAAGACCAAACACATCATTCCCAACCATGTCCTGAGCGCTGCCCCGGAAAACCTTGAAGAATTCAAGGCCCATTTCCATGTGCTTGAAAAACGCGCCCTGCTGGCAAGGAGATTGAAGGCTTTGCCCTTGGAAGCGATCATACGTGGCTATGTCGTGGGTTCGGGTTGGCAGTCCTACCAGCAGAATGGTGAGATCTGCGGCATTAAGCTTCCCGCCGGCATGAAGTTTGCCGACCGCCTGCCGGAGCCGATCTTCACGCCGACCACCAAGGCTGAAAGTGGCCATGATGAGAACATGAGTTTCGCCAAGCTTGCCGATCTGGTTGGCCGTGAAACGGCAGAACTCATTCAATCCCTTTCATTGCAGCTTTTCGCTGCTGCTAGTGAATACGCCCTGTCCAGGGGAATCATCATCGCCGACTCCAAGTTCGAGTTTGGACAGGATGAAAATGGCGCTATCATTTTGATCGATGAGATTTTCACTCCTGATTCATCCCGTTTCTGGAAACGGGACGATTACCGGCCAGGCCATGAGCCTCCTTCTTATGACAAACAGCTGGTGCGCAACTATCTATTGTCTTCAGCTTGGGACAGGAAATCGGTGCCGCCGCAACTCCCCGAAGCGGTGATCAAAAAAACCCGAGACACCTATGGAGAAATTTTCCGGATATTAACCGGAGAAAAAGTATGACCGGTGCATTAAACATTATTGATTTGCTGTTTATCGCCATCTTTTTTTTCTCGGTTTTATTCGGCATCATTCGCGGCCTGGTCCGCGAAGTGCTGGCCGTGTGTTTTTTAATCGCGGCCTTGGTTTTAGCCTTCATTTACTATCGGGATATCGGACTTTTACTCAATGAATGGATAAAAAGGCGCGAGCTGGCTGATTTGGCCGGTTTTCTGCTGCTCCTGCTCTGTGCAGGCGGTGCAGGCTCGCTCATGGCCCGTTTGCTCGGCAAATACCTGGTTGTGGGACCCATGAAGGCCATCGATCGTTTCTTGGGGGCTGTTTTTGGAATACTGCGCGCCACGTTGCTGGCTGGGATCGTTATTTACGGTTTCATCGCCTTTCCACTGAATGATTCTTTGCTGAAGGAATCGCGGTTGGCACCCTATCTGATCAGTGCCTTGGTGGCTGGGATCAAGGTCCTGCCTCCCGATTTGCGTGAAAAATTAAAACTGTTCAACCTCTATGACTACGAAAAAAATAGCCGAAATAGCCGAACAATTTGAAGCCCTGACCATCAAGAATCAGATGAAGATTCTGGCGGCCAAGGCGGTCAACTCGCGTTATCTTTTTTACAAGGAAATCACCGAAGAATTTGAAAAAACCCTGATGCAGGCTCTGCTTGAAAAATATGATTACAATGTTCTGAAGATGTCGTTGAGCATCAAGCTGCACCGCAATTCCATTGCCAAGAAAATGAAAAAAATGAAGATCAAGGAAAGGAAAACAAAAAGCAAGTAAAGCCGCCTTTTTCATACAATGGATATTTTTCGGTTTTTTTTACTTAAAAATGATTGAACTACTAAATTGAACCAATCTATGTTATAAAGAATCGTTAAAAATAAATCTTCCGGAGGTGGCCCCATGCTGTTGCATCAGGAGTTCGTTAAAATCGCCAAACAATTTCCGGATAAAGCGGCCATCATCGACCGCTTCACGGACAAAAAAGTGTCCTATGCCAAGGCCCTGCTGGCCTCGCTGCTCCTGGCCAAGAAATTTCAAAAGTATCATGATGGTTTTATCGGCATCATGATTCCCACATCGGCGGGCTGCATGCTTTCCATCCTGGGGGTGCTTATAGCCGGGAAAGTGCCGGTGATGATCAATTATTCAACCGGAGCCGCCGGCAATGCCGAATACGCCCAGAAAAAATGCGGCTTCAAGACCATCATCGCCTCGAAGGCCTTGCTGGAAAAGATCGGCTGCCGCGTGGTCTCGGGCATGGTCTTCATCGAGGAAATCATGGAAGAACTCGGCGCCGCTGACAAGATCAAGGCATTATTGAAATCCAAGCTGCCGCTTCCGATCCTGCTGAAATCAATCCACCAGGGCGATCCGGATGACAACCTGGTCATCCTGTTCACTTCGGGCAGTGAAAAAGATCCCAAGGCGGTACAGCTGACGCACCGCAACATCGGTTCCAACGTCATGGACATCGCCAAAGTCCTGTCGGTGACCAGCGCCGACATCATGCTGGCCAACCTGCCATTGTTCCATGTCTTCGGCCACAACATCAATTTCTGGCTGCCGCTCCTTTTCGGCATGACCATCATTTCCTACGCCAACCCTTTGGAATATAAAAAGGTTTGCTCGATCGTACGCGAGGAAAAGGTGTCACTGATGGTCGGTACGCCAAGTTTTTTTAGCGGTTACCTGCGCCAATCGGAAGCGGGCGATTTTGCCTCGTTGCGCGTGGCCGTGGCTGGGGCTGACAAGACCCCCGATTCTCTGCGCGCCGGCTTTATCGAGAAGCATCAGCTCGAACTCTGTGAAGGCTACGGCACCACCGAGACCAGTCCGGTCGTTTCTACTAACCTGCCCGACGCCAACAAGCCTGGGAGCATTGGCAAGGTGCTGCCATCGGTGCGGGTCAAGATCGTGGACATCAACAGCGGCGAGGTTTTGCCCCCGGGAAATGAAGGCAAGATCCTGGTCAAGGGCGACCTGGTCATGAAAGGTTATTTTGACGATCTCGAGGAGACCTCGCTGCGCATCAAGGACGGCTGGTACGAGACTGGCGACATGGGACTCCTGGATGAAGAAGGATACCTGTGGCACCGGGGCCGGCTGAAGCGCTTTGTCAAGATCGGAGGCGAGATGGTGTCGCTGGTCAAGGTCGAGACGGTCTTGCTATCGCTGCTGCCCCCCGGCGACGACTGCTGTGTGGTTGAAGTTCCCGATTCGCTCAAGGGGGCGCGCATTGTCGCCGCCGTGACCAAGCCGGTCAATGAAAAAAAACTGCTCAAAGCCATGGCCGAGGATTTGCCCACGATCGCCCTGCCCAAGCAATTTGTCGTCCTCGACGAATTTCCCAAAATGGGCAGCGGCAAGATCGATTTCCGAACCATCACCGACTTGGTCCGTCAACAGCTTCAAACGAAAGATTGATCCGGGCGGCCGAAATTACAGTCGCTGGAGCTTAAAGGAACAAAAAAACCAGCGCCGCCAGGGACAGCAGATAATAACCAAAACGGTGAAATTTATCCCGGATCATGATGCGTTTCAGCAGTCCCAGGGCCAGGAAGCCGGACAAGGCCGAAACCAGAACAGCCAACAGAAACTGTGGCCAGTGTCCTCCCTGCCAGGGGATTTTATGAAATTCAAGTAGCATGGCGCCCAGGATCGCCGGGATGGAGAGTAAAAAAGAAAACCTGAATGAGAACTCGAAGCCCAGGCCTAGGATCAGGGCCACGGCGATTGTCATGCCGGAACGGGAAATGCCGGGGATGATGGCAATGCCCTGCACGACGCCGATGATTAAAGCAGCCGGGAAATCAGCAGTTTTTTTCGCACGTAAAAAACTCGTTGAAAGAAGTACAATGGCTGTGAACAGGAAGCAGAAGCCAAGGTAGTCCGTTTTTTCGAAAAGAGCTTCAAAAAAATTCTGGCCCAGGAATCCGATGATGGCCGTGGGCAGGGAAGCGGTCGCGATGAGCCGCCACATGCGGAAATTATTTTTTTCATAAAAGCGCAACACCAGCGGCTGCAGATCCTTGAAAAAAAAGACCCCCACGGCCAGCACGGTACCCAAATGAAAAAAAAGGTCGTATACCAGCGGCAAGGTGTTGAAATTCAGGATATTCTGAAGCATAACCAGGTGGCCGCTGGAGCTGATCGGGAAGAACTCGGTCAGTCCCTGTACTACAGCGAGCAGGATGATTTTCAACAGCAAAGACATTTCATTCCTTGAACTTTGCTTGGAATCTGCTTATGACCTCGTCGACCTGGTTTTGGATCTTTTTAAGTTCCTCGACTGAATCGGCTTCGCAGCGGACGACCAGCGACGGTTGAGTGTTCGAAGCACGAACCAGCGCCCAGCCGTGGGGGAAGCTGACCCGGGCACCGTCTATATCTATAACCGGAAAATTTGCTTTGAAGTGATCACGAATGGCATCGACGATGCGGAATTTGACATGGTCGCCGGCATCCACACGGATTTCGGGGGTATTGAACGCCACCGGGATGGAGTCGTAGATCTCGGCCATGGATTGGCCGGAATTGCCCAGTATTTCCAGTAATCGCGCTCCGGCATAAACGGCATCGTCGAAGCCGAACCATTTGTCGTTGAAAAAAATGTGGCCGCTGACTTCACCGGCAGCCAGGGCGTTCACTTCAAAAATCTTTTTTTTGATCAGTGAATGGCCGGCCTTCCACATGATCGGCACACCACCGTATTTTTTTATCTCGCTGTATAGAACTTCCGAGGCTTTGACCTCCGAGATGATCGTGGCACCCGGATGGTCCTTCAGGATGGCGCGGGCGTAAATAACCAGCAATTGATCGCCCCAGAGGATGCGTCCACAGGAGTCGACGACACCCAGGCGGTCGGCATCGCCGTCCAGGCCGATGCCCAGGTCGGCGCCGGTTTCCTTGACCTTGGCGATCAGGTCCTGCAGGTTCTTGACCACGGTGGGATCGGGGTGATGGTTGGGGAAGCGGCCGTCGACGTCGCAGTAAATGGGAGTGACTTCGGCGCCCAGCCGCCGGTACAATTCTGGAGCCGTGATGCCGCCGGTGCCGTTGCCGCCGTCGACAACGACACGGATCTTCTTGTTCAGCTTGATATTGCTTTCAATATAAGCCATGTACTCGGGCAGGATGTCTTTTTTATTAATGGCGCCCTTTTCTTCTTTCGGAAACGGCCCATCGCAGGCCAGGTGATAGATCTCCTTGATCTGCTCGCCATAGAGGGCGGCGGTGCCGAGCATGATCTTGAAGCCGTTGTACTCGGAAGGGTTGTGCGAGGCGGTGATGATGACCGCTCCGTCCATGTTGTTCTTGAAGGCGGCGAAATAAACGACCGGCGTGGGCACCAGCCCCAGGTCGGTAACCTGCAGTCCGTAGCGGGCCAGAGTTTGGCAGAAAAGGTCCTTGATGTGCAGTGAACTGGGGCGGCCGTCCATGCCCAAGGCGATGTCTTTTTTCCCCTCGCGTACATAAATGGCGGCAGTGGCCATGGCGATGCGTTCCACCACCGGGTCGGCCAATTCAGTTTCTGCCAGGCCGCGGATATCGTATTCCCTGAATATCGCTTCGTTGATCATGGGGGTCCTCCTCAAATTAAAGGCCATTATACCTCAGAAGGAAGCCCCCGGCAATGAGCCTTGACACGTAACGTGTGAGGGGTGAGGAGTGAGGAGAAGATTTCAAGGAGATTTTATCAGATTTGGTTGGCGACGATCGTGGAGAAAGAACAAAAAAGTAGTGACAGGTCGCGACCTGTCACTACCTAACCTTTAATATGGCTCTTTAATCGGGTGATTGGGTGGCTGCGATCAAGCTTATGACGATTTCTGGAACTTGCGAATCTGATCCCCAGCGCTTCGATTGACTGCACAAAAAAGGCTTCATTTCCAATCCGATCGGCAAAACAAAATCGGTTGCCTTTACGAATCTGGCCTGCGGGAATCCCAACGTTTGTTTGCTGAGTTGTTTGCCGCAGCCGATGGAGAAAGATAGCAAAACTGTCATTTCAAGACCCTCATGTGTCGCAGACAAAGTCAAAGTCAAGCACCGACCCCAATTTCAATTTTCCCATTAGTGAATAGGCAAAATAAGGACGTATCGGTAAAACAAAATAAGTTGCCTTTAGCAGTAAAGGCTTGTTGACCGGAAACAAAATTTTTTCGCCAGTTGTAGACGGACCATGCTTCGTTGACTAACCATGGCGCTTCTGCTATATTTTTCCCTCACATCGGGATTGTTTGTAATAACATTCTGGAGGCACTTGCTTTGCGCGAATGCATATACGACGTGGCCGTTATCGGCGGCGGCATTATCGGCCTGGCCACGGCCATGGCCCTGGTCAGGTCCGGGGTGCATTCGCTGATCGTGCTGGAGGCAAAAGGAAAGCTGGCTGCCCACCAGACCGGCAACAACAGCGGTGTGATTCATTCAGGACTTTATTACAAGCCGGGTTCCTTGAAAGCGGTAAACTGCGTGACCGGGCGTGAGGCCCTTTACCGGTTTTGCCGGGAAAATAATATCGCCCACCAGGCCTGCGGCAAACTGGTGGTGGCTACCAGAGAGGATGAGATCCCCGCTTTGGATGAACTGGAAAAAAGAGGGAAAGCCAATGGTCTAGAAGGGTTGCGGCGCCTGAGCGCTGCCGAGTTGAAGGAATTCGAACCCCATGTGGCCGGAATTGCCGGCTTAAGGGTGGTTGAAACCGGGATCGTCGACTACGGCAAAGTTTGCGAAAAGTACGCCGAGATCATCATCGCTGGCGGAGGCGACATCAATTTGAATTTCCTCGTGACGCGAGTAAAAAAGCCCGGGCAGGAACTGGTGTTGATTTCCAGCGTGGGCGAAGTTCATTGCCGCAACCTGGTCAATTGCGCCGGACTCCATTCGGATCGTGTGGCCAGCATGTGCGGCATCGACCCCGGGTTGCAGATCATTCCATTCAGAGGCGAATATTATAAATTGGTTCCCGAGCGCCATGGTCTTGTGCGCAACCTGATCTACCCGGTGCCCGATCCGCGCTTCCCCTTTCTGGGCGTCCATTTCACCCGCATGATCACCGGCGGGGTGGAGGCCGGTCCCAACGCGGTCCTGGCCTTCAAGCGCCACGGCTATCGCAAATTCAGTTTGTCGCCGTTGGATACGGCCCAGTTCGTTTTTTATCGCGGCTTCTGGATCATGGCCGCGAAATTCTGGAAAATGGGCCTGGGCGAATTTTACCGCTCTTTTTCCAAGAAGGCTTTTGTCAAGGCCCTGCAGCGCCTGTTGCCCGAAATCCAGGCCGACGATTTGCAGCCAGGCGGCGCCGGGGTGCGCGCCCAGGCGCTTGAAGCCAACGGTTTCCTGGTTGACGATTTTCGCATCAAGGAGGCCGAAGGCATGGTCCATGTTTTGAACGCACCGTCGCCCGCGGCCACGGCCTCGATCAGCATCGGTCAATCAATCACCGCCATGGCCCTGAAGAATTTTTCATTGAACCGCTAAGAATCGGGACAACGGTTCAAAGCAGAGGAGCAATTATGGAATACCTTGTCGATCAAATCCGTTCTCAATTTCCAGCCCTGGCTTCAGGAGCCATTTTTTTCGACGGTCCGGGCGGCACCCAGGTGCCGCAAGCGGTCATCGACGCCGTTAGCGGTTATTACCGTAAAGCCAACGCCAACGAGCACGGCTTCTTCCCCAGCGCCAGGCGCAGCGACGCCATCATCGCCGCGTCCCGGCTGGCCGTCGCTGATTTTATCAACGCCGCTTCGGCTGACGAGATCGTCTTCGGCGCCAACATGACCACCCTGACCCTGCAGCTGGCCCGCGCCCTGGGGCGGACGCTGAAGGCGGGCGACGAGATCGTGGTCTCGCGCCTGGACCATGACGCCAACATCGCCCCCTGGCTGCACCTCCAGGAAAACGGCGCCGTGATCCGCTGGCTGGAGATCGACCCCGCCGATTGCACCCTGCGGCTGGGCGACCTGGGGCGGATCATCGGCCATAGAACGAAACTCGTCGCCGTCGGCTGCGCCTCCAACGCCTTCGGCACGATCACTGACGTCGCGAAGATCATCGCCGCCGCCCAGCGGGTGGGGGCGTTGACCTTCCTTGACGCCGTGCACTTCGCGCCGCATCGCCCGATCGACGTCCAGGCCTTGGGCTGTGATTTTCTGGCCTGTTCGCCCTACAAATTCTATGGCCCGCATTCGGGCGTGCTGTACGGCAAGAAGGAAGCGCTGGAGCGCCTGCAACCGTACAAGGTGCGGCCGGCCAGTGATTCCATTCCCGATTGTTTCGAGACCGGGACCAAGAACCATGAAGGCCTCGCCGGGGTCGGCGCGGCCATCGATTTCCTGGCCGCTCTGGGGCGCGATTTCAGTGCAAATTATGCCAAGGGACTGGAGGGCTACGCGCCGGGAAGGCGGCGTTGGCTGAAGCAGGCGATGGCTGCGGTTACTGACCATGAAACACGGCTCTTTTCCAGCTTGCTGGAAGGATTGCTGGCCATTCCCGGCGTGCGCATCTACGGCATCACCGACCCCGGGCGCTTTAATGAACGTACTCCTACAGCCTGCTTTACGTTGGCGGGATTAACTCCGGCCCATGTCGCCAAAAAAATGGGGGAGCAGGGTATCTGCGTCTGGGACGGCAACTATTACGCCTGGGAACCGATGAAATATCTTGGCCTGGAAGAAAAGGGCGGAGCCGTGCGCGCCGGACTTTGCCTGTATAACACCGACCGGGAAGTAGATTGTTTTTTAGAAAGTGTGAAAAAATTATCCGCGGTGAATCAGCTGGCTTAACAGCGGCCTTTTGATGGAAATGGCCCCGTGCGGGCATACCTCCTGGCAGCAATAACAGCGGATGCAGCGGTTGTAGTCGTAGCTCGGTTTACTTTCCTTGCCGGCAATGGCGGGACGGACCGCTTCGGGCTCAAGGGGACAGATGCCGGTGCAGACCCCGCAGTTCTGGCAAAGCCGCTCGTCGATGACCGGGCGCGGCGAAATCCAGTTTTTTAAATAAACAGGAAAAGAATTGTCCCAGTTCAGCACCGGTTGGCGCAGGACATCAAAATCCGCGCAGATAAAATCGGAAAATGAATCTCCGCAGATTTCAATTTCTGATTCCCTGAATGTTCCCATGCCGCATTCAACGGCAGGTTTCATGGTTGGAACATGTTCCGGGGACAAATTGATCAAGCGGCAAAAAACAGCATCCAGGGCGACGGGATCGCTGGAAAAAAGGAGAACGTTCATTTTGCGAGGCGTGCCTGATCTGGGACTGTTGCCCTCCATGGCCACGATGCCGTCCATGATGTAGAGCCTGGGTTTAAGAAAGCGATTGATATCCACCAGCATGGCTGCGAAATGGTCTGTGGACGGCATCTTAACGTGGAACTCGCCTTTGCGCAGACCCGGGACGCAGCCGAATTGATTTTTTATGGCGCCGGTAATGCGCATGAAAGCATGGCCTTTCATCTTGGGCAGGCTGATGATGCCATCAGCCTCGAGAGCGCCCCGGGCCAGGATCAGCTGTTTGGCGATCATGGCCTGGTTGAAGGACACGGTTGCCGGAGTATGGAAGTCGGCATGTTCCAGGCCGATTTCCCTGGCTATGGCCAGTAATCCAGCCTTGGTCGCCACGCCTTGCGGGCTGCCCCAGGCCGGCGAGTCCCCGTAACTGACCCTGGCCTTGTTTTCCAGGCACAGCAGCGCGACGGCTCTGAACAGCGAGGGGTGGGTGGTCACCGCCTTTTCCGGAGCGGTGGCAACCAGAAGATTTGGCTTGAGGACGATTTTTTCCGCGGCTGAGACGAAGTGATCGATTCCGCCCAGCAATTCGACGCCCTTGCGCACAGCCTGAAAAACCCGCTCAGGATCATAGTCGGAACATTCGACCAATGAAACCCTGGATTTTTTTTTTATGGGTTCCTCAGCAGCAATCATTGGGAAAATTATTCGAAAAGTTGCCGGACAGACCGGCTGAATTCGCTTTCGTTGCCTTTTTTATCCACTGCAGAAATTGCATATATGTATAATTTACCGTTGCTGACTTTTTTATCGCGGTAAAAATTCTCGATTATTTCTGCGGCCAGCACTTCAAAATCATCATCATCGGATGATTTACGGTAAATCCGGTAAAAAGCCAGGTCGGCATCAGGTACATTTTCCCAGGTTAAAAATATTTGGTCTTTTGCGGTGAAGGTAACCAAATTTCCGGGAATATCAGGAGGAAACGTATCCAAAATATTAATTTTAACCGTATTGGATGGAGAGCTTTCGACTCGGTCGTCCAGACGGCTTGAAACCTGGTATTCATATTCTCCGTCCGTGCCGGTATCGAGATCATAAAAAAATTCATTGACTGTCTTTTCGGTGCCTATGGGCTGGAAATCAAGCTCACCATTATCCGCATTGATTCGGCGGTAAACCTGGTATCCGCTTATTGGCCGCAATAATCGTTCCTTGTCCTGGACGACGGGCTTGCTCCAATGCAGGACGACCATTTTCTCTTGCCGTGATACTTGAAGGTCCTGAATGGGTGGGGGAGTGGTCAGGGTTTGTAAAATCCTGACTGGACTTGAAATTGATTTTAGCCGGCCGTAAAAATAAACCAAAGCGAAGCCATGGTTTTTGCCTTGAAGTTCCCTGGTTTTGAATGAAACGCGGTACGATGATACTTCCTGGCCGAATCCTTTGATTTCAGTAGCCTTGGCCTTGGCCAGCAATTGGGCTTTTTTAATGAAACTGTCTTCGGGCGGGACTTCTCCGGGCTTTAAAAAAGCGTGATACACGTAGGCTTTGGTTACGAATGCTCTTTCAAAGGGATCCTTCTGGTTGGCCAGCATGCCGGGGAATTTCCAGGAGAGTTCGACCTGGAATCCGATTTGCCTAGCCTGGAAATTAACTACCGCTGGAGCCGGGATTTCCGGTTCCAGCACCAAAGGGCCTTTTTTGCCGCAGTGGACAAAAAACAATACCAGCATGGAAAATAGAAATATTTGATTTTTCATTGCGGTTTAAAGTATGTACTTGCTTAAATCGCCGTCTTTGATAATATCCTTGACTTTCTTAATGACATACTCGCGGTCAATTTTTACCTGGCCGTGTCCAAGGTCCGAAGCGTCATAGGAAATGTCTTCCATGACTTTTTCCATAATGGTATGCAGGCGGCGGGCGCCAATATTTTCCGAAGACGTGTTGATTTCCACGGCCATGGTGGCAATCTCGTCAATGGCGTCGGTACTGAATTGAATGTCCAGCCCCTCGGTGCCCAACAGGTTCTGATATTGCTTGACCAGGGCATTTTTCGGTTCGGTAAGAATGCGAATGAAATCGGGTTTGCTGAGCGACTCCAGTTCGACCCGGATCGGAAAACGACCCTGCAGTTCCGGAATCATGTCCGAAGGTTTAGCCACGTGAAAGGCTCCGGCGCCGATGAAAAGGATGTGGTCGGTCTTGACCATGCCGTATTTGGTGTTGACCGTTGTGCCTTCGATAATCGGCAGCAGGTCACGTTGCACTCCTTCCCGCGAAACCATGGGGCCATGGCTGCCACCTTCACGCCCGGCGATCTTGTCAATTTCGTCGAGAAATACAATACCCATTTGTTCGGTGCGGGCGATGGCGATTTTGGCGACCTGATCCATGTCCAGCAAGCGGTTCTGTTCTTCCATCAGCAGGTAATCGAACGCTTCTCCGAGCATCATTTTGCGTTTTTTAGGACTCTTGGCACCCATCAGACTGGGCATCATTTCACTGATCTGAATGCCGATTTCTTCGACCCCGGAGGCAGAAAATATTTCAAAGGGCGTAAACGAGTTGGAGCGGACATCAACTTCGATCACGCGGTCATTCAGCTTTCCCTGGCGCAACAGCTTGCGTAATTTTTCGCGGCTCTCCTGAAAACTATCCGCTTCGCCTGACGGTTCATCCGTTGTTTCCTTGGAGCTTTTGGGCGGCGGCAGCAGGATGGCCAGAATTTTTTCCTCGGTATTTCGCCTGGCTTTCTCGGAGTTTTCCACCATCTTTTCGGCTTTAACCAAATCGACGCCGATACGCACCAGATCGCGGACGATCGATTCGACGTCGCGTCCGACATAGCCAACTTCGGTGAATTTGGAGGCTTCGACTTTAAGAAAAGGAGAACGAGTCAGTTTGGCCAGCCGGCGGGCGATCTCGGTTTTACCGACACCGGTGGGGCCGATCATCAGGATATTTTTGGGGATGATATCGTCAGCGATATCCGGAGGGAGCTTCTGGCGGCGGAAGCGGTTGCGCAAGGCGATACTTACCGATTTTTTGGCGTTTTTCTGACTGATAATGTACTTGTCCAGCTCTTTGACTATTTCCTTGGGTGTCAGTTCGTCGCCTTTTTGGATGGCCGCCTGTCTCATTGAAGTTCCTCGATGCAAAAATTGTTGTTGGTATAAATGCAGATATCGGCGGCGATGGCCATGGATTTTTCGACGATGGCGCGTGCGTCGAGTTGTGTATCGCGGCTCAGTGCCATTGCCGCGGCCATGGCGTATGGTCCGCCCGAACCGATGGCCAGTACATTTTCGTCGGGTTCGATAATGTCACCGGTTCCAGATAAAATGTACATCTTTTCTTCATTGGCCACGATGAGCATGGCTTCCAGTCGGCGCAGGACCTTGTCTGTTCGCCAGTCCTTGGACAGTTCCACCGCGGCGCGTGAAATATTGCCGTTGTATTCCTCCAGCTTGGCTTCGAAGCGCTGAAAAAGAGAAAAAGCGTCCGAGGTGGCGCCGGCAAACCCGGCCAGGACTTTTTCGTTGTACAAACGGCGGATTTTTTTTGCCTTGTGCTTGAGAACGGTGTTTTGAAAAGTGACTTGCCCGTCGGAGCCCATAACCAGTTTGCCTTTCTGGCGGACGCATAGCACGGTGGTTGCCTGAATTTTGTTAGTCATATTTAAGATTGTATAACTTTTGCCGGGGCAAGTCAACGCGGGATGACAGCGGCAACTCCAGACAGTCCCACCCTGACATCCATAAAGCAAGCTGGTTCAATTGCACGTAAAAAAAATATTTCCATCGATGATTTGCGGTTTTATTTTTTTTTCTTTTTCCAGGACATCCAGGTACTGGCGCAGCTCGTTTTCGTCTTTGCCGGTCAGGGCGACCAAGTCGGCGAGGGTCAACGGCCTGCGTCGCACGGTATTCAACAGGCTGTTTTCCAGGTTGCGGCTGAATTCGAGGATCTCTTCGCGGCGTCCGGTGCGCTTGATGATCTCGACCGGCAGGTCGCTCCACAGGGCGCGAATCTTTTCCAGGTCGGAAAAGTCGGCCGATTGTATCCCGGCATAGGCGGGCGGTCGGTCGAGGGTGTTCAGTTGGACCTTGTCGGGCTTGATGCGCTGGATGGCGGCATGCAAGGCCGAGAGCTCTTTTTCGCGGTCATTGCTGCCCTTGACGATGAAAACTTCCAGCCAGATCGGTCCGGGGAAGTCATGGCGCAGCGCCATCAGGCCATCGATGATCCGCCCGAGCTGCAGGCCGGGGTGCGGTTGGTTGATCCGGGCGAAGGCGTTCGGCGAAGCGGCGTCCAGGGATGGCAGGATCACGTCGGCTTGGCGCAAATCCAGACGCACCTCACCCTGGAACAGCAACGTTCCGTTGGTCAGTACCGCAATGGGAACGGGGCTGATTTTTTTGATCTGGGTGATCAGCCAACCGATATCGGCGTTGAGTGTCGGTTCGCCCGATCCTGAGAAAGTGATGTAGTCCAGGTGGGGGATTTCTGGCAGCTGAGAACTGAGTTCATCGAGCAGCTTCTGGCGAGGAAAAAAACTTCGTCGCTCGATGCTCAGGTGGTTGGTCGGTCCGCATTCGCAATACAGGCAGTTGAGGCTGCACGTCTTAAAGGGAACGACATCAATGCCCAGGGATATGCCCAGACGACGTGAAGGAACGGGGCCGAAAACATGCCGGTTCTTGAGATTCCGATCATTTGTTGTCATTGTTTCCCAGATGTAGGGGCGGATTTGCAGCACCAATCATCCGCCGACTTTGGCGGATTTGATTGGTCTGTCCCCGCCAGGGGAAAACCCGCCCGTACATTAAGATATAAAGAAATTAAAACCGCCCCGACGTATAAAAATAATTTACTCATTTTTAATACACATAGGCCAGCGCGCATTTCAGGTAATCTGACTGGAACAGGGGCAACAGCACGGCATGATCGTAGGGTTGCCGCCTGAATTCTATCAGCTTGATTCTGCGCCCGGCGTCCCGGGCCGCATCCATGATGACCTGGATGAAGCCCTCTTTTTCCAAAAAATGTGAACAGGAACAGGTGATGAGAAAACCTCCCGGCCGAATCATCTTCAACGCCCGCAGGTTGATCTCCTTGTAGCCGCGCTTGGCTTCAGATACTTTATTCCTGGCCTTGACGAATGCCGGTGGGTCCAGGATGATAATGTCTTTATTGATTCCGGCCCTGCTCATTTCCTTGAGCATCTTGATGGCATCATTCTGGGTGAAGGTGAAATCAGCCTCATTGAAGCAGTTAAGCACGGCATTTTCGCGTGCCTGCTGCATGTATTCTCCTGATATCTCGAGGAATTCAACATGTTTGGCGCCGAAGCGGCGGGCGTGCAGACCCCAGGCCCCGGCATAGGAAAAAGCGTCCAGAACCTCGCGGCCGGCGGCGATGTCGCGAAGCAGCAGGTAATTGTCGCGCTGGTCGAGAAAAAAACCCGTCTTCTGGCTTTTGAGGAAATCGATCTTGAATTTCAAGTCGTTGACGCTGATGACTTTCTCCGCCGGGCGCTCCGGGGTGACCACGCGGTTAAATGAAGGCAACTGCTCCTTTTCCCTCGCCAGGGTCAGCGATTTTTCGACCAGCACCGCCTGTGGGTACATTTCGCTGACAATGGCCAGGATGTTGTCCTTGAAATTTTCCATGCCGGCGGTGGTGATCTGGACGATGAAATAGTCGTCGAAACGGTCGATGACCAGTCCGGGTAAAAAATCGGCTTCGCCGTAGACCATGCGGTAGTACCTGTTTTTCGGGCGCAGCGCCAGCCGCTGGCTGTCGGCTTCGAGGATTCTCTTCAGAAAAAAATCACGGTCGATCGTTGCTTCCGGATCATAGCTCAAAACGCGGAAGGAAATGGTGGAGGCGGGATTGACATAGCCGGTGGCGACGTACATGTCCGTCGATGAGTAGAGCCGGCAGAGTTCGCCGGCTGCGAATTCTTTTAGATTGCCGGCAATCTCGTTGTCGTACACCCAGAATTCTCCGCCCAAAATGCGTTTCTCCTCGTGCGGCTTTAAAACAAGTCTTTTATATTCGACGGCCATGGGAATATTATAAGTGATTTTGGGTGAATTACAAAAGAAATGACTGGTCAGAAGTTACAATGCCTTGATTTCTCATGCATGGAAAGGAAGGATAATCTAATTGATTGACACATAGGAGTTACAATGCTATAATTTCTCTCGGGTTCCTCAGTAGCTCAATCGGTAGAGCGGATGGCTGTTAACCATTAGGTTGGGGGTTCAAGTCCCTCCTGAGGAGCCATTGCCTGCCAAATCTCAAAACGCTTCTCTTTTAAAAAATTCAAAAAAAATAAAACTTGAATAATAGTCCTTTCTTGCTTTTTTCGATCAACTATTTCAGCTTCAATCTGCCTTTGCCGAACTTATTGTCCTGCCCCGGGTCGCCCAGGTCCAGGGCGCGGGTAGTGATGATGTCAAGGACTTGCGAAAGTGAAAAGGGGGTTTTTCCCTTTAAAAGTGCGAAGGCGCCGGCCATGTGCGGAGTGGATGAGGAGGTACCGTAAAAGCCGTGAGAGCCGTACGTCCATCCCGATGTTCCGGATGGGGCGGCAAAATCGGGTTTGATGCGGCCGTCATGGGTCGGGCCGCGGGAGCTGTAGTTGTGATAGGCGTCTGAGGTGACGTCGCTGGCACCCAGGGCGATGCCATAGGGGGAGTCGGCCGGGATGGTCAGGCTGCCTTCAGGCACATTGTACTCAATGGGACCGCTGACACCCCAGGCAAATATCTCCATTTTGCAATTTCGGATCGCGTTGTATTTCAAGATCCGCAAACCGATGGTTCGCGTGGTCGCCGAGTCGTTATATATGCCATTTTCTTCGGTGGGCCATGAACCCGCGCCATTCTGAGCATTGTCCGAACTAAAAAGATAAGACCATGAACCGCCTGACTTGACGTAAAATAACAGATCGTAATCATTGGCAGAACCGCTATAGTTGATACCGTTCCAGGCGCCCCAATCATCCCAGTTCATGGAAACCCAAAGTTCTTGCTGGGGGGGAAGGGTGATTTCCAGGAATTCATCGTTGTCGGGAAAATTGTGAAATTGATTGCTGTTGGGATCCGCGAATGTCCCTTCCCAGTGAACCCGGGCATCATTCCCGGCGGCACTGCACCAGGTAATGCCGGCCTGGGCGGCCCTTTCCACGTCCCGGGTAATCGGGCCCGTGCCTTTGCCGTCGCCGGCATTGGCCCAGCCAATGGAGTAGGAAATGATGTTGACTCCCTGGGAGATGATCCAATCGACTGCCTGGTGCTGCTCGGTATCGGTGTTGAAATTGACCAGGTAGAGCTCGGCGTTGGGCGCCATGTCATGAACGATTTCCGCGCAAGCCGTGCCATGAACATTGGTGTCCATTCTGCGGTCGCTACGAAATGATCTGGCCGTTACGCTGGACGGAAGCTCTGTTCCCAGTAGTCTCTCATAATCGGTAAATCCCAGGTCCAGTATGGCCACTTTCACTGCCTGTGAGTTGTGGAAAGGAGCCAGGTTCTGCCAGGAGTCGGCCCCTGTTTTATAAACGCCTTCACTGACAATGGCGCAGGTTCGTGGTTTGAGCGGCAAGCGTATCCGGCGCACGTGGGCCTCAGTGGCCAGATGTATAATGGCGTCGACAGGCAATAGCGCTTGGATGTCATTGCGATAGCTTGTTTCCACTTTACCTCCCATGGAAACAATGCGCGGGGTCAACCCGGAGGCAGACGCGTTGGTCGTAGTTATGACGCCGGCTTCTTCACTGACCACGGTCAAGCGCAGCAAGTCGCCAGAGAAACCGATCTGAAGCTGATCCGCCATCTGCTTCATGGCAGCATAACCTTGAGTACGGAAAATATGGATCAAGCGGCAGAGTGAACTGTCGATTTTGGGGTGTTTGTACAGGTCGAATTCATTTTCCGGCGGGACGGACGACAATGGAAACAAATTATTTGCCGCTGATCGGCCCGCCGCAAGCATCGCCAGCGTGCCTGAAAATGCCATCCCCAAAATGGTCCATCGAATCATTTTGGCATAATGTTTCATCTTGCTCCTCCCGGATTACTTGAAAAAATATTTCAACCCGATCGAAAAAAACAGGGTGTTCAGATCGAGGTTGCTGAAAGTTCCGTCAGTTTCCACGCCACTGATGTTGTCCCGGATGATCCAGTCGCCCTGGGTGTTGCCCACGCAGTAGCGCGCATCGACCACCAAGGACCAGGCAGATGCCATGGCAAACTCCAAGCCGGCACCCAGATGGAAACCAAAGACGTTGTCTATTTGTTGCGTCAGGGTGATTCCCAAGTCATCCCAGCCATTCGCGACCGAACGGTCCAAGGCGAAACGGTTGAGGAAATAACTGCCGCCGGCAAGTATGTACGGAGTGAGTTTCCTGCTGATCGGGAAACGTCCCAGCAAGCTGAGTTGCATCGGCATGATGGCTAATTTCCCCTCGTAAAGAGTTTCCGGGTCACTTTCCCCGCTACCGTATATAAATAGTCCGGCGAGTTCAATGGCGATATTCTTGCTGAGGCCTAAGCTGAATGCTGCGCCGCAGGCCAACCCATTGGCGAAATAACTGTTCAGAGAACCGCCGCCGCACAGGATTGCCAACCCGATACGGCTGCCGGTCGTGGGGGGGCTGGATTCCTGCTGCACTTCAATCGGATTGGCAAATGAAACGAGCGTTGAGAAGCTTACTAAAATGAAAAAAATGAGCGCCGGATGACATACTGCCCAGCGTTTTTTTCTTGGCATAATAAACTCCTTGTTGGATTGATTTTTTGGAATACCGGCGATTGATAATAAAGAATAGATGCGCTTATTGCAATAGTTGCCGGCCCCGTAAAAAAACATTTCATTTAATGTTGCGTGCGGCACAAGATGCTGGCGGCGAACGCCAGCATGAAGACCGTGCTGCCGACGAGAACGATGACCGCGCCGCTGGGAAGGTTCAGATAATAGGAAAGCAGCAAACCGCCGATCATGACGCCCTCGGCAATCACCCCGGTCCATAGCGTCAGAGCTTTGAAGGAGCGGCTGAAAAGGCGGGCGGTGGAAACCGGGACGATCAGGATGGCGCTGACCAGGATGATCCCCAGAATGCGAATGCCCAGCACCAGGGCGCAGGCCAGCATGACATAGAGCAAAAGCTGATAGAAATCGGGATTGATGCCGGCCATGTAGGCCATTTCCCTATCCAGGGCCAGCAGGGTCAACTTGCGCTTGTTGCGGATGATAAAGGCCACGATCAGGAAGGCCAGGATCACTATCAGGGCCAGGTCCTGGCGGCGGATGGCCAGGATGTTTCCGAAAAGGTAGCCGATCAGTTCCGGCTGGTAGCCCTTGCGCAAGCTGATCAACACGATGCCCAGGGCCATGCCGCTGGTGAAAAGGATGCCGATGATTGCGTCGCTGGAAAGGCTGCTTTTCTTTTCGAGCCAGTAGATCAGGCAGGCCAGCAGCATGCTGAAGATCAACGCCGAAACCAGGGGGTTGAAGCGGGTCAATATCCCGATGGCCGCTCCAGCCAGGGCGGCATGGGCTACGCCGTCGCTGAAAAAGGCCATTCTGCGCAGGGTGACGAAAATCCCCAGGTAGGCCAGCAGGAGGCCCAGGACCAGCCCGGCAATCAGGGCCCTTTGCATAAAGGGCAGCTGCAGCAGTTCAGCCATGGCCGTGGATTCTCAGATCGGCGTTGTCGCCGTACAGTTTTTTCAGCACTTCTCCAGTTAAAGCCGTTTTGGTCTCCCCATGTGAGATCAGGTCGCGGTTCAGACAGATGATGCGATCGGAGAATTTGTAGACCATGCTGATCTCGTGGGACACCATCATGACGGTCACGCCGTGTTCTCGGTTCAGGCGGTGAATGGTCGAATAGAAGTCGCTCAAGCCCTCCACGTCAATGCCGCTGGTGGCTTCATCGAGAAAGAGGATGCGTGGGCGGTGCAACATGGCATGGGCGAGGAGCACGCGCTGCAGCTGACCGCCGGATAGCTCGCCGATCATCTTGCCCTTGAAATCCTTCATCCCGGTTTCCTCGAGCACCCCGCCGACCGGCAGTTTTTCCGGATTGCGGCAGGTTAGATTGATGAATTCTTCGACGGTAAGCGGGAAGGTGGTGTCAAAGGCGAAGCGCTGCGGGACATAGCCCAATTGCGGCAAGACTTGGCGCACCGTGCTGGCAAAAAGCCGGATCTCGCCATGGTAGGGGACCAGGCCGAGGATCGCTTTCAGCAGGGTGGTTTTTCCCGAGCCGTTGGGACCGATCACGGCGATGATCGCGTCTTTTTCAATGGTGAAGCTGACGTGGTCGAGCGCCGTGTTCCCCGCAAAACGCACGCTCAGGTTTTTTACTTCCAGGATGGGGGGCATGGTCAGCGCTCCAGGGCGCGGTGGATGGCCAGGGCGTTGCGCCGCAGCATCCGGGCATACGAATCGTTGGCATCGGTCCCGCCCAGCGGATCAAGGATGACCAGCTGCAATCCCAGGTCCCGGAGCAATGGCTCGATGCTCGCCTTGGGCAGTTGCGGTTCGGAAAAAATGATTTTGAACGAGTATTTTTTGACCAGGGAGTAAAGATCGCGCAGTTCACGGGGGGTAGGCTCCCGTCCCGGAGAAGACTGGAACACGGCCGCAATCTCCAGCCCGTAGGCGGCGGCGAAATAACGCCAGGCATCATGGAAAACGATCATTTTGTTGTTTTTAAGGCCGGACAATTTCTCGATCAATTCCTGGTGCAAGGAGTCCAGTTCCCTGCTGAAATCAGCAAAATTCATCCTGAAGCTTTCGGCCCGGCCTGGGAATATTTTGCCGAGCACTTCGCTGATCTGTCTGGCGATAATCTGGCCGTTGTCGGCGCGCAGCCAGTAATGGGGGTCGAATTCTTCGTGGTAGGCGTCCTTGACGGCGCTATGAACGTGCCCCTCTGCCGATAGCGGTTGCAGGGCAATATCCCTGTTCAAGGTAACGATCACCGCCTGCGGCAGGCTGTTGGCGATGGCGTCGATCCAGTCGTCCACGCCGCCGATCTTGAAAATGATGCGCGCTTCCTGCAGTTCCCTGACCTGGGCCGGAGTCAGGTCGAAAGTGTGGGGTGAGGCGCCGGCTGGAAGTATCTGCATGACCTTCACGAAATCGCCGCTGACATGGCGGATGATGTCGACCAGGGGAAAGATGGTCGCCGCAACCTGCAGCCGTTTTTCTGCGATTGGCCTGGGTGCAGAGCAAAATGCCTGGCCCATTAAAATAACAACTGTGAGTGAAAAAATTCTTGCTCGCCAAGCTTCTTTCATATGTCTGTTATTGTACCAGAATCGCCACGATATACAAAATCTTCAAAATAGTGATAAAATGAAACAAATATGGATACTGAAAAAACTCCCCCAAAAATACCGCGCAACGTCTGGATCATGGCCATCACCAGTTTCCTGACCGATGTGTCCAGTGAAATGATTGTCAACACCTTGCCGCTTTTTTTAAGAAACGTATTGGGCGTAAAAACCAGCCTGATTGGTTTGATCGAGGGCATGGCCGAATCCACTGCCAGTTTTTTAAAACTTTACTCCGGCTGGATTTCCGATAAGCTTAAAAAAAGGAAAATGCTGGCCGTTCTGGGTTACGGGATCTCGGCTCTGAGCAAACCCCTGTTTTATTTCGCTCATTCCTGGGGATTGGTGGCAGCCGCCCGCTGGGGAGATCGTGTCGGCAAGGGCGTACGCACTGCTCCCCGTGACGCCCTGGTCGCCGATTCCACCGATCCGTCCCAACGCGGGTTTGCTTTCGGTTTTCACCGCGCCGCCGATACGGCCGGTGCTTTCGTTGGATTGCTGGCGGCTTTCTTGATTATCTGGTTTCTGCAAAGCGGCGGTACTGATTTAAAAGCCCACACGTTTCAAATCCTGGTATTGGCCAGCCTTTTGCCCGCTGCTTTGGCGGTGGTCATTCTGGCTGCTGGCGCCAGGGATGTTCCCGTAAGCGGGGGAGCTACTCCGCCCAGGTTTGCCTTAAAGTCACTCGGGAAAAAATATATCATTTTCATTCTGATTGTGGGAATTTTTGAGCTGGGCAATTCAAGTGACGCATTCATCATTCTACGCGCCCAGGAGCGCGGCTTGTCCATAGCCGGAATTTTCGCCATGCTGATCGCCTTCAATTTTGTATATACCATCATCTCGCTGCCAGCCGGCAAGTTGTCCGATCGTGTCGGGCGACGGCGAATTATCATGACTGGCTGGACCTTTTACGTTATCACCTATCTGGGGTTGGCCGTCGCCCAGTCGTCCCTTCATATAGTCGTTCTGTACATCATGTACGGAGCGTATTACGGTTTAAGCTACGGTACGGCTAAAGCCATGGTCGCTGACTTTGTCCCGGTCGCTCGTCGCGGCATGGCTTACGGCACGTACCATGCCGTTCTCGGTCTTACTGATCTGCCGGCGTCACTGATCGCCGGGGCCCTGTGGAGCGGCATCGGCGCATGGAAGGGCTTCGGTCCTTCCGCACCGTTTTATTTCGGAGCCGCCATGGCTTTCTTGGCACTGCTGCTTTTTACTTTTTTCAATCCCAGCCCAAGCTCAGCGACCAACCCGTGACGGTGCAAAAAAATGTTGCCGGCTGTTTATTTCATTTTCTGATTATGCTATCGTGATAGTGTATGAATTTCCCTGCGATACCCTGAGGGAGGTCAAGGTGAGGATGAATGAAACTGTTCGTTCCGGTATTATATCATTAATAATCAAGTCATGAATACTGAATCGGACCGTTGCTTATTCTCTGCCTTGTGCGTGAGTCTGCAGAAAGTGGCCGCCGGGGGGGCTGGCGGCCGGGGGGCGGCCAGGGAGTTCCATATCTCGCGAAACTGCCGTAACGTTTACCATTTCAACCAGGCATTTTTTACACTGCACGGCAATGTGATCCTGCCGGATTTTGTTGCCACACGGCTTTTTGCGCAGCGCTTGAATGAGAAAAGGCGGGAGCTCAATGTTCCGGAAAAAGTCATCAAGCCCGGGGCTTTGAACGCCATGGGCCTGATCGATGAAATCTTGCATTTCGTGGTCGGGCTTTATCGCGAGCAGGTCAATCCCCAGGTTTTTAAAAAAGCCCTCGAGGAGCTTGGGGAAAAACTGGGGGGCGCCCACCTTAAAAAAGTCTTGCTTCATTTCTGCATCGATTTCCCGGCACTGCCGGTCTACTCGGAACAAGTTCATGCCGAAGAGTACCTGTTGAGCATCAGCCATGGAATCAGCAACCGCGAAGTCATCCTTGAAGAAATCCTGTTGCTCTGGCTGGCAAACATGAATCCGGCTTTTGCTCCTTTCCGCGAATTATTTGACGACAGCGGTTTGGAAAAAAATTCCCCTTATCCGCAGCTGATCGAAGCTTTGCAAATGTTTTTTAGCCAACAGCCGACTTTTGGTCCTGACCGGCAGGATTTGATTGCCATGCTGCGCAGCCCGGCCCTGGCATATCCCGATTCGTTGTCCGCACAGCTGAAGTACATGCAGGAAAAATGGGGTTTGCTGCTGGGAAAATTTTCCACCCGTTTCCTGGCCAGCCTGGATGTGATCCGTGAGGAAGAAAAAACGTTTCTTCCGGGTCAGGGGCCATCATCGGTTTTTACGGTGGAAACGCAGTTGGGAAGCGAAGAAGCGGCAGAGAAATTTTCCATTGACCGCGAATGGATGCCCAACCTGGTGCTACTGGCCAAAACCGTTTATGTCTGGCTGGACCAATTGGGGAAAAAATATGGCCGCGCCATCACGACTCTGGAGCATATTCCTGATGAGGAATTGGATTCGCTGGCACGTTGGGGTTTCACTGGTCTTTGGTTAATCGGCATCTGGGAACGAAGCCCGGCCTCACGCCGCATCAAGCAGAAATGCGGCAATCCGGAAGCCCTGGCTTCGGCTTATTCATTGTATCGCTATGAGGTCGCCGCTGACTTGGGGGGAGAAAAAGCCCTGCAGGATTTAAAACGGCGGGCAGAATCCAGGGGCATCCGCCTGGCTTCGGACATGGTTCCCAATCACATGGGCATTGATTCACCCTGGGTGTGCGAACACCCGGAATGGTTCGTATCGCTTGAGCAAAGCCCGTTTCCCGCTTATACGTTTTCCGGTGAGGATATTTCCCAAGATCCTCAGGTGGCCATTTATCTCGAGGACCATTACTATGATCGTAGTGATGCCGCAGTCGTATTCAAGTGGGTGGAACGAAAAAGCGGGGTCGTGCATTATATTTATCATGGAAACGACGGAACGCGTATGCCCTGGAACGATACGGCCCAGTTGAATTACTTGCACTTCAAAGTTCGCGAAGCGGTCATACAAACCATACTGTCTGTGGCGCGCAAATTTCCTATCATTCGTTTTGACGCGGCCATGACCCTGACCCGGAGACATTATCAGCGTTTATGGTATCCGCAGCCGGGCAGCGGCGGCGACATCCCTTCTCGATCCGGACTGGGCATGAGCCAGGAACAATTTGACAGCCACATGCCCAAGGAGTTTTGGCGCGACGTGGTCGACCGGGTGGCCAGGGAAGCGCCGGATACGTTGCTGCTGGCCGAGGCATTCTGGTTGATGGAATCTTATTTCGTACGCAACTTGGGCATGCACCGGGTTTACAACAGTGCCTTCATGCATTTTCTCAAGGATGAAGACAACGGTAAATTTCGCACATCATTGAAGAATGTGCTGGAATACAATCCGGAAATCCTCAAGCGCTTTGTTAATTTTATGAGTAATCCCGATGAAGAAACCGCACTGGCCCAGTTCGGGAACGGGGACAAGTATTTCGGTACCTGCACCCTGATGGTCACTCTTCCCGGTTTGCCCATGTTCGGCCATGGCCAGATCGAGGGCTTCAAAGAAAAATACGGCATGGAATACCGCAAAGCTTATCGGGATGAACGCCCGGACCGGGATTTGGTCCGCCGCCATGAGAAACAGATATTTCCTTTACTTAAAAAAAGATCGCTTTTTTCCGGAGTACGCAATTTTTTACTTTATGATTTTTTCACTGCGGCGGGCGTGGTGGATGAAAACGTAATCGCTTTTTCTAACTGGCACCAGGATGAACGCTGCCTGGTCATTTATAATAACTGCTTTGGCCAGGCGTTCGGTTCACTGAAAATGTCGGCGGCCTTTGTCCAGGGAGGAGACCCTGGCGCTTCCCGTTCCCTGATTCAAAAAAGCATTGCCCAGGGGCTGGAACTGCCGGACGGGAACAATCAGTTTGTCGTCTTCCGGGATATGGTCAGTCAGTTGAAGTATATTCGCAATTGCCGGCAGTTGCACGCCTCAGGTCTGGCGATTGAGATGGGGTCCTACCAGACCCATGTCTTTATTGATTTCAAGGAAATGGTTGATGATGCTACCGGAAGCCTGGCCCGTCTGGATGCCTATCTGCACGGACGCGGTACGGAAAGCCTGGAAAAGACCGGCCGGGAAATGTCGCTGCAGCCCATGCATCGTGCTTTGCGTGAAATATGCCGGATGGACATACTGACCAGCTTAATGGATATTTTTCATGGACAGCCTGATAATAAAACGGAAACCTCCTTTTGGCAGGATCTGGAAGGGAAAGTATTCAATCTGCTGTCACTGGTCCCTGAAAGTGCTCTGGATGCGCGGCGCAGCAATAAAGAGGCTGAGGCTCTCCTGGATAGTCTGCTGAGACTGCGAACTTTTTTCCGCAGCAAAAAAAAGTATCCTGGCACAGGTGCGGGAAACGTGCCGTCGGGATTGAAGTACTTGCAAGAGCAATTTGCCGAAAAACCTGAAATAGAACGATTGTTTATTTTAAAACTCCTTGTGCAGGCCTTAGTGGAAACAAGAGGCGAGGAACAGGCGGATGATCGGGTTTGGTTTTCGGAATGGATTCTGGATGGCGTTCTGAATGAAATTTTGAACCACTGGGGATTCTCGGAAAGCGAAGCCGAAAAAGCGTTGAAGATGATACGTGTGGCCAGCGGATTGAAAACGGTGATCCGCACCCAGAGCAGTGTTTTGTTAAAGGCGGGGGAAAGTGCCGCTGTTGCCGCTGAAAAACTGATTAATGTCATGATCCACGATCATGACATACGCTCATTATTACAGGTGCATCAGTACCGCAATGAGGAATTTTTCAATCAAGAGGCTTTCAGCAATTTTTGTGCCTGGTTGACGATTCTCATTCTATGGGAACTGCACCAGCAGGGAAAAGATGCGATTGCGGCCGTCAATCCAACCGCGGATGAAGTCTTGAACGTGATGAATTTCCTTCCGGTATTGGCTGCAAAAGCAGATTACAGGCTCAAACTGTTTTTGGAACGACTGACTGAATTTCCCCAGGAATAAAAAAATAAAGGTGTTGACAAGCGAGAAAAAGCCTTTATAATAAAGGAGAGTGAATATTCACTATTTGAGGTCGCATGAAAAAGAGATTTGAAGAATTTCTTGAAAAAAGAAAGCTTGACATTGTGACTGCTGTTCTGAAACTGGTCGATCGGGTCGGTGTTGCCGGAGTCACCACCAAGCGTATCGCCCATGAAGTCGGGTTCGTGGAAGGGGCTCTTTACAAACACTTCAATTCAAAAAACGAAATATTTCATCGCTTGCTGGAAATTGCTGAAATCCAACTCAGGGATAATTTCAAGGAATTGCAAGCCTGTGAGGCCGATCCGGAACAATGGTTGCGTGAATGGTTTGTTTTTGTCATTTCCTACCTCGAGGATTTCCCCGGCATTTACCGGATTCTTTTCAGCGACGCCCTTTACAACGAAGACAAGGAACTGTTTAAAAAGTTCAAGTCCATCACCTGGAACATCAAGGAACGATTGGAAGAAATGCTGCGACACGGCAAGCAACAAAAAATCTTTCGCCCGGATCTGGATGCCGAAACATCATCCATCATGTACTTGGGGATGATCCATACTTCTTTCACCCTGTGGAATGTTTTCGAAGAACGCCGCAAAAGCCTGCGTGATGTTTCCAGGCCTTTGTTTACGCAGTTCATGAATTCACTGCTCGCGAACAAGGAGGCTTTACCTTGATTGCCCGCTGGTCGCGTTGGGTGGTCGGTCACCGATGCTGGGTCATCGGGCTAAGCTTGGTTTTGACCGTGGTTGCCCTGAGTGGGATGCGCCGGCTGTATTTTTCCAACAAGTTGATGGAATGGCTGCCCAAAGATGACCCGCAGATCGCGCGTCATATGGATGTGTCAGAAAAATTCTCGATCAATAACTTGGTGATGATCCTGATCAGGCCGAAGCAAGGAGTTTTTCGAGCCGACTTTCTGTGCAAGGTGAAAGCACTCACCGATCGCCTGAAGGAAGCCCCGGGGCTGACGATGGTAACTTCCATAAGTAATGCCTCCGATATCCGCAAGATCCCTGGCGGCATCGAGGTAGCCAACCTGCTGGACAGATTGCCGCAAGATTCCCGGAGCATGGCCGAGCTAAAAAACAAGGTCCTGACCAAGGACATATTTCGAAACAGGGTCGTTTCCGGGAATGGTGAATGGCTGGCACTCTCGGCATATATTAACTCGAATTCCGACCAGATCCGGGTGGTCGCTGAAATCCTCATCCCCGAGGCTGAGAAGGCCTTTGCCGGCGAGGGCGAGTGCCTGTTCACGGGCATGCCGGCCGAGACCTACTTCATCAACCAATTCGTTGGCCGCGATCTGGCTACCCTGGTGCCGATCGCCCTGTTGCTGATCCTGGCCATCCTTTTTTTCAGTTTCCATTCCTGGAAGGGCGTGGTTTTTCCGATACTGGTTGTGGTCGTGTCAACCATCTGGCTTTTTGGCTTGATCGGATTTCTGGGTACTCCACTGACCATAGTATCGCCGGTGATACCGGTGGTGATCATCGCCCTGGGCTCTGCCTACGGCATCCATGTGCTCAACCGGCTGATCATCCAGGTCGCCGAGGGCGGTCGCAATAACGCTGAAAGCATCATGATGGGTACGCGCATCATCTTCGTCCCGCTGGTGTTGGCTGGGTGCACCGACATATTCGGGTTTCTGACCTTCAATGGCGCCCGCCTCAGACTGATCGCCGACTTCGGCCTCTTCACTGCGATTGGATTGTTGCTGGCCATGATCGTGGCGTTGGCTCTGGTCCCGGCCCTAGCTTCTTTCATCGATTTCAACAGGTTGCAGCAGGAGCGCGAAGGGCATTCCATGACCCAAGTTCTCCTGAACTGGGGAAGCTGGGTCATTCGCCGTTGCCGGCTGCTATTGATAATCAGCCTGGGAGTTTTTACCTGCTTCGCCTTTGCGGTAACCCTGCTGCAGCAGGAGGTGTCTTTCGCCAAGTTCTATACTCCATCTTCATTACCGCGGCGTTCCATGGAGGCGGCCAACGCCCATTTCGAAGGCGCTTACCCTGTGGCCCTCTCCATTGAAACCGATCGGGTCCGCACCTCGGCGAACCTCAGGGTCCTGCGCCGGTTGCAGAACTTCATGTACTCCCTGCCCGGCACCAGCCAGCCCTTTGCCGTGACCGATTTTATTCAGGAGCTGAATTGGCAGTTGAATGACCGTTATGCCATACCCGATCGGGACGCTGCCGTTGGGAACCTGTGGTTCTTTGTCGAGGGTCGAGACGAGCTGAGCCAGCTGTTGACCGCCGATAACCGCCAGGCTGTAATCTTTGCCAAGATATCCAATCCCTTTACGGCCTTTAACAAGAAATTGTATGCGCAGATCAAAAGCTTTCTTGACCAGGAACTTCGGCTGGGCTATGTAAGCTATCAACGGCGGTCCGTGGCTCCAGCGCAACAGCAGGAGTTATACGCCGCCCAGGCCTCGTTCCTGAGCCAGGAGCTTGCCTGGCTGGCGCAGCGTTATGCTCCGGGCCATGCCAGCCGCGCCCAGATCGAAGCGATCATGGTTGCCGGGCCCTGGCAGGAGCTCCCATTCGTTCAGATCAGGGAGCCGGTGCGTGCCATTCTTTGGAATTACATTGCCGCGCCCGATTTTGAATTCGAACTTTCTCTTGTTCAGAAGAAGCGTTTCATGTCTTCGCTCATGGCTGCCCTGGAAAAGGGGGCCGGGCCTGAAGAATTAAAAAGCCTGATGCCGGTCTGGCTGCCGGCCGGGAGCCATGACAACCAGGTCGAGGCCGAGCTGGCCGAAACCCTGTATTTCAAGGTAAATGAGGCCAACCAGCAGCGGCGCGTTGACGCCATGTGGCAGCGCCTGGCACAGTGGTTCGGGAATACCGACCTGAATTTTGAAAAAAAAGCCAAAGCGGTCCTTTACGATTTGACTGCCGGCATGGTTGTATTGCCGCAAAAAGGTGTGCGACTGCCTCATGGACGCCGCCTCGCGATCGAGCGCATTGACCAGACCGGCTATCCGCTGATGCTGAGCAAAATGGACTATTTTCTGTTCAAATCGTTGATTCAAACGATCCTGTGGTGCTATTTACTCACGGTGGTGTTCATGACGCTCATGCGCCGCAGTGTGCCGCTGGGTCTCATCTCTACCCTGCCCATCATATTCACCAGCGTGGTGATGTTCGGCCTGCTGGCCCTGATCGGCATCCCTTTGGACTATGCCACCATGATGATCGGCGGCGTCTCCATCGGCGTGGGCATCGATTACACCATCCACTTCATTCACGGCTATGTCAGCGAGCTCGATGCGGGTCGAAGCGCCGAGGAGGCGATCCGACGGGCTTTTTTGGATAAGGGCAAGGCCATCCTGACCAACGCCATTTCAGTTATGGCCGGGTTTGCCGTGCTGCTCCTTTCCTCGTTATTGCCGCTGCGCAACTTTGCCTGGGCTATGGTCTGCTCCATGTTTCTGTCTGCGCTGGCGGCGTTGACGTTGCTGCCAGCTTCACTGCTGGTGTTCAATCCCAAGATAAAAAATAAACGGAGGAAACATGTGTATTGATAAAAAATTCTATTTATTGTTGTGGACCTTGTCTTGCCTGGCGGCCTCGCTCCCGGCGACCGACGCGGCGGCTGTGTTGAGGGACATGGAGGCAAACACGATGGGCGTGAACGCCCCGCAAGATGTGGAGGCCGACATGGTCATGACCATTCAAGACGGTAAAAACGTCCGTGTTCGCACGATCCATGCCTGGACACGCAATGTCCTTGACCGGGACGATTTGCGCATGATGAAATTTCTCAGCCCCGCCGACGTCAGGGATGTCGGCTTTCTGGTATTGGACGAGGACTCCATGTATATCTACCTCCCGGAGTTCCACCGCACTCGGCGCATCGCTTCTTCAAGCAGAAAAGACCCTTTTATGGGTTCGGATTTCTCCTATGAGGATATGGGGACTTCCGCTTTCAGCAAGAATTACAGTCCGAAACTGCTCATGGAGAGCGATGGCGAGTGGAAGCTGGAACTGCTGCGCAAGCCCGGGGCCGAAAAGCCCTATGCGCGGATCGTCCTGACCGTGAGCAAAACCAACACCATGCCCATGCACACGGAGATGTATGATGCGACGGGCAATCTGAGCAAAGTGGCCGAGCAAGCGGCGCAGCGGGTAGGAAAGTACTGGATCATGGCCCGGATCAAAATGTCGAATGTAAAAAAAGGAACATCGACAGTCCTGGAGATGAAGAACATCAAGACCGACCAGGGGCTGAAGGACGACATTTTTTCCGAGCGTTTCCTCAAGAAAAAGGGATGGTAAGCGGAGAAAACCATGCGGGCTAAAAGGATCATCTGGACCTGCCTGCTGTTCGGCTTTGCCATCCAGGCTCCGGCGGCGGGCAAGTTCGATTTTTCTGGTCGCGTCAAACTATTTGCTTCTGCTTTCATGGTGGACAACTCGGCCGGGCAGTTTTTTTCCCATGGCGCGGCTGATTTTGCCAGCAAACGCCTGGAACTGCGATTGAATGTCAACGGGTACGTTTCTGAACGCGTCGTCTATCAGGTCCGCTTCGACGCCTATGCCTATCCGGGTGACATGCTTGACGGCCAGCGCTTTCCGGAAGCTGGGTCGCTGGGATCAGCCATAAGTAGTGAATATTTCGAATTCAATCTATATGAGGCCAGCGTGAAGGTAACTGATTTTATTATTCATGGCCTGGACCTGACACTGGGCAAGCAACGAATCCAGTGGGGAAGTGCGGACAAGATCAATGTTGTGGACAACCTCAATCCGGTCGATTTCGCTAATTTCTTCACGTTTGATCCCGATTATTTCGCTGAACGCCGACCGCAAACTTCGTTGAATTTTGAATACTATGCCGGCGCCATGAAATTCCAGCTAGTCTGGTTGTTGCAAAACCCGGTGTCGCCAATGCCCTATGGATATTCAACGCGGATGCAAGAATTTTACGGCTTGCAATCCATTTCCCTGCGCAAATATTGGAACCGTGAATTGGACAAGACCGGGCTGGGTTTGCGCATTTCCCGCAATGTATTCAATATTGATTTCGCCCTTTCTTATTTCAACGGCAATTCTTCCCTGCCGGTATTGCTTGAAATAAACGCCGTTCCCCCGCATGCGGGAACATTCTTTTATCCGCACCAGCAGGTATTGGGATTCGATTGCGCCGGAGATTTCAAGGGGGTCGGTTTCTGGGCGGAAGTCGCGTTGACGTTTCCCGAGAATATCAACGGCCGGCTTGTTGTGCCGTTGGCGGTTGATGGACATGTAATCGCCGTGGAAAACAATTTCCGCCTCCTGGAACCGGCTTATTGGAAATATGTCGTGGGTCTGGACTACAATTTCGGCCATGGAGTCTATGCCAACCTGCAATTCCTGCGCGGGTTTTTTGACGAATTTGCTTTCACGGCGGCGGCACAAAAAAATCTCGGCTTGGGCCAGGGCATGTTTTTCGGTACTCTGAGCAATTATCTCCTGGGCCGTTTGGAGTTCAAATCGGCAAATGAAAAAATCAGGTTGAAAGCAGGTGGATTGGCGGAAATGACCGCGAAGGGCACGGCCTTTGCCCTGATGCCGGAAATGGAAATACGCGTGGCCGATGCCCTGGTCGTCAATATAGGAGGATTCTGGCTGTTATCCGGTCAAGCCGGTGACAGCAAATTCGGACTTTTTAAAAAAGATTCCCTGGTTTTCCTGGGCATGAAGGTTGATTTCTAGTTGATTCTCCTCCCACATCAGGCGGGGCCGGGACTGCCAACGGCCCTGCCTTCAAATATTTTCAATATTTGCGCTGCGTGAAATTGTTAAAACCCGGAAGTGCACTGAAATTCGGTTTAACACTTGCTTTTCGAGTGAATTAATTATAAAATGAAATTTATGCTGGAGAGGTGTCCGAGCGGTTTAAGGAGCACGCTTGGAAAGCGTGTGTACTGGAAACGGTACCGTGGGTTCGAATCCCACCCTCTC
>JAFGSF010000023.1 GCA_016934745.1 Candidatus Aminicenantota bacterium | reverse complement strand
GCCTATCCTTTCATGGTGCCGGCGGCGCTGATAACCGTCGCTGGCGCCGTATTGGAGATGGTCAGCCGTTTCAGCGGCAAGCGGCCACTGTTGACGGCAGCATACGGAAGGTTGAGCGGTTGGTTCGCCTATTACGACAACAGCAAGAGTCGGCGCGAGTTCGACCATGAGTATATTCCCGTTGGACGTACGATCCGCGACGGCTGGGAATACTATCGGCGGAACTTCGTCAAATAGATGGGGAGAAGCCGGGCCGGGAAACAAATGTTCCTGATATCCGTACAAAAGGAAGGAGAAGTTCTTCAGGGAGGCCATATGAAAAAAGCGGGTTTGAAAATAATGCTGATGGGATTGGTCATCACCGGCCTGGCTGCGGTTTGTTTGCATTCGCAAACAATCGAGAACGAGCAAGCCTGGAAACGGTTGAAAAAAATGCGCGTCCGTGCCGGGGTAATGATCAGCAAGGGCAGGCCCAACTATACCGAGGCTTACGTACGCCTGACCGATATCCGTGCCATGATCGAGAATGCCGGGATCATGGAGCCGGTGACCATCCTCCTGTACTCCGATTTCGGGGCCAAAATCTTCCTCGGTACCTATGCCCCGGTCATCACCGCTACGGAGGGAGGCGGACAAAAGATCACATTTCCGACCATTCCCAATGCCTTCCTGGTGACTCGGGCTCTCAGCTTTCAGCTTGGCGACCTTTATCCGTTTCATTTCCTGGACCGGTCCGGGAAAGTCAGGGCGATTATCCGAATCCGGCTTATGGGCGACATAGAAAAGGCTTTTTAGCGCCGATTGATGCCGCTGCCGGTCCGTGAATCGGGTTGCCCCCTGATTACTTTCAATTTGATATTTGGCATTTTTATGCTCTCTGAAGAGCGTTGATGAAATATTTATTTTTTTTTCTGTGTTTTTTCCCCTTTCACTGCCCGGCCAGCGTTTCGTCTGAAACAGTTTTCAACCTCTCTGAAAAAAGTTACGCTGTATTGGGGATATGGGAAATTCGTGCTGGAGATCTGCCGGCATGGATCGCTGATTCCGGAGCGGAGTCCTCCTGGAACCCGGTTGTTTTCTGGAAAGCCCCGCCGGATGGACCGGGGAGAGGACCGCGTGGCCGGTTCTGGCTGCGAACCTCCGTAATCTTGCGGGGGCAAAAAGACGAAACGGACCCGTTGGCATTGTTTTTTTTCAAAATCCCTTCGGCCTTTGAAGTTTTCTGGGACGGTGAGCTGATAACCGGAAACGGCCGCTTGGGCAAGGATCGCCTTGACGAGATCCCGGGAAACGTGCGCGGGTTCATTCGCCTTCCCGGTGACAAAGCCACCGTGGGCCGGCACCAGCTTTCGCTGCGTGTATCCAATTTTCATATCCGGAAAAAGGCGCATGAATTCCGGTTTATCTTTGGCTACAACTCGAGTTTGCTCGACAGGCTCAGCAAAAAAAAAGAAGAAAACCTGCTCTATATAGGGCTTTTTTTGACATCGACCCTGTTTTCTCTTTTTTTGTTCTTGGGAGGATGGCGATATTTTCCGGCCCTTTTCTTCAGCATTTTTACGATTTTCCAGATAATTGACAATTTTTGGGCTTACTTGCTGCGCACGGACATTCTGAATGTATCTCTTTTTTACCGGCTGAACCCGGTTCTGTTTTCCGCCAACAATTTTTCATTTTTGCCGCTCAATCTTTTCATTATCTGGCACCTGGAGATTCCGCGTCAAAAAACATTTTCTTGGATATTGGCCGTTATTGCACTGCTGCAGGTTTTTATCCTGTTCATATTCCATTGGAATTTCTGGCAACTGGATTTCGCGGTGGCATTTATCATATCGGCATTGATTCTGCGGCAATTCCGGCGCAGGATAATCGGCAGTGGGCCGGCGCTGATCGGGTACGGTGTCTTTTTTGGCAATTGGCTGGTGGTCGTGCTGGTGCCGCTGCTGCCTTTTTTCTCATTCAACACGACTGAAAAGCCGTTTGTTTCCCTGGTGCCCAGTGCCATTTTTCTGGTCGCCTTGATGGGCTCGGTTACCGTGAAAATGCGGGAGCAATTTCGCGCTTTGGATGCCCTGCGCCTGCGTTCGCAAAGACTTGAGGCGGAACTGCTGAAAAAATCGATCCAGCCTCATTTCATCATGAACACCCTGCTGTCGATCAAATCGTTCCTGGGCAGAGACAGCAGCAAGGCCGAGAAACTGATCGAAGCCCTGGCTGGAGAATTCCGGCTTATCAACCGTATCGCGGCGGCGCTGGAAATTCCATTGCAGGATGAATTGAATTTATGCCGGCTTCATCTCGAGGTGATGGGATTTCGTCGGGATGCCCGCTACACGTTAGAGGTAGAAGGCGAGCCGAGCGCTTTTTCCATTCCGCCCATGATCCTGCATACATTGATTGAAAATGGCTTGACCCATGCATTCAAGCCAAGGGAAAACGGGATTTTTCGATTTGTTTGCAAAAGAGAAGAACAAAGAATTGTATATCGCCTTGAAAACGACGGCTCGAACCTGAATGAAATGCTCAAGGAAGAATGGAAGAAAGTCGAAGAAGGAATGGGCATGCGTTACGTCCGGGCGCGGCTGGATGAAGCGTATAGCGGAAAGTGGCGTCTCGATTACGGTTTGACTCGCGGGTCTTGGTTCGTAGAAATCGAGAAAGAGGTTGTATGAGGATATTGATTATCGAAGATGAACCGCCCATTGCCAAGTACATCGAACGGTGCACCCGATCGCTACTCAAAGGACATATTCGCCGCATCGATGCCGTGCATACTCTGGAAGATGCCAGGCATTATTTGCGAAAAAACAGGATTGACCTCTGCCTGCTCGACTTGAACCTCAGTGGCACTGATGGGTACGAACTCCTGAAACAGGCGTTGGCCATGCCTTTTCAAAGTATTATTATTTCCGCCCATGCTGAAAAGGCGGTCACCGCATTTGAATATGGTGTGGTTGATTTTGTCCCCAAACCATTCACGGTTGAACGGCTGCAAAAGGCCTTCGATCGCTTTCTGAAAAAAGATTCTGCGCCTGGTTGCACGAAACACCTGGTTTACCGCCGGGGCAAGGAAAACCACTTGTTGGCCGTG
>JAFGSF010000004.1 GCA_016934745.1 Candidatus Aminicenantota bacterium | reverse complement strand
GGGTAGTATAAAAACTAATAATTTTCTACCCCCACTGAAAAAACAACATGGTCCTGCTGACAAAAACGACAACGCCGTGATCGCTTGGACCTGATTGAAGGAAACAAGGGCGGGCGCAAGGCCTGCCCCTGCGACTGCCCCTGCCTATTTTTTCCCTTGAGTCTTACGCCCTTTACCTTACACCAATTTCTTTATATTTGTCACTGCCCCTGCACCGCGATGTGCGCTTGACGACACCCGGTTGTTGCGGTATAACTGCTCCATGGCGCAGGAACTGTTGTTTCAAACCAATTGCGGGGCTTCGGGAGACATGATCCTTGCCGCTTTGATAGATGTGCTGGATGCCGGCAAGGAATTCAAGCAAACATTCCAAAACATCGGCTTGGCCGTGTCCATTACCGTTGAGGTGGCTCTAAAAAACCATTTAAAATGCAAGCAGGTGAACATTGCCATCCCGGCAGCCGACCACACGGCAACATTCGGCGATATCGAAAAATTCATTGCCGCCACGCCATTCTGCCCACGGATCAAGGATAACGCCCAGCGCATTTTCGCCCATATCTTTGAAGCCGAAGCTGAGGTTCATGGCGAAGCAATGAAAAACGTGCACCTGCATGAAATCGGAGCCGACGATTCGCTGATCGACATCCTGGGCTTCTGCTGGTTGTGGGAGAAGCTGGACTGCTGCCCGCTTTATTTTACCACCCTGGTTACCGGCCGCGGCAGCATCCAGACCCGGCACGGATTGCTGCCGGTGCCGCCGCCGGCCGTATTGAACCTGATCCGAGGCCTGGAATGCCGAAGCGGCGAGATCGAAACCGAGTTGCTGACGCCCACCGCCGCTGCCATCCTGACCGCCTGCGGCAGCCAGACCGATGGCCAGCGCACGTTCAAAGCGCTGAAAACCGGCTGCGGCGGCGGCCATAGAAGTTTCGACCACGTCGCCAATATCTTGCGCGTTATCCTGGCGGAAAATGAAGGCCTGGCAGCCAACGAACGCATCTGGGTGCTGGAATTCAGCCTGGATGACTGTAGCGGCGAAATGCTGGCCGCGACCAGTGAAAAAATATTCCGGGCCGGCGCCGTGGATATTTTTATCGCCGCTGGCCTGATGAAAAAGGGCCGCCCCGGCTTCATGCTGACCGTGTTGTGTGACGAAACGGATCGCGAAAAAGTAATCGCGGCCATTTTTCGGGAAAGTTCGGCGATAGGTCTGAGACAACGCCTTGAAGACCGGGTGGTTCTGCAGCGGGAGGTGCAAGTCCTGCACGTGGCGGATCATGACATAAAAATCAAGGTCAGTTCCTGGCAAGGCCGCATCATGAACATCAAGCCCGAATTCGAAGATGTCCGGCTCTTGGCTGAAGATTTGGCAATCCCGGTCAAAACGGCCATGCAAATGGCCCTGGGAGCAATTCATGAAAAAAATGGATCTTGAAAAAATTAAAAAGGGGGTTGGATTGATTTTGGCGGGTATCGGCGAGGACGCCGACAGCCCAAGATTAAAAGAGACCCCGGCCCGGGCCGCCGCCATGTTCGCGGAAGTACTCGCAGGTACGGGCAAGGAACCCAAGGATTTTTTAAAATGTCTTACCGAGGAAAAACATGATGAAATGGTCATCCTCAAGGACATTCCGATTTTTTCAATGTGCGAGCATCATCTGCTTCCTTTCTCCGGCAAGGCCAGCATCGCCTACATCCCCAAAAAAGGCAGGATCATCGGACTGAACACACTGGGATACCTGGTCGATTTTTTAGCTAAACGCCTGCAGCTGCAGGAACGCCTGACCAAGCAGGTTGCCGATTACCTGGTGCAAACCCTCGATCCGCTGGGAGTCATGGTCGTCATCAAGGCCGAACACTTGTGCATGACCATGCGTGGAGTGAAAAAACCCGGATCCTTGACCATTACGTCGGCCGTTCGCGGCGTGTTCCGTGAAAATCTCGGCCCACGCCAGGAAGCCATGTCATTGTTGATGACCCCTGAAAACCGCTAAATGCGTGCAGCGGGAATAGAGGATATCGAAGTCAAGGAGGCAGCATGACGGAAGTAAAAGGCGTCATTATCCATTCAATCCCCAAGAGCATCCTGGACAAGTTCGGCCCCTATGGACTGAAACGCTGGCTGGAACTGATATCACCGCAAGCCCGCAAAGTATATTGCTCTAAAATTGATCCGGAAACCTGGTTCCCCTTGCAGGAAACACTGGTGAAACCCATGGCCAACATCGCCCAGCTTTTTTATGACTGGGACCTGAAAACCGCCGCCTGGGAGTTCGGGCGCTTGAGCGCCGAAGTCAGGTTCCGTGGCGTGCTTAAGCTCCTGGTCAAGATACCTTCAGCAAATTCACTGATCAACAAGGCCGGGGAATTCATGGCTTCGTACTATCGCCCCTGCTCTATTTCTGTTCCGGTGAGTGAACCAAAATTCTGCCTGGTGCGCATCAGCCATTTTCCAGAATTGGATAAGACTACTGAATTCCGTATCTGCGGCTGGATGCAGCGCGCCCTGGAAATCGCAGGATGCAAGCAAGTCAACGTGGATATTATCAAGTCCTTGGCCAATTTCCAACCTGTTTCCGAATACGAGTTGCACTGGAAATAAGGAATGGTTGGCCAACCCTGCTAAAAACAGTTGATGGTGAAAGGCATGGCCAGGGCCGGGAAAAAGCGCTTATAAACCTGCAGTCGGGCTTGAACATCCAGTGGATTTTGCGCCTGGACGTCGGCCAATTCAAAAAGCATGTCCCAGAAAGATTTCTTCTGGGGATAAATACGGACGCCGACCTTTTCGGCCAGCGGGATGTGAGCCAGCTTCCGGGCTTCGGTCAGGGCCTCATTCAGTCCGCCCAGTCCGTCAACCAGCCGCAGATCCAATGCGGCCTGTCCACTCCAGACGCGTCCGCGGGCGATCTGATCCACTTCGGCTACAGCCAGTTTGCGGTTGCCAGCCACTTTTCTCAGGAACTCATTATAAATGACCTGCATGTCGGCCAGGACCTTTTCTTTTTCACGCTGCGAGAAAGGCTTGTAATCAGAATACATGCCGGCAAATTCCGTGGTTTTGACTATTTCCTTGGTAATGCCCAACTTGTCGTACAAACCTTTCAAAACAAATTTTCCTGAAATGATTCCGATTGAACCGGTGATGGTTTCGGGCCAAGCCAATATTTTTTGCGCCGACATGGATATCCAATAGCCACCGGAAGCCGCCATATCCGACATGGAAATGACCAGCGGTTTCTTTTTAGCCAGCAATTCAGCTTCGCGCAGGATGATGTCTGAAGCGACAGCTGAACCTCCCGGACTGTCCACACGCAGTACCACGGCCTTCACCGCATAATTGTTTCTGGCCTGACGCAGTTGTCCAGCCAAGGTGTCGGCACCCAGGACTTCACCGCCCAGGAGAGATTGACCGCCGCTCCGGCCCATATTGATTTCCCCGGCAGCGAAGATGACAGCAATCTTTTTTACACCACTGAAAGGTTTCGGTGAACTTGTCTTGGCATAGGTTTTGAAGTTGACCTCGGGGTACGAGGCTTTTGACAAGCCATGCAGTTCATCCTCATAACCGAGACGATCGATCAATTTCGCCTTGATATACTCTTCCTGCCCCAGCGGCGACCGGTCAATTATTTTTTTTACTTCCCCGGCATCCAGTTTGCGATTGGCGGCGATACCCGCAATCACGGCCCGGTACAAATCATCAATCAGGGATTGCATGGATTCTCGGTGTGCCGGGGTCATATGGTCTTCGCTGAATGTGTTGCTGGCGGTTTTATAGTCGCCAATATGAAATATTTCAGCCTGGACTCCAAGTTTGGAAAGGGTGTTTTTCAAGAAAACAGCTTCGGCACCAATACCGCTGATAGACAGCATGCCCCCCTTGAACATGAATATCTTGTCGGCAAAAGAAGCCAGATAATATTCCTTTAAACCACCGGCTACAATAAAAGCCAGTACCGGTTTTTTACTGCGTGAAAATTCCTTAAGCAGATGACCGATTTCTTCGATCTTGGCCAAGCCGGTTTCCATATACGATATCCGCAGCAGCACACCCTTGATCCTTGTATCGACGGCCGCCCGCGCCAATTGATACCACAAGTCCTGGATGGAGATCGCGGTACTGGAAAAGGCAGGGAAGTGTTTCGGCGCAGTGTCCGCCAAGGGACCGGACAGATCGATCTTTAAATAAGCGTTATCCGGGATATATGGTTCTTGGTTGAATTGCAGATAAATGAAACCACCGATAATGAACAATCCCAGCAAAATCACGATAACCACCAGCAGTGCGATCAGAGCGCTTCGCTTCATGATAACTCCTCGAATGGGTTGACATGGAAAGAATATTATACTGCTTTTCGCATCGAAAAGTTTAAAACTGCCCGAATTCCATCAAAGAACGGAAATGCTCCTGTCCCGGCTATAATTCAGCCAGAGAGCCAGGGCGATGATACTTCCTCCGCCCAGCAGTCTCAACCAGTCGGTATGCTCGCCAAAGAACAACAGCGAGACCAGCATGGCCAGCGGGACCTTGACATTATTGCAAACGGCCAGGATACCGGCCTCTACACGAGTGGCGCCGATATTCCACAGGAAAAATCCGATTCCGGAGGCCAGCAGCCCCAAATACAACAAGACCAGCAGTTGCCCGACATTTAAGCTGAGCCTGAACGGGTTTGACAAAAACAACATGGCCAGCAGTGCGGCAAGGGTTCCCCCCATATATAGCCACGCAAAGCCATGGCGGGCCTGCCAGCCCGGCTGACACGGCAGCAGGCGCCGATAGGCCAGCTGGCCGACGGCAAAACACATATTGGATGCCTGCACCAAAAAAAAACCAGACCAGAAATTCTTGCTTTGCCAGCTTGAATAGACAATGATCGCGGTCCCGGCCACTGCCAACAGTGCCGTCCAGAGATGGCGCGGCCGAAAGCGCTTTTCCCAAAGATCATCGACCAGCGTCACATAAAGCGGCGTAAAAATAGTGAAGAGGGCCACTTGGTGAGCGGCCAAAAAGCGGAATGACTGGATATAAAAAACATACATGAGCCCAAACTGCATCATGCCGATGATGAACAGACGCCAGGCGGCCGCCGCTGATTTTTTGCCAAGCCGCAGCAGCGGCAGGAATAAAAAGCTGGCAAGGGCAAGCCGGACAAACGCCACGAACCCGGCGTCAAGCCCGCCCAGATATTTTTTGATCAGTCCGAATGAAAATGCCCATATTAAGGATGCGATCATCAAGAGTGCCATGCCCCGACTATATCAGATTCAGTCGTTTTTACAAAAAACCTGATAATATGTTGGATTTCACACGAAAGCATTCGAGATTATTCCATTGCTTTGTTTTTCTGTGTATGGGCGACCCGACGAGGCGCTCCCACTTGCAAAACCGGCGCATTTATATTATAAATTAATCAATGCCAAACAATTGGAAGTTTAATCATCCATAAGGAGGATGCCGTGACCAACTATGATCAATTTCTATCCAATAATGCCATGGGCATGAAACGTTCGGAGATCAGGGAATTACTGAAGCTCACAGCCAAACCGGGCATCATTTCATTCGCCGGAGGCCTGCCCGCACCCGATCTTTTTCCCATCGACGATATCAAGGAAATGTCGCGCATTGTCCTGGAACGCGAGGGAAAAACCGCCTTACAGTACGGTCCCACCGAGGGCGACAACCGACTGCGCGAGGAACTGGCCAAGATGATGCAGAAGGAAGGAGTGAATATCACCAGCAACCACGTGTTGATTGTCACCTCATCGCAACAGGGACTGGACCTGATCGGCAAAATATTTGTTGATCCGGGCGACGTAGTCTTGACCAGCCGCCCCACTTACGTCGGTGCCATTCAGGCCTTCAATTCCTACGGGGCAAAAATGCTGGGCATCGAGCAGGACGAGGAGGGAACACAGACCGATTTGTTGGAAGTCGAGATCGTCAAGCTGGCTGCCAAGGGCAACAAACCAAAATTCATTTACGAGATCCCCGATTTTCAGAATCCATCGGGCATTACCATGAGCTTGAATAGGCGGAAAGAACTCATTCGCATTGCTGAAAAATACGACCTGATCATTATCGAAGACTCCCCCTACCGTCAACTGCGCTTCGAAGGCAAGACGGAGCCAGCGCTGATCAGCATGAACTCGGAACGCGTCCTGTCCCTGTTCACCTTCAGCAAGATACTCCTTCCCGGTTTCCGTCTGGGCTGGATGGCAGGCCCCAACGAACTGATCCAGAAGGCCGTGACGGCCAAGCAGTCGGTCGACCTGTGCTCACCTCCCTTCAACCAGGCGATCCTGTACGAGTACTTGAATCGCGGCCTGCTGGAAAAACAGATCACGGTCATCATCAAGGCTTACAAGGAGAAACGCGACTTCATGCTGGACAAATTGGAGCAATATATGCCCAAGCTCCCTGGACTGAAATGGACTCATCCCCATGGCGGCCTGTTCCTATGGGTCACCCTGCCTGAAAATATTGACGCCGGCGAAATGTTTCACAGTGCCATTGAAAAAAAGGTGGCCTACGTGGTAGGCACGGCATTTTACCCGGACAGTGGCGGTGCCAACTCATTCCGCATGAATTTTTCCTTTTCCAGCATGGCTGAGATCGAGGAAGGGGTCAAACGCCTGGCTCAAGTCATCGAGGGTTGGAGCGGCCGCTCGGAATCGTCTATAATAACCCCCTGAAGCAGTAGAAACCGGCTTAGGGATTTAAAGGAAACGCTCAAGATATGGAGTGATTTCTCAAGGGAAGGCGCACGTTCACATATATTACCTGCTGATAAAGAACGGGATCCAAAGCACGGGAGAGCCGCCGTTTTCAAACCAATCAACGCCTTCACTCACCATGTCGAATTTCAGCCAATATTCTCCCGGGCTGTGGACAGCCGGCAAAATCATGGCCACGTCTGCCCTATCTCCCTTGCCCAGTGACCGGGGTAAAAAAGCCCGGGCATAATTCAAATCGAGCAATTTTTTGTCTCCGTCATGAAGCTGGGCTCCCAAGCGTATCAATCGTCTTCCGGAGAAAGTTTGCGTGCTCCACAAAGCGCCGCCGCGATTCTTCACTCGAACTTCAAGGTGTGTTGGTTGGCCAACGTCTGCCGTGAGCCTCTTACGGCACAGCTTGATGCCGGCGATAAATTGGCGGCCCCTGAGCGCCGATCCGATTTGACTGCTATCCCAGATTTCATGATAAATCTTTTTCCAGGCCGGAGTTCCGACTTTATATTTCTTCGATACCGCCGCTGCGGGGTGATCGGTGATTTCCCAGGACAGGCGATCGACCCCGACCTTTTTAGCCAGGCGCCTGGCTTTAGCTAACTGCCATGCCGAATCGTTCCATTTAAAGAGAATATAGCGCCAATTTATGAAGGGCACTTCCCGTCCCAGGCGTTTTTTTTGCTGGACCAGGTTCGTTATGTTTTCAAGCAGTTTGGCAAAATCACCGCCGCGGCGGTAGCGCTCATATGTCCGCTGGTCGGTGCCATCCACGGAAAATGTGACCTCATCAATGGCCGACTCAGCCAGTCGCGAAATTTTTTTATCATCCAGCAGCAAGCCGTTGGTGCTGGTATATAAATAGATATGGGGATATTTATTTTTAACATGTTCGATCATATCCAAAGCCTGGGGGTGAATAAACGGTTCGCCGTAATTGAAGAAATCGAGGCGAATCAATTGCGGACCAATTTCTTCCATCAGGGTGCGGAAATCTTCCAGAGGGAAAAACTTTCTTTCCCGGGTATTGGCAATTCCGGTCCCTGGAGCACATACGGATTGAAAACAATTCAAATTACAGAGGATCGAAGGCTCAAAAAATATCCGTGGCAGGGTATCCGGTCGTAGCGGCTGTTGGGGAACCGCTTCATCATCCGCTAGCATTCTCTTGATTCCGCAAGGCAGGCAAAAACTGGAAAAACCGGTGTTCAGTTCTTCCCGGATCCGGATGACTTTTTGGCTTTGCCAGATATCCAGGAGGCTGTTTTGCCTGACGGAACCCAAGGGTCTTTCTCCCCTGGGATCGGCGCAGCCGCAGACGACTTTGCCATCACAAAGAACAACCAGTATCTTGAAAATCCAATCACAGGTAAAACGGGACACTTAACCGATTTTATTTTTTACTTCGATCATAATCAGCTTGGAAATGGCTTTCAAGGTTTCAACCACGCCGTCGCCCCGCGACGCCACTCCTTCAATCACCGGCTCATTTTTCTTGCGCAACGCTGCAATCAGTTCGTTGGCTGGAGTAACATTGGGCAGGTCGCGTTTGTTCAGCTGCAGGATGTAAGGGATGGCAGCAAAATCCAGCTTGTAGTCGTTCAAGTTTTCCAGCATGTCCTCCATGCTCTCAATATTGGCTTCAAATCTTTCAATTTGCGAATCAGCCACAAAAACAAGTCCGTCCACGCCCTTCAAAATCAGTTTTCTTGAGGCGCTGTAGTAGATTTGGCCCGGAACCGTGTACAAGTGGAAACGGACCTTGTAATCCTTGATCGTACCGAGGTCGAGAGGGAAAAAATCAAAAAAAAGCGTCCTTTCAGTTTCGGTAGCCAGGCTGACCAATTTTCCCTTGTTGTCATTTTTAACTTTTTCGTAAATATACTTGATATTTGTTGTTTTACCGCTTAAGCCAGGACCATAATATACAATTTTAAAATTAATTTCCCTTGTGGAGTAATTTAGGAAAGACAATTTTAATCTCCAAAAATGCGGTCGATATCTTCATCTGAAACTCCCTCAAAGGGTGATCCGCCGGGCATTTTATCATTGGCTTTCAGTTTCTTGTAAATGATCTGAAAAACCTTGGTCAATTGCTCCAGGGCACTGCGCACCCTGAAGCGCACCAAGCCAAGGTTGGATGAGTTGTTAAAAATGACCACCAGCATGGTGCGGTCATTAATCAAAGAAATATGCAGGCTATCCTTGCTCGATTCGTTTAATATCGCGGAGAAACTGTCTATTTTCAACATTTGGGCGATACTGTTGATCGCGGCGACGCTGCCGGCGATCAAAGAAGATATGGAATTCAAGTTAATGTCATCCATTTCTCCGGATGAAGCGATGCAATGACCTTCCGAATCGGTTATAAACACAGCCTTGGCCACGGTATTGATTTTTAATTTCTGCAAAACATCCTTGATTAGCGTATATTCTTCATTGTAAATGATAAAATTTTCTTGCATTTTTTAATTTTCCTTATAACTCTCCTGGGAAACTGAATGGCGTTTTATCATGCTGAATAATTATATCATCAGGGCAAATAAAATACCATGGCCAAATTTTCATTCAATCTCCTACGTCACCTGCAAACGGCCTTCAATCGCCTTGGCAATCGTCACCTCATCGGCATAATCAAGATCGGCGCCGACCGGCAAACCCAGGGCGATCCGTGAAATAGTGATTTTATACCGCCGTAGAATTTCTGTCAAATAGTGAGCCGTGGCGCTGCCTTCGGTAGTCGGACTGGTTGCCAGAATGACTTCCTTGAAAGCTCCCAGGCGGACACGGTCGATCAGCCCGGAAATCCTCAATTCATCTGGGCCGATGCCCCGGATCGGCGAAAGGTTTCCCAGCAAGACATGATAGAACCCGTGAAATAATCCCGTTTTTTCAATAGAATAAATATTGAAAGGTTCCTCGACAACGCAAATCTTTTCACCGTCGCGGTCGGAACTGGAACATATTTCACAAGGATTGACGGCACTGATGTTGTTGCAGATGGAACAGTATACGATTTTTTCCCTGGCTTGCACAATGGCCTCAGCCAAGGCCAGAGCGTTTTTTTTGTCGATCTTGAAAAGATAAAAGGCGATCCTTTGCGCCGACTTGCGACCGATGCCGGGAATCTTTTTTAACTCATCGATCAACTGCGCCAGGGGTGGGGTATAGTAAATCATCGCGGCTCCAATTCTCGCCATGGAGTTGCAGCAAGGGTCATATGGCTCCGAAGGGAAAGCCTCCCGGCAAGCCACCGCCCATGCCTCCCAGGCCGCTCTTCAATTTTTCTTCGACTTGGCTCTGGGCGTCGTTGATGGCCGCGACGATCAAATCCTGCAGCATATCAATATCATTGGCATCCACGACTTCCGGGGCGATGCGCAGAGTCTGCAGACGCTTGTGGCCATCCATTTTAACAGTGACCATGCCACCCCCGGAGTTGCCTTCAACCTCCAGGGCATCCATTTGTTCTTCCATTTGCTTGGCCATGTTCTGGGCCATGCTCATCATTTGATTGATGTTGGGAATTTTAGGCATCCTTGTCTCCCTTGACGCTCTCAATGGAAATGACGTTACCCTTGATTTTATCCTTGAGGCTTTTGATTTTTTTATCGTTTTTCAATTCCTCGACCAGTTTGTTCTCTTGTTTCTCAGGTTTGAGCTCCTGGATAATCATTTCCACACCCAGCGCTTTCCCGGATACTTGCCCGAGTGTTTGCTGCAAGTAGGCCTTGTTCTCTTTCATCATTTTCCAGGCATTTTCAAAATTGGCGGCTACCTGGATATGCAGCACATCATTTTGCAATTTTAGTGAGGACGAACTTAGTACCGAAGCCAGGCGCGGTTTTTCTTTTTCTATCTTTTCTTTCAATGATGCGAGCATTTCAGCGTCCACATCCATATCCGGGGCTTTTTCGACTTTGGGCCTGGAAACCGTCTGCATGCTTGCCGCCGGCGCAACGGGTTTGACATCCCGTATCTTTTTTAAATAATCCTCAATACTGACCAGCGCCGAAAAATAACTTAACTTAAGAAACATGTATTCCAGGATAATCGATGGGTTTTCCGTATAGCGGATGGTTTGATCCAATTCTTTCACAGCATTGAAAAAACGCAACAATTCGATTTCATTGACCTGCTTGAGGATCTTTTTTATCTCGGTGACGTTTTCCGGATTCAGATTGTGCAGTTTTTCCGAATCGGGAATTGATTTGATGACGATTAAATCACGAATAAAACGCAAGTATTCCCCATAAAAATAACGCAGGTCGGTGCCGCGCTCGATCAACTCATTGATTTGTTCGAGGATCCCCTTGCGGTCCTGTGTAAAGACATGACGGGTCAATGTAATAAATGTGACTTCATCGATAATGCCCAGAATAGCTATCACGTCATCATCCTTGACATCGCCATTGGCAATGGCAATCGCCTGGTCAAGAATTTTTTTGGCATCGCGCAAGCTGCCTTCGGCCGACTTCGATATCAGATACAGCGCATAATCCGATATTTTTATCGCTTCCTTCTGGCAGATGTTCTTCAATACCTGCTTGATGACCTCGAAGGGAATGCGTTTGAACTCGAAATGCTGGCAACGTGAAACGATGGTGGCCGGGATCTTATGGAAATCCGTGGTGGCCATGATGAATATGGTATGCTCGGGAGGCTCTTCGATTGTTTTGAGCAATGCATTCCAGGCGGCATTGGAGAGCATGTGCACTTCGTCAATGACCACGATGCGAAAACGATTTTTTAACGGTTTGTACTTGACGGTTTCCCGCAGGCTGCGCACTTCGTTCACACCGTTATTGGAAGCGCCATCGATCTCCATATAATCGGTGGAATTGCCATCGGTGATCTCCTTGCATGTTTGACACGCGTTGCATGGTTCGATGGCTGGTCCCTTCTCGCAGTTCAGTGCCTTGGCCAGGATGCGGGCTGAAGAGGTTTTTCCGACGCCCTTCATGCCTGAAAAAATCAGCGCCTGATAAACCTTGTTCATGGCAATGGCGTTTTGCAGGGTTTTGCAGATACTGGCCTGGCCAATAAGCTCGGCAAATTTTTGCGGCCGGTATTTTCTAGCTAAAGCAAGGTACATATTGTTATTCCATTCATTAAAAAAGGCTCAGGAAATCCCGGACACCTGCGAAATTCTACTTATTGCTGCTACCTTTCGGTCCTGACAAGGTTCATAGGTTCGCACCGCCGGGCTCCTGAGCCTTGTTCTCTTTTCGGTCATGGCCTTTAGCGGCCCTGTGAGAAACAGGCATCCTCGGAGAGGGTGGGATTCGAACCCACGGTACCGTTTCCAGTACACACGCTTTCCAAGCGTGCTCCTTAAACCGCTCGGACACCTCTC
>JAFGSF010000022.1 GCA_016934745.1 Candidatus Aminicenantota bacterium | reverse complement strand
GTCGCATCGCTATGCCGAGGTTTTACGAGGCATCTAGCGATGCTATCCTAGCGCTGTTATTTCTGGAAGATACAGCGCTACGGGGATTCGAACCCCGGTTTAGTGACTGAGAATCACCCGTCCTAACCCCTAGACGATAGCGCCGCGCATTGAACCGATTGGAGGGGAAATGGCTGGGATGCAGGGACTCGAACCCCGATAATATGATCCAGAGTCATATGTCCTGCCATTGGACGACATCCCAGCGTAAGCGCGATTATACCCGACTTCAAAATACTTGTCAAACGTTCTGACTGGAAAACGGGAGCGATAAATTTTTCACCGCGGCCATGATGGCCATTAATCCTTACGGTCAATGAGTGGAGCATAATATTTGCCGATGAATTTTTCCTGGACAGCGAACGACCAGTGGACATCGCGCAGGAAGATGGCGGCGGCCGCCGGATCTCCGTCTGCCAAAAAATCAACGATCTGCTGGTGCTCGCCGATGGACGCCTGTTCCCACTCCTTGATCCATTGGCGCTGGCGGGGAAAGTCATACAGCCTTTTTTTCAGATTGTCGACGATGCGCACCAGGGTCTGGTTGTCGCATGGCACGACAAAGCAGTCGTGGAAAGCAAGATTTTTTTCATAAAATTGGTCAAAGTCATCATGGTCGACGGCTTTTTGCATTTGGCGGTTTAAAACGTTCATTTTATTGATCCCGGCCGAGCCCAGTTTTGGGAAAGATGCCTGCAGGGCAGAACTTTCCAGGGCGCCGATCACCTGGTAGAAATCCCTGATTTCGCTCAACGGCAGCGGGTTGACAAAAATACCACGGCGCGGGTGGATGGTGACGAAACCCTCCATCTCCAGCTGGATCAGCGCATCGCGCAGGGGGGTCTTGCTGACGCCCAGTTTTTTTGCCGTGGCTTCCATCTTGATTGCCGTTCCCGGCTGCAGCCGGTGCTGCTGGAATTGCCGGCGCAGGTAGTCGTAAACCTGCTCTTTCAGGGACTTCACGTTGATGATGGCTTTGGCTTCTCTCATGAGCTGAGTATACTCCATTTGATAGTATTTTTCATATGGCATTGCAGAAGTTCAATATGAAATCCGTTGAAATTTTATTGAAACCCTTATAGCAATATATTTCATGTACCGGCATAGGGGTTCAATAAGAAATTCCTTGCAATTGTATTGAACCCTACTTGATTTTACAATTATAATCTGATATATCAGATATCAGTTAATGGAACAAAAAGGCATGATTTTCGACATCAAGAAATTCGCCGTGCACGATGGTCCGGGCATTCGCAGCACGGTTTTTTTTAAGGGCTGCCCCCTGCGCTGCAGCTGGTGCCAGAACCCCGAAGGCATATCTTTCGATCCCCAGGTCATGCTTTTCGAACAACGCTGCCTGGACGGTTGCCGGGACTGCATCGTCGTCTGTCCGCAAAAGGCGCTCAGCAAGGACGCGGCGAACATTGTCCTGGATCGCGGCCGTTGCGACGGTTGTGGACTTTGCGCCGCTTCCTGCCCGGCCGATGCGCTGCAGATGGCCGGAAAAGCGGTCAGCGTCGAAGCTGTCATCAACGAACTGGCCAAAGACGAGGTTTTCTACCTGGAATCGGGTGGCGGTATCACCTGTTCCGGCGGTGAACCGCTCACGCAAATTGATTTTTTACATGTTTTGCTGCAGGCCGCGAAAAAGCGGGGCTGGCACACCGCGGTGGATACGAGCGGCCATGCTCCATTCGCCTATTTTGCCAAAATCATCCCCAGCGTGGACCTTTTTTTGTTCGATTTGAAAAGCATGGATGCGGACAAACATCGCCGTCATTGCGGTGAAGACAACGGCCTGATAGTGGACAATCTGCGGCGCCTTTCCGAAGCAGCCCGTTCCTTGTCCATCCGCGTTCCGTTGGTTCCGGGTTTCAACGATTCCCCGGCAGACCTGGACCGCATGGCCGATTTTTGCCAGTCGCTGCCGCGCCGCCATCCGCTGCACCTTCTCCCCTACCACCGCGGCGGCAGCAGTAAATGCAAGCGCCTGGGCCTAACCGATCCCCGGCCCGAAACGATGCCGCCCAACGCCGCCCAGGTGAAAAAGGCCCTGGAAATATTCCGTCGCAAAAATATTGCTACAACTTACGGAGGCTGAAATGAATGACAGGATCAGGCAATTGCGTCGCAAAAGCCTCAAGGCGGTACCCGAACTTTCCGCCGAACGGGGCGTGCTGTTGACCCGTTTTTACCGGAGCGCCGCCGCCCAAACCCTTTCCGCGCCGCTGTTGCGGGCCCACGCCTTTGCCTACATGCTCAAGCATAAAAAAATAACCATCATGCCCGGAGAGTTGATCGTCGGCGAAAGGGGACCAGCCGCCAAGGCCACGCCCACCTACCCCGAAATAACCTGCCATTCCCTGGCCGACCTGGATGTCCTGGCCAAAAGGGCAAAAACCCCCTTTCGCGTCACGGCCGGGACCCGCCTCGCTTTCGCCCGCAAGATCATCCCCTATTGGTCGGGAAAGACCATGCGTGACAGGCTTTTCGAGCGCATGAGCCCCGAATGGCTCGAGGCGTACCGGGCTGGCGTGTTTACCGAATTCATGGAGCAGCGCGCTCCCGGCCATACCGTGTGCGGTGAAAAAATCTACGGCCAGGGCCTACTGGACATCAAGAAGGACATTCAGGACAGCCTGGCTGCCCTGGACTTCATGAACGATCCGCAGGCGCTGGCCAGGGAGGAAGAACTGCGGGCCATGACCATCGCCGCCGACGCCATGATGCTCTATGCCGGCCGCCACGCCGATAAAGCCCGGGAACTTCTGATAAAGGAAAAGGACAGCGCCCGCCGCAAAGAACTACGCCAGATTGCCGAAATATGCCAGCGGGTTCCGGCCCGGGCGCCGCGCAATTTTCATGAAGCCCTGCAGCACTACTGGTTCATGCATGTGGGCGTAATCAGCGAAGCCAACCCCTGGGATTCCTTCAATCCCGGCCGTCTAGACCAGCACCTGCTGCCTTTCTATGAACGCGGATTAGCCGAAGGCACATTGGACCGCGAAGCAGCCAGGGAGCTCCTGCAGGCTTTCTGGATCAAGTTCAATAATCACCCATCTCCCCCCAAGGTCGGCGTCACCGCCGAGGAAAGCGGCACCTATACCGATTTCGCCCTGATCAATACCGGCGGCCTGACTACTGACGGTGAAAACGGCGTTAACGATCTGTCTTTCCTGATCCTGGACGTTATCGAGGAAATGCGGCTGCTGCAGCCGAGTTCCGCTGTCCAGGTCAGCAAAAAAACACCGGATGCCTTCTTGAAAAGGGCGCTGGCAATTGTCAAGACCGGCTACGGCCAGCCGTCGATCTTCAATTCCGAAGCCATCGTGGCCGAATTGCTGCGCCAGGGCAAATCGCTCGCCGACGCGCGCCGCGGTGGCGCCAGCGGCTGCGTGGAAACCGGCGCTTTCGGCCGTGAAAGCTACATCCTGACCGGGTACTTCAATCTGGTCAAAGTACTGGAAATCACCCTGAACAACGGCGTCGATCCCCGGAGCAGGCAAAAAATCGGACTGGAGACCGGAAAGCCGGAAAACTTCACCGTTTTTGATGAACTTCTTGATGCATTCAACCGGCAGTTAAACCATTTCATCGATATCAAGATCCGGGGCAACAACATCATTGACCGTCTCTACGCCCGTTACCTGCCGGTGCCTTTTCTATCGCTGCTCATTGACGACTGCGTGGCCAGCGGCCGCGACTACCACGACGGCGGTGCCCGCTACAACACGTCCTATATCCAGGGCGTGGGCCTGGGGACCATCACCGATTGCCTGAGCGCCATTCGCCACCATGTTTATGAGCGCCGCTCCCTGACCATGGAGGCCTTGCGGCGTGCCTTGAAAAAGAATTTCAGCGGCCACGAAATGACGCGCCAACTGCTCCTCAACAAGACGCCGCGCTACGGCAACGACGACGACGCGGCCGATGACCTGATGAGAAAGGTTTTTGAAATGTTTTTCAATGCCGTGGACGGCCGCCCCAACATGCGCGGCGGCCGCTTCCACATCAATTTGCTGCCCACCACCGTCCACATCTATTTCGGCCGGATGACCGGAGCCACGGCGGACGGCCGCCGGGCCGGGGAACCGCTTTCAGAAGGTGTATCGCCGGTCCAGGGCGCCGACCGTCTCGGGCCGACGGCGGTGATCAAGTCGGTGGCCAAGATCGACCACCTGCGCACCGGCGGCACCCTGCTCAACCAGAAGTTCACGCCGCAGCTGCTGGCCGATGAGAAAGGCATCGCCCAGCTGGCCAACCTGGTGCGCGCCTACTTCCGCCTGGACGGCCACCACGTGCAGTTCAACGTGGTCGACGCGGCCACCCTGCGCGCCGCCCAGAGACAGCCCGAAAAATACCGCGACCTGATCGTGCGCGTGGCCGGTTATAGCGACTATTTTGTCGATATCGGCAGCGAGCTGCAGGAGGAAATTATCAGCAGGACGGAGCATGGGGAGTTTTAATTAAATAACTCACCCCCCCCTCCGGGGGCAGACCGATCCGATCCGCCAGGATAGGCGGATGATCGGTGCTGCCTACCCCCTCTCTTTTTGGAAGAGAGGGGGCCTCGATTAAGAAAATAAACATAAATTGTGCAATAATCCGAAAATGAAAAGTGAAATTACGGCAATTGCCAGAGAACTAAGAAAAAAGCAAACAAAGACAGAAGAAATTCTTTGGGAACGATTGAGGAATCGAAGGTTTTTTAATTGTAAATTTCTCAGGCAACATCCAATTAGTTTTTATTTCGATGAAAAAGAAAGGTTTTTCATTGCCGACTTCTTTTGCGACAGAAAAAAACTAATCATTGAAATAGATGGAGATATCCATTTAAAACAAAAGATGTATGACCAGTACAGAGATATAGTTTTGAATGCATTAGGCATCCAAGTGATAAGGGTTTCCGCTAAGACGATAAAAGAAGATATCGAGAGTTTTTTATCAGAAATCTTAACTCCCCTTCTCTTCCCAAGAGAAGGGGTTGGGGGATGAGTTTCTTTAAGAGCACGCATCGCAGGGTTGGAGGTTGATTTTAATCCATAAAGCTGGCCAGCGAATCGATGCGCACGGGCTTGATCGGCGGCCGCACGACCAGCGGCGTCATGGCAGCCTGGGAACGCCCCGTCAAGGCGGCCAGGATATCATACAAGGCTGGTCCGCACACGCGGCCCTGGCAGTCGCCCATGGCACTGCGCAGGGCGATTTTCAGCGTCGCCGGCGTATCGTAGCCGTTGGCCACCGCTTTTTTTATATCGCCCATGGACACGTCCTCGCAGCGGCAAACCAGAGTGTCATCAGGAATATCCAAGTAAGCGGCGGCCGGGATGCTGTAGAGCGAGTTGAAATAATTGCCGAATTGCAGGTGGTGATGGCGTTCCCTGAGAAGTTTGGCCATCTCCGCTTCATAATCGGCCGTGGCCATTCGCCCCTGCCGGCCCAAAATGGCCAGGGCAGCGATATTGCCTTCACAGATCGATTTCAAGGCGCCGGCGATGCCGGTGATTTCCCCGGCGGCATAAATATCCGGCAGTGATGTTTCCAGGTGGCTGTCGGTCTGCACCACCCAGCCGCCCCGCTCCGCCATGTATTCGCTCTGGCAGCCGGCCATTTGCGCCAGTTCGATGTTGGCGGAAAAACCATAACCCACGGCCAGCAGCGGTGTGCGGTAGGTTTTTTCCCGGCCGTTGATTGTTTTGCCTGAAAGGTCGACCGGAGCGCTGACAACCTGCTCAAGCGCTCCGTTGCCGCGGGCTTCGATGATGCGGGTGCGAAAGTGAAGGGGCACCGCGGATAAAAGCAGTTTGCTTATAAAACGGGTACCTTCGGTCAGTTTGGGCAGCTGGTGCAGCAATTGCCAGGCCAGAGGCAGTTTGTCGACCAGCCGCGACTGCTCGAGGACGGCCCGGACATGGGCGCCCGCTTTCAGGCATTCGTAGGCCACGGAATAAAGAAAGACGCCCGAGCCGGCGATGACCAGGTCGCGGGCCGGCAGCACGCCGCTGCTCTTGATCAGGACCTGCACGGCGCCGCTGGACAGGACGCCCGGCTTGGTCCAGCCCGGGAAAGGAAGGAATTTTTCCCTGGCCCCGGTGGCCATGATGATGCGTTGCGCCGTCAGGGTGCGGACTTTTTTTTCGTTTTCCTCGATCAAAACTTCATGGCCCGGATAGATGCCCAGGACTCGGGCGCGGTTGAGGATGGTGATTTTTTTCTCTTTCAGTGCGGCAATGAAACGGTTGCCGATTTTTTTCACGTAGTCGGGATGGTACACTTTGGCGGCGCCGAGTTGCGCCGGAATCCGGCGCAGCAGCTGGCCGCCGATGTGGATGTTTTCATCGAGGAGGACCACGTCCATGCCGGCGGCGGCCAGGCGGTTGGCGGCCACAATGCCGGCGAAGCCGTTGCCGATGATCAGTACTTCAACCTGGATCCGGTTCATGTACGGTGATCTCCATGTTTTCGGCCACTTCGACCATGCAGGAACGCTGCTTGGGAATGCCATTGATGGTGACCAGGCATTCATAGCAGACGCCCATGCCGCAAAACGGCCCCCGGGCCTCGCCGCGCACGTTGCTTTTTTTCAACGTTTTGAATCCGGCCGCCGTCAAGGCCGCCAGCACGGTTTCGCCGGGAGTGGCGTCGATCGGGCGGCCGTTGACCCGGATCAGGATCGCTGCCCGGCGGTCGATGGCTTCGATACGCAGGTCAAGTTTTTTTTCTTTCAAAACAGCCTCGTGGATTTGTTTTTCAAAAAATTATTATATTCTTTTGGGCAGCGATTTTCAACAAAAAAAAGCTGGGGATATTATCAAAACTCACCCCAACCCCTCTCTTCCAAAGAGAGGGGCAAGAACAGAATGGAAACAAATCTAAAAACACAAATTCTTTAACTCCCCTTCTCTTCCCAAGAGAAGGGGTCGGGGGATGAGTTGACTAATAAAAAATCACTACGGAACTATTCAGAATAAAAACCTACGGATTCCTTTTTTCCGTCCTTTTCTGGAAACGTAGCGTCAGCGAACCGGTCGTGGGCGGGGCGTCGTTATCGCTGATGCTCAGCGAAATATCAATCGTTTCGCCCAATTTATCCACCGTCGCTTCATCCAGGTTCCAGGTCAGCAAACCGGTCTTTTTGTCCAGTTCGATGCCCATGTCCAGCGGTGACAACAATTCGTAGGTCAATTCATCGTTATCCGCGTCACTGGCCGTGATCTGGTAGCTGAAGCGTCCGGGAACGGTGAAGCTGCGGATGGGGATCGGTTCTATTTGCGGCGGAGAGTCGGCGGCGCGTACCCAGTTGCTTTTCAGCCAAGGGCTGACTAGGTCCCCATCCGTGGCCCGGGCCTGGCAGATAATCCACTCGTGTTTGCGAAAGTTGTCGCTACTGAGGATGGGTCCGGTGGCATCGGCCACTTCCTTGTTATTGACATACCAGCGGTATTCGAATGCAATCCCTTCGGGAACGGGAGGCGCGACCTCGACTTCGGCACTCAAATCGACATGGGCATAGAAATTATCAGTACTGAGACGAACCGCGCTTAAACGCAAAATTTCAGACTGAACGCCTGCGGCAGCGGACTGGTCTGCCTTCCCGCTTGCGCCCCGGACCGGCGGCTTGCCGGTGACCTGGCCGCTCCCGGCATCATCGCCCGGCCGGGCGTTGTCGGCAGCGCCTGAACCGCCGCAGGCGCTCATGACCAGCCAAACCAGCATCAAAACAATTCCACTTGCCTTTTTCATTGGATGCCTCCAGCGAGAAAACAAAGAAAGGTATTATAATATTTAGGAATTTTTATTGCAAATGGAATACACCCTGTGGGAATCGAAAAAACATGCCGTGAGGCTTATTACAGCCTCACGGCATGATGAACTGCGCGGCCCTTATTTTTTGTCTTCCTTCCAAAGCAAGGCGCGGTAACTGTCCTTGAGATCATCCCTTTTTCTTTGACTCTCAATGGATTTGAAATCACCGGCAACACCGGCGCCGACATAGATGGTAAATTCGTCATCGATGGGCCCGTAGCCGAGGATCTTGCCCGATTGGAATAGAAAATCGCCGATTACGAAGGTATTTCCCGAGGAAGTCAGTTTGAATTGATAGATGAAATGGCTGCCGTTGACGGCCGAATTTCCGCCGCAGGGATCGTCGCTCGAACCGCTGGAGCCAACGCCTTCCAGGGGCCTGAAAGTCATGAAATAAACCTTGCTGTTGACATAAAGCGGCTGGGGTTCGAACATGATCTCGTTGGCCTGTAAAAAGTTGAAGTAGAAGCCCTTCTTGACCAGGCTGCCGTCATCGATGGTATAAGGACCTGTTTTAACTGAAGTGATTCCACTGCTGGTCTCCTCCGCCAGATGCAGGTTGGCGTTGGTTCTGACCGAGGTGCTGCCGTCGTCGATAAAAGCCACGAATTGCCCGGTCAGGTTGGTAAACCCGGTGCCCAGACCCTCGGCGGGCTGGGAACGGCGGCCGGTGCCGAACATCACCCAGACGCGAAAGTCTTTGTCATAAGCCAACGACGGGGAGACAAATATGGTTTGGCCGGCCGGGGCCTGGTATATTTTCTGCGGCATCCAGGAGACGGGATCGCCGTAGCAGTCGATCTTCCAGATGGCTGCGCCATGGGCGCTGGCGACCCGGTAATCGCCGCTTTCGGCGAAGTAGATGACATCGGCGATGCCGTCATTGTTCTTGTCCAAAACGGCCGGGGCGGCGGTCATGGCGGTGAGGAAGTCATTGTCGGCGCAATAGGAGCTGGAGTTGGAGTCTGAATCACCGTAAGCGAATTTCTTGATCACGGCGCCGCTGTCGGCGTTAACGATATACAGCGCCTTGCCTTCGCGTCTCTGCCACTCCTGAGCGCTCATATCGGTGGCCTGCACTTCGGAAGCGTTGTAGCCGCCGGCCAGGATCATGCCCGGGAAATAGCCCAGCGTGGTGCCGCCATACATGTTCACCTGGATCGGCTTGGCCTCGGTAAATCCCATGTGGCCGTCGCTGACGGTTTCGGCATCGTCTTGGGTCTCCCATAACACTTTCAAAGCCTTGGGATTGGTGATATCGAGGGCGCAGTAAGCGCGGCCGCCGATGCCCAGCCCGAAGAACAGGCCGGTCTTCCAGTCGCGGTAATCATTCAAATAACTTCCGTCGGTCTGGGGTACCTTGATATCCTTGACCAGGGATTTGCCGTCGACGTAATAGGTATGCTTGATGTCCGTGCTGTCGAAAGGCTTGAACGCAGCCACTTGCAGTTTCTTCAACAACGCGAAGGGGACATAACTCCATAGTTCGGTCCCCCCTTCTATCCCATCGGCGGTTGAGGACTGAAAGCAGTGCAGCTTGCCGTCGTTGCACCCGGTATAGACGACCTCGGTGCGGGCCGTGCTGCCGCTGGAATAGCGTTCGTAGAAACTTTTATAGCTGGGGTCAAAGTAAGCTTTCCAGACCAGGGGATAGCCGACCAGCTGCGGGTTGAAATGGAAGGTCTCGCCCAGGCGGTAGAGATCATTGTAATCGCTGTTGGCATCGATGCCGTCCGCCTTGTTGAAGTTGCGGATAAAATTCTTGATCTGGGTGACCTGGGCGCTGGTGGAGACGCCCAGTTCGCTGGTGCCGACGGCACTGCCCATGAAATCAGCGGGCGTCGCTGACCAGATACTGCCAGTCGGTATGCTGGTATAAACGACGCGCGGCGTGGTGCGCCGGTTCAGTACTTCCGTGGCATCCCATTGAAATGATTTGACCGGAACCAGCGCATCGTCGATTTTCACAATGACCGTATCGTCGGGATTATCGATGTTATTGGGAAATGAGCCGTCGTCGCCGAGCCGGTAGCGGCGCAAATGGCCCTCCCACATGGGTCTTTCACGGGGAATGAAGTGGGCGATGTAGCCGAATTTGCCCTCGGTGATCGACTGCTTGGGCGCGGCGTAGGTGGTGTAGGACATGGGGTCCTGCGCCAGGGCCACGCTGGTGATGATATTGATGAAGGCTTCGGTCAGATCGCGATAATTCGAGGCGGTGAAACTGACGCCGCCGCCGTTCTTGGCGGCTTTGGGCAGCACGGCATTGGCCAGGCACAGACCGACGGTATAAGTTTTGATGTTCTGGTTGCCCGGCCATTGCTTGTAGGGATTCAGGTCGCTCTCGTTGTACAGCGTCGCATCGGCTTCGGGCGTCCCCGAGCTGAAGATTCTATTGGTGTAATCCCAAGTGCCGGTTTTGATTTTTTTGGTGGGGAACATGTCCTGGTGGTAAAGGAAATAGGCCACGTCGGTGAGGTATTCGCTGCCGTCGTAGACGGTATCCCCCCAGGGGGTGGCATAGGAGCTGCGATTGTAATTGAACTTGAAGAAGTCGGTGATCACGGCGCCGGCCACGGCTGTTTTCTGGCTGCTCTGCTCGAACACGCCCAGGCCGGACAAGTAATCGCCGGTGGCGTCACCGTCGGTGATCAGCACGGCGAAATTTTCCTGGCACCAGTACTCCATGGGCGAACCCTGGGGACTGACATGGGTGGCGTCGGGCAGGGTTTCGAATTTTTCGCTGGTGCCGAAGGTGCTGCTGTCCACGGCCTCCCAGTCGCCGGAGTCGGTATCCAGGTAATCAGACGTACCCGAACCGGGATTGGGCTTCAGGTAATTCCATACCCAGGCGAGCGCCCGCCCCAGGGGCGTACCGCCCGAGGCCCTGAAGGTATTGACACGATCCAGGATAATCGTGTTGACGTACGAAGCGGTTTTATAGGTGCCGTCCGCGTTTTTCTGGCCGAAATCGGCAAGATCGACGATTTTACTGGCGGGGTTATCGTTGGAGCTGAAGGTGAAGATGCCGAAACGGACCAGGTCGCGGGCCCCGGAAAAGGTCAAGATGTCGGCGAAATTGTCATGGGCGCAGGCCGTGGTGCCCTGCTGGCCGCGGCTCACGGTCAGGGTGTATGTTACGGGGTCGTGGGCGGTGACCAGCATGATTTCGTCGCTGCCCGGATTATCGGCATCGCTGACCTTGATGTAGAAGGGAGCGACCCGGGTCAAGAAATCAGCGTTGGCGTTGCAGTATTGGAATTCGCTGACGCTGTCGTCGATGGCGGGCGTCAGGTCGGCTATCTTGAGCATTTTATTCTTGGCCGTGATCACGTCGCACAGGGCTTCGCGGGCCACCTGGATGCGGGTGAAGACGCGCTTGTAGCGGTAACAGGGCTTGGACTCCGTGTCGCCATCTTGGTCGAAGTCGGCCACCTTGGATTCGATCCAGGTCGGGTCAACATTGCCGGTGCTCTCCACGACGTGTTGCATGCTGGAAAATAGATGGCGCTCGGGTGTGGACTCGTCGATGCCCATGGCGGCATTGTTGTAAATCATGATGGCCGCACCATAGAGGTGAGTCGCCGCCGTGGTGTTGTTGCGGGCGCGGGTCACGGTCAGTTGCCCTTCGCCTGTTTTTTCAGGATCGGCGCTCGGGGTGTGACTGTTGACCAGCATGGTCTCGGCGTCGACCTTGATGTAGAAGCCGCCGGTGGTGTAATTTATAAAGGTGTTCTTGGCGTTGTAATAGTTGATCGTGGTGGCGGTACTGTTGATCGGGTCGTTCTGCAGGTTGGCCACCTTGTTGGGATAGATATCTTTCATGACCCGGTTCCATTCCGCCAGCAGGGTTTCGCTGCTGTTGGAGTTGTCCGGTTCCAGCGCGTAGGCCAGGTCCGGCCGCACCGGCGTGGCGCGCAAATAGCCGTTGTAATCGATATCGTAGCCCAGGGTGGAGAAATCGCTGACCTGCTGGCGCTGGGCGGCGTTGGCGCGGCCGAAGATCCATTTCAGGTAGCGGTTGCCGTCCATGCCATAACTGGTGCGATAATTATTCGAAGCTTCCTGGTCCAGGGTGGTGCCGTAGAGCTTGACCAGCCTGGTTTCAGACGGCCTCCGGTAGTAGGCTCTATCCTGGTAACTGGTGACGCTGATGGTACCGTTGATATCGGTCAGGGTCAGGGTGGTGCGTCCGGTGTATCGGGAATAGGACATGGCCGTGATCCGGGCCATGGCCTGTCGGGAAGTATTGTGGTCGGAATCCCGATCGTAAAGCAATATATAGTCATTGATATCGTAATAATTCCTGACATCGCCGTATACTTGCAGGGCATGAGAGGAAGAACTGTAGCTGTACAGGGTGACCGTGGAGGCCGATACATGCAAACGGTAGTCGTCCACAAAAGTGCCCTGGATATCATCCAGGGTTAGGGTGAAAAAGCGGTTGGAATCGGGTCCCGAAATGGCCGTGATGCGGCCTATAGCTTGGTAGTTGATGTCTAGTGTATCGCTGGGGTTGTATTGCAGAATCTGGTCTCCGACCCGGAAATTGATACCCTCGGCGCCGACGAGCAGGGTGCCCGTGTCGCTGCCGGTGCTGGTGAAGGTGTGCCCGATGGCATAAGTCGCGCGTTCCAAGATAGTGCTGGGTGCGATGTACCAGCGCATGTACCAGCTGGTCTCATTGATTCCTTCATAAGTATAGCCGGATAGGTTTACAGTTGAATAACTATCCAGCGAGGAGTCCTTGACGTTGAAGTCGGGGTGGTAGATGATCGAGCACATCGAACCGGTGCGGTCCTGGATGAGCACCACGTTGGATTTGCCCTTGCCACCCTGGATGGTGGTGAAAAGTTTTTCGTCGTCCCAGGCCCGCAGGCCGAGCACGATCAGCGTGCTGATGGCCAGGAACAGTATTAGTTTTTTCTTGTGTTTCATCTTCTGCCTCCTTTAATATTCGGGAACCATGGTGATCACCACGGTCTGCAGCTGCTTGCGGATCTGGTTTTTCGTGCCGGCCTTGCTAACCGCGGTTACGGTCAGCTGCCAGGGCACGGCCTGCATGTTCAGTTCGCCGCCCATGTCGGCCGACTGGCCCACGATCGGCGGCGCCTTGAAGCCCATGAACGCCTTGACGTACTGCGCCGAGGTGTCGGTCATGGTGCCGGTATAATACCTTTGATTGCCAAAATTTTTGTCTAAAAGTACTCCGGTTGGATTGGTGAATTGCTTCTGGATCTCGTCCAGGCCGACCTGGATGCCGGCATCGGCCGCGTAAAAGGCGCTTTTGTCCTTGTAAAAATTGCCGGTGGTGTTTATTTCCGAGCCGCTCTGGGTCAGCGCCGAAAGCCCGATCAAAGACAGGATGAGCATGGCGATCATCACCAGCAGCAGTGCCGAACCTCTGTTTTGGGTTATTTTCATGTTTTTCTCCTTGAATATACAAATCCTTACAAATTATAATTGCGGATGAAAACCTGGTATTGCATGTAGGTATAATGATAGCGTCCCACCGGCAGCGTGGCGGCGGCCCTGTCGCCCATGGCCGGTTTGGCATAGGTGATGCCGGAGCCGGCACTCTTGTTGCGTTCTTCCTCGGTGCGCAGCAGCACGTAAATACGCGCCGAGGCAATGTTCTTGGTGAAAAACTGGTTGTAAAAATTGACGCCGCTGCCGGGGAAGGCGGCGTCGCTGCCGGCCCAGACATCGGGCAACACGGCCGGCGGCACCAGCTTGGCGACGTATTCGATCTGGATGTCCTCAATGTTGGGCAGGATAGGCATGGCGCGTGTATCACTGGGAATGGCCAGCACATCGGGCTGGTCTTCGCAATCGACGCTCAGGGTGAGCGTGCGCGAGCCGTCGGTTTCGGTGCGGGTCAGGAAAATGTTGAAATAATCCAGGCGCACCACCGGACTGTCAGGTAGGTAGGTCCCCAAGCCGGATGGGCTTGCGTCAATGTAATTAGCCGTAGAGAGCAGGCCGGAATAATAGGCGCTGGTGCCACGAATGGCGAGCTGGATGTCGTTCAGGGACGGGGTGGTTGTGACCCGGAAGACATAGTAGCCGTTCGTACGCATGACCATGCCAAAATCGTCTTCATGCCAGGCCACATCGGAGCTGTCGGGCAGGTTAACCGTTTGAATGTCGATGGTCGTGTCCGCGGCAGTGAAGGTATTTGTCAGCCGGGTAAGGGCCTGGGGATCGCCTGAAGCCAGGATGACGCCGTCGGGATAGTTGCTGTTGTTCAGCGGATAAATGCCGTTGAAAGGCAGGGTGGTGCTGCCGAGCAGTACGGGCGTATTGGCCAGCGACAATACCGAACCGGCGCTGCGGAAACCCTCGCTGAGCATCTGTTCGATGACGCGTGCGCCCTGGTTCATGTCCAGTTTGCGACCTTCGGTAAGGTGGGTGGCCTGTTCAGCGACAATGATGCTGAAAATGGCGACAATAATGATCAGCATGACGGTCAATGAGACCATCATTTCCACCAATGAAAATCCGTTTTGCTTGTGTGGTCTGGTGTTCATAGTGCCGCCCTCTGCGTGGTCAATACGATGGGAAAAGAAACGGTTCTCTGGGTGCGCCAGGTCACCGTCACCTGCAGAACGCTGATATCGGCAGCATAGGTCACCTGAAACGAGCGCCGGTACTCAAGGTATTGGGGAATGGTGCCGTAATCATTGACCACGCCGTCAAAAGCAGCCAGCTGCGTGGCGTAATCGACACGGCGCAAAAGCTCAAGTCCGCTTTCAGCCAGCTGAACCGCCTTGGTATGGTGCTGGGCGTAAGAGTTGGTCTTGATGCCCATGGTGGTCATGGTCAGTACGCCGACGACCAGGAAAGTGAAGAGCGAAATGGCCATCAACACTTCGATCAAAGAAAAGGCACGTGGGTCATTTAAAAACTTTTTCGACACGTAAACCTCCATAAGGATAAATGGTTATGGTCATGGTATCAAAATCAGCGCCGCGTGGAGCCTGCAGGGTGATTGTTTGTGAACCAGCGATTTTGAGGGTGGCGGGATCGAGGATGAATCCACTGGGATTGATCAGGAAATTGGCCGTTGAGCTGGCAGTGATATTTTTGGGCAGCGGTTCGTTTCGTAAGGCTTCCCAGGTACCGGCTTTGTCCCAATAATACGCATAGTGATCTGCCGTTACATCGATGCGTACCGATGCATTTTCGCGGGCCGCACGTTGCTTGGCCTGGTAGTAGACGGAGGTAATCTCCCGGGCCGTATCACGTAACGCCCAGCGATCCTTGTTTCGGTAGGAGAAATTGACCGTCATACCAACAAAAATCCCGATCAAAACCAATACCAGGAGCAATTCAATTAGTGAAAAACCATTCTTCTCTTTAAGCATGACTTTATATACTCCTGCATATTTTAAAGCATTTTTAGTGCCAAAATACAAAAGAAAGGCAAAGTGGTCAATACAGCCTTGTGTAAACATTCCAAGTTCATAGACTATCTCCGAGCATTGTCTCGATGTGGGTATTTTTTTTACAACTATGGCGAACATGCCCCATTGTTGCCAGCAAATTGGCCATCACGACTAATGTTGATGGGTCGAAATTGTTATTTGTTTTTTTTATTGGCAAACAAAAAAATCGGCAGAAGCAGAAGCAAGTCGATGAACAAGGCCGCAAAAAGCTTGTAAAAAACTATTTCACGCAGGATTTCCATTTTGAAATAAGGAGAAAACAATCGGCGCTTTATTCCGGGCAGGAATCATGACGTTCAGGACTTGATCTTGAAACGCAGGCCGCCAAAGACGTAAGCGATCAGGTTGAAGAGCAGACCCCACACGACCGCCAGTACGGCAAAAGCCAGGAAGCCGGAAATACCTCCCAAAGCACCGAAAAACAATCCGCCCTGGATCTTGCCCTGCATTTCCTGCAGCATCAACGGGAACTGAAATATCAAATCGCCGAAAATTTTTATAATCCCGAAGGTGGCGCCGAGAATTACCCCAGCGATCAGGCCAAAGCCGCCGCAAAAAAAGATCAGCGACGGAATGGTCACCGCCTTGACCAGCAGCTGTCCTTCGGGGATTTTCCGCAGTGAGGGCTTGCTGGCTCCCTTCTGCTGGCCGCCGCAGAAGTTGCAGTAGACGTCATGTTTTTCGAGGCGCGACTGGCAGAATTTGCAATAAACCTGGGCTTCCGACTCGCCTGCGGTATCTTCATCCCGGTCTGGAGTCGCTTGCTGCTGGTTTTGCAGTATAACGGGCTCCGCTGCGGGCGCGGACGTGGATTCCTGGTCACTATAGGGGTTGCCTGCCTTCCAGCTGCTGCCGTCGTATACATACCAACCGCCGGTTTTATTGCCGATCGTCCAGAAACGATTTTCCTCGTCACGAATCATTAGTTTTTTCAGTTCGGACTTCATGGCATCGCCGGTTATTTTACCGGCATCGAATTTGGCTTTCAGATCCTGGTAAATATCTTCAATCTCACTTAACTTTTTGGCGTCCATACTTTTTCCCTCCGCATATAATGGTTCTCATCTCGCCGGCCAGATACAGAGAACCGCATATAATTATAATTCTTTTTAATTTTTTTGCAATGGCCAGGGCCCGGTGAAAATCAAATTCAATCCGGCAATTCGCCTCCTTGAAAAAAGGCTGCAGTTTCTCGGGAGGCAATGCCCGCAAACTTCGCGGAGCCGTCAGGATGACATTTGCAGCCATGGGCGCCAGCTGCCTGGCCATGGCCCGATAGTGCTTGTCAGCCAAAACACCGAAGATCAGGGTACAGGCGCTGATGTTTTCCTCGCACATGTAATCGACCAGGACGCGGATGCCGTCCGGGTTGTGGCCGCCATCCAGAATAATGGGCGGTCGGTTGGACAGGCGCTCGAGGCGGCCGGGGATAAACATGTTGCTCAGGCCGCGGCGCAGGGCCGACTCGCCTATTTGCCAGCCCAAGCCCTTCAGCACTTCCATGGTTTTGACGGCCACGGCGGCATTGACGGCCTGGTGCCGGCCGGCCAGGCAAATATGAAAATCATACCGGCGGACACCGCTGTGATAGCGGCAGCGATAGCCGCGCGCTGTTCTTTCGACCCGCAGCGGTTGTCTGCCCCTGAAAACTTCGTACAAGGGTGCCTTATGGTCACGTGCGGCTCGAGTGATCACGCGCCCGGCCGCTGATGAGGGCGGGCAGCCGCTGACCAGCGGCACCTGCTTCCGGCAAACGCCTGCTTTTTCCCGGGCGATGGCAGAGAGGGTTTTACCCAGGATATGGCTGTGATCCATGGCAATATTGGTAATCACCGCAACTTCTGGAATTACGGTGCTGGTGGCGTCCAGGCGGCCCCCCAGCCCGACTTCCAGCACAGCGCAATCGGCCCGTTTTTTGTTGAAATGCATCAAGGCGGCCAAAAAAATGGTTTCGAAAAATGTAGGTTGATTCTCGATGACGCGGCGCTGCAGCAGATCACGTCCGATATCGTCGACGGCTGTGATGACGGCGGCGAAATCGCGCTGGGAAATCAGCCGACCATTGAAGCGAATCCTTTCACGCACATCCTGCAAATGGGGCGAGGTAAAAAGACCGACCTTCCTGCCGGCGCTGCGCAAAATGGCGGCAATGAAATGGGAAGTCGAACCTTTGCCATTGGTGCCGGCGACCTGGACATATTTAACCGTACCGACGGGAAAAGGCAAATGGGCGATGATTAACGCGATGTTGTCCAGAGATAACTTGGAATTTTCACCTTGGAGTTTTCCTAAATATCCTGCTACCGCAGCATACTGCATGGAGCCGCATTAAAAAAACAGTTTAATTCTGGTTCTGGGGAGGAATATTTTCGCCTTCTTCAAAGTCGTTTTTGACGCTCAGGATGGAGCAGGCGCCGTCATAGATCAACCGGGTGGCTTTTTTCTGTTCCTGCAACTGGCTGATCACGTCTTTCACGCGGGCCAATTCTTCTTCGATCTTGGCATCGATTATCTCAATCTGTTTCTTGGCTTCCCGCATGGTGGATTCATAAAAGGCCTCGGCTTCAACTTTAAGTTTTTTCATGATTCTCCTCGTTATTTTTTTATTATAAGTGGAACGGTTTTCCACACTTTGACCCGGACGCCGTTCTTGAGGGCCGGCGTGTATTTCCATGTTTTTATGGTTGCCATTAGAATATTGTTCAACTGGCTGTTGTTGGTTTTTTGCAGCATGCGCGCGATCTCCACATCACCGTTCTGATTGACCAGAATATTGAACAACACGGATTGCGTGGCCGATAAGCTGCTGCGCATGCTGGCGGCAATGAGTGGGTCGGGTTTGGAAACGACCTGAGGCTCCCTGTCGACATCGGACAGCGGGATAATGTCGCCTTCCTTGACACGCTTGCGCTCGAGTTCTTTTAACTCTTCGGCTTTCTTCAATTCCAGCGCTTCTTTGGCCCGACGGTCCAACTCGGCTTGTTTTCTTTGCGCTTCTTCCCTCTGTTGGCGATCGAGCTCCTCCTGTTTCAGACGCTCGCGCTCGGCCGCCTCTTTTCTCAAACGTTCGTTTTCAATCTGTCTGGCACGTTTTTCGTCCTGTAGTTTTTTCTTCTGCTCGGCCTCGGCGGCTGCGGCAGCCTGCAGTTGCTTTTTTAATTCTTCTTCCCGCTTCAAATTTTCAGCTGCCTGAGCCTGCAGGTCCACGACCGAAGGTTGTTCCTGAGCGACCGGGGGTTGAACGGCCGCTTGTTCTTCAAGCACGGGCGCGGCAGCGGCCGCAGGCTCGCTCGGCGCCGGTTTTTTCAGGACCAGGAAATATGACAGCGCGGCGGCAGCCATGATGATGATGACCAGGGCGAATGGCCAGAACGGCGTTTTTCTCTTTTCTTCGCTTATTTCATTGAAGATGGAAGCGGCTTTTTTTGTTTCCCGGGGCTGGGCGGCAGTTTTCTGCTTGATGGGAGCGATTTTATCTTCGTCAAAATCGATATGCACGATTTCATCGTGCTTGTCGGCAGCGGCCGGTGCCGGGACGGCTTTTTCAACAACCGCCGGCGGTTCCGGTGTTTTGATTTCGGGCGCGGGGATCGGCTTGGGCGGTTCGGGCTGTGTTTTTGAAATTTCACGCAGCAGCGGTTTTTCCGGCAGTGGCTTCAAATCAACCTTGATGCCGTCGCGAACGATTTCCTTTTCAAAAAGGTGGTAAATAAAATGACTGAGCTGCACGGGGCCCGGCAGGTAGTTGTATTTTTTGACCATGAACATTTCCAGGTCGGCGATCATGGCCGCGGCGCTTTGGTATCTTTTATCGCAGGTTTTGTTCAGGGACTTGAGGATGATCTTTTCCAGGGCCGGATCGATGTCGGGGTTGATTTCGCTTGGATTGAGTATTTCGCCGTTCTGAACTTTTTTAAGGACGCCCATTTCCGACGTGTCCAGAAAAAGCTTCTTTCTGGTCAATAATTCGAAAAGGACCACTCCGACCGAGTACAGGTCCGATCGGCAATCGATCGTGCCTTCACCCCGCGCTTGCTCCGGCGACATGTATAGCAGCTTTCCCTTCAATGCCCCGGAGATCGTGTGGTGAATCTTGATCGATGCTTTGGAAATGCCGAAATCGGTCAATTTTACGTCGCCGGTATAGGAGATGAGGATATTGGGCGGTGAGACGTCGCGGTGGACAATTTCCAGGGCATGGCCATGGCTGTCCTTGGCTTTATGGGCATAATTCAATGCTTCCAGAATTTTAATGGTTAAAAACAGTGAAATCTCTTCCGGGAACCATTGATCCTTTTCGCGCAAACGGCCCTGGATTTCGCGCAGGTCTTTTCCGAGCACATACTCCATGGCGATAAAATAGTAGTTGTCCTTGCGCCCCAGGTCATAAATCTGGATGATGTTGGGGTGGGAAAGTTCAGCCGCTATTTTTGCCTCATCGACCAGCATTTCGATATATTTGTCATCTTCGCCGTAACCGGAGAGAATTTTTTTAATGGCGATGATTTTTTCAAAGCCCTTGACGCCCTTGCGCTTGGCCTTGTAAATTTCAGCCATGCCGCCGCGGGCGATCAAGCCAAGCAGAACATAGTCGCCCAATTCGTTGGGATTATCCGGCAGCGTAATTTTTTTTTCCGGCTTGTTTGGTTCGCTTTTCTGGAGCGAATCCTCACCCAATTCGATGATCTCGTCTTTGGCAGTTTCCATTGCTTCCTTGATGCTGATCTTTTCCGGAGCCGGCGCTGCGGGTATTTCGACCGGCTTGGCGGCAGGCTTGGCCTCCATGGGGGCGGCTGCTTTGGGCGCAGTCCGCGGCGATTGCAGCCCCAGCCCAAGACCGGAAAGGGTGTCTTCGAAACGACGGGCGATATCATCCTCGATCTTGCGCATCTCTTTTTCCGGAGATTGCTTTTTAACGGTTTGACGCAGGCTGTCCAGGTTGTCATTGATGCTCTGGCTGCTAGCAGCCGTTTTCCTGGCCTCCGGGGCGGGGCGCGTCTCGCCGGGAGTGGTTGGAATAATTATTTTACCGGGATCCGGCATATCCTTCTGGTGGATGATCTCGGGTCCTTTGCTGAACGGTATGGACTGGGAGGGAGCCGGCGGCCGGGGCGCTTCTTTGCCGGGCCCGGTTTTCTTGGCGGCTTGTTCCGCGTTCAGATCTATCTTGAAATGGGGCACTTTGTCAATATTTTTTATCAGGTCCCCGAAAATATCATCGGCACTCAGTTGCTTGTTTTCATCAGCCAAATTGCCGACCGCAGCGATTTTAGCTGTATCAAACATGGGGACCTGCGTGGTCGTGGCATTGGCGGTGGAACTCAAATCGGTTGCGGAAATGTTGAGCAACTCCAGCACCCGGTTTTTGAAACTCTCTTTTTCCAAAGGTTTTTCAAAAAAATCGTCGGCCCGGTACTGGGAAGTAGCCTGATGCTTGTAATAAAAACCCTTGTATATGGCACTGATAATGATAATTCTGATCTGTGGATTTTCCTGGGCGACGGCCAAAGCGAGATTGAAGCCGTGAAAGCGCGGCAGCATGGCAGCGGTAATCATCAGGTCAAAATTTTTACCGGCCAGCTTGCGCTTGGCGGTTTCGCCGTCATTGGCCACGGTCACCTCGAACATCGGCGGTGGCAGAATATCTTTGATGAAATTAATGGTTGATTCATCGTATTCCACCAGTAAAATGTTCTTGGTCATGTGCATCTCCTGTTAGCAAGTACGAGTGTCAGCAGCCATCTTCCGCATATCATGGTTGCTCCCGGATTGATTCCAACCGTCTCGACGAACCGTTGGCATAATCCAGTGAGACAATCCCCGCTGGCGGCGAAACGGTCCGCTCTACCGGCGCGGGGCGCAATTTCTTTTTTAGAGCATCTGTTTGCCGGCATATTTTTCAAAGTTCCTGATTTTATCCCTAACTTTCCAGGGTATAGGCATCAGAATCATGGTCAGCAAGAAAGCGGCGACAAAAAAATGGAAGGTGCGGATGAAAGGCATGCCCAACAAGGTACTGACCAGGCCGAACAAGGCGATCAACTCCGCGAATGACAGCAGGATGATGTCGATGGTCCGCCAGCGTCGCAACAGGGCGGTCAGGGTAGAATCTTCGTTAACGAGCCGAGGTGAAAAGTAAATGGTTTTGCGCACGGCCAGGACCACAATGACCAGCACGATGGCAATGATGTTCAGAATACTATAGACATTGAAAACACTTTTGCTGAAGCGATATCCGCTTCGGTGCAGAAATGCGACCAGGCCGTAAATGACGATGGAGGCCAGCAACGACAGGCTGACGATCATGGTAATTCGTGATTCCTGGCGAACGAGCTCCCTTTCTTCCTTTTGTTTTTCAAATTCTGCAAGCATGAAATTCATTTAACATAATATATCCATAAATGTCAATATTCAAAATTGAATTATTTAAACAGCAAACGGTGCGGCGGGTGCAACGCAGACTTGTCGCCTTTTTCTTTTAGAATGTGCTTGAGCAGCGGTTTTTGCTGTTGACTTTTATGCGATTTCTGCTATAAATTGAATTATTATGTGCGGTGTATTGGGAATCTATTCGTCTGAACCGGTGATAGGCAAACTATATAACGGCCTGCTGACCTTGCAGCACCGTGGACAGGATTCCGCTGGAATTTTAACCTTTGACGATCACTTCCATCTGAAAAAAGGCAACGGCCTGGTACGCGACATTTTTGACGAGCGCCACATCGAGCGCCTGAAGGGCAACGTCGGAATCGCCCACACCCGCTACCCGACCGTGGGCGTGGGATCGGCCGAAGACTCCCAGCCTTTCTGGATCAACCACCCCTACGGTATCGCCGCCGTTCACAATGGCAACGTGATGAATTTTCTCGATCTGAAAAAGGAACTTTTTGCCAAATCCCATAAAATAATCAATTCCAACAATGACGTCGAAGTGATCCTGAATATTTTCGCCGAAGCTCTGGAAAAAACAACGGTCCGGGATATCAGCCCCGAAAACATCTTCAGCGCCGTCCGCCATGTCTTTAAAAAAGTAAAGGGCGCCTATTCGGTGATCCTGCATATCGCCAACCGCGGCATGGTCGCATTCCGCGACCCCTTCGGCGTGCGGCCGCTGCTCTTCGGCATCGATCGCCGTGCGATTGTTCCCGGGTTTGCGTTTGCTTCCGAAAGCGTCAGCTTGGATTTGCTCGGCTTTTCCGAAATACGGGACGTTCCTCCCGGGTCGGTCGTTTACATCGACCAGAATCGGACGATCCATGAAAAAAAATTGCAGGCTGCCCCTTTCAGGCCCTGTATTTTTGAATACATTTATTTTGCCCGCCCCGATTCCTATCTCAACAAAATCAACGTGTACCAGGCCCGGGTCGACCTGGGAAAAAAACTGGCCCGCCAAATCAAGGCGAGCGGCCTGAAAATCGATGTCGTGGTCCCGGTTCCCGATTCCTCCCGCCCGGCAGCCATTGAAATCGCCCGCTCGCTCAAGCTGAAATACCGTGAGGGCCTGGTAAAAAACCGTTATATCGGCCGGACTTTCATTATGCCCGGTGACCATGTGCGTGCCAAATCGATTCGTCATAAACTCAATCCGATCGCCGATGTTTTCCAGGGCAAGGATGTACTGCTGGTCGACGATTCGATCGTCCGCGGCAACACCTCCCGCCTGATCATTCAGATGGTGCGACAGGCTGGGGCGAAAAAGGTCTATTTCGCTTCATATTCGGCTCCCCTGACCAACCCGTGCGTTTACGGAATCGACATGCAGACCAAGGCCGAGTTCGTTGCGGCCGGCTCCACGCTGGAAGAGATCGCCGCCAAGATCGGCGCCGACCGGGTCATCTACCTGGACATCCTGGCCATGGAACGGGCGGTCAAGAAACAGAACCCGTCGATCCACGCATTCTGTAAAGCCTGCTTTTCGGGGAAATACCCCAGTGGCGATGTTTCCGAAAATTTCCTGGTGCAGATTGAAAAGGAAAGGGAACAGAATATGCTGATCCAGCGTGATCTGACTTTCAAATATTGATGGACAGCCATTTGCCGATTTCCGGGAATCTAGAGGAATTGGATGTGGCTTCGATCCTCATGCTGATGAATCATCAAGCCCTGGACGGGAAACTGAAAATTTCTACGGAGACGTATAACAAAACCGTCTGGCTGGAAAACGGCTGCATAATTTTCGCCCAGTCAAGCTTGCTCGAGGATTCCCTCGGCAGTTTCTTGCTGCGCCGCCGGATCATCGACGCGGACGGCTTCAAAAAAAGCAGCGCCCACATGGAGAAAAAAAATATTCGCCGCGGCCGAGCACTCCTGGAATTGGGCCTCATCAGCGCCGGCCAATTGTGGGAAGAAGTCTCGGCCCACTTGCGCGCCATTGTCTTTTCGCTCTTTGCACTGCAAACGGGGACATATGATATTGCCGCAAAGCCGAAGAGTGAAACCGAGAACATCGTGCTCAACATGCCGGTTCCTGAAACCATTCTCGAAGGCATTCGCCAGATAAGCGATCCATCTTTCATTGAAAGCAGGTTTAAAGAAAACATGCTTCTATTTCCGGCTGGCAGGCAAAATTATTTCCCGACACTGCTGAAGCCATATGAATCCCATGTACTCTCCCTGGTGCGCGAAGCGACGCCCCTGGCAGAAATCACCGCCCGGAGTGAGTTGCTTGGCTTCGACACCTTGAAGATTGTCTATGGCCTGCTTAAAATCGGCCTGCTCTGCGATCGCCCGCAACCGTCCCGTCAACCGACCCCGAACCCGGCCAACTATGTTCCGACCACGTTCACGTCTTTTGAAGATACGTTGACTTACTATAACGGCAAATTCGAATATATTTACCGGGTGCTCTCCAAGGAAATCGGACCGGTTGCCCAGTCGATCCTTTTGGATGCCATCACCGCCATCATGGAATCGCTCCCGGCCTGTTTCCATAACCTGGAAATTACCGCGGATGGACGCATCGATGCCCAATCGACCCTGAAAAGCATCTGGTATGAAAATTTTGAAGAGCACAGCAATGAATTTCTGAGAGGCCTGGAAGAAATCCTCTATGCCGAGATATACGCGGTCAAGCGCCACCTGGGCAAAGAACATGAAAAGACAATCCTGCAATGGATAAGGGAACCCGGCAATTAATCCGCCTGCGCCTGCAGCTTGTTTTCCTGGCCCTGCTTTTTATCCTGCTGCTGTGCGCTTGATGAAACCGCTCATACAGATTCTCGGTGCCACCGGGGTCGGCAAAAGCCGGGTCGCCTGTGCCATCGCCAAAAAGTTGCATGCTGAAATCATTTCAGCCGACTCCGTACAGGTTTATGAAGGATTTGATATCGGCACCGACAAAATCGATCGCCTGGAACGTCGGAAAACTCCCCATCATCTGATCGATATCATCCATGACTGTTCGCAATTCAACGCCAGCAAATTCCTGCAATTGTCTTTCGCTGCGGCCGAGCAAATCAGCGCCCGCGGAAAAATCCCCCTGGTTTGCGGCGGAACGGCCCTCTATTTCAGGGTCATGAGCCGGGGGATTTTCGAAGAAAACAAGAATGACGCGACGCGCCGGCAATTAAAGGAAAAGGCGGCCCTTTACGGCTGGCCGGCCCTATGGGGGGAATTGCAGGCCGTGGATCCCGATTATGCTGAAAAAATAGGCCCCCATGACAAGGTGCGCCTGGTCCGGGCCCTGGAAATTTATTATCACTGCGGCTTGCCCCCCAGTCAGGTTTTCAAGCATTCACGATCTCCCTTCAGCGAGTACCGTTTCATCCGCATCGGCCTGGAGATGGACCGAAAAAAGTTATACCAGCAGATCAACCGCCGTGCCGAACTTATGCTGGAAAACGGGTTACTGGCGGAGGTCAAGGAATTAGTAAAACGCTACCCTCCGTCATGCCCGCCTTTTAAGGCCCTGGGCTACAAGGAGATCACGGCCCACTTGCGTGGTGAGACCGATTTGCCCACCGCGCTCGAATTAATGCAACGCCATTCTCGCCAATTTGCCAAACGGCAGCTTTCTTGGTTCAGACAGGAAAAGGATATCCACTGGTTCTCAACGGAAAATATTGAAGCCATGACCGGGTTCATCAGCCAATGCTTAGAGAAAAAGCACTGATCTGCGGTCTGTTTTCCGTCCGGCAAAAGGAAACGGAAATCTCGGCCTGCATGATTGAACTGCGGGCGCTATGTCGCACGGCTGGTGCCGATGTGGTTGCAGAAACCTGGCAGAAAAGAAATGCTCCGGACCGCAAGTACCTGATCGGCTTGGGCAAGGCCGAAGAGATCAGGCTGCAGATAGCCGCCAGTGCGGCCGACCTGGTTGTTTTTTTCAATGGGCTCAGTGCCCTGCAACAAAGGAACATGGAAGATCTGCTGGGCGTCAAGGTCATTGACCGCAGCCGCCTGATTCTGGATATCTTTGCCAAGCGCGCCCGCAGCATTGAAGGCAAGCTGCAGGTGGAACTGGCCCAGTTGCTCTACATGCTGCCACGCCTGACCGGCAAGGGCGTAGGACTGTCCCGGTTGGGTGGTGGCATCGGCACTCGCGGTCCCGGTGAAAGCAAGCTGGAAACGGACCGCCGGCTGATCAAGGACAAGATTTCGCACATTCGCCGCAAATTGGAAACCGTATTAAAAAACAGGGATGTACAGCGCCAGAGGCGGCGCAGCCTGCCGGTGCCGTTGGTTTCACTGGTCGGGTACACATCGGCCGGGAAATCAACCCTTTTTAAAACCCTGAGCGGGGAAGAAGTCTTTATTTCAGACAAATTGTTTTCAACCCTGGATCCGCTGCTGCGCCGGGTCGACCTGTTCGACATCCATCCGGGCTATTATTTCATCCTGTCCGATACGGTGGGATTCATCCGCAGCATGCCCGATGAATTATACACATCCTTCCAGGCTTCCCTGGAAGAAGTGCATCATGCGGACTTGGTCCTGCATGTCATCGATGTGACCAACTCCGATTGGCTTGGGCAAAAAATTGAAGTGGAAAGAGTGCTGAAACAATTGAAGATTGCCCAGGAAAAAATCATCACCGTGTACAATAAAATCGATTTGCTGGCCGACCGCGAGGCACTGCTCAAAAAAAAAGGAAGGCGCGAGGTCTATGTTTCAGCGGTTGAACCTTTGGGCATTGCCGTTTTAAAAGAGGAGATTTTTCAAAATTATTTTACTGACTACGAACTGTTCCAACTCGAGGTCGCCAGTGAACAAAAGTTGGATGCCTTGAGCCAATGGGCCATTATCTTGGAAAAAAACCGGATTGACGGTGTTTTCCGGGTTGGGGTTTTAAGTTCGCGGGAGAAAATGTTAAAATTCAGGGAAAAACACGGAGGACCAATTCAATGAAAGCCTTTTTGCCAGCATTGCTAATCATTGTAACCATTGCTTGCGGCGGTATCCGACCTGTACAGATCGATTTCCATTTACCGGCCATCCAAAGGAATGACGCCACCGATGACTATTTTCTGCAGGGATGGGAGCAGTTGCAAGAAGGCGACAGCAACGCCGCCTACAAGTCTTTTCAGCTCAGTGACGTATCCATGGACAAAAAACAGGCGGCTTTCGGCTACGTGTTCCTGGCCCGCAGGAAATTCAGTGCCGCCGCCGACCAATTTGCCGCAGCCATGGCGACAAACCCTGACAATATTGAAGCGGGAATGGGAATGGCCATGATCCATGAATTCGAAGGCCACGCGGCCGAAGCGTATCAGGCCTATGGGAACCTGCTGGTCAAAGCTCCGGAAGACGCGTGGATCAAGCTGAAATATGAGTCTATTCGCTCAAACGCCACTCAGGAATTCCTGCTGGAAGCCGAGAATGCCAAGAGCACCGACAAACAGAAATACATCCAGGCGTTAGAAAAGGCAGCCTGGTTCTCTCCGGATGTGACGTCCATTACGTTGCAGATCGCCGATTACTATTACGCTGAAAATGAGTGGCAGCGCAGTTTACCCTATTATGAAGCCGTGCTCGAAAAAGATGTTCACAATGAGGCGGTCATGCTGAAACTGGCGGCTTTGTACGAAAAGAAGGGAAAATTCGATATGGCCCTGGTCACTCTGGACAGACTGCTGGAGCTCAAGCCGGGAGATCCCTTCCTGGAATCTGAAAAAAAGCGCATCCGCGAAGGCATCCAGGAAATGAATTTGCCGGAAAAATTCAAAAAGATATTCTTCAAAACCGAAATCAACCGCGAAGAACTGGCGGCGCTGATCGGGTATTATTTCGAACCGTTCATCACGATAGAACGGTCACCGGAGATTATCACAGACATCGACGGTTCATTTGCCAGGGAATACATCATCAAGATCTGCACTGTCGGCATCATGAACGCCAGGCCCGATCACAGCTTCGATCGTTTTAGCAATCCCGATCGCGCCACGTTCGCCGTGATCCTCAACGCCCTGATCCAATACCTTGGACAAAACGGCAACCGCTTGAACTTCAACCCGCTGCCAAGCACATCGCTTGCAACAGACCTGTCTCCGTTGCATAAAAATTATGAGCTGATCAATTACCTGCTCCATGCCCAGGTCCTGCCGCTCGATGCTGAAAATAAGTTCAACCCGACGCGAGCCGTTTCCCCTGCCGATGTCATCTACGCCCTGAAAAAAATACTGAACAGTATCACTGAATAAAAAAAAGGGCGGCTTTTCAGCCGCCCTGGCAATTTTCAAAATAATGGAATCGTTTTACTGACCGCCGCGCAAGTCCTGCAGGGAAAGGGTGTCTTTCTTGGTAAAGCCGGCGGGAACCGAATAGGCACCAGCCGGGGCAGCTTTTTGGGTGATTTCCGACACCTGGGTGGTCACTTTCATATCGGCGCCCATCATGTTCATGGTCATTTCCGAAGCGATCTGATAACCGTTGATCTTGTCCATTTCGGCGATGGAATTTTCGTCCATGAATTGCATTTTTGCAATGTTGGCATACATTTTTGAAAATGCCTTCCAGTCGAATGGCACATTGGTCGTGGCCCAGACCTTCATTTTCATCTGCATCATGCTCATGCTCATGTCCACGTCATAGCCGTTGCAGTTCCAGTTGCTGATTTTCTTGGTTTGGCCGTTGGGGGTAACCTTCATGGTCATCTTCATCATGGCCAGCATGGGTGCCATTTCTTTCGGCACCAGCTTGGACATATCCAGGGGCAAAGCGGCTTCGATGTATGATTTTTCCTTGGGATTAACGATGAACATCACATTTTTACTCATGTCCAGAATCATGATCTTGTCCCCGGAAATATTAGCCATTTTGTTGCTGCCAAGCCACAGTTCCGTAATCTCGTCTTTGGCTGGCTGGTTCTGTCCCATCATGGCAAAAGCATCGGTATGCACATTGGACTTGATATAGATGTCAGCCGATAGCAAGACCGAAATAGCCAGAACGAGAAACAATGCAAATAATATTTTTTTCATCAAACCTCCTATGATGATTTATCATAGCGATATCGGAGTGTTTTGTCAAGTCGGCCAGTTCAATTATAACCTGTTAGGTTGAATTTTAAAACTTTTATGATATAATTACGTATGCACTATTTAAATGTGACACCCCCTTTTATATAGGAAGAGGAAGGAAAGGATGGTCCTGGTATCTCCCCTCTCCCTCCTTAGGAACATCTGCCACTTCCTTCCTCTTCCGCTTTTTTTAAATAAAATCTATTTCAACTCTATCAACTCAACCCCCACCCACTGCATTGCAGTGTGGCATCGCCTAATGCCTCGAAAAACTCAGCATGGCGATGCGTACCTTATCTTGCGAAGAGAAGGGGCTATTGAAGAATTTATGAGGAGCATTACCACTCTCTTCTAAAAAGAGAGGGGTTGGGGTGAGTTTTTTATTGACAGGCAGGGAAAAATCTCCCATAATCAGGTCAGGAGCGCTGATGAAACCGGAAGACATCACCGAATACCTGCGATCGATCAGAAAGGACGCTCATTTTATCTCCCCCGACGTCCTGGAGGCGGTCGCCTATGAGAACCAGGCTGAAAACACGCGGGTGGAGATCATCAACCCCGAATTCACTTCACTTTGCCCCAAAACCGGTTTGCCCGATTTCGGAACCATTCGCATCAGCTATCTTCCCGACAAAACCATCGTCGAATTGAAATCGTTGAAATATTACTTCCTGCAATATCGCAACGCCGGGATTTTTTACGAAAACCTGTGCCAACTGATTCTCGCGCACCTGGTAAGCAAACTCGAACCGTTGGAAATGGTCATCGAAGCCGAATTCAGTTCCCGGGGAGGTTTGAGCAGCAAGGTCATTTCGAAATATAAGAAATAACTGAAATGCTATCTTGGTTCAAGGTTCATGGTATAAGGCTTAAGGGAAGAAAATATTTTATTTTACATCTCACATAGATTCTTCACCTTACACCCTAAACCTTACACCTTCCACCAAGCCTTTTTTTCCTATATTTCCCTGGCCATCCATAAGCGCCGGCCTTTGCGGTAGTAATAAATGATCAACGCCAGGTTGACAATTAGAAAGGCGCCAAACCAGGCGGCAATTTCGGCATAGGGCACGGCTTCGCGGGTAAAGCGGTGCCAGTAAAAAACGCCCACCGGACGGGCCATGAACAGCATGCCTGCAACCAGGTAGATCATGCTCCAAAGCATGTACATGATGCCCTGCTTGGAGACGATCACATGCTCGGGCGACAGCGGGTTCGTTTCATTGGTTTCGATGCCGAGCACCAGCGAAAAGATGGTCAGGAAGACGATGGCCGGGGTCAGAAAAATCAAGGCGATGAGCCGGGTGAATCCGTCGAAATGCAACGCCAGGTCGCCCAGGCCGTATAGGGTAAAACCGACAAGCAGAAGTGGCAGCAAGTGGAAGACAAGCTTAAAGCGGTAGAATCTGGCCCTGGCGAAGGGTGCAGAAAGGATATGGACCTGACCCGGGCCTTCGTTGGGAATGGATGTGAAGGTGAAACGCGAATTCAAGCCGGAGACGATGAAAACGGCCATGATCAGGTTCAGATAGCAAACGAAGTTCTTTACCGACTGGTGCGGCATGGGTATCATCTTCATGTTGATGACGAAAACAGCCACCAGGGCGCCGACGATAAGCAATTGCGACCACTGGGCGGGCGTGCGCAGGAAAGTCTTGATTTCCTTGCGCAGCAGGGATCGATAGCTGTTCTCAATCGGCACAGGGCGCCAACGCGACTTGTAATAGCCCCTGCCGCCGCGGTTCAATTTGTCGAACAGCTTCAGATAGATTTTTTTTCGCAGCCAAAATACAAGGGCCAGCAGGCCCGTCAGCAGCAGGATGAAGAGGGCGATGATTTTCCAGTAGGCGGCAATCTTGCCTTCAGTGGTCAGGCTCATGGCGCGAGCCAGCCAAGAAAACGGGAAATAATAGAATACCTTCAGATCCAGCGAGCCCATGTAACGCAGCACATTGTCTATCTCGCTGGGCTCCAGAAAACGCTCGGGTCGTAGCAGGCGCAGGAAGACGACAATAAAGGAAATGAGCAAGATAGAAAAAACCGACAGGACGGGCTGCAATCGGCGCACCGAAAAAAAAGCCGGGATGACCAGACCGAGCAAGATGCCGGTCAGGACGCCGGCAGTGATAAAGAGCAGGAAGGCCAGAATGACCTGCAGGATCTGGCCTGCCCCGGGTGCAAACCAGCGGCAGTAGAAAAACAGCACCGGCAGTGAAAAAAAAACGACCATCGCCGAGCTATAAGCGGCCGTTTCCAGCATTTTCCATGTAAAGGCGCTGCGCAGCGGCATGGGCGTAGAAAATAAAAAATGCAGGTCGCGCGAGATGAAAAAAACATCGAGTGCGGTCAGCAACGCCGAAAGCAACAGCATGGAAAAAAGGGTCATGTAGATCATCATCAATAGCTTTTCGGCCAGAAAGACCTTGAAGACCTGCGGAAATTCCTTGACTTCCACCAGATAGCCGAAGAGCTTGTTGAAAAAGAAACCGAGCACCAGCATGAAAAAAAGCCCCAGAAGCAAAAAGAGCAGAAATTTTTTCTTTTCGCCCCTTTTCAGGGAATTGCGCAGCTGCAGAAACTTAAGCTTCAGCAGGCTTTTCATGCTGAAGCACCGTCTGGAAATAGAACTCTTCCAGGCTTTCATTGCCGGCCAGCTTCATCAGCTCACCCAGGTCTCCCTGGATGATGATGCGGCCGTCGATGATGATACCGATGCGCCGGCAGACCTCCTGGGCCAGGGTCAAAATATGGGTGGCAAAAAGAACGGCCGTTCCCTGCCGGGCGATCTCCTGCAGGTACAGTTTGAATTTCTTTCCCACCAGCGGATCGATGGATACCAGCGGTTCATCGAGAAGCAGCAGCTTCGGCTCGACGGCCAGGGCTTGCGCAATAAGCAGTTTCTGACGCGTGCCGGCCGAATAGTTTTCAACCAATTCGTTGCGGTATTCCTCAAATTCGAAGTATTTGAAAAAAAAATCGGTCTTTTCCTTTCTCTGGACATAGGGAATCTTGTATAGGTCCTGGTAAAAATTCAGGTGCTCCTCCCCGCTCAGTTTGTAATAGAGAAAAGGCTGGTCGGGAACATAGGCGATCCGCCGTTTCAACTCATGATGCTCGCGATGATAGGTTTCGCCGTCAACCATGACGCGTCCGCTGTCGGCGGCGAGGAGGCCAGCCAGGATTTTCAGCGTGGTGGTCTTGCCCGCGCCATTCGGACCCAGCAATCCGTATATCTCCCCACTCTGCAATGAAAATGAAATATCTTTCAGGGCTTCACGCTTGCCGAATTTTTTACGCAATCCATTTATTTCGAGCATGGTGATATTGTAGCACACTCCATATTATTTACCCTACCAGGATTTGTAGGGACAGGTCGCGACCTGTCCCTACGGATGAATCAATCGCTGTACCGAGATTTACTTCTCAGTAAACGTCCATACCCCATCCCAGTCAGACGGAGGATTCTCCAGCAGAAAGCGGCAGCGGTGGCAAAATACCTTGGCAGGCTGATCGTCAGGAATGGCTGAAAACAAAGCCAGGGCTCCGGCAAAGTCGCCGCCAAAGTATTTTTGCAAGGCGTCTTCAAACTTGGCCAGGCGTTCAGCCGACCCATTCGGTTCGTTTCCTTTTTCAGCCACTATTTCAAATATCTCTTCCGGTTTCATTTTACCTTTGACCCGAACCCGGTCGAGCCGGCGCAGTGCCATCTTGCCCGCCGCCATGGCAGCGGCCATGGTTCCACAGACGATTTTCGTGCCATACTGTTTGTTGATCCCCTCCAAACGCGAAGCCAGGTTGACCGAGTCGCCGATGACCGTGTATTCAAAGCGCTTTCGAGATCCTATGTTGCCGACAATGACTTCGCCGGTATTGATGCCGATGCGCATGCCCAGGCGGGGCAATCCGTTCCTGGCAAAATCAGCGTTCAAATCGAGCAATGCTTCCTGGCAGCGTATCGCGGCGCGCATGGCCAGAACCACCTGGTCTGGACAGGGCAACGGGGCTCCCCAAAAAGCCATGATGGCGTCCCCCTCAAATTTATTTACAAAACCCCCGGTTTCCATGATCACGGTCGTCATTTTTTCCAGGTAGGTGTTTAAAATTCCGACCACGCCTTCGGGGGGCAGGCTTTCCGACATGCTGGTGAAACCGGCCAGATCGGAAAAGAAAATGGTCACCAGTTTTTTCTCGCCGCCCAGGTTCAGTCCCCGGGGATTTTTCATGATTTCTGCCAGCAGCGAATCGGATAAATAGTTTTTAAACGCACTCTGGATGAATTTCTTTTCGCGACGCACGCGCCGATAGCGATCATAGACATCATGGGCCGTGGTTAGGCCAAGGCCTAAAACCAAGGGTAATAAATCCATATCCAAACCGAGTCTGAAAATAAAAAAGATGCCGGCCGCTGCCAGAAAGATCACTCCCGCTGCCACCAGCACCTGCCACAAAATTGCCCGGATCCTGTATAGCAAAGCATTCAAGGATGCAACCGCCAGGAGTACCAGGAGCCATTGCAGCCAGGCGGGCAGTACCCGGATGAAATCCCGGGCCAGGAAATTGCTCAGGGCGGTCGCATGCAGTTCAAAACCCGATCCGGAAGCGTTTGTCGGAGAAGGCCTGTTTTCCAGGAGACCCGGAGCCGTGGCCCCGATCAACACGAGTTTATTTTTAAATGTATCCGCCGCAATAACGGCCGGCAGGCCTTCATCCAAGCGCACCTGCGATTGGATCAATGCAGAGATGCTGCAGCGTTGGAAACTGTCGTGTGAATAAAATTTTAAGTTCAATGCCCCCGCCGCATTGAAAGGGATTTGCCGCATGGGCAATTCGGGATCGGCATACAAGGACATGGCCAGGGAAAAAGACGGGTAAAGGCGCCCCTGGCAAACAATAAAATGCTTCAGATGGCGGAAAACGCCGTCGCGATCCGGGACAAAAAACGCATTGCCGCCGCCACGCAACGCAGCCAGCAATGGCTGCAACGGAAGTGATTTTGTCCCCTTTCTACTCGGCAGCTGCGAAAAGCCCGGATTGCGAGCCAGGGCGAAATGGGATAATTCGTCATTGGCATCACCGCTGTCAGCAAAAAAAAACGGCATGAAGACATTGCCTGCCCTGGCCATGGCAGCGGCCAGTTGCTCATCTTCTCCGCCATAGGGACTGGCTTCGCTGAAAATCATGTCCAGGCCGATGGCCTGGACTCCGGTCCGAGTTAAAAAATCGATGGCCTTGGCGTACAAACTACGCGGCCAGGGCCAGGTTATATTGAAGTTCTGACTATAAAAATCAATACTTTCCTGATCGATTTCAACCAGCATAACCGGCGCGTCGATGTGCCGGCTGAATAAACGGATTTTTTGATCATAGATTTTATTTTCAAACAAGGATGTGCTGAAATAGCCCAGACCGACAGTGAGGATAAAAATCAGTATGGTTGAAAGCAGGTAGCGGCGCAAAGGATTAGCGGGGAACGCTTTTTTTGAAACGGATACAGCGGATGCGCATGTCACTGGCGGAAACTCTTTTCAGGGCATCGCGGACGTAGTTCATTCGATTGGAGGCAGATGGATGGGCCGAAAACGCCTTGGCCTTTTTTTTCTCGATGGCCTGGCATTTTTTTAGAATGGACAGCAGCGCATAGGGATTGTACCCGGTCGCAGCCAGCAGCTTCAGTGCTCCCAGGTCGGCGTTTTTTTCCTGGCCGCGTGAATAGCCTTTCTGCAGCAGTGTGCCGGTAATATCCAAAACGGAATTTTTAAAAATGCCAAGCACTTCGTTGCTTGATCCCAGAGCCTCCCCGGCGGCGAAGGCCCCCAGGGACTTCAGCCGTTGTGATTTAATGGCCTTCAAGGGATCCTTGCTGACGATATGCTGAATCTCATGGGCCAGGATAGCGGCCAGTTCATCCTCGTTTTCGGCCATTTCTACAATGCCACGGCTTAGAAAAATAATGCCGCCCGGAGCCGAAAGGGCATTGGCTTCCGCACTGTCCAGGAGAGCGAAATGATAGCCGCCGAAGATTTCCGGGCGTACAGATTTCAGTACCAATGCCTTGCCGATCAGGTTCAGATAACGGCTCAAGGCAATGTTTTTCCACAGCCGGTACTGGGAAAGAATATTGGCCGCGACCGCGCGGCCGATATAGTATTCTTCTTCCTCGCTGATTTTATGCGTGGTTCCGGCGACCAAATCCGCAGCCTTTTTTGCCTTGTTCAGTTTGCTCAGGTTAATCGGCGATTTCCACGCTGCCATTAGCAGACAAAGGCAAACCAACAACATAAGAGCCTTATAGCAAATTCTAAAATTTGTTAGCTCTTTAGAACAAATTTTGAATTTGCTATCTAAGGCTCTTATCCAGCTCTGCTGGGGCAGTTTTTTCATTTGAGCTTGCCCTCTCTGACGAAAGCGGCCACGGCGGCCGGGGGCACGCCCTGGTCCAGCACCCAATCGACAGCGGCAAAATCATATTCACGGCCGCCGCGAAGTTTTTTTTCATTGCCTTCATTAAACCCCTTGGCAGCCAAAGCCAATTCTTGATCGCTGGCACCTTTTTTATAGGGAATGGCTCCGCTCAGGGTGGATTTGCTTTTTATGACCGCCGACCGATGGACATAACCTTTCAGACCATTGCTGTTTTTTACCAGATACCAACTGCCCTGGGTTTCGATCAACTCCAGACGCGCCCCTTTCGAAAGTGACGCCAAGCTTCGGGAGAGAAAATCGGGTTTGGCCAATAGTTGCGAACGCAATACTTGTACGAACAGGGATTTTCCGGCCAATAAAAATGCAACCATGGCCAGAAAGATCAGCAAAAAAATTTTCTTTTTCATTATTTCACCTCGGCAGCGACCGCTCGACCCTTTCAGGCAGGTTAAATTATAATGCAAACCTGGCATCATTTCAATGCTGCAACCGGCAGCAAGTTTTTTTAGTTGTATTTCATTTATTTTCGATGTATAATATATTTTTCAAACAAGACAAAAATCCACCATTCAATTTGGAAATTTGATTTCTTAGGAGAAAAACATGAAAAGAAAAATGCTCAGTTTTGCACTCAGCCTGGGACTGGCCCTGACCCTGGCCGCCACCGACCAGCTTCCCAAACCTCAGAGCAAGGACGCCCTGAAAAAAATGGAAAAAGCGGACAAGGCCATCCAGAAGAATGACTTTAATTCCGCCTTGGCCCTGTATAACGAAGTCATTACCCTGGAGCCGGACTATGCTCCGGTATATTTTACCAGCGCCCGGCTCAACCGCATGATGGGAAATTTCGAACTGGCCATAGCCAATTTTGAAAAAGCCCTGCAGCTCAAAGCGGATTTCACTCTGGCCCTGAATGACTATATTCGCACGCTGCTGACTCTCAGCCAAAAGGCGGTCGAAGGGCGTGATTTGAAGAAGGCCGTCTCCTATTATGAAAAAATTGTCAATCATAAAAACATCGAAGCGACCCACCCCAAGGAACTTCAGCACGCCGCGTACCAATTGGGAAGTGTCGCCTATAGCCTTCAGGACTTCAAAAAATCCATCGAAGCATTCCAGCGCTTCCTGGCGATTCCGGAAATCGAGATGACGGCTCCAGTCAACAGCGCCCTGGCCAACTACATACTCGGCATCAACTACAGCCGCCTGAACCAGCCCGACAAAGCCATTCCGTGCCTGGAAAAATTCATCGCCGCACCGCAAAACGAATCGACCACTCCTTGGCTGCCCACCAGTCACTACCTGTTGGCCAACAACCATTACCTCATCCTTGAAAAGCAGATTGCCCAGCTTAAGGATGATAAAAGCTCAGATGCCCTGGCCAGTTTGGAAAACATCACCGCCGCCGCCAAGGCCAACACCGCGATCCAGCCGAACTTCAGCAAGGCTATCGAACTCAAACCCGACCTCGAGGAAGCCTATCTGAAACTCGGCCGTTATTACTTTTTCTGCCAGGATTTTGACAATGCCCTGAAAACCTACAACGAACTCATCACCAAGTTCCCCACTTCCCCCGACATGGCCGATTACAAGTCCTTCATGCAGAACATTGAGAAGGAACGCGAAACCATCAAAAAACTTCAGCGCAAGAAAAAAACCAAATAACTGCTGCAACCGATCATTATTAGCCGGGATTCCTGACCGTGCCTGTCAAATTGCGGAAAGGGCCCGGCAGGAGACTTCGCGTCATGGCGTTTCTGGAAATGTTTTTTGACAGTCATGGCCAAGCGGGGTATGATTGAACTGGCATGGTCACCCGTAAAAAAGATTCACCCGTGGCCCGGCGGCATCATCTGCCGCGTGGTCGCCGCTTGATTTTGCCATTGGCCATGGCGGCCCTTGTCCTGGCCGTCACAGCCCTGATTTTTGGCCCCGCCCTCAGGCGTTCCTTGCATCTGCGCCGGCTCAAAAACTGCAACATCATCCTGATCACCCTGGATACGACGCGGGCTGATCATCTGGGTTGTTACAATCCGGATCGCGATCTGACCCCAAACCTCGACACCCTGGCCGCCTCCGGAACCGTATTTGAGCGCTGCATTGCCCAAGTACCGTTAACCTTGCCGTCCCATGCCACGATCCTTTCCGGAACCTATCCCGCCTTTCACGGCGTGCGTGACAACGGCGGCTTCATCGTCCCCGAGAACCTGGAGCTTGTATCTGAAACCTTGCACAAACAAGGTTTTACGACCTCCGCATTCATATCCGCCTATGTGCTCCATTCCAAGTGGGGGTTGAAGCGAGGATGGGATTACTACGGCGACACATTCACGTACAACAAGATGAAGTCCATTTCACTGGACAACATCCAAAAAGTGGCCGGAGCTGTACTGCCTGAAGCCGAGGCATGGCTGAAACAAAACGGGAACAACAGATTTTTTTCATGGATCCATCTTTATGACCCGCATTCACCCTACACGCCTCCAGAGCCGTTTGCCTCCATGTATCACACCAACCCATACCAGGGCGAAGTCGCCTACATGGATGCCGAACTTGGAAAGTTTTTCGCTTTCCTCAAGGCACATGGCCTGTGGGATAACACCCTGATCGTGGTGACGGCCGATCATGGCGAGATGCTTGGCGAACACGGCGAGGACGGGCACGGATTTTTCGTATACGAGAGCGCGGTGCATGTACCGCTGATCATTCGTTCACCGTGGCATTTGCCTGTGCAGCGGGTAACGACGACTGTAGAGCACGTGGATGTGGTACCCACGATTTTGGCCGCGTTGGGAATCCCGGCCGGAAAGATGCCGCAGGGCCAGTCACTGCTGGGATTGGCCTTTGGAGCCTCGGGCAAGGGGTTCGGCCGGGCCGCCAGCGAGACATGGTATCCGCGGCTTCATTTCGGCTGGGCCGAACTGACGGCGTTCTATCAGGATGGCTTCAAATTCATCGAAGCGCCTCAAGAAGAATTATACGACATCGCTGGAAGCGGGCCGGCTGAAAATGACAACCTGCGGTTGAAACAGTCCGTCATCGCCAAGAAGCTGAAGGGAGCGCTACGCGATTTTCAGGCCCGGGTGGGCCGCAATCCTCTCCGGCCCGCCACCGGGATTAATTTAAGCCATGAAGACCGCGAAAAACTGGCCGCGCTCGGCTACCTGTCTACCATGGTTGACGCCACGGAAAAAAACGGCCGGGTCGATCCCAAAAGCAAGATCCAGGTATTTAACAGCATGATGCGTGCGCGCGGTTTGCAGGAAAGCGGGCAGATCGGTCCGGCCATTACCCTCATGGAAGAATTACTGGCCAGGGAACCGGACATGATTGACGGCCGCATGCTGTTGGGCAATCTACTTTTTAAGGAAAAGCGCTTTGCCGAGGCCCTGGCCGCTTTTCAATCCGTGATCCGCCAAAAACCTGATTTCAATTTCGCCATGCTCGACGTGGCCAACACCTTGATCGCCATGAAGCAATATGATCAAGCCAAGAAAGAGCTCAACGCCTTTCGGGTCATTTTTCCCAGGGACGCCACCTTCCTGAGACTGCTGGGCCAGGTGGAATTGGAACGACTGCAATTTGATGAGGCACTAGACTATTTTCGCCAGGCCTTGGTGATAGACCCTGCGTACGCGGAGGCTTATCTTAAGATGGGTGAGATATATTATCAGCGCCAGGATTTAAACCACGCCGAAGAATACCTGTCCAAAGCCCAGGAGTTGAATCCCGGCCTGGATAAAGTCTCATTCATCCGTGCTCAGGTGGCTGATGCGCAAGGAGACCTGGATCTGGCGCGAAAATCTTATTTACGTGAACTCGAGATCAACGAAAAGAACTTCAGCGCCTCGTTCAACCTGGCCCAGATATTCAAAAAACTTGGGCAAATGGACGAGGCCATTCACTATTTCCGGCGAACCACGGAACTCCAACCCGGTTTCAACCTGCCCTTCTTCATGATTGCCAAGCACGAATTCGACACCCGAAGCAACCTGGACGAAGCAATCGATATGTGCCGTCGCGGCGTAGCCATTCGTCCGGCGGACAAGAACACCCCGCTGGGCTTTTTCCTGCTGGCTGAGATTTATGCCTATCGGGGTGAACCCGCCAAAGCCAAGGAAAATTATAAACTGGGTCAGCGTGCGCTGGCCGCGGCCCTTGACACGCCGCGATGAAATCCGGCGTCATGCGCTGCGTTGTAAATGAATTATAAAATCGTGGCCGTTCTTTTTCTGCCATTTTTGCTTCTTTTTGGTCACCTGAGCGAAAAAACCGGAGTCAACCTGAAACAATTGGAGGACCATCTTTTTTTATTGGTCAACCACGAAAGAAACTTGCGCGGCCTGCCGGCATTGCAGTTCAATTCACGGCTGTACGCCATGGCCCGGGCCCACAGCAAAAAAATGATCGAGGAAAACCGCCTGGCCCATGACTTTCCCGGCTATCCCAAGCTGTCTGTCCGTGCGCTCCAGGCCGGCCTGCATTTCAGCAGCGTCGGCGAAAACCTGGCTATCGGCGACACGACGGTCATGAAATATTTTCATGAGCAGATGCTGGCTAGTCCGGGCCATTCTCAAAACACACTGGACAAGGACTATACCCACATGGCGATCGCCATCCTGAAAAGAGGCAACCAGTATTATATTACCCAGGACTTCGCCAACATTTACGAACCTTAGCCAAGGAAAGAGTTTATTTCGTCGGGTCGAAGCCTAACAAGTGGATTTTTTCGTACCAGTTCACCAGGCTGGCCAGGGCGGCGTACAGCATAATCACGGTCACCGACTTGATGACGATTTTGTACCAGGATTTCTGCGCATATTCCTCAAACAGGACCTGCAGCCCCCTCATGACGATATAACAGGCAATGGCAAACAGCGTATAGTTCATTTTTCCTCCTTTTTATTATTTTCAAACGAAGTATGCGGTCATTCCCGGACCAATGTCAACTCTACGATTTCAGAGCGCGACAAAAAACGCATGGGCGGTCCCCAGGTGCCGGTACCGGCGCTGGTGTAGATATGGGATTGACCGAGGCGGTACAATCCGGAAGGATACTTGTAGATCAGCCAGACCAGGAAATCCATGGGCGGGATTTGTCCGGCGTGAGTATGCCCTGAAAGCTGCAGGTCGATACCCTGTTTCACGGCCTGAGCAAAACCTTGTGGGCGGTGATAGAGAAGAATTTTTGGAACATTCGCACGGGTCGAGCGCAAGGCTCCGGTCAGATCGGGGCCGGGAAATTTAAAACTTTTACCGGCATCGTCGTCCAACCCGATAATGTCCAGTTTGCCATCAATGCTCCAGGTTTGGTTGCGTAAAACCCGCCAATTGCTCCTGCGCGCCATTTCCATAAAAAGGTCGAGGCCGGCATAGAATTCATGGTTGCCGGTGACGGCCACCACTCCGTGTATGGCTTTAAGTTGCAGCAGCAATTGGCAGTAATCCTGGCCCTGGCAGATGTCTCTGTCCAGGACGTCCCCCGTCACGCATATCAGGTTGGGTTTCAGGCTGTTGACCCGGGAGACGATCCAGCGCAAACGATCAATGGAAGTCAGGTTGCCCAAATGCAGATCGGACAGATGCACAATGGAAAAACCGGCTAAAGGCGCCGGCAGGTTGCGGATCGGGACCTCTATTTTTCTGACCACAGGGACTCGCTGAGCATTAAAGATGGAAATTCCCGATACCAAGGAAATAATGATTAAAGCCCCCAAGAGCAATGAATGACGGCTGCCCGGAAACAGCCAGGACAGCAGGGTTTCCAGCAGCAGGAAAGCCAGGGCGATGGCCATGATCCCCAGCCAGATCGAGCCAATAAAGCGCAAAAGGATTATCGGCTTCTGGCGGCTGAGAAATTCGGCCAGAAAGAAACTCAAGGCCCCGGCCAGCATGAACAGCTTCAACGCCAGGCGTTGCCCGGCCGTTAAGGCTAACCCGGAGGCGATGCGCTGGTATACAAACCAGTGCATGCCGCCATAGACACTCAAGACAATGATAATGAATATGACAAAATACAATTTGGGCATGGGACTCCTCAATGGCTGTTTTTCGCTGGGGAACGCAAATTTACGTTCCTTTCTCCAGTCTAAATGGTAATGTTTCCTCCCCGGCGCTCACGGTTTCCTGCCGATCATCAGCGCAGCGTCAAACGGCGTATGCAGATGGTCGATTTTTTTCAAACCGGCGCACTGCATCCAGTCGCGCACTTCATTGCGGGTGAAGGTGTCACCCCGGGCCGTGGCTACCAGCATGTTCAAGGCAAAAAAAGCACCGACCGCCGGCCGGGTACGTTCCGAGGCCATGATGAAATCCTGGATGATCAACTGGCCGCCGGGATTCAACGACTCTGCCGCCCGGGCAATCAGGCGCCGGTTTTCCTCGGCACTGTTCATGTGCACGATGGCTGACAGCAGAACCAGGTCATAGCCTTTCCCCCAATCATCCTGGCGGAAATCACCGGCCATAAAATTTATCCTTTTCAGTAAACCGCCCCGGCGCACGTATTCCTTGGTCAAGGGCAGTACATCAGGCAGGTCAAAGGCCGTAACGCGGATGTTTTTTTTTGCACGCGCCAAGGCCATGGCATAGGCGCCCGAGCCGGCGCCGATATCCAGGCATTGGGAAACAGCCGCCAAGGAAAGCTGCTTGACTATGATGGGCGCCTGGCGCATGGCCCGGTCATGCATGGCAGCGATAAAGCCCGGCAGGCGTTTTTCAGCGGCGGCATCCCCTTCCCTGGCATATACCTTTGTGCCGCGGCGTACAGCGGCGCTCAGGGTATGCCAGCTCTGCCACTGATTGAGGGAATGGGCCAATCCGGCCATGTATCGGGGCTTTCCGGACATTAAAAAATCGCGCGCGATTTTTCTATTGGCAAATTGGCCCCGGACTTTTTTGACCAGACCCATGACGCACAGGGCGTTGAGCAGCCGGTCCGTGGCCCGGGCATCGGCGGCAATCAGCTTCGCCAGCCGCTGCGACGTCATCGCCTGATCGCCCAAACGGGTAAAAAGGTCGAGTTCAAAAGAGGTCAAAATAATGCGGCTGCGGCGAAAACCATACACGGTCGCGCGCAACTGTTCTACAGAAGTAATGGGCTCGTTTTCCATTCGGATCATCATTTCTCCAGACCGGTTTTTCATAGATTCGGGAATAATTCACGCAGTATTTTTACCGATTCGGGAAACAGGCCTTCAAGCGCCACATACTCCCATTCCGCCTTCACGATCAGCCAGCGGTCGTCCTTGCGCAGCCGACAGCGAAAACGGTAGTTTTCTCCGGAAAAGCGCACCATTTTGCGAAAGGCCTGGGCAGCGCCGCTGGACAGCGACACGTCGAGTTCCAGGGAGGCGTCGCGGATGTCCTCGAGCACAATGCGTGAAGACAGAACATGGATCACGATGCCGCGGTAGCGGCTGAAATATTCCTCGATCAGGGCAGCGGTCTGATCCCGGTCGCGATTTTCAAAATCACGGTAGTCTCCAGCCAGGTGAACGATCAACCCCTCCGCATCTCTCTTCTCAGCATGGACAGCCATATCGGCCACCATGTCGGCAATGATCTCGGTCTCGGTTTTTTGCCGACAGGCGACAAACAGCCAAAGGCAAAACGGGATAATAAAAATTAGTTTTCCTGCCTTCATTCGGCCGCCCGTATTTTCCTAGGAAAAAGACCGTGGGCATTACGCAGCGAAACTTTCAGAAAATCAGCCCTTCCGGTCATTTGAACGTCAATTCCATATGCTGGCTCCCTGTTCACAAATACTTTTTTATGCATTCTGACAATCGTTTAACCGCTTCGACCAGTTGTTCCTTTGACGCATAAGAAAAATTGATTCGCATATGATTCTTTTTGGGATTCTCCCCATAAAACACTGCTCCGGGGACAAAGGCAACCTTGAACTTAATGGCATCCGATAAAAGAATCTGGGTATCGATATGTTCAGGAACGGTTACCCAAAGAAACAGTCCCCCCGCGGGCTTTGTCCATGAAACGCCGGTCTCTTCAGGAAAGTGGATATTGAGAGTATTTAGAAACAAGTCGAGTTTTTCCCGGTAATAATGACGACATTTTGTGATATGGGCTTCCAAATCCATCTCGGTCAGAAAGGCCGTGCACATGTCCTGATTGTATTTTGGAGTATTGAGGATGTTTCCCTCTTTTATATTGGTCATCTTTTCAATGACCGCTTGGGGGCCAATATTGAAGCCGACCCGAATTCCGGGACAGAACAGTTTGGAAAAAGTATATAGTCCAATGACATGGTTTCCTTCACGTTGCTGGTCCAGGGCATAGATGGAAGGAATCGTCTCACCGAAATAACGAAAATCCTTGTAGGGGCTGTCCTCCACTACCGGCACATCATATTCATAGCTGAGATCAAGAAGCTGTTTACGCTTTTCCAGGCTCATCGTTATGCCCGATGGATTTTGAAAATCAGGAACAACATAAATGAATTTGGGTGGGTGTCCCTCTTTTTTAAGTGTGTCCATTTTTTGCCGAAAACCGTTGATGTCGGATCCATCGGATTCAATATCGTTTCCTTGAAATCTGGGCCTTTGCATTTTAAAGGCAACGATCGCGCCGGCAAATGTGGGTCGATCCACGAGCACAGTGTCGCCGGGATTCAGGAACAATCGCCCCAGAAGATCCAGTCCGTGCTGACCCGAGGTCGTTACCAAGATATTTTCATCCCGGACATCAATGGCATCTCTTTTTAGGAACTCTCTGATGGCACCAATTAAACTGCCTTCTCCGGGAATGGCCGAGTACTGCATGATTTTTTCGGCATTTTCCGCCAGTATCTTCCTTGAAACGGACTGGAAATCGCCGCTTAGAAACATACGGGGTGAAGGTAAACCTCCGGCCAAAGAGATGATTTCCGGATCCTTCAATAAAGATAATGTCTTTCCGATGGAATAGCCGCCGAAGTCTTTTATGTTTTCAGAAAATCGGCCGGCCCATTTATGTTTCATGGACAACTCCCCAAAACTCACAATTAATATGTTTTTTATTCATAAGAGCTGCCGCCAAACTCAGCCCTGATGCCCCTCTTCATCAAGTCCATGCCGTCTTTGCTGGCGCGCAGGCTTTTAAAATAAATGACATCGCCAATTTTATCCGCGCTTGCGTTCCGGTCCGCTTCAGAGAGAAAATAGGTCGCCATGGTGTCCATTTCCCTGGCTTGGCCGTCACTTTCATATTTAAAGGTCATATCTGTTCCGCTTTCCAATACCTTGTGCATGTTTTCTGTCCAGTTGAAATTCTCCATACCCAGATCGGGATTGATGTAGATGTGGGCCGAGAAACTGACGCCCTTAATACCGCTGGATTTCAGCTCTTTCGAGGCCTGAATGAAAGTATCCGCGCTGGCGCCGTTCCCGATGTTGATTTCATATATGGGCGATGTGCCATCATCACGGAGATACTCCTTCATAATGTTCAGAAGCATGCGCAACTGGATGAGATTCTGGGTTGAAAGCAACATGGAAACTTTGATATGAATATTGGCTATGTCGCGGCCGTAATAGCATATGGCCACAATGGTACTCCAACTGGGATTGAGAAAGAAATTGGATCCTGTGGCCAGAGCCGTTCGCGTAATGCCGTCCAGATAAACGAGATGATTGTCATTGGCCACCTCAATGCCGCCGAAATTTCCGAAGAATGTACCTTGATTTTTCAATAGGAGCCGAGACTGGGAATCATCTACTTTAATTCTCTCAAAGGTTTTTTTGGTCAAAGATTCGAGCTCTCTGAAACGGCTTTCGGGCTGGGGAATGCCGATGAGATTGGTGTTGCAGAACTTGGAAACCTTCATGATGTTCTCGGCCATGGTCAGGGTCGCTAGAAGATCGCCGTTATATACATAATTATCGCTGAGGGCCACCACTGAAATCATCTCATTGGGAACAAAACACAGTTCCCCGGACTGGCTGCCTTGGGCAATCTTCTTCATACAGTGGTGAGTGACCTTGGCCCCCTGAAATCCCGACACCTGACTTCTTGCTGTCCCGAATTTCTTATCGTAAAAAATATGATTCTTTCTTTCAAAATCTTCCACTTTGGGGAAAGACTTGACCATTTTTTCGGCCTCGGCAATCATCTCTCCATAACCCTTTTCTGAGAGGATGCGCTTGCGGGTTTCAAAGTCACGCATGGTTTCGATCGTATGGTCTATTTTTTTGGCACCGCCGTGATGGGATTTTAAAGCATCCATCGCTTTCATGTCGTTTTCCGATAAAAGGGCATAATGCATTTTAACCTCCTAGAAATTCAAATTTATTTGATATCTGAATGCGGCAAAATGTCATCCATTGCCATTCGATGTTTTTTCAGGTCAAACACCCGCTGCAGTCGGAAATAACTTTCAACGCCGATGAAACAAAATTTACTCATGGTTATTTTCCCGATAAAATATTTTGTCGGCCTGAATGAACCGTTCCAGAAGTATCTGCGTCACCCCCTACCGCGCCATGACCACCTTGATGACCATTTTTTAATAACATATGGAAAATTAAAAGTCAAACCTGAAAAATCGACTGAGGCAATCTTGACACCATCACAAAATAGTTTTACATTACTGAACACGAATGGCACTGATGCCAAACTTGACCGCTGGATCGAGGAAATTCATGCCAGAACCGATTTTATTTTATTCGACCAACCGCCGGACCGACCCGGTGACGTTTCGCGATGCCCTGCTCAAGGGGTTGGCTCCAGACAAGGGGCTGTTCATGCCGCAGCAAATTCCCTTGCTGACAGCAGAAGAAATTTCACAATTTGCCGGCCAGGCCTACCATGAAATCGCCTTCAGCGTCTGCGGAAAATTCCTTCAGGGACAGCTCCCTGAAAAAGACTTGGCGGCATTGTCAAAAGACGCCTATGATTTCCCGGTTCCCCTGCAAGCCGTGCAGGACCGCCGTTTTGTCATGCGCCTGGACCAGGGCCCGACCGCCTCGTTCAAAGATTTCGCCGCACGCCTGATGGGACGCCTGATCAACTATTACCTGCGCCTGGAAACAAAAAAACTGCTCATTTTAACCGCCACTTCGGGAGATACGGGCAGCGCCATCGCCAACGCTTTCTACGGATTGGACAACGTCCAGGTACTGGTCCTGTTCCCGGAAAAGGAAGTGACGCCGCGCCAGCGTCGGCAGATGACCACCCTGGGCAATAATGTGAAGATCATTGCCATCGATGGCAAGTTCGACCATTGCCAGGCACTGGTCAAAGAGGCATTTGCCGATAGCCAATTGGATTACCTACCCCTGTCTTCGGCCAATTCCATCAATATCGGCCGGTTGGTTCCGCAAATAGTTTATTATTTCTATGCCTATTCGCGATTGCGCCGCTTCCCGGGCGAGACAGCCGTCTTTTCAATACCCTCGGGAAATTTCGGCGATATGATGGGTTCACTTCTGGCCATGCGCATGGGACTCCCGGTCAAACGCCTGGTTATCGCCACCAATGAAAATGATGAATTTCCCCGTTACCTGGCCAGCGGCGCCTATCGGCCCATTGAACCTTCACGCCATTGCATTTCCAGTGCCATGAATGTCGGCCACCCCAGCAATCTGGCCAGATTGATCGACCTCTACGGCGGCCGCATGGACGAAAAGGGCGTCATCCACGACGTCGCCGACCTGGATCGCATGCGTCGTGAAATTTTCGCCGTCAGCGTTAACGACGATGAAACACGTCATACCATCCGCAGCGCCTATGAGCAGCACGGTTTGCTGCTGGAACCGCACGGCGCCGTCGGTTGGGCCGGCTTGGAGAAATACAGGCAACAGCATGGAGAAGCCAACGACCAGTTGTGCGTTTCCCTTGAAACCGCCCACCCGGCGAAGTTTCCGGAAGAGATCAGAGCCATCCTCGGGTTTGATCCGCCATTGCCGTCCAGTCTCGAAGGTCTCGAAGCCAAGGAAGAGCTTTTCATGCATATGGCCAATGATTATCATTCATTCAGGGAATTTTTAAAGAAGCACTATTCCTGAGCTTTGCAGCCAAAGAGGAACTCATGAAATATATCATCATCCTGGCCGACGGCATGGCCGATTACCCCATCGACCGCTTGGAGGCAAAAACTCCGCTCATGGCGGCCCGCACCCCGGCCATTGACCAACTCTGCGCCCAAAGCCGCTGTGGGCGACTGATCACCGTTCCCGATGACATGCCGCCGGGCAGCGAGGTCGCCAACCTTTCGGTTCTTGGCTACGATGTGCACCAGGTGTACCAGGGCCGGGGCGTCCTGGAAGCGGCCAGCATGAAAGTGGATCTCGCCGCTGACGACCTGGCCATGCGCTGCAACATCATTTGTATTGAAAACGAAAAGATCAAGAACCATTCTGCAGGTCATATCGGCAGCGAAGAATCGCTGCAGCTGGTCAAAGCCCTGAACGAGGAGTTTGCCGGCCCTTCGCTCCGCTTTTACCCAGGGTTCAGCTACCGCCACCTGCTGGTCATCAAGGGCGGGCGGAACGATTTCGAGTGCACACCGCCCCATGATGTTCCAGGTACGCCGTTTATCAAGGTCCTGCCTCGGGCCAAGGCAAAAAAAAGTTCCACGGCCAAGCTGCTGACCGACCTGATCCTAGCTTCCCAGACCATCCTGGGCAGCCACCCCGTCAATCGGCGCCGCAGGGCCAATGGCAAAGACATGGGTAATTCGATCTGGCCCTGGTCGCCCGGGCATCGGCCGCAAATGAAGACCTTCCAGGAATTGTACGGTTTGCGCGGAGCCGTCATATCGGCCGTCGACCTGATTTTCGGCCTCGGAGTCTATGCCGGTTTGACTCCGGTCAGGGTCCCGGGCGCTACCGGACTGTTCGACACCAACTATAAAGGCAAGGTGAAAGCCGCCTGCCGGGTTTTAAAAGAAATGGATTTCGTATTTCTGCACATCGAAGCCATTGACGAAGCCGGGCATGAAGGCAACGTGGAATTGAAGGTGCGCACCATCGAGGACCTCGACCAGCAGGTGGTCAAGCCGGTCCTCGAATGCGTGGCCGCGATGAATGAACCGGTGACCATCGCCCTGCTTCCCGACCATGCCACTCCCTGCGCCTTGCGCACCCACACCCGCGACGCGGTGCCCTTTCTTATTTGCAGCCCCGCTAAAAAACCCGACGGCATTTCAGAGTTCAACGAGGAAACATGCCGGTTGGGGAGCTACGGTTTGTTGCAGGGAGATGGATTTATCAGAGCCCTGCTCGGCAGAACGTGAAGCATTGCCAATGTGGGTGTTCGTGTCACCAAGCGAAATATTTATTTAGAAAAAATCCATTTCACCTGAAGCACGGATTGAAAAAAATCACAGCTTTTGTTCTAATTTAAAAATGACCATTCTGGATTGGATAATCATCGCCGCAACGGTCGTCCTGGTTATCTATATCGGCTACCGGCTCAGCCGCAGGCAACGCGATGAAATCGACTATTTCCTGGCTGGGCGCCGGATCCGCGGCTGGCCGATCGGATTATCGCTGCTGGCCAACCAGGTCAGCGCCATCAGCCTGGTCGGCGCCCCGGCATTCATTGCAGTCAAAACCGGCGGCGGCCTGCGCTGGCTGCAATACGAACTGGCCGTTCCCCTGGCCATGGCCGCGATTATTGTTTTTCTATTGCCGCTCTACCGCCGCTCCAATTCCATTTCCATCTATCACTACCTGGAAAAGCGCTTCGGCCGCACCTTGCGCCTGATGGTCACCGTGTTCTTCCTGCTCAGCCGCAGCCTTGGCTCCGGAGTTGTCCTGCTGGCCACGGCCTACGTGATTTCGGTCTGCCTCGACATTTCACTGCTTGGGTCCCTGGTGGCCATCGCCCTGGTCACTCTGGTTTATACCACCATGGGGGGTATCATGGCCGATATATATACCGACATCATCCAACTGGCCATCCTCTGGACCTCGGCCCTGATCTGCGTGATCATCCTCGTACGCATGCTGGGTGGCATCCCGGCTCCCCTGATCTCAAGCGCGCCCGGCCGCTATGCAGTCATCGTCACCAGCGGGGGCGCCGGCAGCACATTTTCTTTCTGGCCGATGCTGCTGGGCGGGTTTTTCCTCTACCTTTCCTATTACGGCTGCGACCAAAGCCAGGCGCAGCGGCTGCTGACTTCTGCCGATCACGGACAGGCCCGCCAGGCCCTGCTCATCAACGGCTTGCTGCGCTTTCCGATCGTCGCCACCTACTGCCTGATCGGGTTCCTCATGATCCCTTTCCTGGCCTCACGGCCGGCCTTTGCCGCGCAAATTGTCGGCTTGCCGCCCGATTACATCATGCCGCACTTCTTCCGCTCGTTCGTCCCGTCTGGATTCCTGGGATTTGTGATCGCCGGCATTTTCGCCGCCTCTCTTTCCAGCCTCGACTCAGCGCTCAATTCCCTGAGCGCTGTCTCCTGGAACGACGTGCTGCTCAAACTCAAACCTGGCCTGAACAACTTGCAGCAAAGGAAAAAATTGCTCGTTTCCCGGTTGCTGACCTTTTTATGGGGCGGGACGGCATTCCTGGCCGCCTGGGCCATGGCCGACTCGGGAGAAACGGTGATCGAGATCGTCAACAAGATCGGCTCCGCTTTTTACGGGCCGATCGCCGCGGTTTTCATGATCGGCATCCTGGCCCCACAGGTAAAGGAAAGGGCCGCCTTATCTGGTCTTTTGGCCGGTTTCGGCGCCAACATCTACTTGTGGGCCTTTCAAAGCTCGACCGTCTCCTGGCTATGGTGGAACGTGGCCGGATTCGGAATCACCTCCGCGGTCGCCCTGGCGCTGTCCCACGGCGGCACGCCCGTGCCAGGATATAAGCCGACATTCTCGGCTGGGTTGGCAAAGGACCGCCAGGCGGTATTGGTCATGGCCGTTTGGTCCGCCCTTATCATGTCGCTGCTATTGGCTTTGCAAATCATTCTGTCCGACCGCTGAAATTCAAGGGCCGGAAACGCGGCGGCAGTCCGCTTCTCTCTTCTAAATCAATACCCCTTCGGTCCAACCGAGCTTGACCAGTTCGATCTTGTTCGGATCGGCCGTACCCAGGTGGTGGCGGCTGTCGGCCAGTTCGATATGCTTGGGCGGCGGATTAATCGGCCGGTCTGTGCCGAAAAATTCCCGCCGCCTGGCCTGAATAATGCGTGCGCCGACGGAATCCACAGCCACCGGGTCCAAGCCCACAAGGAGCCCATTGTATTGCCAAACATAGGCGGGATTGAAGCCGTGCGGACCGACGCTGTGGAAGAGCGGCGTGAGCATGACCAACACGTTCAGCCGCGTTTTGCCCTTAACCTCGGGCAATTGCCAGAGCGCCGCCAGATCGGCGCAGGAATCGGAATGGAAACGGGGCGGGTCGGGGACGAACATGATGTAGTTTTTCAGGAGGGTGCCCAGTCCCGACCAGTCATGGGTGCGCATGGGCCGGACATTGATCAGGGCCGTGGCCTTCATGAAAACCGGGTCGCCGAGAACGCCGCGGTCGCGCACGCTGATGTTTTTTGCCTGGACCCCCGCCGCCAGAACGGATTTACGGATCGCTTCTTCCACGGCCGGCGGTGTGGGCAGCGACCGCCAGACATTGCTTTTAATGCCCACGATGTCGTCCGGCTTGACGATTTTCTTCCAGGCACGGAGCGCATCTTTTTCCCCCAGCAGGGTTTTCAAGGCCTCATCCAGCATGGCGTGGACGTGATCGCTGCGGATGGCGCCGTTCTCATCGATGACATCCCGGTCACGGATCAAAACGACCCGGGTTTTTGCCCGCGTTTGGGCAGGCAGCTTCAGCGGCCAGGCCAAGGCCAACGATCCAGCCGCGGCTCCAACCGCACCGGTTTTGATAAATTCACGGCGGCTGATATTCTTTTTTTTCATCATTCTACTCCTCAAAACAAAGTTATTTCTCAAAAGGCAATGTTTCTGCCTGCAGGGCGGAAAGCAGCTCCAACGCTCCCTCGGCGCTGCGGCTGTTCCAGACCGCGGCCAACATTTCCCCTTGCAGACGGGCGGCGAAATGTTTTCCGTCAGCCAGCCTGACCGCCGCGCCTCTTTCGACAGGCAAGTTGAATCGATGCGTGAGGTTGGCAAATGCCTGCTCGGCGGCATTTGCATCTGGATAAAGGATCAGCAGCATGATCAGCCTGTCTTCACCCAGTACGTATTTGGCCAGGACAGCCTGGCGATCCGGTCCGATATCCAACAGGTTTTCGGCCGAAATAAATGTATAGGCGTTTTGCCAGGCATGATGGTGAAAGAAACGGATGGTGGACGGCAGCAATCCCGGAGCCGGCAATAATCCCAGGATGTCGGGACGACTGCCTTGGCTCTGGATGAGAGCGGCGAGGCGATGCCCAAGCTCCATCACGGCAGTCCTGGATTCGGCGGTTTCAGGACTGCACCACAGGGAAACATAAAATCGATCTTTCCAGAAACGCAACAGCCCGTCTAGGTATTCCGAATCCTGCCCGATTTCCTTTAGCGGACGCTCCTGGCTATGGCTAAAAATTCCAAACGCGTTGGCCGGGCTTTTCATGTCGAAAAAATCGACCACGATTTCACCGTGGCCCGGTTTTTCATAGCGCCGTGAAATCAATCTGGTGAATCCGTATGAAATATAGAGTTCGGACGCACCATCGATGTAGCGGTAAAGGCTTTCGGGCGTATAGTCTTCACCCGCTTCCGTCAATATCCAGCCTTGGACCGCTGACGGAAAGAAATCGTTATCGGAACCCGGGAGGGGCATCATGGTCAAGACCAGCAAAACAACCGCCGCATACGCTTCACCTTTCACCCGCCTACTATGAATAATCCCCTTGGAAAAGTCAATAGGATGCCGACAGTTCCCCCGGCCATCCTGACCGTTGCCGCCGTTGAATTTGACTTTCACGCGACGGGACATTATCATAAGGCAAATTCGAGGAGTTCAATGTGAGCAACCTATTCGAAACAACCCGCAAGGCATGGGGCTATCTGCTGATACTTTCTTTCACCGGCTGGATCCACGCATCGACGTTCCAGGCATTCGCCCAGGGGCCATATCCCGACGCCCGCTCTCGGAAATCCGTCGAGGCCAATGCTGACGGAACCGGAGGCAATTCCACCACTTGTGAAACTGAAAACCCGGAAAAGGCAATCCGGTTCGTGGAGCAGGCCGAAGTGGCAAAGCCTAAAATAAAAAAGAAATTTTTCCCCTGGTTGGGTGTGATCCTGAGCCTGGCGCTTGCCGGCGGACTAATCTATTATTTATTCATCGTGAAAAACACCCTGCAGGTGAATACAACCCCGGCCGGTGCCAGGGTTTACCTGGACGGTAAAGACAGCGGGAAAATTTCACCCTGCCAGCTGAAACCTTCGTTGGGAGCCCATACCATCAAGGTCGTGTTGGAGGGATACGCCGATGGCGAACGAGAAATCGTTATAAAAAACGGCAAGAATTCGGTGGATTTCCTCCTCGATATCGGTACCTTCGCCGTAAACGAACCCGAAGCCAACGCCAATGTCCAGAGAGAGACTCAGTGCGTGGTCCGCTGGGATTCCAGCGCCATGGAGGCTGCTCACGGTTCGTCGGCGCCGCATCAGATCATGGCCGTAACCAAGGTCGATCTAATGCTTTTCCAGAATGACATTAAAATCAGTGACGTGGCCCTGGCCATGCCGAATTCCGGCTCTTATACCTGGAATGTTCCGGCTGCGACGAATGAAGGCCATAATTTCAAGATACAGATTTCATGCTCGGCATGGCCCGATGCCCGCGCCATGAGCCCGGCCTTTAATTTACTGGGCTTCAAGGAGGACTTTACGGACAATACGGCCGACTTCTGGCTCACGGATCAAACCGGCGCCTGGAATGCCGCCGGCGGTTATTATTCGGCCAGTCAAACAAGTGATAAGCTCGCGGTCAGCATTTACAATTTTTTCTATGGTGAATCCTCCTATACCGTCGAGAGCCGCATGCGCTGGAGCGAACATAGCGGCAGCAACAGCGGAGCGCCGCTCTTTATCATGCTGGGAATATCGAACAGTTTTACTAATAATTCGGGGTATGCGCTGGGATTCAGCATGGATGGCATGATCAGCGTCTACCGGGTCGAAAACTACAACTTGCAGGATCCGTCCCCGACTTCTCCGACTCTTCTCTACAGCGACACCAGCAGTGCCGTCAACCAGGGAATTAACAGCTGGAACACGCTCAAAGTCGTTCGCCATGGCGGCAGTTATGCCCTGGCCATCAACGACAGCCTGGTTTACACGCTGCTGGACGGCACCTATAATCCCACCCATGTCATGCTTGGTTTTGGCGGCGCCGGAGTAAAAACCAGCTGTGATTTCGATTACGTGTACATGACCGTCGATCCTGAAAATTAGTCATCCGTATGCCTTGCGGTTAAAATCCACGGCCGCTGTTGCCCGCTTTTAACACCGGCGAACCTGTGTTACAATCATTTCATGCAACCACCTATTTTGGAAATTAAAAATCTGTCCAAAGCCTATGACCATGGGAAAAATCCCGCTCTGGTCAATTTCAGCCTTGGTCTGAACAAGGGTGAGGTACTCGGCTTGCTCGGCCCCAATGGCGCCGGCAAGACGACCTTGATTTCGATTTTATCAGGAACCCTGCGCGACTTTTCAGGCTCGGTCGTTTTTAAAGGCATGGACCTTTTCGCTGACCGGCAGCTCAGGAACCAGATCGGCATCGTGCCCCAGGAAATGGCCTTTTACGAAGAGCTGGGCGCCATGGAGAATCTGATGTTTTGGGGCGGTCTTTACAGTATTCCTGAAAAAGAGTTGAAAAAACGGGCCCAGGATTTGTTGGCCCTGGTCGAATTGAGCTCCCGGGCCAAGGAACCAATCAAGAAATTTTCCGGAGGCATGAAGCGGCGCCTGAACGTCGCCATCGGCCTCATTCATCAACCGGAACTGCTGCTGCTCGACGAGCCGACGGTCGGTATCGACGTCCAGGCCAAGGTCAGCATCCTGGATATCATCCGCCAGGTCGGCCTGCAAGGTACGACGGTCGTCTTCACCACCCATCAATTGGCCGAAGTGGAACAGACCTGCTCACGTATCGCCATCATGGACAAGGGAATCATCCTGGCCCAGGGTACCCTGAATGAACTCATCCGCATCGTCGGCGAAAAAGATATCGTCATTGTCAGCGGTGAATTCTCTGCCGATCGCTTCTCTGATGCCATCAAGCCGCTCATTCACAACGATATTGAAATTCTTTCCATCACCGATAACGAGGCCCACCTGGCCTTCGCCAATTCGGAAGGCATTCCCGGCATGATGCAGCATTTGTTCCAGCAGCACGTATCCCTGGCCGACCTGAAAATAAAATCGCCCAACCTGGAGGCTGTTTTTCTTAAATTGACCGGCAGGAGCTTACGAGATTGAGTCGCACCATCCTGATTATCAAAAACGATATCAAGCGCCGCTTGAAGTCGCCCCTATCCACATTACTTTTCCTGATCATCCCCTTCGCCATGACCGCCCTGATCGGCTTGATATTTGATCCCGGAGCAGGCGGCGAGACCAAGCTACCACCGATCAAGGTGCTGCTGGTCGATCTAGACCAGAATATCGCTTCAAAATTTTTCATCGGCGCTTTTGACCAGAAACAACTGAAGGATATGTTCCAGGCAACCACCGTCAGTGAAAATGAAGGTGAAAAACTGATGAAAAAAGGCAAGGCTTCTGCCATGATCATCATCCCCGAGCGTTTCAGCCTGGACCTGGCCGACCAGAAATCCGTCCGGCTGGTGGTGGTAAAGAATCCTTCCGAGGAATTCCTGCCGGCCGTGGTCGAAGAGTTCGCCGACACCATGGCGGTCGGTTTCTCGGCCCTGGCCCAGATATTCGCCGATGAAATAAAAATCATCAAGCTGGTCGGCAACACCTCACTGGAAAAAATATCGTTCGCCGAGCTGACACCATTTTTGGAAATGAGCCGGGTCAAGATCATGGCCATAAAAAAATTTCTGTCCCCCCTGCGCATCGGCTTAAAAACCAGCGTCATGGCCAAACCGGGCCAGGTTTCAAAAGCCAAGGGTTTCAATATTTTCGCCTACATCCTGCCGGGCATGCTGATCATGTTCCTGCTGTTCATCGTCGAAGCTTCCATGCGCGAGATCCAGAGCGAACGTGCCGACGGTAAGATCCGGCGCATGATGTTTTCGCCGCTCACGACCCACGAGCTCATGCTGGCCCGTATCTTCAGCGGTTGGCTGCTCGGCCTGCTGGTTTGCAGCCTGGCCATGGCCATGGGCGCGCTGGTCTTTGGGATCGATTGGGGCGATTATTTCTGGCTGTTCATCCTGGTGGCCGTCACCTGTTTCTGGAGCGCTGCGTTTTTCGGCATGCTCAACGCTTTTTTCAGGAACAAGAACCAGGCCGGGGCATTGGCCAGCCCGATCATCCTGGTTTCCGCCGCGTTTGGAGGCAGCATGCTTCCCCTCGAGCAGATCCCTTCCAGCATGCGCTGGCTGGCCGGCTTCACGGTCAACAACTGGTTTATCACCGGCTGTCGGGAAATCGGTGCCGGCGCCATCCCCCTGGTTTCGTACGGCGTATTGCTCGTTTCGGGACTGCTGTTTGGCCTGGTGGCCGTCATGGCCCTGCAGCGTCGCCTCACCACCTGACCCAGATGAACTGGATAAGAGCTTTAGATGGCAAATTTAAAATTTGTTCTAAAAGACTAACAAATTTTAGAATTTGCTATAAGGCTCTAAGGGAAAAGACATGAAAAAAATCTTTCATATTGCCCACTTGGATTTGAAACTGACCATCCGCGACAAGGCCTTTTTTTTCTGGTTCCTGGCTTTTCCCATGTTCTTTATCCTGATTTTCGGCAACCTGTACAAATCCAACCCGGCCGACAAGAAAGCCGCGCTGCTGATCGTCAATCAGGACCGGGGCCAATGGGGAAATTATTTTGTAAAAAAACTGGAAAGCCCCGATATCGAACTCGACGTCCGGACCAGCGTCCCGGAAAAAATTATCCGCATGCTGGTCATCCCCGCGGATTTTTCCGAGAAATTGGTCACGCAAAACTCGCAGGAACTGCAACTAAGAAAAAACTCCGCTGCCAATATGGAAGCCGGTGCCGTTGCCGAGACCAAGATCGTCCAGGCCATCGCCAGATTGCTCAGCGAACTGATTATTTACGGGAACCGCAATATCGAGGATTTTTTCGCCGCCCATACGCCATTCAATGACTTGGTCAGCATCGAGACACGCCTGCCCAAAGATACGGTCGCGGTCGTTCCCAGCGGCTTCGACCACACCATACCCGGCACCATAGTGCAGTTCATTATGATGATGGTTTTAATTTACGGCGGCGTGATGGTATTGGAAGACAGGAAAAACAGGGTGATGGAGCGAATCCTTTTTTCGGCAACCAGTTTCGGTGAGCTATTCAACGGCAAATTACTGGGCCGGTTGCTGATGGGATTAATGCAGGCGGCTATTTTGATCATTGCCGGCAAAATATTTTTTCACCTTAATCTCGGCAACATTTTTCTGTCATCCCTGGTTGTTTTAGTCTTCACACTGGCCATGGCCTGCCTGAGCATCTTCGTCGGTTCGGTTCTGCATAAAGAGGAACTGATCGTCGCCGTTTCAGTCCTGGCAGGCAACGTATTCGCCGCCCTGGGCGGCTGCTGGTGGCCGGCCGAAATCATTCCACCCACCTTCCGGATCCTGGCCATGGTCTCCCCCGCCTACTGGGCCATGGACGCCTTTCACCAGGTCATCTTCTTCGGCAAGGGTCTCGCGTCGATTCTGCCCAACCTGCTGATTCTACTGGCTTTCACCTCGGTGTTCATGGTCCTGGCCCTGCGGTTTTTCAAAATCAGGGAATAAAACGCAAGCCAGGCCATTTCATATTATCAGTTCCCAACCTGTCCATGGCAGAAAATTCAAATTTACTTTTTATTTTTTTGAGCATATAATTAGAACCGGGCAGCAGAAAAATCATAGCCAACCGGGAGGAACACATGCTCTGGAAAGGCAGAAGACAAAGTGAAAATGTAGAAGATCGCCGCGGCATGAGCGGAAGAAAGGTTGCTGTGGGCGGCGGCCTCGGCGCGCTGGCCGTGACCATTATCGTCCTGCTGCTGGGCGGCAATCCCGAAGAGGTGATGCAGAACCTGCAAACGCCGCAAGCCGGCGGCCAGGAACAGACGCTCGCCCTGACCGCCGAGGAACAGGAGCTCGGCGAATTCGTGGGCGTGATCCTGGCCGACACCGAGGATGTCTGGGACGCGCTTTTTCGGCAGCATGGAGAACAATACCGCAAACCCAAACTGGTTCTGTTCAGCGGCGCCACCGACTCGGCCTGCGGTTACGCCCAGTCCGCCACCGGCCCGTTTTACTGTTCCGGTGATGAAAAAGTTTATATCGACCTCTCATTCTTTCAGGAAATGCAGCAGCGCCTGGGAGCACGCGGCGATTTCGCCTGGGCTTACGTGATCGCCCACGAGGTCGGCCATCACGTGCAGACTCAGCTCGGCATCATGGACCAGGTCATGGCCAAGAGGCAGGGTCTGAACCAGACGGACGCAAACCGCCTGATGGTCCGACTGGAACTGCAAGCCGACTTTTTTGCCGGGGTCTGGGCCCACCACGCCCAGCGCATGAAAAACCTGCTGGAGGAAGGCGATATCGAAGAAGGATTGAATGCCGCCTCAGCGGTGGGTGATGACCGCATCATGAAACAGCAGCAAGGCTATGTCGTCCCCGATGCCTTCACCCACGGCACGTCCGCCCAGCGGGTGCGCTGGTTCACTCTGGGATTGAAAACCGGCGACCTGAGCCAGGGCGACACCTTCGCCGCTGACGAGCTTTAAGGCGATTGCAGCCAAGCGGCATATTCTGTTTTTTCACATATTTTAAAAGGCTGAGCGATAATATCCATAACTTCTTGACTTTATGTTTCTCACTATTTATCATTAGCCCAATAAAAACTTCCAGGAGGTGAACGCATGATCAGGTTTCACAAATCTTTTTTTTGCCGGGCCGCCGCCGTAGTATTGGTCGGGCTGTTGGTGTTTCAATCCGAATTCCTCCTTGCCCAGAACAATGACGTGCTGAATGAAAATTTCTCGGCCGCCCGTTCGGCATACCTGGCCGGCGAATTTTCAACGGCGCGGAGCGCGCTGGAAACCCTCCTCCCTGAACTCGAAAAAGTAACCGGGCGTGAAACACTGAAGGGCGAAACCCACTTGCTCCTGGGGGCGATCCTTGAGAAATTACTAGAAAAAGATGCGGCGGTCGTGCAATACTGTCTGGCCAAGGCATTGCTGGGCACCGGTAAGAGCTTTGAAGGACTCACGCTGGATACGCTGCAATACTATACCGATCCCTGTCCTGAAACGGCGGCAACTCAAGCCGTGATAGCTGAAGACGCTTACGAAATGCAGTTCAGTGAAGCCAAAAAGGCTTTTTTCGCCGGCGATTTTGCTTTGGCCAAAACCGTCCTGGAAAAGCTGATCGACGCGATAGCCCCGGTCCAAGGCCGTGACACAATGAAAGGAGAAATATATCTCTTGAGTGGGGCCGTTTACGAAAAGTTGAAGTACAAGGAGCTGGCGGTGAAATATTTCTGCCTGGCCAAGGAAATCCTGGGCAAGGGGAAAACTTTCGAAGGCCTGGTCTTGAATGATTTCAAGTATTACAAGCGTCATTGCGACCAGGCGGGAGCCAATGCCATCAAGAAAAAAAGCGGCTTCGGAAAACTTCTGGGTTCACTGCTGGCCCTGGCCGTCATCGCTATCGGCGGATATTTCCTTTATACCAAAGTCATCAAGAAAGAATCCAAGGACAAGGAAGCGGACATTTATTATGAAAGCGAATACCAGGCATGGAATTGCTGGCACGCCAGCGCCGCCTCGAGCAGCCCGACGCTGCCGACGATTTCCCCGGCCAACGACTGGGCGCCCAATCCGACCCATGCCAACGGCTACGACGATGAAAGCACGGTATCGATCAGCGGTCCGGACATCTACCACTGGGACATCAAATTGGCCATTACCGGCTGCAATGGGCTGACCCGGCGCGACATCATCTACGTCGACGACGTCCAAGTGCTCGATGTCACCAACACCTTCGACCGAACCTGCAGCGGCAACATCAACGATTTCTGCAATAACCCGGTAGACGGAATGCAATATGAAATCGCTTCGGGTGCGGGTGAAGTCACGCTCAAGCTGCGGCACCGGATCATCTTCACCACTCCGGCCAATAACCCGGTGCGGATGATGATCAATTCATCTTTCCTGAGCAAATGAAGATTTCCCGCTTGTTTTTTTTGATTCGGTAGCGATGAAAAGAGCTGGCTTGTGAAAAATTCAATTTGTTGAATTTTTCACATCCCGGCTCACTTGTTTCCGTTGAAGTTTTATTTTTAAGTTGCTATCATGGGCAGCATGGAGAACAAATTTTATTTTCGAAACTGTTGCATGGCGGTGCTGGGGATCCTGTGTATTCTGTGCACCTGGTCCTGCCAGACTGCCCATGAGGAGGAAACATCCCCCCCCTACGAAATGATTCATCTGACCCGTTTTCCCATTTCTCTCGACTTTCTCTTCCGCACGGCTAATCCCACCGCTCGCAACCATATACTGGACGGTATTCGCACCGGTCGCCCCGAAGCGTCGATGCTATTTCTTGTGCCCTACCCTAACTTCAACCACAACAGTCATTTCCCGGCCACATTGAAATGGTATTTGTACAGCGGCGGTCATACGCCGATTTCCCTGTCGCTTCCAAGCTTTCTCGAGGTCCATGGTGAGTCCGGCAAACCGATCAAAATCATCAACGGCATCGCCTGCTACAACGATGTCACGGCCATCCTGCATCTCAGCTATTATATCCGTGTTGAACTGGGCCACTGCTGCCTGACCCAAAGCCTTGTCAACCAGTTCCACGCCGCTACCGACATCGATGTGTTCGGCCAGCAGCGCCGGGCCGTGCCCATTGCCGCCGACGCCGTCATCGGCTTCACGCACCTGACCTCGGCCCTTGATTTTATGGTACAGGACGATACCCACTGCAATTTTGATCGATTGGGATTATATTCGTACATGCAGAACCGCGTGAATCCGTTCTTCTATTTCAGCGATGCAGTTCAGAGCCAGTTGCAGGGCTTTTACCAGGCCCAGCTGACAGCCATGGAGCAGAGCGGCCTTTACCCCGAATCGCGCCTGAACCGCACATTCGACATCAATGAAGGCCATAGCTTTTACGGCACCTGGTTCTATAAGCAGGGCTACCTGCAGCTGGACGCCGATGATCACCCGTACGGCTGGTATAGTTTCGACGGTTGCATTCTCAATATCATGAACCTGAGCAAAACCGACCGCAACACCTTCTGGAAAAACTGCAACACGGGCCTGGCCATTGCGGCCGACATCCTGGGCGTTTTCTGCGATGCGTTCTACCCCGGCAGCATCCCCGATTACCAGGTGATCGGCGCCCGGTACATGGCGCGCTGCGACGGCAATGTTCGCGAAGGGATCGTGCGTCTCGACAATTTCTACGCCAATGTCCGTCCCTCGCCCCTTTATGTGAAATACCAGTTCGTTGAGGGAGACAGCGCCACGATCTGGGACGACCTGCTGCAGGTCGATTATTTTTCCAGCCTGGGGTCTGCCCGCGGTCCTTTCAGCTCCAGAAAACTGACCTATATCCGCATGTACGAACGCAACGACTGATCGGGAATTATTGCAGCGGAGCCGCGGGGGCTATGGTTTATCCTGCAAATGATTTTGTTTGTCGATCAGGGCCTGGGCCCGGGCTTCCAAAACTTTCGCCTCTTCCGAACGCTGGGTTCTACGCAGGAGCTGGGCGCATTCGTTGAGTGTTTCGGCAACCCTTTGCGGATTGACTTTAGCCGTTCTCGAATAAATGTTCAGGGCGCGCCTCAACATCACTTCGGCCTCTACAAACCGTTTCTGCTCATTAAGCAGCCGGCCCAGATTATATTGAATTCTCGCCACCTCCGGATGCCCGGGACCAAGGGCTTTTTCGCGTATGGCCAATGATTGCCTGAACAGCGCTTCCGCGTCCGCGTATTGGCCTTGGGCGCGGTAAAGCATGGCCAGATTGTTGAGCGACGTGGCCACATCGGGATGGTTTGGTCCCAGGGCCTTTTGTTTTATGGCCAAGGAACGCTGGAAAAGCGGCGCTGCCGCCGCATATCTGCTTTGCTTGAAATAGAGTGCCGCCAGGTTGTTCAATGATATGGCCAGATCGGGATGGTCGGGGCCAATGGCATGTTCCCAGATCGCCAAAGCTTCTTTGAACAGCGGTTCTGTCCGTTCATATTGACCCCGGGCATAGTAAAGCAAAGCCAAATTATTGAGCAGTTCGGCCACGTCGGGATGATCGGGGCTGATGAGGCTGCGGCGAATCGACAGAGCGCGCTGGTAGAGGGGCTCGGCCAGGGCATAAAGGCCCTGGTGCTGGAACAAGCTGGCCAGGTTATTGAGCGAGGTGGCCACATCGGCATGGCTGGCGCCGAGGGTTTTCTCGCGTATCGCCAGCGCGCGCCGGTAGAGCGGCTCCGCCTCCTTGTAGCGGCCCTGGTTTTTATAAAGCAAGGCCAGGTTGTTCAAGGCGGTCGCCACGTCGGGATGATCCCGTTGGAGACGTTTTTCCCTGATCCCCAGTGCTTTTTCAAGGAGGATTTCAGCCTTATTATAGAGGCCCAGGCTCACATAAACATTCCCCATCGCGTCCATGAGCCTGGCCTGGACCAGCGACTGGCCCTTGAGTTCGGTCTCGATTTTTTCAGCGCCACGATCAAGGATTTCCCTGGCCGTAATGGAATTGCCCCTGGCTTCGCTCGGATCGGAAACCTTGAACAGGCTGACAAGAAATCCAGATACCTGTTTCGATATGGCGCTTTCCGCCAGCGCCGTTTTTTCGGCGCGGACAGCTCGCATGGTTTGCAGCGTCATGGCCAAGGCGAAAAATACCAGTACCCCCACGGCGGCAGTGAAAAGAATTTTTTTTCGGCGGCGCACGGGCTTGTTGCGGATCCAAGCCAGTTTTTCGGCCGCGTCCACGGCAGTCGGCCGCGCCGCCGGGGCCAGGGACTTGAGCCTGGTGATCAGAGCCGCCAGGGTGGTATCGATGCCGGCAATTGGCAGGGTGTCCCCGACGGCTGCCTTGCTCACCAGGGTCCTGAAGTTTATATTATCTTCATAGGCCGGTTTGCCGGTGAACAACTCCTGCAGGATTAAACCAAACGAATAAAGATCCCCGGCCGTGGTGGCATCCTCGCCGCGGGCCTGCTCGGGGCTCATGTACTGGATGGTCCCCATGACCATGCCGATCTGTGTCAGCTTGGCAGAACTCCCATTTTTTCCAGTTTCTTTTTTCAAAAATCCTTCATAGTTCAATTTTCCCCTCGAATCGGAGGCCAACTGTAACGTCAACTCGTCCTGCCTGGAACGGGACAGGCCAAAATCCAGGACCTTGACCTGCCCGTTTTCATCAACCATGATGTTGTCCGGCTTCAAATCGCGATGGATGATGTCCTGCTCATGGGCCACCACCAGTACTCCGGCGAGTTGTTCAGCGACCTTGAGTTTCTGATGATGATCCATGCCGATCCTTATCATTTCGCTGAGCTTTCGTCCGGTAATCAGTTCCAGGACCAAAAAATCAGTTGTGTGACCCTCAAGGTAGTCAAATATCTGGCAGATGTTCGGATGGGCAAGTTTGGACAGCACCCGTGCTTCGCGCAAGAAGCGCGCTTTGGATTCGGCCATCAGTTTGTGTTCGGCCTTGATGCTCTTCAGTGCGACCTTGCGTTTGAGTTTCTCATCAAAACCGACATAGAGGTCACCCATGCCGCCATGGTCCAGGAAATCGACGATGCGATAATGAGAAATGCGCGTGCCGAGCAATTCATGCATCAATAACTCCCTGACCCATCACATGATGCCGGGCAGAATCCCGGCATCGCCATGCTGAAATTCTATACAAAATAATCAAGAAATGCAACAGAAGATTTTTACAAGGATAAATTGTTCTTCGATGGAGATCGGAGGCACGCGAGTGGGTATAGACTGAAGGATGACAGGGTTTCCTGCGGCTAAAAAAGTCCCACTTTTCTTGGTCCCAGAAAAAGTTTTCACATACGAGACACTCCCCCCACCCGTGGTAAAGACAAAATTCCACGCTCCGGTGATGTCGTAGTCTTTTTTCAGGACCACCAGGAACAGGACGGCGGCAGTCACGCCCAGAACACCCACGCCGATCAGTATCCAGGGCAGAATGCTTTTTTTCTTGGCCGGGGCCGTTTTCTGCGCAATGGCCTCGAAATAGTCCGGCTCCTGTTCGGCATGGGCGGCACGGACTTGTTCGCTGTTTCCGGCCGCGTTCAACGGCAGTTTCGAAACCTGCAGCAGCCATATGAAGGTTAGCGTGACCAGCAGGGCGATCCATCTTTGTTGTTTCTTAATCATAGTTGTACACATCCTGTTTTGATGCTAATTGTATATATATAAGATTCTTTTTCAAACAAATGATTCACCTGAAGGCGAGTTTGGAAAATCGGATTTATCATTACCGGCAATTTCTTCCTTTTTTTCCTGATTACAGCATTGCCAATGGACACTCGTTCTGCTAAAATCCGGCCATGATCTGTGCAAAATGCGGCTCAACCAATGACCCAAATGATAAGTTTTGCAGACTCTGCCATGCAGATCTGGAAGTGCCCCCCGAGGTCGGCGGCGAAGTCAAATCGTCAGTAGGAGCAACCCGGGAATCCAAACACAATGTTTGTCAGGAAAACTTGATCAACGGCCGTTTTAAAATAATCAAGGTTTTGGGCCGCGGCGGCATGGGCGAAATTTATCTGGCCGAAGACAATAAATTGCAAAGAAAAGTGGCCATCAAGAGCATCGGCGACAATGCGGCCCATGATTGCGACTCCAAGGCGCGATTCCTGCGCGAAGCCCGGGCGGCGTCTCAACTGGACCACCCCAACATTTGCACCATTTACGAAATCGCCTCGGAAAACGACAGCGAATACATCATCATGCAGTACGTGGACGGAGTGACCCTGGATCAACTGCAGAAATTGAAGCCCCTAACTACGAGCCACATAATTGATATCGCCTTGGAGATATCCGATGGCATGCTCGATGCCCATGCGCGCAATATCGTGCACCGGGACCTCAAGCCCGGCAATATCATGATCGATAAAAGCGGCAAGGTCAAGATTCTCGATTTCGGACTCGCCAAAATCTGCTCCGGTTCAAAAATGAACGGAGAAAGCAGCCATACCCAGGCCGACCTGACCGAAAAAGGCGTGGTCATGGGTACCGTAGCTTACATGTCGCCGGAACAGGCCAAGGGACTTGAACTCGATGGCCGCAGCGATATATTTTCATTCGGTGTCTTGCTATACGAATTGCTGGAAAGGAAAAATCCGTTTGCGGACAAGGAAAATATCGTTACCCTGTACAACATCCTGAATAAGCAGGTTAAACTCAACCCGGACATTCCGCTGGCCTTGCAAAAAATCGTCTATCAAGCGCTGCAAAAAGACCGTGAGAAGCGCCAACACGATTTTAGTGAAATCAAAAATAGTTTGACTTTAATCCGGGAGTCCCTGGTTCAGAACAAGATCGAGCGAAATAAGATAATCACCGAAATCATCAATCTCCCCGATCAGGACCCGTTGTTAAAAAATGCCGGACAAAAGGAGAAAACTTCAGATAATGAAAACCTGAGTGAAATGGTGCAACACCTTAAGCAGTTGAAAGCCTCAACCGAAAAACTTTCGTCCTCAAAATCCAGGAGCATCGGATTGAGATTGGCCGTTGTAATTCCCTTTCTGATCATAATGGCCCTGGGTCTGGGACATTTTTTTAAATCAAGGACCGAGCCGATAGAAAAAAAAGACGCGTTTTGCAATATTTTACTTTTTCCACTAAAAAATCAATCGTCGGACAAGGATATCGCTGAAAAAATAAATTTTTTACTGCAAGAATCCCTTAACCAGTTCGCCGGATTCAAGGTCATCGATGAAAAAACGATCCCCGCTTTGTTCGGCGGCAAAATGGGTGCCGAAAGCCAGCTGGCCGATTTAAAAGAAAAACTCAACATTCGTTACCATTTGAAAATTAAACTGAGCAATGTCGCGGACAAATACAACATCGAAGCCGATTTTAATAAAATCGGCGCTGGCAAAACGCATGCCCCTTTCTTCATTCCGGGTAAGGGAAAAAACTCGCTGTTGACCGATCAGGTTGACAACTTGACGCGGCGAATTCAGCAGATCGCCCTGGCCAGCAGCCGGGGTGACGAACAACCGTTTTGTGAACTGGCCGTCATGTACGGCAGTGATTGGCAGTTTTTCGAGTCATTTTTCCAAGGACTGTCGCATTGGACAAAAAAACAATTCGGCCCGGCACGCGAGAAATTGTTGAGAGCATCCGGTCCCTCGGGCCCGCCCTTGGCCAGTTTCTACCTGGCCCTGCTTTCCGACTATACCGGTTCCGGAGCTGAAGCCCAAAAGTATCTGCAGCAACTCACGCCTAAACTAAACCAATTAAGCCGCCCTTGGCAACTAAAAATCAAAGCCCTGCAAGCCAAATTCAACTTCAACTTCCATGAGCAAATAACACACCTGCAGGAGCTGAAGAGTTTTTTCCCCTATCACAAAGAAGTCTATTATGAACTGGGGGAAGCATATTTCCGTTGCGGCAACGCCCAGCAGGCCATTCCGGAATTTCGGGCCGCCCTGGCCCTCGACAGCAATTATCCCGATGCTTTGAACCATTTGGGGTATTGCTATTCCTATCTGGGCAGCCATCTCCAGGCCATCGAGTGCTTTGAAAACTATCACACCATCGACCGCACCGCCAATTCATTTGACTCATTGGGAGACGGTTATTTCTATAAGGGCGATTACATCCAGGCCGAGAACAACAAGATCTATGCCGCCAGTTTGGACAACACCATGGACTGGCCCTACCTGGCCATCGCCGACATTCACATCCTGAAGGCCAATGATCAGGAAGCCGAGAAAAACCTGCAGACCTATGAAGCCATGGCCACCTACCCCAAGGCCAAGGCCGATGCCATCGCCAAGCGAGCCTTCATTCATTATCGCAACAGTGATTATATCGGCGCCCGGAATCTCCTGGACCAGGCCATTCACGAGCATGATTCAACATTGATTAGTGACACCAGTGGCGAATATCATTGGCTGAAAGGACTCGCGGCGATCGCCCTCACGGACCTTGCCGGCGCCAGGCGCGAATGGCTGTGGTTGCAGGCTTGCAAGGAAAAGTACAAGTTGTCGCCCATAAATTTTCACGCCAATCTGAAATACGAACTGCACCTGCAGGCTTTGATCAGCGAAAAAGAGAAAAATATTGAACGGGCCGGACAGACATTCCAGGAGCTGTTGAGCATGAAAACCCAGCTTTCATTCTGGATCACACAATATCATTACCAGTTTTTCCTGACCGAATATGCCAAATTCCTCTTACGGCAAAAAAACTTCAATGCCGCCGCCGCCGCCATCCAGGAATGCCTCGAATTCAATCCCGATTATCCGCCGGCCCTGTGGGCGCAATACTCCCTGTTCAAACAGACCAGAAACCCGGCCAGCCGTGGGGTGCTGCAAAAAATCGCCGCGATTTACGGCCCGGGTGAAAGGACGAGCCTCTGGCGCCGGCGCCTGGCCATCGAAAGCCGCTGAGAATTATCGTTTGTTTTTAATTCAGGCCACTTTGCGAGGTGGCCGGGAAATTGACTTGAAACATTCCAATCTCTTCTGGATTGACTTCAGTCTCATTTTTAAATGACATCACGGTGCATTTCCCTCGTCCTGAATTCCCAGGATCTCCCTGATTTTCTTCGACAGTATCTCAATTTGATAGGGCTTCTGAAGGAAGCCGTTGCAGCCGCGATCCATGATATGTTGAGCTTCGCCGTTGAGGCTATATCCGCTTGATAGCAGAACCTTGACCGTTGGATCGATTTTCCGGAAGCGATCGAAGGTTTCGCCGCCCGATAGCCCCGGCATGATCATGTCCAGAATGACCAAGTCAATGTCGCCGTTTCGATCCTTGAAAACAGCCAGGCCATCCTGACCGGAGCCGGCGGTATAAACTTCATAGCCCAACGATTCCAGCATTTCCTTGTTTACATCCAGGATTATTTTTTCATCCTCCACCAGCAGAACCGTCCCCTTTCCCCTGAAGATTTTTTCGCTTGCGGTCCGGTCCTTTTGCACATCCTTGTTTGAAGCTGGCAAATAAATGGAGAATGACGATCCATGTCCGGGCTCACTGTAGACATTGATCATACCCTGGTGGCCCTTGACGATTCCATAGACCGTTGCCAACCCCAAACCAGTGCCGCGGCCCATTTCTTTCGTAGTAAAGAAAGGATCAAAAATCCGCCCCCGAATTTTTTCGTCCATGCCTTTGCCCGTATCGGTGACCGTTATTTTCACGTATTGGCCAGGCTTCACGGAATATGGAAGATCCTTTTCAATCGTTAACATGATATTTTCCGTTTCGAGGTAGATAGCCCCGCCTTTGGGCATGGCCTGCCAGGCATTCACGTACAGGTTCACAAATACCTGTTCCATCTGTCCCCGGTCAACCTCCACGCCCCACAAGTCTTTTTCAAGTTTGCGATGAATGGAAATTTCCTTTTTGGTTCTGCCGAACATGGAGGAAGTTTTTTCAATAATGTCGTTCATATCCGTGGGTTTGACTTCATATCTGCCACCGCGGGCAAATCCCAACAATTGGCTGGTCAACTCCGCACCACTCTGCACCTGCGCTTCGATGCGCTTGAGCCGTTCATAATTGGGATGGGATGGATCAAGATTCAGTAATGACAAGGATACATATCCCTGAATCCCTAAAAGCAGGTTGTTGAAGTCATGGGCGATGCCACCGGCCAATGTGCCGATCGCCTCCATTTTCTCGGCCCACTGCAGGCGCTCTTCCAGGATGCGCTTCTCTGCCTCGGCCCGTTTGCGTTTAGTCACATCGAGTCCATAGATGTTGGCATATTCCCTTGACATGACCGGAACGACGAAAAATGACAGGACGTGGCTTCCCTGGGCGATCTCCTCCAGCTCCAATGAATTCCCGGACATCGCTTCGGCCACGGCCTGACTCAACACCTGCGGCACTGGCTCACCGACAACCAGATTCCAATCGGGCAAAAGCTTCACGCCGGCCTGGTTGGTGAACAACAGGGTGCCGTCCCGATTGACCCGCAAAATCGGATTGGGATTCTCCGCCGGAAACAAAGCCAGGCTTTCCATCTCGATGAGCGCTCGTTTGTGCTCGGTAATGTCCTCAACCGTTCCATCATAATACATGATTCCACCCTGAACATTCCGGATGGCGCGAGCGTTTTCCCTGACAAAGATGGTTGCCCCGTCCTTTCGCTTCCAGGCGGATTCCAACCCCTTCACTTCGCCATCGGCTTCAATCATTTCAATAAACCGCGTTCGAGGATAGGAGGACTCAAAACCGTTTTTGGCTAGGTTTCTGGAGGCCAGTTCATCGAAACATGAATACCCGAGCATCCGGATCAGGGCTGGATTGGCCATCAAAACACGTCCTTCCGGATTGGTCCTGTAAATACCGAGAGCAGAATTTTCATATAATGTACGGAAACGTTCCTCGCTCTCGCCAAGCGCTGCGAGTGCGGTTTTTATCCGGGACTCCGCCAGCTTGCGATCAGTGATGTTCTCGATAATGCCATCATAAAATTTCACCTGACCGTGCTCGTCTTTGATGGCCACCGCCGAGACGGATCCGACAAAGGAACTTCCGTCCTTCTTTCTCAGCCACAATTCCTTTCCCTTGACAATGCCGTCTTTGAGCATTTTTTTATTGAACTTTTTTCTGTCTTCCGGGTTTCGATACAGGTCTGATACATTTATCGCCAGGAATTCCTCCTTACGGTCATATCCGAACATGGCGATGATGGCGGGATTGGCTTCAATGAATTTGCCTTCAGCTCCGGTCGTATTCCGGTAAATTCCCAAGTTAATGTTTTGCGTCAGACTCTTGTATTTTTCTTCACTTTTTCTCAATTCTTCAAGCGCGTCCTCTCCCGGACACTCCGTTGCTTTGCGCTGGGCTGCGGATTTTTTCAGTTTTTTGATAATAACTTTCAAGCGTGTGATCTCCGCTTTCATTGCGGATATTGTCTCCAAGGACTTTTGCATCGACCTCAACTCCTGAAATTGTTCAGTTTGCAATACAGTTAAAATAATTGAAATCAATTAATATCATTTTATGCCCCAATCGGCAATACGTGAACCAGGACAGTCGGGAAGATGATATCTTGAAAGTTTTATCCAAAACTGGGGACAGCGAACTTGTGCAGCAGGTAATTCAAGCGGTATTTTTTCTCGATCTCGGGACGGCGTAAATCCGGGGCCAGGTGGTTCAAGAACCAGGCGCACTTGGCATTGAGCTCGTCATCATCTTGGAAGCGGTCCAGAAGTTTCTCGTAAAGCGGTCCGCTGTCGACCGCACCGGTCCGTATATACTCGGCCGCTAAATGGGTGAAATCCGCTTTCAGAAATTCCAATGCCTGGGGGAATTGCTTTAAAAATGCCTTGATTTCGCCATGTTCATCCCGGAGTTCATTCCGTTCGTGACCGACATTCAGGTTTAAAAACGACTGGTAAGCGAGGCGCACCTCGCGGCTGAAAACGGAAAATGAAACAATGGGTTTTCCCTGCGCCAGGCGGCGCTCGACTACCCGGCCCAATGCCCCGTTAATCACCCGAGTGGGAATGCGTTTTTCCCACCAGCGGTAGAGAATATCGAAATCCCGGCTGCTGATGAAAAAACGGATGGCAAATTGCCGGTCCAGGAACTGGATGATGCGGATGATATAGTCATGATCGTTTTCGGCAATCATAGTCAGTGCCGCTGTTGCCGGTCATAAACGCTTTTCAGACCGAAAAACAGAAGATCAGGTTCAAAAAAATCAATGCCAGGCACACGGTCCCGGAAATAGCGGATCAGTCCGCCGGTGGCGATTACCTTGCTCGCGTGCCCCAGGATGCTGCGATAGAGGGCAATGAGGTGCGTGAGCATGCCGGCATAGCCGTAAAAAATTCCGGCGCGTATGCTGTGGACCGTGTTGGTTCCGACCGGAGAACTGGGAACGGCGAAAGTAATATTTTTCAGCTTGGCCGTATTCTCGGCCAGGCTTTTAATGGCGATGCCGATTCCGGGCAGTATGCAGCCGCCGCAATACTCCCCTTTTTTATTGAGCAAATCAAAGGTGATGGCCGTTCCCGAATCGATGATGATCAGCGGCGCAGGAAACATTTTCAATGCTCCGAGACAGTCTGCGATGCGATCAGCGCCCAGTTCGGAGGGGTTGTCGATCTTGAGTGTGACACCGGTCGCGGTGCGGTGATTCAAAAAAAGGACTGGCAGCGCCCATGTTTTTTTGCAGTCTGCGGCCAATGCCTGGTCGAGCTCCGGCACCACCGATGAGGCCACGACAGCCCTTATTTTTTCAACCCCCGTCGCAGGCAACATGGACTGCAGTTGGCCGCTCCGCCATCTTTTCGGAGTAGCGATATGGCCACGAAAAACAATGTTCTCTTTACGGAATACGGCACAGGCCGTTGAAGTGTTGCCTATGTCAATCGTTAAAATCATGTTTTTCCCTGGCGATCGCTGCCAGGCTTATTTTTTCGCGGCTGATAATGAAAAGGCCCAGAAAAAAAACCGGGAAAATATTGATTGCGTGCAGGACGAATGCGTACGACAGGGCTGGGCCTTTGGGAACGGCGAACAGGCCCAGGGAAAGCTGGCAGAGTAAATGATAAGAACCGACATAGCCGGGCGATGAGGGCACGACCACGCTGATCGTGGTTATCACCAAAGTCACCAGGGCGGCAGCCCAAGGCAGGTGGTAAATCCTGACAAAATCAAATGCATAAAAAAGCAGTTGAAAAGTCATGGCGTAGCAAACCCAGATCAAAACGGACAATATGGCGACCATGAGATAATGAACGGTAGATTGCAGCGCCACGATGCCGTTTAAAAACTGTTCAATAAGATCGTGGATTTTTTTTGAAAAGGCAACGGGTAAAAAAGCGGTAAGCCGGTTGCTGACGGCCAATGTCCGGCGTTGACATTTTTTCATCAGCAGCAGCAGGGTGAACAATCCAGCTACCAGCACGAGCATGATCATGCCGCTCTTTTGCGCCCAGCCGGGAAACGGGAAAACAGTCAGGGCCAGTCCCATCAGGACCAGCAGCGTGAAAATATCGATCAAGCGTTCGATGACGATCGTGGCGAAAATGGCGCTGGCGGCTATGCCGGTCTTTTTCCTGGCATGATAGGCGCGAATGAATTCTCCCAGGTGGGCCGGCAAAAAAGTATTGGCCATGTAGCCCACAGCCAGCGAGGAGAATAAATCGGGTAACCGCGCCGGCAGGATCGGCGCCAGCAAATACTGCCAGCGCCATGAACGCAGCAGCAGGCTCAAAAAAACGAAAGCCAGGATGGGAATGAGCAGCCAATAATCGGCTTCGGCGAAAGCCCGTTTCATCTGGATGAAGTCAACTTGGCGAAAGGCCAGAAAGATGAATAGCAGGCTAAGCAGGACCCCGGCAATTATTTTCCAGTTAGTGATGATTTTTCTTATGCCCATCAGTCATTGTGTATAGCAAATCCCGGGCACAATGTCAAAAACGGCATTTTATTTGACTTATGCGGCCGCTCTGCTTATAATGAGCAATATTTGGCTGCATGCAAAACTGAAAACATGGAGGTGCATTATAGAACTCTCAAGTTTTCAAATCAGCAAGATTGAACTGGTCGCTGAATTCGAATCGGCGGTAATGGAACTTTACTGGATGTATAGCGAAAAATTCCCCGAACATGAAGCTTTCTGGATATCCATGGCTGACGATGAACGGAAAAACACCGAATGGGTCAAATCGATCATTGAAAAAATAAAAAACGGCTCCATTGAGTACAACCGTGACCGCTTCAACATCGAGGCCATCCGCACCACGCTGAATTTCGTCAAATCACAGATTCAAGCGATTCAAAGCCAACCGCTCACCCTGCAAAGCGCCCTGGGTAATGCCGTCGGCATTGAGGATTCGCTGGCCAAAAGAAAATTCTATGAAATCATCAAGGATGATGACCCGGCCGGCCGGCAGCTTTACCAGAAATTCCTTGCCGAAAATCAAAAACACCGGGAAAAGCTGAACCAATTCCGGCAAAAAAACAAGTGAAAACAGTTCCGGCAGGAGGAAACATGCCCATTGTGTCAATTTGTATGCTCCCTGGGCGCAGCCAAAAAACCAAAAAAATCCTGCTGAGAAATGTAACTGCTGCCGTCACGTCGTCACTGGAAGTCAAGCCTGAAGCCGTGCGCATCATCATCCATGAGATTCCCTATGTCCACTTCGGCATCGCCGGATTGCCGGCGGATGAATTTCGCCGCCGCGCCGGTCGTAAAAGCAAAAAGCAGGACCGGAAGATTTCGTCAAAATAAATGTCTCTCGTAACATTCAGGAGGTACCCATGTTTCGATTGTTCTGGTGCAGTTTTATTTTTCTGGGCGGCATGTCCATGACTGCTCAGGAAAAATTTGAAACGGATACTTTTAAAAGCAGCGCCGGTGACTTGAAAATCACCTTTATCGGCCATGGTTCGCTGCTTTTTAACTATAGGCAGCAGAATATTTATATCGATCCTTTCGGTCAACTGGCCGATTTCAGCCTGATGCCCAAGGCCGACTTCATCTTTATCACTCACCAGCACCAGGATCATTTTGACCGCGTGGCCATTAGCAAACTGCGCCAGGCAAACACGCAAATATTCCTCACGGCTTCATGCCAGCCCCTGCCGCCCGCCGGCCGGGTGCTGAAAAACGGAGACCGCATCACCCTTCCGGGCATCACGGTCAGCGCTATTCCAGCCTATAATATCGTCCATAAAAGGGACAACGGCCGCCCCTATCATCCGCGCGGCGAAGGCAACGGATATGTATTCACCTTTGCCGACCTTCTCGTCTACGTGGCCGGAGATACGGAGGACATTCCGGAAATGGCCGGCTTGAAAAACATTACGATCGCTTTTCTGCCCATGAACCTGCCTTATACCATGACTCCGGAAATGACCGCCAAGGCAGCCAGATCATTCAAACCGCGTTTTCTATATCCTTATCATTATGGCAACACCGATCCGCTGCTGTTAGCACCGCTGCTGGCCGGAGATAAGGAAATCACGGTACGCATCCGGAAAATGAATTGATCGCCCCGGCCCATGCTGGGTAAGGAATTTCGCAGTCTGGCCGAAGCGGTCACCCAGACTTACGGCAACAATCCCTGGTTTTTTCTTCGCGAACTTGCCCAGAACAGCCGCGATGCCGGCGCCACCAGAATCACCGTCGGTACCAAAACAACCCCTTCGGGCCTCGAGCTTCTGACTTTCGCCGATGATGGACGGGGCATGAGCCCGCTTTATGCCCGGCGCTTCCTTTTTCGCCTGTATGCTTCTGACAAAATCAGCGATAAAATGTCTGCCGGCAAGTACGGCATCGGTTTCTGGACCATCCTGGCCTATCAACCCAGCCGAATCCATTTGCAGTCGCGCCATAGAAAAGATTCATGGGCCGTTTACCTGGATGCCGACCTGGAGGCGCGGTCGGCACCCTGCTCCCTTGGCCGGCCTGGAACCATCATTAGTCTGACCCGCCCGGCCGTTTTCAAATCGGCAGCCGAATTCAGGCAAAAAGTAGAACAGGAATTGCGCGCCTATTGCCAGTACCTGCGCTGCAACGATCGCCGGGGCACCATGCTGCCGGTATTTTTTCATGGACAAAACATCACCGTGCCCATCACCCTTCCCGGTCCATTCAGTTATTCTTTCCACCATGGAGCGGTCGAGGGTGCGGTCGGACTGGGAGAGAAACCGCTGGTCCGCCTTTACGCCCGTGGTCTGCCGGTTTGGCAGGGTGCCCTCTTGGACCAGATGTCGCACCTGCAAACCAGGCCCACCGTTCAGAGTGAAATCGGCCGCGGTTTGTATCCCGTATTCCTGCTGAACGGCAACCAGCTCGATGTGACTTTTTCACGCAACCTGGTCCTTGAAAATATGGCCATGGAAAAAGTAAGAAAAACTGCTGAAAAAGCCCTGCGTCGCCTCATGGCCCAGGCGTTGGAAAACGCTTTTCCCAGAAAATGGTACCAACGCGGCAGTGATTATTTGCAAACCTTGCTAAGACGCCTGCGGCAACCGGGCTGGAAATTGCTACCCCTGGTGTTGCTGATTGTTCTGCCGCTGGAAATCTTTTTACTAAGCCGCTATTTTCCCGCTTGGTCCCGTCCAAGCACGTATGCTTTCGATTTAAGCGCCGATTCAATTCAATATTCAGGCGCCACGGTTGGCCAATCCATTGCAGCATTGAGCGCCAATTTTAGCTATGATCCGCCTGTTTCGAGCTGGTTCAGGATTTTCACTGCCGTCGATTATGACCGGCAATCTGGTTTCGTGCGCCCGGTTGAGCCGCCAGCACCTGTGCCTGCATGGGTGGGCTGTGAACCTGAAAAAACACTCCGCATGCGCATCGTCGTTGCACGAACAGGGCGCTTAATGCTGCCGCTGTCGCCGGGACATGTCATCGATCCGGACAGCGTGGATTCCAGTCCCGGAAAACGCCGGCTCACCTTGTCCGAAAATATGCATGGCGAGTGGAGTACGGAAATTGGCAGCGCCCCGGCAACGATCTCGTACCGCTCCTGCCCGCAGATCCGCAAACAGCAGCTTACTTTCGCGGAGAGGGTACGGCTGACCAGGCTGCCTGATGGCTTGCAATGGCCCGCGGCAATTGAGCGTTCGCTGGCGGAAGCACGTTTTCTGCCATCAGCAGAAAAAGCCGCCCGCGCCGCTGCCCTGGTTCGCGAGTTGATCACCTACGATAATTCAAAAACGACAACCCAATCGTACCGGAAGGCCGCCCGCGACCGGCAATGGTTGGCCAGGGTCTTGGCGATCGGCAAGGGCGATTGCGACGTCATCAACGGCGTCTATGTCCTGTTGTTAAGAAAAATGGAAATTCCGGCGCGCCTGGCCGTGGGGCTGCTCGGCAACCGGGGCCATATCCAAACGGGCCTGCATGCCTGGGGCGAATACTTCGACAACGGCTGGCAGATTGCCGATGCCAGCGTCGAAGCCGAAACGATATCGCCGGCGTCGGGTTCGCAAAGAATCCCGCCTTTACAAGCTGAATCTCCCGGGGCCGTATCTCCACGCTCACGGGCTGTATACACCTTTTTCAAGTACCTGGCCGCCCCGGCATTGATTATGTTGTTTGTGGCAGTAATTTTGGGTGTTTTTAAAAGAAGAAAATTCGCACGCCGCTCGATCACCGCCAAAACCACGATCAGCGTGCAGAAAAGCAAAGAATTTTTAATGCCTGTCATCCAGCAGGCGCTGCTGCAGCCTGAAATCTGGGGGCGACAAAATTTGCTGTGGAACTATGGGTTCCTGCCCACACTCAGCGGCAAGCCCATGGCCATCAACCGGGCTTTTACCTTGTTGCGCCGCAAACGCCTGTTGTTGACAACCAGCCAAAATCCATTGGCAGCCGCCATGCGCCGCCGCGGCACGCCTATTCTAGATTTGAGCCAGGACTTTTTCTGTCCCCTGCTCGATTTCCTTTCCGGCGCCGTCAACCTGTCCACTCTTTATTGCCTTCAGCCCCAGCCGCTCGAGTCAGGAGGCAAGACGGACAGTCTGCTGAAAGCGGTCAATCGCCTGCTGGGGAATAAAATAAAAAAAACCTCAACCTGCCTGCTGTCCCCGGGTATGCGTGACAATGATTTTTTTTATGTTTCCCTGCCGGCAACCCCCAGGCAAAAGCATATTTTCTTTCCCCGGCGCTTTATCGCCGTCAATCCGGCCGGCGGTCAACTGTCGGTCTTGACGGCTTTGTTTGAAAAAAACCGGGTCCTGGCCGTTTTCAAGTTTCTGCAGGCACTGAATTCCGAATCGTTGCTGCCCGTTGCCGATCCCGATGCATTCCTGAAAAAAGCCGCCCGAAGGTTGCTGCGTCAACGCCTATGAAAGCCACGTCTGCAATCTCGGATACCGCCAACGGTCATGGACTGGCCATCGACCTGCTCAGTGTCGATGCCGATGCCCACCTGGAAAAATTGACGGCCCATGTGTTCCCTTCGCCGGCCCTGTTGCCCGTAGAGCTGGTGCGCTCCGCTTTGAAGCGCAAAGCCGGCGCGGTATCCATCCATGTCCGCTCCGAACGCATCATAATCAGCGATGACGGTCAGGGCATTGACCGTGAGCAATGGCAGGCTGTGGCCTGCCTGGGCGACTCCGGACAAAGCGCCGCCGCCCGGGAAAACGCCATGGCATTAATTCAAGGCATGGCCGCCCCGGGCATCGGCCTGTTGGCCGTTTTTATGCCTGGAGTCCGCAGCCTGCAAATTGAAAATGCCGGCCCGTCTGACGCCAGCACCTTGCATATGACCGCCGGCCGCATCACACTGGAAAACGGCAGCTCATGGTCTCCGGGCACACGCATCACCATCAGGCGCCGTCGCGGTCCAGCCGCCGAAGAAAAAATATTACTTGCCCAGCTTTGCGCCGCCGTGCCGGCGGAGATTTCCATCAATGGCCGTTCGTTGAAAAAAAAGCCCTTGTTGACCCAGCAGCTGGTTTCCATGAATATCACGCTCGCTGAATATTCAAGGCGGGCATTACTGGCCATTCCTGTGCAAGGCGATGTCTGCCGCCTGTGGCTGCTGGACCAGGGCATCCCCTGGCAGGTAAACACCATGGCCCCGGTTCAGGGCCTGGTTTTTGCGGCTGCTCTGGAGACGACCCAACTGCTGACGCCGGCGGCGCTTGAAAGCCTCGCGGACGATGCCAACCGTTTATATCAATGGCTTGCCTTAAATTTTGAAAAATTTCCTGAGCCATACCAGTCCCGTATCGAGAGCTTGTTTTTCAAACAGGCACGCAGCGTCGGGGACCCAGGCTGGTTGTCGCTTTGCGCCTCCTTCCAAACATGGCCTTCAGGCCGGAGAATTTCCCTGGCCGAGGTTCGGCGCATGGCAGCGGGCGGTGTTGTGCACGCCATGGATGATGACGGCCAGCCCCGCCCCACTTCCGCCAAGATAGATGAAAGATCCCTATTGCTACTCACAATGGCGCAAAAAGATTTCCTGATCCGCCACCTGCATTTGCCGATCATCATGCTGAACCCCCAGCCCAAAAACCAGCTTCGAAGTCATGGGGTTTTCACTTTCTTGCAAAACACGTTCCTTAACTGGCAAGGGTCGTTCAGGCCTATCCGCGAAAAAATCCCGGATCGTGGTCGTTTAGGCCCCCAAGAAATCAGTTTTTGCCGGGAACTGGAAATGCATTGGCTTCGAAAACTGGCAGGCATGGAGCCGGATCAAACGGCGTCTCCACCATCCGTGCTGATGGTTGAAGGCCGCGGCCTGCTGCCGGTCCGTTTGCTGAAAACTAAAAACGGGCCCATGGTGATTATCCGGCGCAACCATCCCCTCGTCCGGCGCAGCTTGCTTCTATTCAGGCAGGATCGTGAGAACAGTGAATTGGCCTTTGCCGCCTTGATGCCCGGCCATTTTTTTGACAAACGAAAGGCATTGACTTAAAATGAAGATGATTCATCGCCCGGAGAGGTGAAAATATGCCGGCATATCAAAAAGTCATCTGGGCCGCCCTTGCGGTGACCGTGATCGCCATTTTAGTTCTCGGTTATTTTTTATTTCTGGCCCCGCAGAACAAAGAAAAACCAATGGCCAGGACAGAGCTCACACCCAGGGATATTCAGCTGCCAACAGAACCTGTTGCGCCGGCCACTGATGAAAAAAAGGATTTTTCACCTTTGCAGCTCGATCTTGACCAAAGTGATCCGGCAGTCAGGGAATTGATCGCCGCCTCGCCTGTTCCCGATATGCTGCGTGAATGGAGCCGGCAGCAGGAACTGGTGCGCCGGGTGGTTACCGGCGTCGATAATGTGGCCCAGGGTTTGAGCCCGTCCGGTCAGTTGGCTTTTCTGGCCCCGAGGGAAAAATTCTCGGTCATTGAAAAAAATGGCGCTGCCTGCCTCGATCCGCGCAGCTATCGTCGCTATGACACCCTGGTCAATGTGTTCATTGCCATCCCTGACGACATCTTGCTCTATTGGTACAGAAAGTTGAAACCGACGCTGGAATCGGCTTTCAGGGAATTGGGCTACCCCGGAATCACTTTCACCCAAAGGCTGAAGCAGGCGGTCGAGCAACTTGAGCAGGTGCCGCGTATCCGCGAAGATGCTCCCCTGGAACAAAAAATAGTGAGTTACGCTTTTTCAGACAGCGAACTGGAAGATTTGACGCCAGCCCAAAAACACCTGCTGCGCCTGGGGCCGAAGAATGTGGCCCGCATTCAGAAAAAACTGCGCGCTTTTATCGCGTCCATTTAATTCTCACTTGAAGACCCGGGGATGAATTCACCCCCAAAGGATTTTAGCGTGTGATTTAAATCAGATAACTGCGCCGATTGCTCTATTCAGCCGCCTTGACATTGGCGGCTTTGGGTCCCTTGTCTTCCTGGATGACTTCGAAAGTTACGTCCTGGCCTTCTTCAAGGGTTTTAAATCCTTCCTGGGAAATAATCGCCGAATGATGGACAAAGATATCCTTGCCGTCTTCGCCGTGGATAAAACCATACCCCTTCTTGGCATCAAACCATTTCACTTTTCCTTTTAACATTGTTGTTTATTCCTTGTAAATTAAAGTCAATTTTATACTAACACGTTTTTTTTTGACTGTCAACCATGGCACCTAGCTGACCCTCAATGTCCATTATTTCATGGCCTTGGGCGATAAATGGATCGCGACAAGCACTCTATACCTTGCCGCCGGCAGCCAAGCCGCTAGTTTTTTAAAACAAAGATCGACCCGGAAAAGCCGTTTTTCGCGGCATCGAGGACGCTCAGATCGGTACGCGTTCCATTTTTCCAATAACAGGGCACACAGACGCCGGCGCTGTTCTCGCTGGATCCGGCCAAATAAACATCGTTCTCGAAGACGAACACGGATGAGCTATAGGAATTTTTGGAGGCATCGATCACCATCGTCATCTCGGTTCGGATGTTGTTCTTCCAATAACAGGGAACTTTGGCATTGGAACTTAATTTGAAGACACTTCCAGACACGAAAACATCAGTACCCGATATGAACACCGATCCGGCATTGCCGTCATAATCGGTGGCGTAATCCATGGTCAAACTAGTCCGCACGCCGTTTTTCCAAAGAAATGGGCGATCGGGGGCAACGTGAGCGAGGTTTTGATCGTAACCAGCGACATAAATGTCGCTCCCGGAAACGGCTATCCCTCCGGCAAAGCAAAATCTGTTGATCGTCATGATGCTCAAATCGGTACGAGCGCCATTTTTCCAATAACAGGGAACGAATAAACTATCATTGTTCATTATGCTGCCACTGAGGTAGACGTCACTGCCCTCTATACAAATGCCATGGGCACTCCCGCCCTCTGCCGTCATCGACACCAGATCGGAGCGGACACCGTTTTTCCATAAACAGGGAACGGAAGTGCCGGTACTACCGACCATGCCGCTGATATACACGTCGCTGCCGGATACGACGATCTGACTGGCAACCCCTTTCAGCGCAGTGCCGATCGGCAGATCGGAGCGGGCGCCATCTTTCCAGTAGCAGGGGACGAACGCATTGCTGGCCCCGGTACTGGTATAGCCCGCGACATAGACGCTGTTCCCGGAAACGAACAGTGAAGTGGCCACGCCATTCTTGTCGGCCGGGCAGCTCAATTCGCTCCGTATCCCGTTCTTCCAGTAACAGGGAGTAGCAAACCCAGCCGTGCTGGTGGTATTGCCGGACAAGTAGACGTTGGTTGTGAGCGTCGTCTCATCATCGTCATCGGGAGGACAACTGGACTGAACTAAAATCAAATAAACGACCAGCAAAGATAAAAATCCCCAAATAAATTTTTTCCCTTTCATACGATCCCCTCCTCCATCATAATTTTACTTATGATTTATGAAAGAACAATAAAGGACCATTTTGGCAATGTCAATATCATGTAAGAGACAAAAGCCCTGGAGAAACAGTTCCGGAAAGAAATCTCGATAATTTGGAATGAAGCGATCAACTACAACTATGGAACGTTGTCCCAAAAAAAGATATAATATGAATTAAGCATCATAAGGAGCCAATAAGCATGAAGAATAAATTGATCCTGTTGCTTGCCGTGATCGTGCTCGTCTCCGCATTCGTTGTTTTCCTAGTCAAAAGACCTTCCAGCGAATATTATACATTGCAAAGGACCGACGTGGACTACAAGATCCTGGCCAGCTGCACGGTCAGCTTCCCTGAACCCTATGCCATGGCGGCCAAGAGCGAGGGCGATGTCAAGATCATCGCCGTCGCCGAGGGGCAGCAAGTGACCCTGGGCGCACTGCTGATCCAGGTCGATGATTTCAAGGAAAGGCAGAACCTGACCATTGCCCAAAATAATTATGAAAATACCCGTTTAAAATTGGTCAATGCCAAGGAAGAGACTTACCCGCGTCTCAAGGAGCAGTTGAACGATACGGGTTCGGTCCTGGCAGACGCGAAAAAACAAGCTGAACGCATGCAGGCATTATATGCCGGCGGCGCCGTTTCCAAAGTCGAGTTTGAAAACGCAAAAACAAAGTTGGATACCGCCCAGGCCAGGTTCAATCAAGCCAAACTTCAGCTGGATTCATATGCGCGCAGCGGGGCTGCGGCGGAACTGATCAACCAGTTGAACATCCTGAACGCGCAGGTGGAACTGGCCAAGCGCGCCGTGCATGAAAAACAGTTTGTCGCACCCTACGATTGTACCATCATCAAAATCAACGTCAAGGAAGGTGAAACGGTCACGGTCGGAAAAACGGCCGTGATTATACTGGAAAAAAAGCCCTGGGTGCTCGAAACTAATGTCGACCAGAAGGAATTGGGCTTTCTGGAAACAGACTTGCCATGTCTGGTGGTTTTCGACGCCTATCCCTCCGAAAAAGTCAGGGCCGTGATCAGCCTGGTCTGTTCGACAATCGACCAAGCCAAGGGCACCTGCAATTTGAAGCTGCAGATAAAAGAAAACAGGGCCTTCATCAAGCACGGCATGACCGGCAGCGTTGAAATTTCCGGAAAGAAAGTTCGGGGAGTCAATGTCCAAGTCCTGGCCTTGCCTTCGCAGTTTATCATCCGCGAGTCCGACGCCAATTATGTTTTGGTCGACAGGGACAGCAAAATCGAAAAAATCAGGGTGGAATTCAGCCCCATCGGTGAAAATTGGGTGAGCATCAGCAACATCCCCGATGGGACGAGGATCGTGCTGCCCAACGAGGACAGACCGATCAGTTCAACCAGGACAGGCGAAAGATAGGTGCGGCCCAAATGAAAGGCAAGAAAAACCGCTACGAGTGGATGATCGCCCTGCGCTTCCTGATCAAGGGCAAGGGGCAAACACTGTTGATCGTTCTGGGCATCGCCGTGGGCGTGGCGGTCCAGTTCTTCCTGGCTTCGCTCATCGGCGGACTGCAAATCAGCCTAATCGGCAATACGGTCGGATCATCGCCGCATATTCGCATCCTGCCCGCCGACCGCATTGCAAAAGCACTCAGTTCCAGCAAGACGCCCAGCGATAGCGGCAGGGTCCTTTATGATGAAAGGACCGAAATCTATTCGTGGCAGCAGTACGTGCATGACCTGAAAAAAGACCCGCGCATCCTCCATGCGGCACCGGCGGCAAACGGCTCGGGCTTCATCGAAAGGGGCGTTTCATTGATACCGGTGTTTGTGAAAGGCCTGTCCGACGCGGATGGTCTCGCCATCTATAAAATCAAGGATAAAATCGTGGCCGGCATTCCCGAACTGGTCTCCGATTCTGCGCTGTTGGGCAAAAGCATCGCCGACCGGCTGACGCTGGCGATCGGTGATAAGTTCTATCTGCGCAACGACCGGGGCGACCAGGTTTTTTTGCGGGTCGGCGGTATTTTCGATCTTGGGGCCGCGGCCGGCAACGAACTGGTGGTCATGTCCATGGACAGGGTGCGCAGCTTTTTCACCATCGAGGGGGTATCGGTCATCGAAGTTCAGGTCGCGGACGTGTTCCGCGCCGAAAAGATCGCCCGCGAATACGGCCGGCGCTACGAAAGGGTGAAAATAGAATCGTGGCAGGAAAAGAACCGCGAACTGTTGACCGCATTGCGTTCGCAAAGTTCATCTTCCATAACCATCCAATTCTTTGTCATCATCAGCATTTCTCTGGGCATCGCCAGCGTCCTGGCCATTGCCGCGGTGCAAAAGCAGCGGCAGCTGGGCATCCTCAAGGCCATGGGCACGACCAATCGCAGTGCATCGAAAATATTCGTCATCCAGGGATTCTTGCTGGGCAGCGCAGGCTCCCTTCTCGGCATGGCCTTCGGTTTGCTACTGGCATACGGCTTTATTTCTGGAACCGAAGTCACTTTTGGCTTGGAGATAAATGCCAGGACGCTGCTGACCCCAATCATTCTCGCCCTGCTGGCTTCGGTCATCGCTTCCACCATCCCGGCCAGGCGGGCGGCAAAACTCTCGCCCATCGAGGTGATCCGCAATGGCTGACGTCATTCTCAAGACCAGCAAACTGAACAAGACCTATTTCGGCAAGGTCGATACACCGGTCCTGTTCGACCTCGACCTCCAAATTCTCAGGGGCAGCTTTACCGCCCTGATCGGACCGTCCGGTTCCGGGAAAAGCACCCTGCTCAATTGCCTGGGTCTGCTGGACCCGCAGACTTCGGGCGAAATCGATTTTGACGGCAGGCTCATCAGCGCCCAAAATGTCAATGACCTGGCCGGTTTCCGCAACGCCCACATCGGCTTCATCTTCCAGTTCCATTATCTGCTGCCCGAATATACCGCATACGAGAATATTCTTCTGCCCTGCTGGATACGCGGGGGAAGACCGGCGCCTGAAACCGGCCGGGAAGCTCTGCGCATCATGGAACACATCGGCATCGAGAAACTGAAAAATAAGTACATTGCGGAACTTTCCGGAGGCCAGCAGCAGCGCGTGTCCATCGCCCGGGCGCTGATCAACAGGCCGAAACTGATTTTCGCCGATGAACCGACCGGCAATCTGGACCGTGAAAGCGGCCATGCCGTGCTCGACCTGATGGCCGAACTGAACCGGGAAAACAATGTCACCATGGTCATGGTCACCCACGACCGCGATGTCGCTCTGCGGGCCGATTATATTTATGAATTGGTGGACGGCAGGATATGCAAATTCCTGGATGTGAAAAAAATGGGCAAAACGGCGACGGCGGCGGCGATCGAGTCGCGTACCTGCCTCATTGAAGAGCCATGATTTTGACAGTGTGAGAAAAGTTGATTAAAATTGTTGCCTGTAATCATGAACACTGAAGGGAAAAATTCAGTTGACCGGCCAGTCTGGCAACGGGCATTTTCTTTGACCGTCATGGGCGGGGCAGCACCATGGCCCATCTGACCGTCCGCCCGGCTTACAAAAAACTGTCCGAGCGCATCAACCGTTACCCGCAGGGAGCGCCTCCAGCCAAGACACTTTTCCGGATACTGGAGTTGCTGTTTTCCGAGACCGAAGCCGACCTGGTCGCCCGCTTGCCCATTAAGCCTTTCACAACCAAAAAAGCGGCCCGCTTGTGGCAAAAAACTGATGCCGAAGCCAAAAAAATACTGGACAAACTGGCCGGGCGCGGTGTGCTGGTGGATTCCCAGCGTGAAAACGGCATGTCCGTATACTTCCTGCCGCCCCCCATGGCCGGTTTTTTCGAATTTTCCATGATGCGTCTGAGAACAGACATTGATCAAAAATTACTGGCCGAGCTTTTTTACCAATACCTCAATGTCGAGGAGGAATTCATCAAGCAGCTTTTCTGTGATGGCGAAACCCAGCTGGGCCGTGTCTTCGTTCACGAAACCGCCTTAAGCCCGGAAAATTCGTTACATGTCCTGGATTATGAGCGTGCCTCGGAAATCGCCAAAACGTCCCATCATATCAGCGTGGGCATATGCTACTGCCGGCACAAGATGGAACACGTCGGCCGGGCCTGTAGCGCCGATCAGGACATCTGCCTGACCTTCAACAATACGGCCGCCGCCCTCGCCCGTCACGGCATTGCCCGCCGTATCGATGTAGCCGAGTGCCTAGACCTGCTGCAGAAGGCCCGGGGCCAAAACCTGGTGCAATTCGGCGAGAATGTGCGCCGATCGGTCAACTTCATCTGCAACTGCTGCGGCTGCTGTTGTGAGGCCATGATCGCCGCCCGCCGTTTCGGCTTTCTGCACCCGGTTCATACCAGCAACTTCATCGCCGTGATCGATGAAACGGCCTGCAGCGGCTGCGGTCGGTGCGTCGATGCCTGCCCGGTGGAAGCCATGGCCCTGGTCACGGCCAATGATCCCAAGCTGCCGAAAAGAAAAGTCGCCAGGCTGCTCAACGATTTATGCCTCGGCTGTGCCGTTTGCGTGGCGGCCTGCCCGCAAACCTGCATTGCATTGGCTTCCCGTCCCCAAAGGGTCATCACTCCCCTGGACTCCACCCACCGCGCTGTGGTCATGGCCATTGAAAGGGGCAAGCTGCAGAACCTGATCTTCGACGTCCAGGCCCATTGGAACCACCGGGCCATGGCTGCCATCCTCGGGGTCATCCTGCGGCTGCCGCCCCTCAAGCAAGCCATGGCCAGCCGGCAGATGAAGTCGCGCTACCTGGAGTACCTGTTGGAAAAATTGAGGTATTGAGCGTCTCCCCGTTGTGTTCCAGATGCTATTCTGGTATATTGGCCTAGTATAAATCAAGGAGTCGACCATGAAAAAAATTCATATTCTCATGTTCACAGTATTGCTGATGGTTTTTGGCGCCTGCGGCAAGGCCGCCAATACATCGGCCGACAAACCACTCAAGGCTGAAGATTTAAACAATCAGAAAAAGAAAGTCAGTTATGCCATCGGCCTGGACATCGGCAAGAATTTCAAGGAACGGGCCATGGATCTGGATATGGACATCCTGATCCAGGGATTGCGCCATGCCCAGGGCGGCCACCCACCCCTGCTCACCAGCGAAGAAATCCAGAAAGTCATGACCCAGTTCCAGCAGGATATGATGAAAGCTGAACAGGAAAAAAGGAAAGGCCAGGCCGAGACCAATAAGGCCAAGGAAACGACCTTTCTTGCCGAAAACGCCAAGAAACCCGGCATCAGGGTGACGGCCAGCGGCCTGCAGTACAAGGTGATCAGCACCGGCACGGGCCCGTCTCCTAAAGCCACCGATACGGTCAAGGTCCACTATCGTGGCACCCTGCTTGACGGCACGGAGTTCGACAGCTCCTACAAGCGCAACCAGCCGGCCGTTTTCCCGCTCAATGGCGTGATCAAAGGCTGGACCGAAGCCCTGCAGATGATGAAGGTCGGTTCCAAGTGGCAGATATTCCTTCCCGCTAGTCTGGCCTACGGGGAAAGTGGCGCCGGCCAGGTCATTGGACCCAACGCCACCCTGATATTCGACGTGGAACTTATCGGCATTGAAGCCCCGGCTGCCAGCGCAGCGAAATGAACTGGCTGCGGCTGTTGATTTGCGTCACAGCCTGCCAGTTAGCTGGATTTATAGGCTCCATTTTCACCAGGCAGGCCATTCCTGCCTGGTACGCCGGATTGCAAAAACCATCTTTTACTCCGCCCAACTGGCTTTTTGGTCCGGCCTGGATCAGCCTCTACCTGTTGATGGCTGCGGCAGCATACCTGATCTGGCAGAAGGGCTGGTCTACGGCCGGAGTGCGGATGGCGCTGGCAATTTTTCTTTTGCAGTTGCTGCTGAACGCTTTGTGGGCGCCTGTCTTTTTCGGACTTCGATCTCCCCTGCTCGGAATGATCGTCATTGCATCCTTGTGGCTGACGATTATACCGACGATCTTCCTCTTTTTTAAAATATACCGCCCGGCCGCGCTGTTGCTCCTGCCCTATTTTTTCTGGGTCAGTTATGCATCAGTTTTGAATATCTCAATATACGATCTGAACCGCTGATGGCGGCCTTGACTTTTATTTGTCTATTTCATAAAATAATTTTTTCATCAAAAAAAAAAGGCCAGGAAAAATGAGAATATTGGAGATTACGAATTTAAAAAAAACTTTTCATTCCAATTTCCTGATTAAAAAGTACCGCATCCTTAAAGGCATCGACATCAGTGTGGAAGCGGGCGAGATTTACGGTTTTCTGGGACCCAACGGCGCGGGAAAAACCACCACCATCAAATGCATCATGGGCCTGCTTTTCCCCGACGAGGGAGAAATCCTGATCAACGGCCGGCCGGCCGACACCATCGATGCCCGCCGTCCAATCGGTTTTTTGCCAGAAAATCCTTATTTCTATGATTATCTCAACGCCAACGAACTGCTCAATTTTTCGGCGTCACTGTACTCCATCCCGGCCGCCGCTGCCCGCGAAAGGATCGACCGGCTCATCCAGCAGGTCGGCCTGGCCGGTTTTGAGCGCCTCAAGCTGCGCAAATTCTCCAAGGGCATGACCCAAAGGCTGGGCATGGCCCAGGCGCTGATCCAGGACCCCGATTTCCTGATCCTTGACGAACCGTTTTCCGGATTGGATCCCATCGGCCGCAAGGAATTCCGCGACCTGATTCTCAACCTTAAGGAGCAGGGGAAAACCATCTTTTTCTCCAGCCATATCCTGCAGGACATGGAAATGATGGTCGACCGGGTCGGCATTATCATCAATGGGAAAATCAGCCGCCAGGGCAAACTGTCGGAACTGATCGCGGGCAGTACCCGTTGCCATGAAATCGTCTGTTCTCAGATCAGCGAGAAACAACTGGCCCTGATTCATCCGAATTTCGTCCGCCGCGACAACCAGTATATCATCACCCTGGACAACGAAGCTGAAATCAACCTGGTGGTGGAATCGATCATCCACAACAACGGCCTGGTCATTGCCGTCAATCCGGTCAAAAAAACCCTGGAAGACATTTTTTTAAATGAAATTGGGGAAGTCCAATGAAAATAAACATCAAGGGACTGATACTGAACACCTTCAAGGAATCGGCCCGCAATAAAATGTTTTATCTGTTGATTTTTTTCGGCATCCTTTTCGCTCTCAGCTCCAAACTGATCAGCTTTTTAACCCTGGGTGACGCCATGAAAGTGCTGAAGGACACGGGGCTGGCGGCGATTAATTTCTTTTGCGTGCTGATTGCCATTTTTACCGGCATCAACCTGGTTTACAAGGAAGTTGAAAAAAAGACCATTTTCAACATATTGAGCAAACCGGTCACACGCGGCCATTTCATTATCGGAAAATTTTTCGGGTTGGCCCTGACCATGCTCCTGGCCCTGGCGGCCATGGCAGTTATTTTTTTCCTCCTGGTTTTTCTGGTCGGCGGCGGATTTGACTTGAAAATCCTGTTGTACTTCTTCATGTTGTATCTCGAGCTGTTGATTATCGTGGCCATCTCCCTGCTCTTCTCCTCTTTCAGCACTCCAATTCTTTCCTTCATCTTCACCGTGTCGCTGTACTTGATCGGACACATCATGTGGACCTTCAACGAATTCAAAATGCTTTTGCAATCCAAGTTGTGGATAAAATTCGCCCAGTTCCTCTACTACATTATGCCCAATCTTGACAAATTCAATATCAAGAACGACGTAGTGCTCGATCTGCCGTTGCAGGCCACGACCATTTTATTTTCAGTCCTGTATGCCCTGGTTTATATCCTGGCCCTGTTGACCGTGACTGTCATGATCTTTCGCAGAAGGGAATTCATTTGATGAAAGGCAAATTGCCGGCCGTTGCTTTCATGTGCTTGCTGTTGCTGGCGGCTTTTTTCCAAAACCGCTATGATGCCACCATCGATTATTTCGGAGACCGCAGCGTTTTTGTATCGCTGCCCAGCGGCCAATCGCTGCGCATTCTTTCTTTTGGATTCCAGAATTTCGCCGCCGATATGCTGTTCATCTGGTCGATCCAGTTCTATTCCACCTACAACCTGGTCAATCGGTTCGATTACCTGGAAAGAGTTTATGACACCATAACCGATATTACGCCGCTTTACAAAGAACCCTATATCATCGGCGCGTTGATCATGGTGTTTGAAGCCCAGGATATCCCCATGGCCCTGCGTTTGCTTGAAAAAGGCTCACGCCAGATTAAGGATGAATGGTTTTTTGACCATGAAGCCGGGTACTACTGCTACAAGTACCTGAAAAATTATGAAAAGGCAAAAGAATATTACACCCGGGCCGCCGCCAAGCCCAATGCGCCGTCTTTCGTGAAACGCATGAAGGCCCACATGGTCTATCTGCATGATGACCCGCGAGTCGCGTACCGCATGTGGCTGGATATCTACCGGCAGGCGGCCAACCGTGTCGAAAAAGATGCCGCTTTCAACCACCTGTACCAGATCAAGGCCGAGCTCGATCTGCCGGTTATCAGGCAGGCGATTGACAGTTTCCGGACCCGGTTCCGGCGCTTTCCGGTCAATTTGGCCGAATTGGTCAGCCGCTCCACGGTGCGGGAGATTCCCCTGGATTTTTCTGGGAAGGATTACATTTATGACCCCAATCTAGGCACGGTCAAAGCCCAGCGGTTGTTTAAATGGAAGCAGCGCTAGTCGTCGTTTTCGGATTAATCATCGGCAGCTTCCTGAACGTGGTCATCCACCGTTTGCCGCTCGGGGAAAACGTGGTCTTTCCTCCATCGCATTGCCCGCACTGCCGGGCCAATATCCCTTTTTACTATAACATCCCCGTGTGCAGTTATCTTTTTTTAAGGGGCCGCTGCCATTCCTGCCGCAGCCCAATTTCCATTCAATACCCCTTGGTTGAAGGCTTTTGCGCTTTCAGTTTCTGGCTGACATGGCAGTTTTTCGGCCTGTCAACAACCGCTATTTTTAGCGTTGTGTTCATAAGCCTGCTGATTACGCTGGCTGTCATCGATTTGAAACACATGATCCTGCCCGATGAGCTGACTCTGGGCGGCTCCGCCCTGTTTTTCACCTATTCTTTTTTCAACCCCGCCGTCAGCCAACTGGATGCCGTGCTCAGCGGCCTGGGAGCCGCATTGGTCTTTTCGGGGTTTTTCTATTTTTACCTCAAAGTCAGGAAAATCGAGGGCCTGGGCTTCGGTGATGTCAAAATGGTTTTATTGATGGGCCTTTTCCTGGGCTTGCAACGACTGGTCGTGGCGATCTTTCTGGCTTCATTCAGCGGACTTCTCGTCGGCCTTTTTTTCATGGTTTTCAAAAAAAAGAACCTCAAGTTTGCCTTGCCTTTCGGACCTTTTTTAAGCCTGGGCAGCTATGTGTCTCTTTTTTGGGGCAATGACATTTTGGCCTGGTTGGGAACGCTTTGGCTGCTAAAATGAAAAAAAGCTTTATTATCCTGATCCTGGTCATCCAAATCGGTGCCTTGTTCATCTTCGAAAACATGTATTCTCTTTTCAAGAACCTGGAACGAAGCGAAACCACCGCCATCATTGCCGACAGCGACCTGCGGGCCGAGTTGGTTGTCATGAAAACCAGGCTCAGCTTGCCGCTGACCGACCAGGCCGTTTATTTTGATCAAATCCTGCCCGCCCAACCGGGCGCCAATTCACGGCAATTCGAGCCATCCGGAAAAAATCAGGTGCTGCTGTTGAAAAAACAAATCGACAGTGGCAGGAGTCTGCTCTTTAAAAAAACCATTGTCTCCACCCAGTTGGAGATTTTCCGCTCACTGATTAAAATTCTATCCGGGGTGACCATCGCCCTGGGTATTTTTATTTTCGCCTGCGGCCTATACCTGGTTTTTTTATTGCGTAAAAAAAGTCCGCTCCAAAACGCTGAAAGCATATCCCCGCTCCAGGATTACCTGCTGGAAATAAAAAATTCAGAACTCGAATTGAAGAACCAGGTCGCCGAGCAGAACCTGGCATCGTTAAAAATCGCAGCATTGAATAAAAGCATTATCAACACGATTCACCTGGCCGTTATTTTCACCGATGTCAATGGCAAAATCGAGATATTCAACCCCGCGGCCCAAAAGTATTTCGGGCACAGTTTCGCCGCGGCGAAAAACAATAGGCTGAACGAAGTACTGCTCGACCAGCCGGAGCTTTTAGCCTTTATCAACGCGGCGCAAAAAAAGAGCTCGCAAGAGATCGAAAGTTCCGGGCGCATATTTTTTACCGATGTGGTACCGATCGCAGCCGACGGCCGCCTCATCGTGATCCGTGATGTCAGCAAGGAAAGGAAAAAGGAAAAAATTCAGCGTTTGAACGCCAACCTGATGATGCTCGGTGAAATGGCCGCATCGCTGGCCCATGAAATCCGCAACTCCCTGGGGGTCATGCTGGGTTATAGCAAGGCCATTCGCGCCGAACCGGATAAAACCGCCAAGATCAGCCGGGAAATCCATTTCCTGAGCGCCATGATGGAGAGTTTTTTACAATTTGCCCGTCCAGTGGAAAAAATCAAACGGGTGGAAACCGCACTCGGCCCGCTGATCACTGCCGGAGCTGCCGCCCATAACCTGGCCGTCGACCTCCCGGAAAAAGACCTGCTCATTCAAAGCGATCCGCTGCTTTTAAATGTAATTTTTTCAAACCTGGCGCTTAACGCCAACCAGGCCGGGGCCAAACACCTGCAGGCAACATACTCCCACGCTGAAAATACGGTCATTACCATCGGCGATGACGGGCCGGGTATTGCCCCGGCTATGCGCGAAAAGATATGGCTGCCTTTTTTCAGCGGCCGCGACAAGGGTACCGGCATGGGATTGGCTACGGTCAAAAAACTGGTCAGCGCCTTGAATGGCGACATCCAATTGCTTGAGAGTAAAAGCGGAGCGTTGTTCAGGATCGTTTTCTATTCCTAGCCTTAGTGATCAGTGAATAGTGAATAGTGATTAGACAAGAAAAAATAACATCTTGCTCTTTCTAATCACTCATCACTAATCACTGTTCACTTGTTACCATTCTTTAATATCGCCTTGGCGATGGCCAGATCCTGCGCGTACGTGATCTTGATATTCCCCGGATCGCCGGCAACCGTAACCACCGGCGCCAGGCCGTAACGCAGCACCAGCGAGCAATCGTCACTGGCGTCCGTAAATCCTTCGGCAGCGGCCAGGTCGTGGGCCTGGCGCATCAGCTCCAACCTGAAACCCTGCGGGGTCTGGGCCAGCTCCAGTTTGGCGCGATCGAGAACGGCGGTGACCTGGGCCGCCTCATCGATGCGCACGATAGTATCGGCGGCGGGCAGGGAAGCCATGACCGCCTTTTCGCCGACAAGTTTTTCCAGCACCCGGCTGATGACCTCCCCGGACACCAGGGCCCGGGCGGCATCATGAATGAGGATGTTTTCTATTTCTGGGGCCACGGCGCCAACCCCGTTAAACGATGATTCCTGACGGGTTCTGCCGCCGGCAAGGACTTTTTTCACCTTGGAAAAATTGCCTGCCTGGACGGTTTTCTCGGCCAAGTCCAAATGGGCGGCCGGACAGACCAGGAGCATGCCGTCAATGCCCGGATGTTCCTGGAAACGTTCCAGGCAAATGGCCAGCAGGGGCCGGCCGGCGAGCGTGAGGAACTGCTTGGGCAACGGCCCCTGAAAGCGTGCGCCCGAACCGCCGGCCAGGATAATGGCAACAGTACTCATCGGGCCATTATAAACCAATTAATCTGTAATTAGAAGAGATAGTGTTAGCAACGAGCAATTGGAAGAATTTTCGCGGAATGAATATTGCAGCTTCTAACACTAACACTTACACTAACACCACATCTGTCCAAAATAGCTTTTAAAAAAGTTGACCTCCTAAAGGGTAATTGGTAAAAGTTTTTTGCCCAAAAAATTTATCAAGC